>JAUMWT010000025.1 GCA_030529505.1 Allobrachymonas sp. | reverse complement strand
AGGGCCAGAGCGCCGTGCTCGATGACAAGTGCGAAATCGTGATGCGCTGCAACGTCGATCGCCCCGGCCCTGATCAGCAAGTCGGCCCGTAAACCATCCGATCAAACCCAAATCAGAGACAAGGAGAGAAACAAATGGCAGTTATGAATGCAAGCGTCAGATGGATGCACAGCGGCATGCAAGGCGCACCTGTTATTGACAACAACTGGGGCGCCCTCACGGCCATGTTGCGCGCCTGCTGTGTGACCGGCTTTAACGTGCGGCCCATTCAGTCGATCACTTGCCAAGGCACCAAGGCCACCATCCAATGCGCAGGCCACGGCTACCTTGAGCACCAGGTGGTGCAGATCGAAAACGCCGTGCCCGCAGGCTACAACGGCGCGCATCGCGTCGTGTCGGTTGAGGGAGCCAATACGCTCACCATTGAGCTGGAGGCCGAGCTGCCCGAAGCCCAGGCCGCGCCGGGGCAAACCTTGCAAATGCGCACCGCGCCGCTGGGCTGGGAAAGCCTGTTTGATGACGGCGGCCAGAAACTGGTGCTGCGCAGCGCCGATCCGCAATCCACCCAAAACGTGTTGCGCGTGGATGATTCATGCCCGGCTGGTTACACCACCACATGGGCCAAGTTCGGTCGCGTGACGATGGCACAAAACATGAGCGACCTGGACACCTTCGTCGGTGCACGTGCGCCTTTTGATCCGTCCGATCCGACCAAGAACGAGGTGCCCAAGGGTAGTGGCAACGATATGTGCTCGGGATGGTTCAAGTGGTATTACGCGACCTATTCAAACAACTACTCGGAGCGCAACGCTCCTTCTGCCGGGGCGAGGCACTGGGTCATTGCGGGAGACGATAAAACCTGCTACCCACTCTTGCAGCCATTGCTTAATGTAAACGGACTGCTACCTTGGGGCTGGGGCGACATCGACAGCCTCCAATCTGCCGATGCTTTTGCATCATTGCTGTGCGCACACGTAAATGACCGACGCGTTCGAGATGATTTCTCAGTCGGCCGTCCGGGAAACCTTGGGCTCTTGGACAAGGCTGAGGGAAGGTTGCTGCTGAGAAGGTATCTGGGCGAGGGTCTGCCGGAGGCGTTTCGGCCCTTATCCCTGGATGTCTTTCAAGGGACGACAAAGGCAAGCGGCCTTCAGTCGAGCGTTCCTTTTCCCAACGGGGCCGGAAACGGGCTCCTGTTGCATCCAGCCTGGCTACAGGAGGAGGGTGGCACGTTGCGAGGGCGTTTGCGCGGCCTCTATCACGTCTTGCATCAGCAGAACCTTGGGCACCTGACGGTGCTCGATGGAGTGGCGGGGCTTCCGGGGCGCAAGGTCTTGCTGGTCAACACCTTTTACGGATCTGGCGCTGGTTCTGTTGCGCTGGACATCACAGGGCCTTGGTAATCATGAGCGCGCAACCGATTCTGCTCGGGCTGTCGTTGGCGTCCATCCAGCTCAAAGGCGGCGGGCTGCTGCAAAAGCAGGCGCTGCCCGCGCAACTGCTCACGCGCGACGTGTACCGGGGTGGGCTGGGCTACGTTGCAGGCACCGTCAAAGAGCTGCCCAAGGGTGCGCCAGAGGGTGGAGAGGTGCCCGTGTGGCGCAAGGTGCGCCTGCACGACCAGGCCACGGGCAACCCCGTCGCCGAGACGTGGAGCGACCCCAAAACGGGCGTGTACCGCTTCGATTACATCGACATGGAGCGCGTGTACACGGTGCTGAGCTACGACCACACCGGCAAGTTCGTGGCCGTGGCCGCCGACAGCCTGCGCCCTGAAAGGATGCCCGAATGAGCGCCCCAGCCTTGGCCGTATCTGCCGAGCTGCGCGCGGCGCGCCTGCAAGGCATGCTGGCCTGGCTGGATGCGGGCGACGGCCATGCGCGCATCCGCATCATGGGCGGCGAGTGGCCCGGCGCGGGCGTGGATGGCGGCACGGAGCTGGCCAGTATTGAGCTGGACAAGCCCTGCGGCAAGGTCGAGAGCGGCGCATTGCTGCTGGCCAGCAGCGGTGCAGAGCGCCAACTGGTGGCGGCATCCGGCGAGGCCCTGTGGGCGCGCATGGTGACGGCTGCAGGCCACTGGGCCTTTGACTGTGCCGTGGTGCCCAAAGGCTCGGACAAAGGCGGCTTGCAGATTGAGGGCGCGGCCACCGGCCCGGCCGACGGCGTGCTGCTCTACAAGGGCGGCAAGCTGCCCGTCGTGAGCCTGCGCCTGACCTGAGGCCCCGGCAAGCATGAGCGATCTGGTCTTTGGCCCCAAGCCCAAAGGTGGTGATGCCGGGGGCGAGATCGTCTTTGGCGCAGACGCGGCCAAGGGCACCAAGCTGGTCTTTGCGCATGAGCAGCGCAACAGCCCCAACCTGGTGTTTGGCGCGGGCGGCACGGCGCAGCAAGGCACGCCTGACCCGGCCTACGTCTATCTGGATGTGGACACAGGGGCCATCACTGCCGAGCTGCACTTGGCTATGGCCACGCCGGTCAGCGGTGTGATCGACTGCGGCGAGGTGGGTGTGGATTTGCGGATGCGGTGGGACAGCAATACGTACCGCCCCGTGATGAGCAAGGCGGCAGCAAGGTTTCAGGCGGCCCAGCGGGCATCTGCCCCTATTCACTTCACATGGGGGGGTACATCCAAAGTGAATCGCGGGGCCTGTGTGCGCAAGCAGCAGGCCAAAGGGCTTGCTGCTGCCCTTAGCACAAACTGGTTTATTACCGTACCCCTGGGGGTTCGGTCACAAGTGCGCTGGCAGCCCGGCCGCAAGGTGTCTGCACTGGCTGCCGTGGTTTGGCAGGGGGCCATCCGTGCCCGCAGCGGCACAGCAGCCCGCTGGCAGCAAGGGCGGCCAGCCGGGGATGCGGCGTTTTTCGCGTGGCAGTTCGGCCAACGCCTGGGCGCAAGCCAAGCTGCGCGCTGGCAGCACGGGGCGCGGGTGGCTGCGGCGGTGCAGCAACTGCTTGGCAATGCGCGCATCGTCAGCCAGCAGATCGGCGTACGCTGGCAGCCGGGCATGCCCCCGCCGCCGGGCATTGGCCCGCAGTTTGGCGACGGCGCGCAGCCCGACGATGGACGCCTCATCCCCAGGGGCGGGGCGGTTGATCTGGTGTTCTGCCGCCCAGCGCACGGCACCGGCTCGCTGATCTTCGGCTTTTGCGGGCGGCGCCGTCGCCCCGGTGAAAAGCAAACACTCATTGTTCCTGCACTGGACGTTTACATGCACATTCACGAGATGTCGGCCACGCTGTGGCCAGGCGGCGAGCCGGTTGTCTTCCAAGAAGTGACCATCAGCACGGACGAGGGCGGGTATGCGTGGCAGTTGAGCGCAACCGGCTCCGTGTGGCTGATGGAGCAGTTGGCACCGAAAGACGGACAACCCCAAATGGTGCGCATCGAGATCGACGGCCTGGCGTGGATATTTGCCGTGCAAAGCCGTGGGCGCAGCCGGGCATGGCCCGAGCATTCCGTGAGCATCACGGGCGCGAGCGCCACCAGCGCGCTGGATGCACTGCCCGTGGCCACGTTTGCCAACACAGAGCAACGCATGGCGCAGCAGCTTGTGCGCGAGGCGCTGGAGTTGACCGGCACGACGGTGGATTGGCGCATCCCTGATTGGCAAATCCCCGCCGGGGCGTGGAGCCACCAGGGCACACCTTTGAGCGCCGTGCTGCGCGTGGCCGATGCCGTGGGCGCGGTGGTGCAGAGCCACCCGACGGCGCAGACGCTGATCTACATGCCGCGCTACAGCAGCATGCCGTGGGAGTGGGGTGGGGCCACGCCGGATGTGGTGCTGCCCATCGGCTACGCCGAAACGGATAGCTTCGAGGAGGTGCGCGAGCCTGCCTACAACAAGGTCTATACGGCTGGCACCGTGGCCGGTTCCATCAAGCCCACGCGGCGCTTCGGCACGCCGGGCGATGTGCTGGCGCCGATGGTGACAGATGCCTTGTTGACCGATGCCCCGGCCCACACGGAGCGGGCCAAGGCCGTGCTGGGGCGCTGCGGCTGGCGCGCCAACGTGACCATGACGCTGCCCGTGAACACCACGGCGGGCTACCCCGGCGTGCTGCCGATGGGCGGGCTGGTTGGCGTGGTGGATACCGATGGTGAGTGGCGCGGCATGGTGCGCAGCGTGAGCATCAAGGCGGGTGGCGGGCCGGTGGTGAACCAGACCGTCACGCTGGAAAGGCACCTGGCATGAGCACAAGCATTTACCGGCGGCTGCGGGAGCTGATGCCCGAGCAGCCGATGTTGATCGGCACGGTGGATGTGGCCGGCAAGACAGCAACGGTTGAGCTGATTGGCGGCGGCTTTGTGCAGGTGGCCAACCCGACGGGGATCGAAAAAGGCAAGAAGGTATTTGTGCAGGGCGGCGTGATCGTGAATGAGGCGCCCGACCTGCCAATCGAGGCCGAGGGCGAAATCTGACGTTCGCCTCGCACAGCGTGCTGGCCGCTTCTTGCCAGCGTTTCCACATTGAGGGGGATTTATGAACCAGCGGATCAGGGCGATCCCGGCTGTGCACTACGTGCTGGCCGTTCGCAAGCGTTTCTACAAGTGGCTTTTTGGCACGCCGACGACGGTGATCGAGACGCTTAACGGCACCTGCCTGATGGTGTGGGCGCTGGCATTGCTTGACGACGACACCGTATCGCTGCCGCAGTACGCAGGCTTCTTCGGCAGCTCGCTTACGCAGTGGAACGAGTACGTCGCCCTGTTGTTTTTTGCTGCGGCCTGCCTGGCCTACCTGGGGGCTGTGCGCAACGGCTACTTCGCCAACCGGCTGGCTGGCTACGCCTTGCAGGTCAGCGCCCTGCTTTGGGCCTGCGTGTGCCTGAACTTCTACGCGGCCTACCCGCCCATCAACACAGGCATGTTTGTCTACGGCGTCATGGCCGCGTTTTGCTGGGTGACTGGCAATTACCTCTGGACTTACGCGCTCCTACTGACAAAGAGGTGCAAGGAATGCATTGGCAATGGCTGAAAGAACCCGTCGTTTTGGCGCTGATCGGCGCTGCCCCTGGCGCTTTGCGCGGCCTGGCCAACAGCAAGAAGCTGGGCATTCTGCGCTGCTTGTCTGATGTGCTGATCGGGCTGATCTGCGCCGCATCGGTTGCCGACTGGCTGACGCCGGAAGGCAAGCCAATGGCCGCAATGCTGATTGGCATGGTGGCCGGGATGATTGGCGCGCGGGCGCTGGACGCCATGTATGCGCTGGCGCCGGAATTCGTGCGTAGGCTGGCTTTGGGCTGGGCGGACAAAGTAACAGGGTCGCAGGGTGCGTACGACCCCTATACACAGGAAAGGGAGATGGATGATGAACGAGTTGAGCGTTGATGATTTGGCGCGGTGCTTGGGCGTTCCGCGCGAGCGGGCGGCTGTATGGGCCGCGCCACTTAATGCGGCCATGCAGCAATACGGCATCACGACGCCCCAGCGGCAGGCAGCGTTTCTGGCGCAGATCGGGCACGAATCGGCACGGCTGCGCTACGTGCGTGAGCTGTGGGGGCCGACGCCCGCGCAGCGCCGCTACGAGGGGCGCAAAGACCTGGGCAACGTGCAGCCCGGCGATGGCAAACGCTTCATGGGGCGTGGCCTGATCCAGGTGACGGGCCGGGCCAATTACGCGCGCTGCGCGCAAGCCCTGGGCCTGCCGCTGCTGGAGCGGCCGCAGTTGCTGGAGCAGCCGGAGCACGCCGCGAACAGCGCGGGGTGGTTCTGGCAGAGCAACGGGCTGAATGTGTATGCAGACCGTGGCGACTTTATCGGCCTGACGCGCCGCATCAATGGCGGCATCAATGGCCTGGCTGACCGACAGGCGCTGTGGGTGCGGTGCAAAAAGGTGCTGGGGGTGCAACCATGATCGCATTACTCGACCCTAAAACCTGGCTGGCCGCCGTGCTGGTGGCTGGCATCAGCGGTGGCCTTGGCTACTGGCGTGGTCACGCGGCAGGCAGCGCCGCCGTACAGGCCGAATGGAACGAAGCCAAGAAAGCCGCTGCCGAAGCCGTGGCCCAGGCCAAAGACCAAGACCTCGAGAAAGGCCAACAGGCCAGCATCCAATACCAAGCCGAAAGGACAAAGCATGCAGAGCAAATCCGCATCGTGCGCCAAGACGTTGTGCGCACTGTTACTGGCCCCTGTCTTGATGATGATGGGTTGCGCCACCTCAACGCGGCCATCGGTGGTGTATCAGCCCCCGCCGCCGCCCGCTGATCTGGCCGTACCCTGTGCCGATCTGCCCCTGATCGCAGACGGCCAGGCGCAGACGGTGGCGCTGTGGATCGTGGATACGGTCGAAAGCTACAAAGACTGCCAGGCCAAGCAGGCGGGGCTGGTCAGGGCTTGGCCGGGGGTGTCGTTTGGCGGGGCCGTTAAGGCTGACTAGCGTCGAATTCTGCCGCCTCGCGCAGCAGACGCATGAGGCGCTGATGCAGGTCATGCAGCGGCACGCCGCGAGACTTCTCGCTGGCTTGGAAAATGGCGAGGCTGGCATCCTCGGTTTGCCAGCCCAAAACCTCATCATACTCGACCACAAGGCCGCTGCTGTGCTTGAGGTTGCCATTTGGCAGGCGCTGCCACTGCGCCTGCCATTTGTAGTGCTTACTTGTCATCTTCGATGTCTTGAATATCGTAACCATCCTCTGTGAGGTCGATCACCTCGGGGCGGCCAGACAGCGTCTTGAACTGTGAGATCTCGAAGAATACAGGCTCACCCGGCATCCATCGCTCTTCCATTTGGGAAGCATAGGCGCACGCCTGCTCAATGGTGAGCTCTTGATTGGTGTGGTATTTGACTGCCGCCTTGATCTGATCCAGGCCGTTTGTGTTGATGGTCATTTGTTGCATGATGATCTCCTTAGAGAGCCGGGAGCCGCCCGGTGTCGGTGGATCGCTGATCTGCTATCCATGCTTCGTATTGTACACACTTAACCGGTTAAGTCAACTCCCCTTGAATAAAGTTGACTTATTTTCATGGTTATTCAGCGCATCAAGCAGCGCGCGCCCAATTACTTGAGCTTTGCTTGCCCCGTAGCCTTGCTCAAGCAGCGTGTGCAGGGCATCTGCCGCATCCGGTTGCAGTAGCGCCTCGACACGAAGGCCGCCTGCGTCGGCGAGCTTCTTGCGGCTGGTAAGCACTTGATTGGTGGTGGGGGTGGGCATAGGGGTTCCTCTATAACTTTGACGCAAGGCTGGCGGCGCTCGGGTTCACATAGACCAGAGCGTACTTCGGATCGCGCCAGCCGAACACTTTGCAAAACTCTGGGAAAGACAGCTTGCCGGGCTGGCCCACGGTTGCGCCGATGCGTGTTGCCGCTGTGTGGCGCGTGTCGTGGAAGCGGAAGCCCTCCAGTCCCGCTGTGTCTCGGGCCCGGCGAAACAGCGCATCCATCGTGCCGCTGGCAATGGGCAGTAGGCGGTCTTCGTCCAGCCCGCGCAAGCGCTCGATCAGGTTGATGGCCTTGCGCGACAAGGGCACGTCGCGGGCCGCGCTGTTCTTGGTGTCTGGCAGGCGCAGCCATGTGCCGTGATAGTTGGCCCACTCGGCCCCAAGAATCTCCCCCGCTCGCATGCCCGTACGCAGGGCGATCAGGAAGGCATAGGCTGCCATTTGCTTGAAGCTGGCTGGGCGCTTGCCATGCGCATAGTCAAGCTGGCGCAGCATGACGCGGGTTTCTCGCCAGGTGATGACGCGGTCGCGGTGTTTTGGCGTGGGCGGCTTGCGCAGCATTCCCATCGGGTCGTGATCCATCCAACCCCAGTCTTTGCGGCAATACCCCAGCACACTGCCGAGTAGCCCCAAGTCGCGCAGTACGGTTCCCGCTGTGACCTCTTGCAGCCTGGCTTGCTTCCAGTTGTTCAGGTGAGCCGTGGAAAGGTCTGTCAGCGGCAGGGTGACGGGTAGGCGGTCGTCGCGCACGAAGGCGTGGATGCGCTTCACGTACCATGCGTGCCCCTTGAGGGACGGGGACACTTCGGCCAGATAACGCTCAAAAGCCTGCATCAGTGTTGCCCGCCCCTTGCTGCTTCGCTTTGCGCCATCCAGCAGCTCTTGCCTGCGGCGCACTTTCCACGCATCAGCCTCGCGCTTGGTGGCGAAGGTCGCGCTGTCACGCAAATCTTGTTTGGTGATGGGGTGGCGCACTTTGACTTGTGCGCGGAACTTTTTGGCTGTCGGCATGGGGCAAAACTGGGGCAAAAGTGGGGCGTTTTTTGCTTCAGTATGCCACGCGGAAGATTGCCGCATTGCCGTAGCACCTTGTTTTTGCTTGGGATTGACGCGCTTTGCAACGACGGCAGTGTCAACGCTGGCACCACCGACAGGAATCGAACCTGTATCTAGCGCTTAGGAGGCGCTCGTTCTATCCATTGAACTACGGCGGCGGAAAGTGTGGCGCTAACAGGTACCAGAAGGGGCCGCACGCCAATCAGCGCGCATTATGCCGCAGCGTCTCGCAGGTCGTGCGCCTACTGTGTCTGCTTGGCTTGCATGTCGCCTGGCGGCGGCGCTTGGTCACTGGCCGATGGTTGGCTTGAAGCGGCATGTCGCCTCCAGGAAGGGCGGCCTTGCACTCCACGCTGCCAGCACTTTCAGTCATAGCTCACGGTGTAGATCAAATCCAGCGCGCTTTGCTGGCCGGTTTGGGCGCGCAGCTTCAGTTTGCGGCTCAGGTCGAGGAAGAAGTAGAGGGTGCCCGCGGTGGCGTCCAGCCCTTTTTCGTAGGCGACGTAGAAGTTCTTGCTGAAGCGTTTGCCCAGCGTGACGCTGCTGGTGCCGATGCTGTCTCCGCCTTTGAAGTTCACGTCGTCCAGCCCCAGCGCATCGGCCAGTTGGCCGGTGATGCCGCGGCCGTCGCCGCTGAGCAGGGCCATGGCGGCTTGTTGCAGCAGGGCGGCATCGGCCGCGCTGTAGGACGAGCGCCCCAGCACCAGCCACGACAGGCGTTCCGAGTCGGGCATGGGCGGCTCGGAGAAGAGCTGCACGATGGGGCGCTGCGCGTTGCCGTAGATGCGCACACCCACGCGGATGTCGAGGTTGCTGCGCAGGGCCACGATGTCAAGCGCGGGGTTGGCTGCTGCGCCATTGAAGACGATGCGGCCGCGTTCGATTTGCAGGTCTTGCCCGTAGGCGCGGAAGGTGCCGCGATCGGTGTTGACGGTGCCGGTGATGCGCGGCAAATCACCCAGGGTGGGGCCGCCTTTGACCGTGAGCTGGCCGTTGAGGTGCGTGTCCAGCCCTTTGCCGCGCACGCGGAAGTGCCTGCCCAGGTCGATGCCGATCTGAATGTCGGCGCCGATGCTTGGCTTGGGGCGTGCCTGGGCGCTGCCTGTGCGGCGCTGGCTGGCGTTGCCATCTTGTGCACGCGTGATGGCGGCTTGTTGGGATGCAGCCGGTGTGGCCGCAGCTTGGCGGGGCGCTTCAGTCTGTTTGCGCTTGCTTGTTTGGCGCGCTGTCGTCGCGCTGCGCTGGGGTGCAGAAGCAGTCCTTGCCGCTTGGGCCGCAGGCGTTTGGGATGATGCGGGGGCCAGCACCACATCGTCCCCCAACGTGGGTGCGGTGTTGCTTGCTGCAGCAGAGCGCGGCGTGGCGATGGAGGGGGCCGCTTGCGGCGCAGGCGATGGGGCAGCGGCTTTGGCTTGCGCGGGCTGGGCCAGCACGGCTTTGGGGTGCTTGGCGCTGGGCCGTATCACCACGTCGTCGCCCAGTTTGGGCGCGCTGCTTTCGGGCAATTCGATCAGCGCGCGGTTCACGCGCAGGCCGCCGCGCAGCGTCAATTGCAGGCCATTGAAGCCCGCGTTGACGTTGCCCGAGAGCACGATCAGCCGATCGGGCAGGGTAAAGAGCTGCAATTGATCGAGTTGCCCCTTGAGCTGCATGCGCACCGATTCGAGCAACGATGCGCCGCCGCCCCATTGCGTGTGCCCCGACACCTTGAGCGATCCGCCGCCGATGCGCTGGGTGCCGAGCAAGCCGGTGCGCGAGGGCGAGCCTTGCAGGCTGAATTCGTCAATGTCCATGCGCTGGCCGTTGAGCCGCGCGCGCAGCCGCCCGTTGGTAAAGGCGATGCCATCGACGATGGAGCGCACGCCCAGGTCATCCATATTCAGCGTGCCGTGCAGCAGCGGCGTGTGCAGGCTGCCGCTGAAGGTGATGTTCGCATCCAGCGTGCCGCGCAAGCGCCAGCCGGGCGGCGCAAACATGTTCCAGATGCCCACGCGCGGCAGCCTGGCTTGCAGTTGGCCGCTGATGGGCGCGCTGCCGGGCAGCGTCCAGCCCGAGGCCGTACTTTGCAATTGCGTGCGCAATTGGGCCTTGGCGGTGCCGGCCTGGGCGCTGTCCCAGTCCATCCGGGCTTCGAGCTGGCTGCCATTGCTTTGCACGTCGATGCGGGCGGTGCGCGTGCCAGCGGCCACGCGGCTGGCGCTGCGGCCTGCCGGGCCGCCCGCCAGAATCACGATGTCGCCGCTGCTGCGTGCCAGGTGGGCTTGCAGTTGCAGGCGCTGGCCCAGTTCCACGTTCCAGGCGCCGTCAAACAGCATGTCGCCCGCCAGCGCCTGGTCCAGCGCGGCCGAGCCCGAAAGTGTTTCGATCCATGCCAGCGGCAGGCCGCGCAGCTGGCCCCGGCTGCTGATCTGGTAGCTCTTGCCTTGCTGCACAAAGCGCAGCGGTTCGCCTTGAATGTGGGCCTCTTGCGCGCTGGCGGCGCTGCCGCGCAGGCGAATCTGAAAAGCACCGGTTTGCACTTGCAAGCGATCTTTGCTTTGCGCCACGGTGATGGGCACGGGCGAGGCCAGATCGGCCTGCCATTGCTGTTTTTGAATCGTGTCGCGCAGCTGCGCTTGTAGCGCCTGCAACTGCGCCTGCCAGCCGGTTTGGGTTTGGCCGCCTTGGCCTTGCACGGCCAGTTGCAGCGTGCGGCTGCCTTGCTGCACTTGGCCGGATGCTTGCAACTGTGCCTGCGCCAGCCGCCCTTGCAAGCTCAGCTTGGCATCGCGTATCTGCATGGGGGGGCTGCCCGCTTGCGTGAGCGTGATGGCCGGCGCTTGCGCCTGCGCCTTGATCTGCATGTGCTGGCCGTTGTGCTGCCAGCCGCCGTGCCAGCTGGCTTGCAGCTGGGCCGACCCATCCAGCGTACGCTGGCGCAAAAAGGCCATGCCCGGCCAGGGGCGCAGCCATTGGCTGGTTTGGCGCAGATTGAGCAGCTTCAGCTGCAACTGGCCTTGGCCGCTGGTGGGGGCGAGCTGGCCTTTGAGTGTGCCGCTGCTGCCGGGCACTTGCAGCGCCAAGTCTGCCTGCGCGGCTTGCGAGCCCGTGTGGTAGCTGGCCTGGCCTTGCAGGCTGCCGCCCCGGCTGCGCACGAGGACGCGCGAGAACTGCGCCATTTGCTCGCGCCAGCGGCCTTGCAGCTGGATTTCGTCAAAACGCAGCAAGTTGGCATCGCGCCCCGGCACGGATTGCAGGGCCACTTCAAAGGCAATGGGGGCTTGGAGCAGATGGGGCGCATTGTTGGCTTGCGGCGCATTGGCAGCGTTGCGGGTGGATGTTGGGGCGGTGGCCTTGCTCGAATGGCTTGGCAGCTCCAGCTCAGACTTCACCTGAATCGTGCCCTGCAAGGGTTCGGCTTTGACTGCACTGTGAATGGCCGCCAGCTTCAGTTGCTGCACCTGCCACTGGGCTTGCCAACCTTGCGCCGCCTGGTAGTGCGCCTGCCCGCTGATGCGGCCGCCAGCCTGCTTGGGCGCGGCGGGCTGCCAATCCAGCGCTTGCAATTGCAAGTGGCCCTGGTGGTAGTGCAGGGTGCTGCTCAAGGTGTGCAGGGGCAGGCGCTGCTGGTCGATGGGGCCTGCCGCGGCATTGCTGGCTTGCAGCGTGGCTTGCCAGCGTTGCTGGCCCAAAAAGCCCAGGGCACGCACGATGGGGTCGGATGCGGCGGCGGGCTTGCTTCTTGCCGTATTTGCCGTATCGCTTGCGGGCTTTGTTGGTTCGGCCTCGGCAGCTGTTGGCGACTCTGCTTGCGGCTGTGATTGCGGTTGCAAGTGCAGTTGGCCCTGCAAGGCCGTGCGCGGCGCCTGGGGCCAGAAGGCTTGCAGGTCAATGCCTTGCCACTGTGCTTGTGCATCCGCGAGGATTTGTTGCTGCCAGGGTTGGAAGGTGGCTTGCACATCCAGCTGCGTCTCGTGGCTTGTCTCTGGTGCATCAGACGATTGAGCGGCAGAAGCTGTACTGGCAGCTGCTTGGGCTGCGGCAGATGCATCGGATGTCGCCAGTGCGATGGGTCGCGCCTGCGCTTGGATTTGCAGGCGAGCGTCGGCACCGGCCAGGGTGCCGCTGCCGTTCAGGTCGATATGAAAAATGTGTGCCGCTGGCGCGCTTGTGTCTGTTATGGCTGTTGGGGCGGATGCGGACAGGGCGGGCGCTGGGGTGTTGGCTGGGGTGGGTGCTTCGGCGGATTCTGTTTTTGCTGGCAGTTGCAAGCGGGCACGGGCGCTCAATTCCAGCGGCATGGGGGCTGGCCCGCCCAGTGTGGCTTGCAGGCTGTAGTCGCCTTGCTGGTAGCGCAGGCTATCCACGTTCAACTGGTGGTGGGCGCGGCTGCGGTCATAGCGGTAGCGGCCTTGCACCTGCTCGATGATTTGCGCTGGGCCGCTGGGGCGCTGGATGTGCACGGCGTCGATAAGGAAAGGCGCATCCATACCCACGGGCAGCGTCAGTTGTTGCAGCGGCTTGGGCGGCTCGGCACTGGGCTTGGGCGCGCGCGTATCGGCCACGGTGAGGCGGCGCACATGCAGGCGGCGTAGCTGGGTGGCGCGGTGGCGCAGGGCGGCCCAGTTCCAGTGGATGTGGGTGTCTTCAAGCGTGATGGTGAGCGACCCGCGCGGGTTGCCATCGCCGCCTGTGTTTGTGGTGCCGCTGTTGGCCGCCGTTGTTGCTGCGCTGCTGGAGCCTGCAGACCTTGCAGATGCAGCAGAAGCCGCATTGGCTGCTGGCTGGGCGGCTTGAGTCTCAGCCTCTTCCAGCCGGTACACCAGCTTGCCGATGTGCCCGCCACGGCGCAGGCTGCCGCTTACGTTCTCGACTTGCAAACTGCTGCCTGCAGGCATATGGCGTTGAGCGATTTGCAGCAGGGTGTTGAGCGATTCATTGCTGGCCGACCAGACCCACAGCCCGCCCAGGGCCAGCGCCAGCACGATCAACAGGCCCAGCACGAGCCACAGGCCGCGGCGCAGCCAGCGCCGTGGGCGGCTGGGGGGCGTAGCTGCTACAGCGGATGTTCGAGGCTCTGCCGGATGCGGCTGTGCCGGTGTGCGGGAGTCGTGATCGTTTGGCATCAGGGGGGATCCAAGCGGGCGGGTGATTCAATCGGACAAGTGCCCAAAAAAGAAGAAGCGGATCATCACCAACACGGTGTGAACTCAGAAAGCAAAGCCCAGGTTCATGTGCAGGCGTAGCTTTCGGTCTTGCAGGCCATAGGCGGCGGCCAGCTCCACGGGGCCAACGGGGCTGCGCCAGATGGCGCCAGCGCCCACGCCGTATTTGAGGTGGCGCAGGCCGGCGGGGTGGTTGGCGACGTTGCCTGCGTCCACGAAAACGACGCTGTCCCAATCGGTGGCGCGGCCCTGGCGCCAAACGGGTCGGCGGTATTCCAGGCTGCCCACCAGCAGATAGCGCCCCGGCTCGGTGCCGCCCTTGGCGTTGGTGATGCCGATTTGCTGGTAACCATAGCCGCGCACCGAGGCGTTGCCGCCCGCCAAAAACAAGAGGTTGGGCGGAACCACGGCATTGTCGCGCGTGCGCAGGGCGGCGGTTTGCAGGCGCAGCAGCAGCTCGCCGTTTTTGCGCGGCGTAAGGGTGTGCGCCACGGCTTCGGCGGCGGTGCTGTCCGATGCAGCTGTACTGCTGTCGCGATCGGCGCTTTCATCACCGGCCTCGCGCACGGCCGCGCGGGCGGATTGACCCGCGGGGTTGGCCAGGCGCAGGCCGCTGCCCAGATCGTTGTCGAGCGAGAGAATGCCCAGGTAGCGCGCGGCGACCCGCACAAAAGGCCGTCGCTCGGGCTGGAAGGTGAAACCGCCGCCGCCTTCCACGCTCAGGCCGAAGCCACCCGTGGGAAAGGTGTGGCTGTTGAACTGGCGCAGCGTCCACACATAGTTGGCGCTGAAGGCGCGCGCATCGCGCACCACGTCTTGCCCGTAATCGGCCTTGCTGCGGTCGTATTGCAGATAGGCGGTGCGTTCGATGGTGCCGTCGTTCTTGGTGCGGCCCGCGCGCACTTGCTGCGTGGTTTGGCGGGTTTGGCCGAATTGCTCGCGCTGGTAGCTGGCGTTGAGCAGCCATTGCCACAGCTTCTCGTCGGGCGGGGCGATCAGGCTGGTGCTGAAGATCTGGTCTTTGCGGTTCCACTTCAGCCGCGTGAGCGCGCGCCAGCCCAGCGCAGGCACGCGGTTGTGCGTGTGTTCCAGCGAGACGCCCGGGCCGCTGTCGGTATTGAAGCCCACGCCCAGCACCAGCTTTTGCAGGGGCAGCTCTTGCACGTTCACGCGCACGGGCGCGGCTTGCGGATCGACGCTCTCGGCCGTGTCGAGCATGACCGAAGCGCCTGCGTAATAGCCGCTGTTGAGCAGGCGCCGCTGCGCGCGCAACAAATCGCTTTGGCGGTAGGTTTGGCCTTGGGGCAGGCGCGCCAGCCGCTGGGCGATGGCGGCGTCATACCGTTGCGCGCCCTGTACCTGCACCGGGCCGTAGCGAAAGACGGGGCCCGATTCGTACAGCACCTGCAGGCGGGCGCTGCTGCTGTCGGGGTCGATGCTGGCCTGGCTGCTGGCCAGCTTGGCGGTGGCAAAACGTTCGGCCTGCAGGGTTTGCAAAGCCTGCACCTTGGCGCGCGACCAGGCTTCCTGTGTGAAGGGCGCGCCGGTGGGCAGGCTCCAGTCCTGGCGCAGCTGGGCCAGTTGCGCGCGCGCTGGCGCGTAGCGGCTGGCCGCGCCTTGCACCTGCAAATCCAGCTCGGCAATGTGCGTGCGCGGGCCGGGGTCGATGGTGATGTCCACCTGCGGCACACCGGCGTTGGCGGTGGCATCGGCGCGCAGGGTCTGGTCGATTTGCGGCGTGAAATAGCCCTGCGTGGCCAGCAGGCTGCGGATTTGCGTTTCGGACAATTCCAGCAGGCGCAGCAGTTCGGCGTTATCCAGATCGGGCACTTGCTGGTGGCGCTTCAAATCCAGAAAGCGGTTGAGCAGGCTGCGAATCTCACTGGGGGCCTGAATGCGAATGGCAAACGAAGGGCCGGATGCGGCTCGGCTGGCGTCGCTTGATTCGGGTTGTTCTTGTTGTGCAGGTGTTTGCGCGGGTTCTTGCGCGCCTGCTTCAGAAGCCGTTGTTTGTTCAGGTGCTGCGGCCGCAACTGCGGCAGGTGTTGCATGGGCTACGGGGGTTTCTGTGCTGGCGGATGCTGCATCGGCAGGCCTTGCGGCGGCGCCAGTTGCCCGTGCCGGGGCGGTGTGGAGGGCGGCATCTGGCGCGGGCCAAGGCTGGGCGTGCAGCGGCTGGTGGCCGCTCAGCAGGGCCAAGCCCAGCGCCCCCCACGCGGCCACGCGAGGGCTGAACATGCCTGGCGTGGCTTGCCGGGTTACAGCGCGGGGGCGTGTGCTTGGGGCGTGCAGCTCATCGCCCACCGGCGCGGTACGCGGGCGAACAAAGGGCAAAAGGCGTGAAAAAACAGCGGGCATCGGGCGGAATTATCTCCGCAGGCTGCGGCCGTGGCGGCAGCGGCGCGCGCCGGATTGTTGCGGGTTGTACCGTGGGCTGCACCCGGGCTGGCCTGCTACGATGCGCCCTCGTTTTTTTGCAGGCCCTCGCCTCTTTTTTACGGAGCCGCCTTCATGTACGACCCTTCGCCGCGCGATGATCGATTCACCTATCCAACATCCGTGCCAGCGCCAAGGCAGGTGCCGCCGCCATCGCTGCCGCCTGGGGCGCACGGGCCGCGTCATCCCTTGCTGCTGCCCGTGCTGCTGATCGCCATCAATGCGGGCGTGTGGCTGTGGACGGTGCTGGGCGGGGCCAACGCCTTTTCGCCCAAACCGGCAGATTTGGAAGCCTGGGGCGGCAACAGCGCCTTGCTGACTTTGCACGACCAGCCCTGGCGCCTGTTCACGAGCATGTTCTTGCATGCGGGGGCCACGCATCTGTTTTTCAATATGTACTTCCTGTTCCAGATCGGGCCCCTGCTGGTGCGGCGCAAGGGGCCGGCAGGCTTTGCCGTGGTCTATCTGGGCGGCGGCCTGCTGGCGAGCATGGCCAGTGCCTGGTGGCAGTTGCAAAGCATTTTGCGCACGGGCGCCGGGCAGCTGCCCCGGCTGATCGTGAGCGTGGGCGCGTCGGGCGCGATCATGGCCGTGGCGGGTGCTTTGGCGTGCAGCCTGGTGCTGGGGCATTGGCGTGTCCAAAACGATGCGCGTGGCTATGCCTACAGCGTGGCAGACCGGTCGCTGATGCAATCCCTGCTGCAAGTGATTGCGGTGAACGTGGCGATGGGTTTTTTCATCTCGGGGCTGGATCAGGCCGCGCATTTGGGCGGCTTGCTGGCCGGGGCTTTGCTGGGCCTGATCCTGCCGGGTGTGGCTGACCGTTTGCCGGCGGCCAAACGCTGGCTGCGCGTGGCGGCTGCGGCAGGCGCCAGTGGCCTGCTGCTGGCAGCTGCCTGGCTGCTGATTCGCCACGGGCAGCAGTTCGAGCGCGCTTACGAACTGCTGCTGCGCCATGTGCAGCAGGGCCGATGAGTAGGGCCTGGCCTTGGCTGCCGGGCGATGAGCCGCTGCGGCTGGCGGCGCTGCTCGTATCCTGCTGCTGCATGCCGCTGTTGCGCCGCAGCCAATCCGATGCATCAACGGGATCGGGCGAACAGGCGCGGGCATGTGGCCGGTGTGGCTGGATGGCGCACTGAGAACCTGTTCAAAATCTCTGCACGGCGAGCAATCAAGCGGGTTTGGGCGGTCTGTGGTGTTGCAAAACTTGCCAATAGCACGCACTCTTCACACACTATTGGCCGCGTTTTGCGCCTTGCATCCCATCCCAAACCGCTTTTTGCCCACTCACGCCGAGATCTTGAACAGGCTCTGAGAGCCGCCGATGCGTGCGGGGCGGCCTTTTCAATCGGCGGGCAAGACCTTTTTGCGGGCAGGGCGTTCTTTGGAGTCGTGTGCGAACTCATTTATGATAATCGTTCGCATTGTCTGGGAGCCTGTTCACCATCTCCTCACGGGCGCTTGAATGCGGAGGCGGGCGGTTTGCTGCGTTGCAAACCTTGTCCATGCTTGAGCCATGAACTGCCGTTTGCGCCTTGCATTCCATCCCGCTTCCTAACCAATCGCCTTGCGGCGAGATCGTGAACAGCCTCTGAGCTCAGCTGTCTGCGCTGGCCCGTTTCAGGTGTTTGTGGCCGTGGGCGCGGCAGCTGTCTTTTTTTGGTTTTTTCAACAGGAGTTTGAACGTGAGCCGTTCCATTTTCAAAGGTAGCGCCTTGGCCCGCGCAACAAAAATCTTGGCTTTGAGCGCTGGCTTGTGCGCCGCTGCGCCTGCGCTGGCTGCTGAAGAAGTCACGCTGTACACCACGCGCGAGCCGGGCCTGATCCAGCCGCTGCTGAACTCGTTCACCGAGCAAAGCGGCGTGAAGGTCAACACCGTGTTCGTCAAGGACGGTTTGCTTGAGCGCGTCAAGGCCGAAGGCGAGCGTTCGCCCGCCGATGTGCTCATGACCGTGGACATGGGCGCGCTGCTTGACCTGGTGCAGGCTGGCGTCACCCAGCCCGTGAAGTCCGATGCAGTCAAGGCCGCCATCCCTGCCAACCTGCGTGGTGCGGACGACCAATGGTTTGCCCTGTCGATGCGCGCGCGCGTGCTGTACGCCGACAAGGATCAGAAGTTCCCGGCCAAGATGCGCTACGAAGACCTGGCCGATCCGCGCTGGAAGGGCAAGGTCTGCATCCGCTCGGGCCAGCACCCCTACAACACCGCACTGGTGGCAGCCATGCTCACGCACAGCGGCGAAGCCAAGACCGAAGCCTGGCTCACCGGCGTGAAAAACAATCTGGCGCGCAAGGCCGCCGGTGGCGACCGCGACGTGGCGCGCGACATTCTGGGCGGCATCTGCGACATCGGCGTGGCCAACTCCTACTACGTGGGCCGCATGAAAACCGCCGAACCCGGCAGCGACAACCGCAAGTGGGGCGATGCGATTCAGGTCATCCGCCCGACATTTGCCAACGGCCAGGGCACGCACGTCAACGTCAGCGGCGCGGCCGTGGCCAAACACGCGCCCCACAAGGCGCAGGCCGTGAAGTTGCTGGAATTCCTCGTTTCGCCCAAGGCGCAGCAGATGTACGCCCAGTCCAACTTCGAATACCCCGTGCGCAAAGGCGTGGCGATTGACCCCATCATCAAGCAAAGCATTGGCGAGATCACGCCCGACACCACTTCGCTGGTGGACATTGCCCGCAACCGCAAAAAGGCCAGCGAGCTGATCGACAAGGTGGGCTTTGACCGCTGATCGCGCGCCTTCCGCCAGCCGCCAGGCGGGTGCTGTAACGGCCCCGCCGCGGTGGCGCACCTTCTGGCCGGGCCTGCACCATGCAGGCCCGGCTTGGTTGTTGGCGGCCGCTGCCGTGGTATTGCTGGCGCTGCTGCCCATTGCCACCCTGGCGTGGACGGCCGCACAAGGCCCCAGCAGCCACTGGCAGCATCTCTTGCAGCACGTGCTGCCCGAAGCCGCGCGCAACACCCTGTGGCTGCTGCTGGGGGTAGGCAGCATTGCCCTGCTGCTGGGCGTGGGCTGCGCCTGGGCGGTCACGGCCTACAGCTTCCCGGGGCGGCGGGTGCTGGCCTGGGCGCTGCTGCTGCCGCTGGCCATGCCCAGCTACATCATCGCCTTTGCCTATACCGATTTGCTGCACCCCATCGGCCCCATTCAAACCGCGCTGCGCGCCCTGCTGGGCTACGAATCGCCCCGGCAATGGCGGCTGCCCGACATCCGTTCCTTGAGCGGAGCCATCGTGCTGCTGGGCCTGGTGCTGTATCCCTATGTGTATCTGTCGGCGCGAGCAGCTTTTTTGACGCAATCCAAACACCTGTTGGAGGCCGCCCGCTCGCTGGGCCACGGCCCCTGGGGCGTGGTGTGGCGCGTGGTGCTGCCGTTGGCGCGCCCGGCCCTGGCCGTGGGCCTGAGCCTGGCCTTGCTCGAAACCCTCAACGACATTGGCGCTTCCGAATTTCTGGGCGTGCAAACGCTCACCGTGAGCATCTACACCACCTGGGTCACGCGATCCGATTTGGCCGGTGCCGCACAAATCGCGATAAGCATGCTGTTTTTGGTGCTGCTCTTCATCGGGCTGGAGCAACATGGCCGCGCGCGCCAGCGCTTTGCCAGTGTGCGCGGGCAGCAGCTGATGCAGCCCCGCCGCCTGCGCGGCCCCGCCGCCTGGGCGCTGTTGTTGCTGGTGGCGCTGCCGGTGCTGCTGGGTTTTGTGGCGCCTGCGGCTTATCTGGTGCAGCAGGCGCTGGCGCGCGTGCTGCAAGAAGGGGGCTTGTCGCCTGCTTTGCTGGTGAGCCTGCGCAACACCGTGTTGCTGGCGCTGGCGGCAACAGTGTGCGCCGTGCTGGCGGGCCTGCTGGTGGCCTGGGTGTCGCGCCAGGGCATGCGATCGGCCCTGCCCACGCGCTGGCCCGTGCGCCTGGCCAGCCTGGGCTATGCCATACCGGGCACGGTGCTGGCCATTGGCTTGCTGCCACCCGCGCTGTGGCTGGATGCGCGCCTGGCCGATGCGCTAGGCCTGTCTGGCCTGCCGTTGATGATGGCGGGCGCGTGGTTGCTGCTGGGCTGCAGTCTGCGCTTTTTGGCGATTGCGGCCAGCGGCGTGCAATCGGGCCTGCTGCGCCAGCCGCCCGCGCTGGAGCAAGCGGCGCGCTTGCTGGGCGCGGGGCCCAGCGGCGTGCTGTGGCGCGTGCATTTGCCGCTGTTACGCCCGGCGCTGGCCAGCAGCGCCATGCTGGTGTTTGTGGATGCGATGAAAGAATTGCCCGCCACCTTGTTGCTGCGCCCGCCCAATTTCGAAACGCTGTCTACCTGGCTGTATGCCGAAGCCGCGCGCGGCACTTATGAAGAAGGCGCGATTGCCGCCTTGGCCATTGTGTTGGCGGGCATCGTGCCGGTGATTTGGTTGGCTGCGCAGCAAGAGCGCAATCTGCGTCAGCAGATGGCCGAACGTTGAAGGCAAGGGCTTGAACGAGATGAATGCACCCACTTTTGACCCCGCCACACCAGGCGGCCAGCCGATGACTGCTCAGAGCAACCCAGTAGCAGTTGGCAGCCAAGGGCCAGCAGCAGCCACGCCATCTGCCCAAGCCGTGGCCCTGCACATTGAGCAGCTGCACGTGGCCTACGAAGCACCTGGTGCGCGGCACACAGTCGTCCAAAACTTTTCGCTGCATGTGCCAGCGGGGCAAACGGCCTGTTTGCTAGGGCCCTCGGGTTGCGGCAAAACCACGGTGCTGCGCGCTGTGGCGGGCTTCGAGCCCGTGCAGGCTGGGCAGATCCGTTTGGGCGATGAGCTGCTGTCGGCCCCTGGCATCCACGTGCCGCCCGAGCGGCGGCGCATGGGCATGGTGTTTCAGGATCATGCCCTGTTCCCGCACTTGAGCGCGGCGCAGAACGTGGCCTTTGGTCTGCACCAGTTGCCGCGTGCCCAGCGGGCTGAGCGCGTGGCGCAGATGTTGCAACTCGTCGGTTTGGCCGATTTGGGCGATCGCTACCCGCATCAGCTATCGGGCGGGCAGCAGCAACGCATTGCCCTGGCACGTGCGCTGGCCCCTAGCCCCAGGCTGCTGTTGTTGGACGAGCCTTTTTCCAGCCTCGATAGCGCCACCAGCGAGCACCTGCTGACTGAAATGCGCAGCATCTTGCACCGCACCGGGCAAACCGCCTTGCTGGTGACGCATAACCTGCACGAAGCACGCACCTTGGCCGACGAGGTATTTGCCATGTCGGCCGATGGGGTGCAGCGCCAACACCTGAAAGATGCTTGTGCCCAAGGCGAGGGCTGCGGCAAGGTGGTGCGTGCGGTGGCCGAGTAAGCCCGAGCGGGGTACTTCACTCGGTAATCTCAATCGGCGATCGGGCGGCTGCTTGAATCAAGCGTTTGAGCAGAGCGTTCCAGCCAAGCTGGGCGTGGGGGCGTTCAGGTCTTTGCGCAGAGCCTGTTCAAACTCTTGCCATGTATCCGCAAGCTCAACAAATGGCCAGGATCGTGGCGCATGCCGCAGCCAAGACCGGCCGTCCTGGCAAGGGGTGCAACAAAGATCATGGTTATTTGTTGCCTTGCCCGAAGGCTTGCCTGGCAAAGGCAGCATCTGCTGTGTTGCAAATGTTCGCCGGGCAACCAGCCCGTCTGTGCCGTCTGCGCCGTCTTCGCTTTGCGCCTTGCAGTGACAGCCTTTGCCAAGCAACGGATACGATGCGAAGCCTTTGAGCAGGCGCTCTCAGGCCTTCAAAAAGTCCGCGCGGCTGCCCAGCCAGCGCTCCAGATGCCGCGCGGCCAGGTCGGGGTGTTGGCGCAAGAGGCGCGGCGCCCAGTGCGCGGCCCAATCCAGCAGCAGGGCGTCTTCTTCCAGATCGGCAAAGCGCAACAGCGGCGTGCCGCTTTGGCGCGCGCCCAGCAATTCGCCGGGGCCGCGTATGGCCAGGTCGCGCCGGGCGATCTCGAAGCCATCGCTGGTTTCGATCATGGCGCGCAGGCGATCTTTGGCGGTGTCGCTCACGCGGCCGGCATCGTTGGTGGCGTACAGCAGCACGCACACGCTGGCTGCCGCGCCCCGGCCCACGCGGCCACGCAGCTGGTGCAGTTGGCTCAGGCCAAATCGTTCGGCATGCTCAATCACCATCAGGCTGGCGTTGGGCACGTCCACGCCCACCTCGATCACGGTGGTGCTCACCAGCACCTGGGTTTGGCGCTGCACAAAGGCTTGCATGATGGCTTTTTTCTCGGCCGCGGGCAGGCGCGAATGCAGCAGCGCCACTTGAACCGGTGCGCCATCAGGTGCCGTGATGCCGCTCAGAGCCTCCTGCAAGTCGGCCCAGGTTTGCGTGGCGTTTTGCAGGTCCAGCGCCTCGCTTTCTTCAATCAAGGGGCAAACCCAATACACCTGCCGCCCTTCGCGGAGTTGCTGGCCCAGGCGTTCGATCACTTCGTCGCGCCGCTGCTGACTGATGAGCTTGGTAAGCACTGGCGTGCGCCCGGGCGGCAGTTCGTCGATGGCGCTCACGTGCAAATCGGCGTAATAGCTCATCGCCAGCGTGCGGGGAATGGGCGTGGCGCTCATCATCAGCAGATGCGGCTCTTGCACGGGGGCGTGTGCTGCCGATGTGCTTGGCTGGGCACAAGCCAGGGGGGCAGCTGCTGCGTTTGGGGCAGGAGGACTGGCTGCGTTTTCGCCTTTGCTTTTTCTTGCGCTGGTACGGGCTTGTTCTGCCGGTCGGGGCGGTGCCGGGGCATTCGGCGTGCTCTGCGCCGTTGCCTGCGCCTCGGCCATCTTTTGCCGCAAGGCCAGGCGCTGCGCCACGCCAAAGCGGTGCTGCTCGTCGATGATGGCCAGCGCCAGCTTGTGAAACTGCACCTTGTCTTGAATCACTGCGTGCGTGCCCACGATCAGCTGCGCCTCGCCGCTGGCGATGCGCGCGAGCATGTCGCGCCGCTCTTTGGTCTTCTGGCTGCCGGTGAGCCAGGCCACGCCGACGTTGAGCGGGGTGAGCCAATCCAGCAGTTTCTTGAAGTGCTGCTCGGCCAATATTTCAGTGGGCGCCATCAGCGCACACTGCCAGCCTGCGTCGATGCAGATGGCCGCGGCCAGTGCGGCCACCACGGTTTTGCCGCTGCCCACATCGCCTTGCAGCAGGCGGTGCATGGGCGTGCGGGCTTGCAGATCACGCGCGATTTCTTCGCACACGCGGCGTTGCGCGGCGGTGAGTTGAAAAGGCAGCACAGCCAGCAATTTTTCGTGCAGGCCGCCGCTGCGTACGGGCAGTGCCGGGGAGCGGCGTTGCGCGCGTGCCAGGCGGGCTTGCGCTTGCGAGAGCTGCTGCGCCAGCAGCTCTTCGGCCTTCAAGCGCAGCCAGGCGGGGTGGCTGCGGTCTTGCAGCGCAGCGATGGAAGCATCGGGCGAAGGGTGGTGCAAATAATGCAGCGCCTGCTGCAAAGGCCAGGGTGGCTGGGGCAGCTGCTGGTGCAGGTCTTGCAAGGCGGCGGGCGGGATGGTTTCTTGCAAGAGGCCCGCCGTTTGCGCGCGTTGCAGGCCGTTGAGCACGGCGCGGCGCAAATAGGCTTGCGGCAGATTGCCCGAGGAGGGGTAAATGGGCGTG
Source organism: Allobrachymonas sp. (assembly GCA_030529505.1). Taxonomy (GTDB): domain Bacteria; phylum Pseudomonadota; class Gammaproteobacteria; order Burkholderiales; family Burkholderiaceae_C; genus Brachymonas. Next base: position 9,133 of record JAUMWT010000025.1, on the reverse strand, counting down.
AGCGCATCGGGCAGTTCGCCGCCTGCGGCGCGGAACGAAGGGTGCAGCATCACGCTGCCCATCAGCCCCGGTTTGATCTCGCCGCGCAGCAGCACGCGGCTGCCTTCGGCCAGGGCCTTTTGCTGGCTGGGGTAGAAGTGGAAAAAGCGCGCGGTCACGTTGTCGCTGCCGTCGTTGACCGTAACGACCAATTGGCGGCGCGGGCGGTAGGTGACTTCGCAACGGCTCACCACGCCTTCGATCTGCACCACTTCGCCGGGCTGGGCATCGCGCAGGCGGGTGATGCGTGTTTCGTCTTCATAGCGCAGCGGCACGTGCAGGGCAAAGTCCAGCGGGCGCACCAGCCCCAGCTTGTGCAGCGCCTTTTGCATGGGCGACAAAGGGCGCGCGGCCGCAGCGTTGACCGCAGGTGTCTGGTCAGTGGGCGGGGCGGGGCTGTTCATGAATCAAGTCGCGAAAAGAAGGCGCCAAAAAAAGGCGCCAGAAGGGCTTGCCCATGCGCTTCAAACACGAGCCGCTCGGGTGTTCGCGCTGTTGATGGCCGCATGGGTTGCGGCATGGATCTCAGCGTTGATTTCAGCCAAGGGCCAGCGCGGCTTCACGTCAAAAGCGTAGTCGTCGCGCAGCGGGGCCAGGCCGCGTTGCAGGCGCATGGCGGCGGCCAGCGCAATCATGGCGCCGTTGTCGGTGCACAGGGCCAGTTCGGGGTAGTGCACGCGCACCTGGCGCGCTTGGCAGGCGGCCTGCAATTGTTGGCGCAGGGCCAGGTTGGCGCCCACGCCGCCGGCCACCATCAGGCGTTTCAGGCCGGTGGCATCCAGCGCCTTGAGGGATTTTTTCAGCAGCACCTCGACGATGGCGGCTTGCGTGCTGGCGGCCAGGTCGGCACGCATGGCATCGCTCGCCTGCGGCCCGAGTTTGTTGACCTGGGTGAGCACGGCGGTTTTAAGGCCCGCAAACGAAAAATCCAGATCGCCGCTGTGCAGCAGCGGGCGCGGCAGGGCAAAGGCTTGCGGGTTGCCGCTTTCGGCCAGCCGCGCCAGCGCCGGGCCGCCGGGGTAGCCCAGGCCCAGCAGCTTGGCGGATTTGTCAAAGGCTTCGCCCGCGGCATCGTCAATGGTTTCGCCCAGCAATTCGTATTGCGCCACGCCATCCACCCGCATGAGCTGGGTGTGCCCGCCCGACACCAGCAGCGCCACGAAAGGGAATTCGGGCGGGTCGGCGCTCAAAAAAGGCGAGAGCAAATGCCCTTCCAGATGGTGCACGCCGATCACCGGCTTGCCCAGCGCGGCGGCCAGCGCGCAGGCCAGGCCCGCGCCCACCAGCAGCGCGCCCGCCAGGCCCGGCCCTTGGGTAAAGGCGATGGCGTGCAGATCGGCCAGTTGGCAGCCCGCCTCTTGCATCACCTGGCGCACCAGCGGCACCACGCGGCGAATGTGGTCGCGGCTGGCCAGTTCGGGCACCACGCCGCCATAGGCCTGGTGCATGTCGATCTGGCTGTGCAGGCCCTGCGCCAGCAGTTCGGGCACGGCCTGGCCGGGCAAGGCGCGCGCCAGGGCCACGCCGGTTTCGTCGCACGAAGATTCAATGCCCAGCACCAGTGCGGCTTGGGTCAATGGAGAAGAGGGAGTGGTGGTGGACGGCATGCGGAACGTTGCAAATCAGATGGAACAGGCAGGAAGTGTAGAAGGAATGCGCGGTGAAGCTTGCTGCACCCAGCAAATCGGGCTGTGCTGTGCGGATTGCAAGAATGGCCAGTGAGTGATGGGCGCTTTGAGTGAGTCAACTGCTGGATAAGCCGAGGCGTTGAACCCCGCCACAGGTTGGCGGCGCGCCAGGTGTTTTGCCGTGGCGGGTCGATGCGCTGCGCACAGCCGATTGAATGCTGTGCGTGCCATGCGCAGCAAGACGTGGGGAGGGGGAATTGAAAATGGAAGTGCCCATGCCAAGCCCCTGTGGTGGCGGGCTTTTGGGCTGCGCGCTTTTCACGCTGCTTGGCGCTGATCGATGGCCTGAGGCAAGGGTGGTGAGGGCGGTGAGGCGTGCCATCGCCGCGTCCTTGCCCGTTGTGATCTTGGCAGGCATGGGCCGCAGCAAAGGCCGCATTTTCTGCAACAAGCCTTTCGGCATTCAGCAAGCCCTGCAAGTCGATAAACGGCGAAGCCGCCCCTAATCGGTGCGTGCCTGTTCTGCCCGGTGCGCCAATTTTTGCAGCACCCAGCCTGCGGCGCACAGGCCGAAAGTGGCCGTGACGGTGACAGATGAGCCATAGCCGTGGCAGTTGAGGCTGCTGTCGCCCGCAGCGACGTTGGCGGCTGTGCACGCATTCGCATGCGTGTCTGCATTCGCATCCGCAGCGCAGGCGCCGGGGTGTTGCACCGCTTCGCGGCTGAAGACGCAGGCCAGCTTGAAGGCCTTGCCATCGCGCGGGGCGCCGTGCCATTTGCGCAGGCGTTGGCGCAGCTGGGCCAGCAGGGGGTCGTGTGTGGCGCGGGCCAGGTCGTCCACCTCCACCAGCCAGGGGCTTTGCTTGCCGCCCGCCGCGCCCACGGTGATGAAAAGCGCCTGCTTGGCACGCGCCCACGCGGCCATGGCGGTTTTGGCGGCCATCTGATCGCAGGCATCAATCACGGCATCCACCGGTGCGGGCAGCAGGGCGGGCCAATTGCCGGGTTCCACAAAATCGTCCACCGTGTGCACGCGGCATTGGGGGGCGAAGCTGGCAATGCGCGCTTGCATGGCCTGCACCTTGGCCTGGCCCAGCGTGGCATCGCTGGCGTGGATTTGGCGGTTGATGTTCGATTCGGCCACGTGATCCAGATCGATCAGCGTGATCTGCCCCACGCCGCTGCGCGCCAGCGCCTCGGCCGCCCACGAACCCACGCCGCCTATGCCCACCACGGCCACGTGCGCCTGGGCCAGGGCTTGGGCAGCGGCAGCGCCGTACAGGCGGGCAATGCCGCCAAAGCGGCGAGACGGATCAAGGGCAGGGGCAGACAGGGTGCTCATGAATCAAGAAGAGTGGTGGGTGCACAAGGGCAGAAGGGCAGGCAAGGGCCGCGAAATTCTAGCGGCAGGGGCTGCAAAGGCCAGGGCTGCGCGCGGCTTGGGTGGTGGGCAAAGGCGCAGGCAGATGTGCGTGCAAATGGGGTGCGCGCAAACGTGTGGGCAGAGGCATTGCAGCGGTTTGCCGCAGCCGTCTGATCAGTCGCCTCGTTGATTGCCTTGCACAGGCCGTGGCAGAGCGCGGTTGGCGGGGGCGGCATGGCTGGGGCATGGCCGCAAAAAGCCGTTTCCACGATAATGGCGGCCTGCGTTTCAGGCCGGTGTCGGCACATGTGCAGGCGCGACGCGCTCGTTCTTTTCAATAAGCAGGAGCGCACTGAAAACACTTCGCCGATGCGACCTTGCCCCCATCCATGCCGTGGCGGCTGAATTGCTGGGTGGCTCAATGGCTCAAGGCCCTTGCAAGATGCCACACGGCACGCAAGCACCCCGCCGCTTTTTTCCTCTACTGCTCCATCGTTTTGCCATGTCCACCTTGCCTGATTGTTCCTGCTCAACGCCCAAGGCCGAACCCGCTGCCGCGCCGGGGCAGACTCCTGCGGCCGGCATCGCGCCGGTTGAAGAAATCGTGGCCGATTTGCGCGCGGGCAAGTTGGTGATTTTGGTGGATGAAGAAGACCGCGAGAACGAAGGCGATCTGATGCTGGCGGCCGAGCACGTTACGCCCGAGGCGATCAACTTCATGGTGACGCATGCGCGCGGGCTGGTCTGCCTGACGCTTACGCGCGAGCGTTGCGAGCAGCTCGGCCTGGCACCCATGACGAGCCGCAACGGCACGCGCTACGGCACGGCCTTTACCACTTCGATCGAAGCCGCGCAGGGCGTGACCACGGGCATCTCGGCCGCCGACCGCGCGCGCACCATCGAAATGGCCATCAAGGGCACGGCGCAAGACATCGTGCAGCCGGGGCACGTCTTTCCGATTCAGGCGGTGGAGGGCGGCGTGCTCATGCGCGCGGGCCACACCGAGGCAGGCTGCGACCTGGCGCGCATGGCAGGCTGCGCGCCGGCTGCGGTGATTTGCGAAATCATGAACGAAGACGGCAGCATGGCCCGCCTGCCCGAGCTGCAACGCTTCGCCGCCACGCATGGGCTCAAGATCGGCACCATTGCCGACTTGATCGAGCACCGCATCCGCCACGAATCGCTGATTCGCAAAGTGGCCTCGCGCCCGCTGCAAACCGCTTACGGCGAATTCGTGGCGCACGCCTATCGCGACGTGCAGGACCAAAGCCTGCACCTGGCCCTGGTCAAAGGCAGTTGGAGCGCCGATCAAGTGGTGCCCACGCGCGTGCACGAGCCGCTGTCGCTGCTCGATGCGCTGGAAACCGGCCGTCAGGCGCACAGCTGGAGCCTGGAAGCGAGCTTGCGCCACATCCAACAGCAGCAGCGCGGCGTGGTGGTGCTGCTCAATTGCGGCGAAACGGCCGATCAACTGCTGGCGCAGTTCGAAGGCGCTGCCCTCGTCACGCACGCCCCGGCCAAGGGGCAGGACTTGCGCAACTACGGCATTGGCGCGCAAATCCTGCGCGAGTGCGGCGCGCGCAAGCTGCACATCCTGGGGCCGAACCGGCGCATGCCCAGCATGGCGGGCTACGATCTGGAGGTGGTGGGCTTTAGCGAAGCGCCGCCCGTTTCGGCCGCCTGATCCGTGAGCGGGCAAACGGCCTGTCGGTGGCAGCCGCGATCTTTTTCAATGGATTTTTATTTTTCAAACCAGTGAGCAAAGGCAAATGAAAAAAGCAAACAAGGGCGATATCAGCAGCCAGCTGAATGGCAAGAAACTGCGCATCGGCATCGTGCAGGCGCGTTTCAATGAAGACATCACCAACGCCATGACCGAGGCCTGCCTGGCCGAGCTGATGCAACTGGGCGTCAAGGCCAAAAACGTGACGCTGGTGCAGGTGCCCGGCGCACTCGAAATTCCCGTGGCCTTGCAGGGCCTGGGCGATCGCGCTGCCTACGATGCGCTGATTGCCATCGGTTGCATCATCCGCGGCGAAACCTACCATTTCGAACTGGTGGCCAATGAATCGGGCGCGGGCGTATCGCGCGTGGCGCTGGACTTTGCGCTGCCCGTGGCCAATGCCATCCTCACGGTGGAAAACCTCAAGCAGGCCCAGGCGCGCCAAAGTGAAAAAGCGGTGGACGCCGCGCGCGTGGCTGTTGAAATGGCCCTGCTGCTGCGCAGCATGTATCAACAATGAGGGGTAGCTTGCAGATGAACACCGCTTCCACACCCGACACCCCCGGCACCCCCGCTACGCCTGAGGATGCGCTGTATCAAGCCATGCAGCCCGAGGCTGCGCCCGCGGCCAAAGCCGCCAAGCCGCGCAAAATGCCGGGCAAAACCGGCCGCGCGCGCGCGCGCGAATTCATCGTGCAGGCCCTGTACCAGCACCTGGTGGGCGGCAACGATGCCGCAGCCATCGACCAGTTCACGCGCGACCTGACCGGCTTTCACAAAGGCGACAGCGCGCACTTCGATGCCGTCTTTCACGGCTGCGTGGAGCAAGCTGCCGAGCTGGACGCCTTGATCGAACCCAAGCTCGACCGTGGCTGGCAGGAAATTTCGCCCGTTGAACATGCCTGCATGTGGATTGGCGTGTACGAGCTGAAGCATTGCCTGGACGTGCCTTGGCGCGTGGTGCTCAACGAATGCATCGAGCTGGCCAAATCCTTTGGCGGCACCGACGGGCACAAATACGTCAACGGCGTGCTGCATGCGCTCGCCCCCGAATTGCGCACCGCCGAAGTGCAGGCCGACCGCAAAAAGCCGGTTTGAAGCAGCCAGTGCGAGATTGAAGCGGGGCAGGCATACGTGGCGCGTGTGCCCCTCTTGATCTTTGCGATGTGTTTGCTGCATGCAGCAGCGAATGGGCAGGCGCATTCACCATTCGCGCTGTTTGTTGTGATGGCCGCCTGAAGGTGAAAACGGCGCAGCAGCACCTTCCTTGCTGCGCTCACCGGCCCGAGCTTCCTTTCATTCCAAGCCTGAAGCAGGAAAGCGTCTGATGAACACTCCAACCCCGCCCTCCTTCTGCTGGCCCGTGCGCGTGTATTGGGAAGACACCGACGCCGGCGGCGTGGTGTATTACGCCAACTACCTGAAGTTTTTCGAGCGCGCCCGCACCGAATGGCTGCGCCGCCTGGGGCTGGAGCAGCACGCCCTGCGCGAATCGACGGGCGGCGTGTTCGTGGTGAGCGAAGCAGCGATCAAATACCACCGCTCGGCCCGGCTGGACGATGCGCTGACCATCACCTTGCGCCTGCAACAAGCGGGCAAGGCCAGCGTGGTGTTTGTGCAGCAGGCCTGGCGTGAACCATCTGCCCCAAGCGTGAGCCGTGGCGATGACCGCGCCACTGACGCGGGCGCTGCGGGTTTGGCTGCGGCTGTTGCGGACATGGGTGTTGCTGCTGAATCATGCTCGCCCGCTTGTAGCGATGCCGCCCAGCCCGCAAGCGATCAGAGGGCCGCGCACCAGCCAACGCAAAGCGTGCAGCAGACAAAGCGCGAACTGCTGGCCGAAGCCACCATCCGCGTCGGCTGGGTCAAGGCCGACACCATGCAGCCCACCCGCATGCCGCAGCAGGTGTTGCAGGCGCTGGCGGCTGCGCAGGCGGGCAGCGGTGCGTGAGACCGCCTCTCGCCATCCGCACTGAACAAGAACCTTTGCCCAAACTTAGGCCATGCGCATTGAAGAAAACGACACGCAGTTGATTGCCTACTTGCCTCACGATCCGAAGAGTGTGCACCTTGTTCTGGGCATCGGCATTTCTTTTGTTCTTTTTGGTCTTGAGGCTTTGAAAAGCATGAGGTCGGGTTTCGGCTGGCTCTCTGCTCTGTGGATAGGCCTGTTTTTTCTGTTTGCCTGGATTATTTGGCGGCCCCTTTACTCTTCAAGCAATGGCAGGATTGTTTTTGATAGAAAGGACATGTTTGTCCATACGTTCTACCCTGCGTTCTGGAGCTTCAGGGAAAGTTGTTATTCAGTGCCGTTAAAGGAGTTTGATGGCGTTCAATCGTATGTTGTGCCAAGGCCCCGAATCACTATTGAAAGACGCTCGGACATTGATTGGGGCATGAACGTGCTGGAACTGGTGACGAAGGAGCCAGTACGAGGAAAAATCGTGCATCGGCTAGATCCATTCCTTAAAGAAGGGGCGTCAAAAGCTGAGGAAGAGCACCCAGAAATCACCTGTTTGGCACAAAGGGTGTCTTGCTTCCTGGGGATTCAGAATCACGGCTTTCTGGGGAGCAAGGAAAAAACCGCTGAATGGTATTTGCATGCTGACAAGCCCAGTCTTGCTGAAAGAATGTTTTTGTGAAAACCGGCCCTCGTTTGAGAGCCGGTTTTTCATGTCCCAGGCGGCACCGAGTTTTTTCTGGGCTTGCGCGGCTTGCCTGCCAGCAATCGGTCAAACGCCCAGTTGGGCAGCAGGCGCAAGAGTTTGGCGGCGATGCCCATCTGCCAGGGGATGACGCGGTAGCTGGCGCGCGCGGCAATGGCGCGGCAGGCGCGTTCGGCAAAGGCTTCGGCCGAGAGCAGAAAGTGCCGCGTGTGGGTGTCACTGGCGGTCATGGGCGTATCGATGTAGCCGGGCAGCAGGGTGGTTACAGTCACGCCTGCATCGCGCAGCTCGCCGCGCAAACTTTCCAGATAGCTGATGACGGCGGCTTTGCTCGCGCAATAGGCGCCGTGGCCGGGCAGGCCGCGTATGCCGGCCACGCTGGCAATGCCCACCAGTTGCCCGCTGCGCCGCGCGCGCATGGGAGCGATGAAGGGGTGAAAGCTCGCCGCCAGCCCGATGCAGTTGGTGGCGTAGATGTCGGCCATCACGTCCAGATCGGCGCGTTCGGCGGTGTCGATGCCGTGGCTGATGCCCGCGCTGGCAATCACCACATCGGGCAGGCCCTGTTGGGCGATGCAGGTCTGGCCTGCGGCGATGATGGCATCGGTATCGCGCACGTCGGCCGCGTAAGCGGCGTACTGGCTGGGCGCGATGCCATGTTGGGCTGCCCAATCGTGAATGACTTGCGTGCGCCGCGCCGTGAGCGCCAGCCGATACTCCGCCCGATGCAGGCGCAGCGCCAAGGCTTGCCCAATGCCGCTGGAAGCGCCCGTGATGAAGGCCAGCGGTACGGCGTGATGGGGAGTGGCTGCGGGGCTGCTGCTTGATGGCGAGTTGGCTGGATGCATGAACGGAACTTGATGACGGGGTGTGAAACGGGGACTAGTGCCCAGTGAACAGAGGAGAGGCGCGAGCCGCACATGCCCAACGCCATGACGGGCAGCCCCAGCGCTGAAGCGATGGCGCTGGCCCTAGCCGTGCAGCGCGAGCAAACGGTGCCAAAGGGCGGTGGCTGGTCTGTTGCAAGGGGCGTTTGCCAGGCGGTGGTTGTTTTTCAAACCGCGACTGTTCGGGCGGCCGCTTTTCAAACAGCGATTTTTCAAACAGATCTTTGCAAGCGCATGCGCATCCATCGGCCAACAAGCCGTGCGGCGAATCAGTTCTGCCCCGGCTGAATCACGGCCTTGGCGCGACCTTGCACCTCTACCGTGCGGCTGCTGTTGGTGTAGGTCATGCCGCTGCCGGTGATCACGTCGCCCGCGCGCGTGATTTTCACGGGGCGGTGGGTGCGGATGTGTTCTTGCTTGTCGGTGGATTGCAGGTAGTCGCTCTCGAAAGTCACGGCGGGCGGCTGTTGCCCATTGGCGGCGGGGGCGGGTTGGTGCACCACATGCACCTGGTCGAACAGTTCAATGTCCTGGCTTTGGCGCTGGGCCACGGCGCGCTGGGCGCGGCCTTGCGTGCTGCCGCCTTGCGCGTTGACCGATCGCATGGTGGCTTGGTGCACGTGGATGGTGTCGGGGCCGGGCAGGTGTTCGCCGTATTGGCCGGTCAGCTCGTCTTGCAGGCCGCCCTGGGTGTTGTAGCGGCGCAGTTGAAAGTCGTGCAAGTAATAGTCGGGCGCGTTGGCGGGCAGCTCGGGCTCGGGCAGGCGGATTTTGGGCATGCTGCGCATGAGCCAGAAAGTGGTCAGCGCCAGCAGCAGCGCCAGCAG
>JAUMWT010000024.1:31408-32725 GCA_030529505.1 Allobrachymonas sp. | reverse complement strand
GGAAGGCGGCGTGGCCGCTGGCGTGCGCCGCGTCGAAGCCATCACCGGCGCCAAGGCCCTGGCCTATGTGCAGCAGCTCGAAAGCGCCGTGGCCCAGGCCGCCTGCACCCTTAAGGCCCCCGTGCACGAGTTGCAAGCCAAGCTGGAGCAGCAGCTCGAACATGCCAAGGCGCTGGAAAAGGAAATCGCCGCCCTCAAGGGCAAGCTCGCCTCATCCCAGGGCGACGAACTGGCCGCCCAGGCCATCGACGTGGGTGGCCTGAAAGTGCTGGCCGCCCAGCTCGACGGCGCTGACGCCAAAACCCTGCGCGACACGCTGGACAAGCTCAAGGACAAGCTCAAGAGCGCCGCTATCGTGCTCGCCGCCGTAGAACGTACGGAAGGGGGCGCCAAAGTGCAACTGGCCGCAGGCGTCACCAAAGACGCCGTGGGCCAGCTCAAGGCCGGCGAGCTGGTCAACTTCGTCGCCCAACAAGTCGGCGGCAAAGGCGGCGGCAAGCCCGACATGGCCATGGCCGGCGGCACCAACGCCGCCGCGCTGCCCGTCGCGCTGCAAAGCGTGCAAGCTTGGGTGGCCGAGCAATTGGGCTGAGGCTTTTCAGTCAGACACGTGCAAAAAAAGAGGCAGGGCGCAGCGTTTGCGGACTGCCTTTTTCATGGTCGAGACAGAATTCCAAGCGTGTTGTAATATGACTGTAAACAGTGAAGAAAAGCAAAAACTTATTTTAAATCAATGAGTTACGGAGTATAATTATGCCCAGCAGCCCAGCAGCCCAGCAGCCCGCATTGCGCCGGGGCTGAGCTAAGCCATAGCCCCGACCTTCTCACCCAGCGCCAGCAAGCATTGCTGGCCGCCATTCGCCAAATCGCGCCCGAAGTCGCCAGCGACCAGCAAATCGATTTCGACCGGCTGAAAACCCTTCTCGGGCAAGAGCGCATTGCCCCGGTAAATGAGCACTACGAACTCGGCTGGGCCGGCAAGGCCGCCGCCCGGCGCGAGATTCAGAAAACCACCAGCGCCACCCTGTTGCCCGCCCCCGGCAACCCCGCGCACGCCCCGCACATGCTGATCGAGGGCGAAAACCTGGAAGTGCTGCGCGTCTTGCAGAAAAGCTATTACGGCAAGGTCAAGATGATTTACATCGACCCGCCGTACAACACCGGCAACGACAGCTTTGTCTACCCCGACGACTACACCGAAACGCTGGAGGGCTATCAACGCCGCACCGGTGAGCGCGACGCATCGGGCTTTTTGAACAAGCAAAGCCTGTGGAAGAAGAACAGCAAGGAAAACGGCCACTACCACAGCGCCTGGCT
>JAUMWT010000024.1:0-31308 GCA_030529505.1 Allobrachymonas sp. | reverse complement strand
AAAGCCTGTGGAAGAAGAACAGCAAGGAAAACGGCCACTACCACAGCGCCTGGCTTTCCATGATGTACCCGCGCCTGTATTTGGCGCGGAATTTGTTGCGCGATGACGGGGTAATTTTTATCAGTATTGATGAAAATGAGTTGGCGAATCTTAAGCTGGTGTGTGATGAAATTTTTGGGGAGGAGAGTTTTGTTGCACAGTTTCCTTGGCGCAAGCGCACGGCAAAATCCGACGTGCCATTTGGCGTTTCGTCCGATTATGAGTCTGTATTGGCTTATGCAAGGAATTCGGAGTTTGTGGCCAGTGTAGAGGGCAAGGAACGCAAATATTTTGAAACGGATGACTTTCCGGGTCGTCCGTGGCGTGTACATGATTTGACAAAACAAACAACAGCCAGTGAGCGCCCAAACAGCTTTTTTACGCTTAAAGATCCGAAAACTGGAAAAGAATACCCAGCTAATCCTTTGAGAACATGGGCTATCACTCAAGAAACATTCCAGGAATACTATGATGTTGGGAAAATTGTTTTCCCAGATGATTACGAGTTCCTAGATATAAAAAACCCTGTCATGCGCTACTTCAAGGATGATGACATGGAAAAGGCAGGAAATAGGTTTGGACGAATTCCCGTAAGTACCAGATTGCCTGATAGTGTTGGCATGTCCTTGAATGGCACAAAAGAAATTACCGAATTATTTGAAGGAAAAATATTTGATTTTCCAAAACCATCATCTTTAATTCAGTTCTTTGTAGAAATATTGCACGATAAGAATGCACTTGTCCTCGACTTCTTCGCCGGCTCCGGCACCACCATGCAGGCGGTGATGGAGCTGAATCTGGAAGACGGCGGCAACCGCCAGTGCATTTGCGTGCAAATCCCGGAAAAGCTGGAAGAAAACACCGAAGCCTGGAAAGCGGGCTACCGCAGCATTGCTGACATCACCCGCGCGCGCATCGACAAGGTGATTGAAAAGCTGAAAGCCGAGCAGCCAGAGAAAACGCAAGACCTGGCCTGTGCGCAGTTCACATTGGCGCCCAGCCATTTCAAGCAATGGCGCAGCGATGTGGAGGCCGATGCCTTGCGCGAACAGTTGGAGATGTTCCAGCAATCGGAAAAAGCCGCGCCGCAAGCTATTGAGGCACAAACCGCCATGCTGGCCGAGCTGCTGTTGAAAATGGGCCTGGGCGCTTTGGGCGTGCAGGCCATCAGCAAGTCCGAAATGGTGGCGGGCGTGACGGTGCACCGTGTTGTGCTGGAAGGCAGCCGCGAGCTCTGGCTGTGCTTCGAGCCTTATCACGATGCGCTGAAAGACGCCATTGCCCAAGCGCGTCCGGCGCAAGTGGTGATGCTCAATTCCTGCTTTGCGGGCAAGGGGGGCGAGGGGGCCGACGAGCAACTGGCCAATCTGCAACTGGAATTGCAGGGGCTGGACATTGGCCTGACGGTGATTTGACGGAGGCCGGCATGAGCAGCGAGCAAACCCGGCCCGGCGCGCCCGGCGTGCGCCTGCAATTCACGCACCAGGATTATCAGGCCCGCGCCGTGCAGGCCGTGGTGCAGGCGTTTGACGGCCAGCCCATGGCCAACACGGCTTTCAGCCTGCAACAAAGCCCCGGCAGCGTTCAGTACGCGGCCGATGGCAGCATTGCCAACCGCCTCTGGATTGCCGAGGCGCAGATGCTGCAAAACGTGCGCAAGGTGCAGGCGGCCAATGGCATTGAGCCTGCGACTGAATTGGCGGCAGACCGCGCGGAAAACGGCGAAAGCCTTGGCGTTTTTTGCCCGCATTTCACGCTGGAGATGGAAACCGGCACGGGCAAGACCTACACCTTCATCAAGACCCTGTATGAGTTGAACAAGGTGTATGGCTTCAAGAAATTCGTGATCGTCGTGCCCAGCGTGGCGATACGCGAAGGCACGATGAAAAACCTGGCTATTACCCGCCAGCATTTTGCGCAGGACTATGGCAATGTGCCTTGCGTGCCCATTTTGTACGACAGCGCCCGCCTGAATGATTTGCGCCATTTTGCGCAAAGCGATGCCTTGAGCGTGTTAGTCATCAACATCGACAGCTTTGCCAAGGATGGCAACAAAATCAAGCAGCAGGGCGAGCGGGCGTTTGCGCCGATTGAATACATCCGCGCCGTCAACCCGATCGTGATCGTGGATGAGCCGCAGAATTTTGAGACGGATATTCGTCAAAAAGCCCTGCGCGATTTGAATCCGCTGTGCACGCTGCGCTATTCGGCTACGCACAAAAACACCCATAACCTGCTGTATTCACTCAACCCGGTGCAGGCTTACGATTTGGGCTTGGTCAAGCAAATCGAGGTGGATGGCATCGAGGCGCAAGATGGCCACAATCAAGCCTTTGTGGAGCTGGTGAAGATCGAACGCAAAGTCAGAAGCGTGACAGCGCGGCTGCGCGTGGACGTGAATGGCAAAACCGGCGTGCTGCGCAAAGAGGTCACGCTCAAGCCCGGCGAGAATTTGCACGACAAATCCGGTGGTCGCGAGGTGTATGCCGAAGGCTACGTGCTCAACGATATTCGCGGCGATGAGGTTGAATTTTCTGGTGGGCGCATTTTGCGCGTGGGCCAGCGGCAAGACGCGCTGCAAGATGCGGTGATGCGCTACCAGATCGAGCGCACCATCAAACACCATCTGGACAAGCTGAAAAAGCTCAAGCCCCTGGGCGTCAAGGTCTTGAGCCTGTTTTTCATCGACAAGGTGGCGCATTACCGCCAGTACGATGCCGACGGAAACGCGCAGCCGGGCAAGTTTGCCGTTTGGTTTGAGGAAATTTTTTCCGAATACATGCGCCGCCCGCAATACCAGGGCTTGATGGAGCCGACCGCCAGCGCCGTGCACAACGGCTATTTTTCCGGCGACCGCAAGGGCAAAGGCGACAAGGCGAAAACCATCTGGAAAGACACCGGCGGCCACACCGCCAAGGATGATGACACCTACGCCCTCATCATGCGCGACAAGGAGCGGCTGTTGTCGCTGGAGGAGCCGCTGCAATTCATCTTCAGCCACTCGGCGCTGCGCGAAGGCTGGGACAACCCCAATGTGTTCCAGATCTGCACGCTCAACGACACGCATAGCACGCTGAAGAAACGCCAGGAAATCGGCCGCGGCCTGCGCCTGTGCGTGAATGCGCAGGGCGAGCGCGTGCATGAGAAAGCCATCAATGTGCTGACCGTGGTGGCCAATGAAAGTTACGAGGACTTTGCCCGCCAGTTGCAGACTGAAATTGAGGAAGACACGGGCGCGTCGTTTGCAGGCCGCACCAAAAACGCCCGCGCCAAGGTGCGGGTGGCGCGCAAGGCATTGAACCCCGAGGAGCAGGCGCTGTTTGAGGCGATTTGGCAAAAAATCAATTACCAAACGCGCTACAGCGTCAAGCTCGATAGCAAGCGGCTGATTGCCGATTGCATCAAAACCCTGGGCGATAGGCAGCAATACCCCAAGGTGGCGCCGCCCAAAGTCATCAGCACGCTGGGCGACATTCACATGGATGAAACCGGCGTGGCGGGCGTAGCCAAAGGCGTGGGGCAGAGCGATGCGGGCGGCGCCATGCCCGCCGTGATTCCCGATGTGTACGCCTATATCCAAAGCCGCGTGCACATCAGCCGCGCCAGCGTGTTTGCCATTCTGGATGGCAGCGGGCGGCTGGATGAGTTGACGGTCAACCCGCAGGCCTTTCTCGATATGGCCGTGCAGGCCATGCGCGATACTTTGCAGGCTTTGCAGGTGGAGGGCATTGAATACCGCGAAATCAACGGCCGTCGTTATGAAATGACGCTGTTTGAGCCGGTGGAAACCTATTTGAGCAGCGTGTACCCGCCCGGGCCGGATGTGCGCACGCCGCCTTTGCACAAAACGCTGATGCAGGCCCAGCCGCTGCAAGCGCCCGACACGACCCCGGCGTTTGACTGCGTGCCCAGCGACAGCGAGGTGGAAAGCCGCTTTGCCCGCGACTGTGCGCTGGATGCGCGCGTGCGCTTTTTCTTCAAGCTGCCTGGCGCGTTCAAGATCGACACGCCGCTGGGCCGCTACAACCCCGACTGGGCCGTGGTGTTTGACGGCGACCGGAGGGTGTATTTCGTGGCGGAAACCAAGTCCAGCGCCAAGGAAAAAGACTTACGCCGCGATGAACGTCTGAAAATCGAATGCGGCAAAAGACATTTCTCGGCATGCGGGGGCGGTGTGCAGTTCAAGGCAGTTGATGAACTGAGAAATTTGCTGCCATGAAGCGTTTGAACACGCTCTAAATTGACTTGGCGGAGGTGGTGGCCTCACCGCAGGGCTTCTCATTCATCCGCTGCATTGTTGGCCCTGCTTTCTTCCTCATCACCCAGCAAGGCATCGGGCACCGAGTCGCCCCAGCGGCGCATGGCTTCGAGCACGGGGCGCAGTTCTGCGCCCAGCGGGGTCAGGGCATAGAGCACGCGCGGCGGGGTTTCGGCAAAGGCGGTGCGGGTGACGAGGCCGTGGCGTTCGAAACGCTTGAGCCGGTGTGTGAGGGTGTGGGCGCTGATGCCGGGCAGCGCCGCACGCAGTTGCGAGAAGCGTTGCGGGCCGTTGAGCAGTTCGCGCACGATAAGGGTGGCCCAGGGGCCATCGAGCAATTTCAAGAAACGGTCAACCCCGCAAGCGGGCAGGTGGGTGCGCCATCTGGCCATGTTTCGCCTTTCTCCAAAACCTGTGCGTGATTCTGCGTCATGCGCTGGCTGGATGTGAAGCGCAAGCAGCGCAGTGCCAGCGGGGTGAATGCGTTCACCTTGTGCCGCTGCGCGGTCGTGGCGCCGTGCGTGGCGTGCTTTCAACATTCAAAGCAGCCGTGAAAAAACGTGAGCCAATTTCTCAATGGTGCATTTGACGTAACCGAGGCGCAGCCTGCACCATCGCTTTGGATTGCGGCGGTTCGCAATCGTCAATTGATGTCCAGCGATGTTCACTGATTGAGGAGGAAGAAGATGGCTTTCATCATTCATGGCGCCACGGGCGCACAGGGCGCGCCGCTGCTGGCGCGTTTGGCTCGCTCGGGTCAACAAGTGGTGGCGGCGGTGCGCCATCCTTCGGCCGTGCCTGCAGCGGCAGGCATTTCTGCCGTGGCGGTGGATATGGCCTCGGCCGATTCGCTGGAGGCGGTTTATCAAGGGGCGGATGGCGTGTTCATCCACCTGCCGTTGGCGGATGAGGCCGTTCGCCTGCAATACGCGCATCACATCACACAGGCGATTGGGCGCGCCCGGCCCCAGCGTGTGGTGATCTCTGCCGGCGGGGCGGTGGTGGATGCGCCCGGCTCGCCCTTGCAAGCGCCCGCCGATGGCGCGGTGGCGACGCTGATTCGTGGGGTGCAGGCCACGGGCGTTTCGCTGGCCGTGGTTGCGCCGCGCGTGTTTCTTGAGAACCTGCTGCTGCCTGTGGTGCTGGATGCGGTGCGCGCCGATGGCATGCTGCGCTACCCCTTGCGGGCGGATTGCGCCGTGTCGTGGTGTTCGCATCAGGATGTGGCCGACGCGGCTGCGCGTTTGTTGCTCGATTCGGCCATCACCGGCGTGGTGGGCGTGGGGCAGCTGCCGGGTTTGGCGGGGCCTGATCTGGCCGCCGGTTTTGCACAGCACTTGGGGCGGCCCGTGGTTTTTGAAAGCCTGGCGCCTGCTGCTTTTGGTGATTTGCTGAAACCGCTGCTGGGCGAGGGCGCAGCCGCGGGCGTGGTGGCGTTTTATCAAGCCTTGGCGCAGGCGCCGTGCCATGTGATTGCGTCTGAGACCAGCGCCCAGCAACTGCTGGGCTTGCAGCCGCGCAGCCTGCCGCAATGGTTGGCCGAGATGGGTGTTTGAAGAGGCTGGACAGGCGCTTGCGGCAGGGGCATGTTCTTGGCTTTGTTGGTGATGCCGCCGCTCGCAGCATGGGCGGGCAAGCATCCCCAAGCCCATGCTGTGCTTGTGTTTGTGCTGCTGAAATGTGGGCGTGCTGGGTACACTTTTGCCGTCACACACATGGGGCCACAGCACGGGCGTGCAATTGCCCATGCCTGGGCCATGCCCAGCCTGCCTTCAGCAACCATCTACCGGCCCACCATGATCATCCACAGCCTGCTCGATACCGATCTGTACAAATTCACCATGATGCAGGTGGTGCTGCACCAGTTTCCCGGCGCGCAGGTGGAATACAAGTTCAAGTGCCGCAACCCCGGCGTGCAGCTGGCGCCGTATGTGGAAGAAATCCACGAGGAAATTCGCCACCTGTGTACTTTGTGCTTCAGTGATGAAGAGCTGGACTATCTGCGCGCGCTGCGCTTCATCAAGAGCGACTTCGTGGATTTTCTGGGCTTGTTCAAGCTCAACGAAAAATACGTAAGTCTGGCCCCATTGCCCAATGGCGAGATCGACATCACCATCCGCGGGCCTTGGCTGCACACCATCTTGTTCGAGATTCCGCTGCTGGCCATCGTCAACGAGGTGTACTTCCGCAACACCCAGCCGCAGCCCGACGTGGCCGAGGGCGACCGCCGCCTGCACGCCAAGATGGCGCAGCTCAAGGCGCCTGGGCTGGAGCAACTCAAGATCGCCGATTACGGCACGCGCAGGCGCTTTTCGCGCAGCTGGCATGCGGGGCTGCTGCGCCAGCTCATGGCGGGGCTGGGCACAGGCGCGGGCGGACAGCTGGCGGGCACCAGCAACGTGCTGTACGCAATGCAGCTGGGCCTCACGCCGCTGGGCACCATGGCGCACGAATACCTGCAAGCCTGCCAGGCGCTGGGCCCGCGCTTGCGCGACAGTCAAGTCTTTGGCTTTGAAATGTGGGCCAAAGAGTATCGCGGCGACCTGGGCATCGCCTTGTCTGACGTATATGGCATGGCCGCCTTTTTGCGCGACTTTGACCTTTACTTTTGCAAGCTGTTTGACGGCGCGCGCCACGACAGCGGCGACCCTTTCGATTGGGGCGAAAAAATGCTGGCGCACTACGTGCAAAACCGCGTGGATCCGCGCACAAAGACGCTGATTTTTTCCGACGGGCTGACCGTGCCGCGCACCATCGAGCTGTACCAGCGTTTTCGAGGGCGCTGCCAGTTGGCCTTCGGCATTGGCACCAACCTCACCAACGATCTGGGTTACGAGCCGCTGCAAATTGTCATCAAGATGGTGCGTTGCAATGGCCAGCCTGTGGCCAAGATTTCGGACACGCCCGGCAAAAGCATGTGCGACGACGAAAACTATCTGGCCTATCTGCGTCAGGTGTTCGGGATTGCGCCGCCGCCTGCAGCGCCCGGGGCTGGCCCTGCTGCACTTACAGGCTCAGCCGCGTCATTGACGCCTGCCGCACCGTCTGTGCGCGATCCAGGCTAGAACTTGTTTCTCTTTCCCCGTCGGAGGCGCGGGCCGAAAGGGGGCGAGAAAAAGTTTTTCCAGATTGCAAAGACACTGCGCAGAGCAAGGTGCAGGACTTGGTGAGGCGGCTTTTCTGCCGCAAAATATGTGAATGATTCTTATTCCGATTTACAATCGGAAACGAGGCAATGACAAGCCACTGGCTGCCGCAGTTGCCAGTTTGTGCCATGGGGCATATCTGTGCTACGCCTGGATGCAGAGCCGGAGCCGGGGCCAGCTGCTTGCAGCACCGTGTGCTGAAAGCGTTTGCCCTTGGGCCAAAGCAGCCTGTCCTGAGCCGTGCAGGGGTTCAAAAGCCCATTCGATCCAGGCGAACGCGGCAAGCCTTGTTGGGCAGACTGCTTGGGGCTGCTGCCGTGCGTGGCCTGCGTCCTGCGTCCGCCGGGTGTATGGGTTGGGCATTCGCCTGGCTTTGTGTTAATGCCCGCTCGATGGGGCGTGATGTTTCGATCATGAAGACGGCCAGGAGGGGTTTGGATGCGCGGAGTCGCATACGTTGGCCAGCCTGGGCGGTCTTGATATTCGTTAGGGAGAAGACAGACCATGCAAAGACGTGAATTCCTGAAATCGACGACGGCGCTTGCTTTGGCGGGCAGCGTACCGGGCCGCTTGCTGGCTGCGGGGGCGGGCGCTTTTACCATTTATGGTGCGCCAGCCATGCCCAGTGTGGTGATTGCCGCTGCGGTCCAGCAAGGCAAGCTGGCCAAACAGACCGATGTGTCGCTGAAAATCTGGCGCTCGCCCGACCAGCTGCGTGCGGGGGTGGCCAGCGGCACATTCAAGGTGATGATGAGCCCGAGCAATGTGGGCGTGAATCTGCGCAATCAGGGGCAGAAGGTTGGCATGATCAATATCCTGACCAGGGGCATCATTCAGCTGGTTTGCAAAAACAAATCCATTGCCAGCCCGCAGGAGCTGATTGGCAAGCGCCTCATCATCCCCTTCAAAAACGATATGCCCGACATCGTTTTTCAGGCTTTGCTGAAAAAACTGGGGCTGGATATTTCCAAGATTCAGGTGAGCTATGCGCCCACCCCGCCTGAAGCGGTCGGGCTGTTCCTGGGCCGGGACTTCGATGCCATGTTGGTGCCCGAGCCACTGGCCAGCGCGAGCCTGCTCAAGGGCAAGAGCATGGGGGTGAATGTGCTGCGTGGCTTTGACATCACCCGGGTTTGGGGGCAGGCGTTTGGCGCCAAACCGGTGGTTCCGCTGGCTGGCCTGATTGCAGACGTGGACTTCTACAACAGCCACAAAGAGCAGTTCGAGCTGTTTCACCAGGACTTGCAGGCGGCGCTGGCCTGGGTGCGGGCCAACCGCCAAAGTGCGGCGGAAATCGGCAAAAACTATCTGCCTGCGCCTGCTCCGGCCATTGCCCAGGGGATTGAGTTTTCCAATTTGACGGTGCAAAAAGGCAGCGAACTGAAGCATGAAATCATGCAGTTTTACGAAGTCCTCATGCAGCTCAACCCGAGGCTGCTGGGCGGCAAGCTGCCGGATGAATCGTTCTTCCTGATGTGAGTCTGGCCTGAGCCATCGAAGTGGGTGAATCATGGGGGCTTGATGTGCCTGATGCGCCTGAGAGCCTGTTCAAAGTCTTTCCATTTGTTGCTCTTGCGGACACGATGCGAAGACTTTGAACAGGCTCTGAGAATGTTCAGGAAGAGCGGCATGTTCTGCTGAAGGCTTGGGCTTTGATCGCCGGATGAGGCGCCGGCCTGTGGCTTGGTCACACAAATCTTTTGGGCTGTGCGGCATGGCGGCGCCCCTGCGGCGGCCAGCCGTTTTTCGCGCAAACAGCCAATTCGCCGTTGGCCATCCGGCCAATCTGCAATCTATCCAATCAAGCGGCTTGCATTGGAATTGTTTGGGGCTGCGGCCCGCGTTCCGTTAAAAAATTGCGCCAATCATGATCAAAACCGACAAGATCCGCAAACGGCAGGCGAGGGTGTTTTACGTCCTCGATTATTTGTGGGGCGGCTTGGCCAGCCTGGCCGTTGCTGCCGTTTTGTTCGCGCTGTGGGATTGGGGCAGCAGCGCATTCGGCGAATTCATGCTGCCTGCTCCGCTGGAAGTGCTGCGCCAGGCATGGGAGTTGCTGCTGCAGGCACGGCTCAACGGGCTGGACGTGTCTTTGTGGCGCATGGCGGTGGGCATCGGCGCGTCGTTGCTGCTGGGCACGGTTTTTGGCCTCGTTGCGGGCCGCTTTGCAACGCTCATGGCCATGCTCAAGCCGGCCATGACCGTTTTGCTGGCCATGCCGCCGATCATCTGGGTGGTCATGGCGCTGTTCTGGTTCGGCTTTGGTCATCGCAGCGTGCTGTTTACCATCGTCGTCATCGTTGCGCCGCTGACTTTTGCCAGTGCGGCCAAGGGCATGGCCAGCGTGAGCAAACAAGGCGAAGAGCTGTTCGATGCGTACAAAACGGGGCTGCTGAAGAAAATCCGCTACCTGTATCTGCCGCACCTGACGGGGTACATGATTGCCAGCGTCAGCGTGGCCGTGGCCATGGGGGTGAAGGTGGTCATCATGGCCGAGCTGCTGGGGGCCAATGACGGCATGGGCGCGAAGATCGCCGATGCGCGTGCCATGCTGGAAACATCAACCGTCATGGCCTATGTGGTGCTGGTGATTGTCTGCGTCTCGCTGTTTGAATATCTGGTCATCAAGCCCCTGGAGATTCTGTTCATGCCGTGGAGACGCTGATGCTGGTGTTGCAGAACCTGCGTTTCGACATCTTGCGTGATGTGGTGGTACGCGACTTCAATTTGCAGCTGCAGCCGGGCGAGGTAAAGACCCTGTTTGGCCCCAGCGGCTGCGGCAAGACCACCGTGTTGCGCTTGATCAGCGGCTTGGCCAGGCCCCAGTCGGGGCAAATCAGCAACGGTTTTCGTAAAACCGGCTTTCTGTTTCAGGAAAACCGCCTGCTGGAAAACCTCGACGCCATGCAAAACATCTGCGTTTTCATGGAGCAGCCCGACACCGCAGCCGTGCTGAGCCTGGCCGAGCAGGTTGGTCTGAGTTCGGGGGATTTGCACAAATACCCGGCAGAGCTCAGCGGCGGCATGGCCAAGCGCGTGGCGTTTTTGCGCCTGCTGTTGTGCGGTTGCGATTTGGCTTTGCTGGATGAGCCTTTCGTGGGCTTGGATCGCGATTTGCGCGACATTCTCTCGGCCATGCTGGTGCATCGCATCCAGCATGAAGGCTTGGCTTGTGTGCTGGTCACGCACGACCGCTTCGAAGCCGCCCGGCTCAGCCACGAGATTTTCCTGCTCGAGGCCAAGGGCATGGCGGTGAAGCAGCAAATCACCTTGACGGAAAAACTCTCTGAGCGCAGTGCGGCTTATGAAGAAAAAATCGTGGCCGAGTGGTTTCAGGGCATTCGCTACTATGGATAAGCTGTTTCGCGCGCGCCCCATGCATGTGTTTTTTACAGCTGCGACCGTTTTCGGCATGGCAGGGCTTGCGGGTTTGTGCCTGGGCGCGGGCGCCGCGTTTGTCCATCGCGTTTTCTTCTTGAGCCTGTTGCCCGCCTGCGTGCATGCAGGCTTCTTGCTCACGGCCATGCCCATATGGACGGGCGACAAAAACCATCTGGGCACGGCAACGGCTAGCCTGGCCACATTGGTCGTGGCTGTGCTGGCTGCTGCCTTCTGGCCGCAAGGGGCTGCCGCCCTCATGGTCGTGTTCTGGTTGGCATTGCTGGGGTTTTGCGGCTGGCAGCTCATCCGCAACCAAAAACCGGGGCATGCGGGCATTTTGTGGGTGCTGTTTCTGTTGTTTGCAGCGCAAGCAGCTTATGCCTGCAGCAGCGACGAGCGCTTTTTGCAGGCTCAGATTCATCTGCATGCAGCAGCGGCTTGCCTGATTGCTTTTCGGATCAGCCTGGTTCTGGGGGGCGAGGCGCTGAAAGAAAGCCGCCTCAAAGACCCTGTGTTCATTCCCAATCCGGTGTACAGGAATCTGGCGGCCAGCTGCTTTTTGCTCTATGCCGCCGCCGAGCTTTGCTTGCCGCCGCGCACGGCTGGCTTCGTGGCCATCGGCTGCGGCTTGATGCTACTGGCCAAGCTGCGCGAGCTGCATCACGGCGAGTTGCTGCGCAAGCATTACATCCGCATCTATTACCTCGCTCAACTGCTGGGGGCATCGGCCTATCTTTGGCGCGGCACGGCGCAGCTGCCTGGGCACGACTCGCATGCAGCGCTGCATCTGCTGTCCGTGGGCTATCTCGCGGGCCTGGCCTGGCTGATCATGGTGACGGTCGGGCTGCGCCACAACGGCGTGGCCTGCATGGACTTTCCGAAGCGGACCCGCCTGGCCTTTGTTTGCCTGAGCGTGGCCGCCGTGGCGGGCAGCCTGAGGCTGGGCATGGCGTTTGCACCATGGCTGCTTGCCGCAGCAGCAGCGCTTTATCTGCTCGATTTTGTGCCGATATTCAGGGCCAATCTGCTGCAGCAAGAATCGACTGCGCATTGATGCGCGGCAAATGGCCTGCGTGGCAAATCCATGGCGATGGAAAGAGTGTCTGTCCGCAGCCGGTTGTCCGCAGCGCCCGGAACTGGCGTTGTTCCCGTGTGTGCTGCGTGCGGTTGATGCCCGTATCACCGCTACCCGCACGCGATCCAGGCCCAGCGCATCAGGCAAGCCGCTGGCGCAGCGGTGGGGTAGGCAAGAGGGCGCCGGTTTGTGGTGGGGGGCTGGCCAGGCGCTCAATGCTTCTTTGATGGGCGCGGCCGCGTGCGGCGCTTGTCTGGGGAGGATGACAGCACGTTTTGCTCCAGCCAGCTGCGCTCGGCGGCTTGCAGGGTTTGGGCATGCCGCACCAGAATTTGCCGCACGTGTGGATCTTGCTGCGCGTTGCTGTGCAGCGACCAGCGTGCGGCTTGCTCCAGCAGCAGGCGACGTGCGTCCAGCATGGTGGGGTGCTCGATCTGCTCGGTCAGCACCTCGCGGTTGGCTACGGCGTAGTCTGCTATTTTCACGATCGCCTGCGCATGGCCTGTGGCGAAGAAGTGCGCCCACAACAAATCCAGATGCAACGGGTGGGTGATGGCTTGTTGCAAGGGCTGGGCAGGTTGCTGGCTCAACAATTGCTGGCGCTGTTGCGCAGTCAGGCTCAGGCTTTGCAAACATTGCTCCATGTCTGGCGTTTGCGCCATGAAAAACAGGCTCGACGCATACAGCTGGGTTTGCACGTCGTGCTGCTTGATGGCTTGGCACCACGTCATGGTTTGGGCTGGATGCTGCTGCAAAACAGCGGCGCCCCAGTAGTTGGACAGGATGGTTTGGCTCGATTGCTGCTTGTACCCGGGCGAGGCCAGCAGCCTTTGCACGATGGCCAAAGCCCGCGACGGATCGGGGCGCTTGTAATACGTTTGCATGGCCTGCCCCAAATCGTGGTCAGACGGTGGCTGGGCCGCCCCAGCCGGGGAAGCCGCCAGCACCAATAGCGCAGTGCATATGGACAGCACGGTTTTGCTCATCTCATGATCTCCTTCAGAACCTCTTCGAAAATTCATCACGGGCGTTTGAAAGCGGAAGCGGGCGGCTTGCTGCGTTGCCAATCTTGTCAATCATCTGGTGCATATTGCACGGGCCATGCCCTGCGCCACATGCCAAGCTGTGTGCCTTGTATCCCGATCCCGCTCCATTCTCCATCGCCTCGCCTTGAGATTTTGAACAGGTTCCAGGGGCTGAAAAGGGACATTGAAGAACGGCCGGTTTGAATGGCTCCGCCTTGGCTGAGAGCCTTTTCACGCCGGATACAAGCAGCCCAGCACCCGTGCGCCGGGCGCGCCAGTCACGGCGTGCAGATTCAGCGGCAGGCGCAGCAGGGTGTGCAGGCCCAGCCAGGCAAAGGCGGCGGCTTCCATCGCTTGCGGGTCGATGCCGCGCTGCTCGGATGAGGCAATGGTTACGCCCGGCAGGGCTTGGCCCAGCGCGCGCATGAGCTGTGTGTTGCGCACGCCGCCGCCGCAAACCAGTAGTTGGCGCACGCCAGGCGCGTGGCGCTGGATGTGCTGCGCGGCGGCTTGTGCCGTCAGCGCCAGCAGGGTGGCCTGCACGTCCACCGCAGCCAGGCCCGGCCAAGGCTGCAATTGCTGCTGCAGCCAGGCGGCGTTGAAGTGATCGCGCCCGGTGCTTTTGGGTGGGGGCCGCTGGATGTAATCGTCAGCCAGCATCTGTTGCAACAAGCCCGCGTGCACCTGGCCTTGCGCGGCCCATTGGCCGCCGGCGTCGTAGGGTTGGCCGGTGTGCTGGGCACACCACGAATCCAGCAGCACATTGCCCGGGCCGCAGTCAAAGCCCATCACGGCTTGGCCGGGCAGCAGCAGGCTGATATTGGCCATGCCGCCGATGTTGAGCACGGCCAGTCCGGTCGGTGCAGCCGCTTGGCCGGAAGTGGTTTGCCCCACTGCGCCCCACAGCGCGGCGTGAAAGGCGGGCACCAACGGTGCGCCTTGGCCCCCGGCGGCTACATCGCGGCTGCGAAAGTTGCAGGCCACGGCGATGCCGCTGCGCTCGGCCAGCAGGGCGCCGTTGAGCAGTTGCAGGGTGTAGCCGCTGCCGTTAAACAGTTGCGGGCGGTGGCGCACGGTTTGGCCGTGCGCGCCGATCACGGCGATCTGCTGCGGGCTGAGCCGGGCTTGCGCACACAGTTCGGCGGCTACGTCGGCGTACAGCTGGGTGAGGGCATTGGCGGCCAGAGCGGCGCGATGCAGCTCGTTGTCGCCCGGGGTGTTGAGGGCCAGCAGCTCGGCCCGCAAATTGTCTGGCAAGGGTTGGCTGGCAAAGCCCAGTTGGCGCAGGGCGGTGGGCTTGCCAGTGTTGCCAGATGATGCGAGCGTGATGGTGAGCAGGCAGCCATCCACGGCATCGAGCGAGGTGCCCGACATCAGGCCGATGCAATGAAACGGCGGAGGCGGAGTGTGTGAAGTGGCGGGCTGGCTCATCATGGGCTGGGAAAGGAAGGGGCGTGGCAGGAGGCCCGCCGCTTGTGCGCCTGCATGGGCAGCTGCGTACAAGCTGGCGTGTGCGCCGTGTTGGATGCCGATTGTGCCGCGAAGCACGTGCTTGATGGATCAGAACCGCCCATGAATGAAGCGGCACAAGGGAAAGCCGGTGTGCAGAGTGCGCCCATGTTGCCGCGTTGGCGCACCACAAGCGCAGCCATCTCAGCTATGTTGCTGATGCGCTTGCATCGTGGGCTGTGCTGCGTTGCGCCCAATCACCCACAGAGAGTTGAAGCGGCCACAAGACATGCGGCGCGCCACTAAAATCAAACGTTTTTTGGCCCTGGCCTCGTCATTGGCGCGCTTCACGGGCCTGTTGTCCAGCCTGTTTACCGGTTTTCTTATCGAGCTTTTTTCCGGCCCTGACGGATGCCCTTTGCCATGACCAAACTCTCTGCCGATCTCACTACTCATACCGTTGGAAGCGAAGCCGTGCAACATGCGCTGGCCGTGACCTTGCGCGGCTGCGACGAACTGCTGCCGCAAGAAGACTGGCTGCAAAAGCTCGTCAAGGCCGAGGCCACGGGCCAGCCGCTGCGCATCAAGCTGGGGCTGGACCCCACCGCGCCCGACATCCACCTGGGCCACACCGTAGTGCTGAACAAGATGCGCCAGTTGCAGGACCTGGGGCACCAGGTCATCTTCCTGATTGGCGACTTCACCGGCCTGATTGGCGACCCCAGCGGGCGCAACACCACGCGCCCGCCGCTCACGGCCGAACAGGTCAAGGCCAATGCCGAAACCTATTACAAGCAGGCCAGCCTGGTGCTGGATCCCGCCCGCACCGAGATCCGCTACAACAGCGAATGGTGCGACCAGCTGGGCACGCGCGGCATGATCGAGCTGGCCGCCAAATACACCGTGGCGCGCATGATGGAGCGCAACGACTTTCACGACCGCTTCCACGCCGGCACCTCCATCAGCGTGCACGAATTCCTGTACCCGCTGCTGCAAGGCTACGACTCGGTGGCGCTCCAAAGCGATCTGGAACTGGGCGGCACCGACCAGAAGTTCAACCTGCTCATGGGCCGCCACCTGCAGGCCGAATACGGGCAAGCGCCACAGTGCGTGCTCACCATGCCACTGCTCGAAGGGCTGGACGGCGTGGAAAAAATGAGCAAGAGCAAGGGCAACTACATCGGCATCACCGAAGACGCCAACACCATGTTCGCCAAGGTGCTCTCCATCAGCGACGAGCTGATGTGGCGCTGGTACACCCTGCTCTCGTTCAAGAGCCTGGCCGAGATCGAGGCGCTGCAAAAGGAAGTGGCCGCAGGCCGCAACCCCAAAGAGGCCAAGGTCATGCTCGCCAAGGAAATCACCACGCGCTTTCACAGCGCGCAAGCGGCAGAAGCGGCCGAGCAAGACTTCATCAACCGCTCGCGCGGCGGCGTGCCGGATGACATTCCCGAAGTGCAACTGACTGCGGGCGAGGGTGGCCTGGGCATTGGTCTGCTGCTCAAGCAATCGGGCCTGGCGCCTTCCACCAGCGAGGCCAACCGCCTGATCGACGGCGGTGGTGTGCGCGTGGATTCCGGCGTCATCAGCGACAAGGGGCTGAAGCTGCAAGCAGGCACTTACGTGGTGCAGGTAGGCAAGCGCAAGTTCGCACGCGTGACGCTGGCTTGAGAGCCTGTTCAAAGTCTTCGCATCGTGTGCCTTTGCCAAAAAAAGCGCCTGCATGGCGCTTTTTTTGTGCAGTGCCTGGCCAGTCAAGCCTGCGGGCTGCTTGCAGCGGGTGGCTGGGTCATCGGAACACGGCCGTGAAGAGGGGGTAAGAGGGCGTTGGCTGATCGATCGGTTTTGAAAGCGTGTGCTGCGGTTGTTAGCTGTTGGATCGGTGGAGTGCCGCTTGCGCGGCGCGCTGAATGCAGTCGGCAGGCACAAAAAACCTGCCGCTGAAAGGGCAGGTTTTTTGATACGGGTCAAGGCAGAAGCTGGACGCCGGGCAGCAAGCGCATACGCCTCTGCTGCCAGAGGGCTTGAACCCCGATCAGCCTTGGTGCGGGCGCTTGCCGGGGTTCTTTTTGCTGCGAATGTGCGAGCCGCGCTCCTGGCTGCGGCGTTGGCCAGCGCCTTGCTTGATGCGCGGTGCGCCTGGCAGGGGTTTGGTGGCCTTGCGGTCGGCTTCGGTAACGATTTTGTTGCCCATGATGTTTCCTGAATATAAAAAATGGGGTTGACTGGCTGAAAAACGCTCAATGATACCTGATGAGGCTTCGGGGCGCTGTCGTCTGGATCAGACGCTGGGCGCTGGCTGGCCCGGGCGGTTGGCGGGCGTGGCGACTGCGGGGGTGCCAGGTTTGCAGGGCTTGCCGGATCAGGCCGTTGAGCTTTGGCTAGGCGCTGGGTGCTGATTCATGCAGGCGCTCAGTTTTTGCCGGGCTTGGCCTTGTCGCTTTCATCAAGCGTTCCAAGGCTTGCCTCTTCTTCATCCAGCGCAAATTCGCCGCTTTCCAGGGCGGCAAGCAGTTCCAGCGCCTCGGCCACCTGCGATCGGGGCACGCGGATTTTGGCGCCGCCAAAGGCAATGCGCAAAGGCAGGATGCGCACCAGATCGGCATCGCCCGTTTCCGCTTCGATGCCGCAGCGGCGCAAGAAAGCACCCAACAAATGGGCGTGGGCAGGCATCAAGTCGCGCTTGAGGATGGTCTTTCGCCCGGGTAGGGCGCTGCGGCTTGATCTGCCTGCGCATCATCCATCTTCACAAACCCA
The DNA here is from genome assembly GCA_030529505.1 of Allobrachymonas sp. Lineage (GTDB taxonomy): Bacteria > Pseudomonadota > Gammaproteobacteria > Burkholderiales > Burkholderiaceae_C > Brachymonas. The sequence goes on along the minus strand of JAUMWT010000024.1, from coordinate 14,178 downwards.
GCATCAGCATCAGGTTCTGCACGGCGGCTCCGCTGGCGCCTTTGCCCAGGTTGTCCAGCCGGGCGGTGCAGACGGCGTGGAACATGTCGTCGTTGCCATGCACGCGGATTTCGAGCAGATTGGTGTTTTCAAGCGCCGTGGCGGCGAGCTTGCCGTCGGCCGGCGCATCTTCGAGCCTGACCCAGCCTTTGCCGCGGTAGTGGGCCTCGTAAGCGGCGTGCAGGTCTTGCAGGCGCGGGCGGCCGGGCAGGGTGTCCAGGTGCAGGGGCAGTTGCACGATCATGCCTTGGGCGAAGTGACCCACGCTGGGCACGAACAAGGGGCGGCGTTTGAGGCCGGCGTGGCCCATGATTTCGGGAATGTGCTTGTGGCTCAGCCCCAGTGCGTACAGCTCGAAGGGCGGGGCGCTGTGCTGCTCGTAGGCTTCGATCATTTGCCGTCCGCCGCCAGAGTAACCGCTCACGGCGGGCAGGGTCACGGGGTGGTCGGCCGGCAGAATGCCCGCATCGATCAGTGGCCGAAGCAGGGCGATGGCGCCCGTGGCGTAGCAGCCGGGGTTGGCCACGCGCTGCGCGCTGCGAATGGCATCGGCCTGGCCGGGGCAGAGTTCGGCAAAGCCATAGACCCAGCCCGGGGCCACGCGGTGCGCGGTCGATGCGTCGATGATGCGCGGCTGCTGGCCCGCAATGGCATCGATCAGCGCCACCGATTCGCGCGCGGCATCGTCGTGCAGGCAGAGGATGGCGACATCGGCCTGCGCCATCAGGGCTTGCTTGGCCGCGGGGTCTTTGCGCAGGGCGGGGTCGATGCGCAGCAGCTCGATGCTTGCCAGTTGCTGCAAGCGGTCCCGAATTTGCAGGCCGGTGGTGCCGGCTTCGCCGTCGATGAAGATGCGGTGCGTGGGGGTCGTCATGGCGTGTGCAAGGTGGCTGTTGGGGGCGTTGGGCGATCGGTTTTCCGATCAGGCCCGCATGGTACATTAGCCCGCTGTTTTGGCGGGTGTGCGCTGCTGCTGCCAGCCTTGGGAGTGGCCCGTTTGCTGGCCGCCATTGCAAGGGGCATGGGCCGCGTGAACTGCGCAGTGCGCGGGCGTGGCTGTTCTGCGGCCTTTGCTGCTGATGCTGTTGATGCTGTTGATGCGGTGGCGGCATGGACTTGCGGGCGGCTGTGCGCGGTGCGCATGCGGCAGATCCACGCAGGCCCGCCGGATTGCGCGCTGGCCGTGTGCATGGTGCGGCCGCCTCCAGGTGTCATCGCCCGCGATTGCACCCGGCCGCCATCGGCCCTTTGCAGCCAACATCTGCCTTTTCATTCATTCGGAGCATCCATCCCATGAAAATCCACGAATACCAGGGCAAGGAAATCCTGCGCCAGTTCGGCATACCCGTGCCGCGTGGCATTGCCGCCTTCACCGTGCAAGAGGCTGTGGAGGCCGCGCAGAAACTGGGCGGCCCGGTTTGGGTGGTCAAGGCGCAAATCCATGCGGGCGGGCGCGGCAAGGGCGGCGGCGTGAAGGTGGCGCGCTCGCTGGACGAAGTCCGGCAGTTTGCGAACGGGATTTTGGGCATGCAATTGGTAACGCCCCAAACCGGCCCCGAGGGGCAGAAAGTGCGCCGCCTCTACATCGAAGAAGGCGCCGACATCCGGCAGGAGTTTTACCTCTCGTGCATCACCGACCGCGCCTCGCAGCAAGTGGCGCTGATCGCTTCGCAGGCCGGCGGCATGAACATCGAGGAAGTGGCCCGCACCCAGCCCGAGCAAATCGCCAAGGTGTTTGTGGATTGGGAAAAAGGGCTGACGGCCGAGCAGGGCGAGGAGCTGGCGCAGCGTGTGAGCATGCCCGCCGATTCGCGCGCGCAATTCGTTGATCTGTGCCAGAAGCTCTACCGCTGCTACATGGAAACGGATGCCACGCTGGTGGAAATCAATCCGCTCAACCGCGACAGCCAGGGCCGCCTCACCGCGCTGGACGCCAAATTCAATTTCGATGGCAATGCGCTGTTTCGCCATCCGGAAATTCTGGCCTACCGCGATCTGGACGAAGAAGACCCGGCCGAGCTGGAAGCGTCGAAATTCGGCCTCTCGTACATCAGCCTGGGCGGCAACATCGGTTGCATGGTCAACGGCGCGGGCCTGGCGATGGCGACGATGGACACCATCAAGCTTTACGGCGGCGAACCCGCCAACTTTCTGGACGTGGGCGGCGGCGCCACCACCGAGAAGGTGACAGAAGCCTTCAAGATCATGCTCAAAAACCCGAAGGTCAAGGCCATTCTGATCAACATCTTCGGCGGCATCATGCGCTGCGACACCATCGCCGAAGGCGTGGTGGCCGCTTCCAAGGCCGTGGGCCTGCAGGTGCCGCTGGTGGTGCGCATGAAAGGCACGAATGAGGAGGAAGGCCGCCGCATCCTGGCCGAAAGCGGCCTGCCCATCAGCAGCGCCAACAGCATGGCCGAAGCGGCCGAGATGGCCGTGTCGGCCGCCCGCGCTGGCCACGGTTCATCGGCGGTTGCGGCGGCATCTGGCGCGGCTGTTGCAGGCGCTGCCGCTGCTGCGATGACTGCAGTCAGCACGGCGGCCGCAACAAGCGCCACAACCGCGCCTGCGCCTGCGCCTGCGGCGGAGTCCACCGCTTCCGGCTGGGGCAAGTGGGTGTATCTGGCTGGCCTGGGCGTGATGGGGCTGCTCATGCTCAAGTTCTGCGGCGGCCAGCAGCAAACGGCGCTGGTGGCACCGCCTGCGGCCACGGTGGCCAGCGGCGCGGTGGCGCAAGCTGCGCCAGTTTCCTTGGGCCACTGGCAGGGCAGCGTGCGCCAGGGGCAAATCGTGCTGGCGGGCCAAGTGCCCAGCGAAGCGGCCAAAAGCCAGTTGCTGGCCGCAGCCCGCCAGATTTTTGGCGATGCAGGCGTGATCGATCAATTGCAGATCGATGCCAGCCTGCCCGCGTTCGAAGTCAGCGACAAGGCGCTGCACAACGTGCTGGACTGGCTCAAGCAGCACCCCAGCGTCACTTTGCAGGCAGAGCACCAGCGCCTGAGTTTGCGCGGCAGCCTGGGCGAGGCGTTGCTGGCCGGCTTGCCCGAGCAGTTCGCGCGCTGGCTGGGCGAAACGGTGGTGCTCGATGCCAGCGGCCTTCAGCCACAGGCGATGAAGGCGGCCGACGCTTTGCGGCAAGGCGTCAAGGACTTTCGCATCAACGTCGAATTCGACACGGGCAAGGCCACGCTGCGCGCTGCCAGCCGGGCCGAACTCGATGAACTGGCCGCTGCGCTGAAAGAATCGGGCGCGGCCGGCGAAGTGGCGGGCCATACCGACAATGCGGGCCAGCCGCAAGCGAATCTGGCGCTGTCGCAACAGCGCGCGCAGGCGGTGAAAGACTATCTGGTGCAGCAGGGCGTGGCGGCCGACAAGCTCTCGGCCACAGGCTATGGTATGACGCAACCGATCGCCGACAACGCCAGCGCAGAAGGCCGCCAGCGCAACCGCCGCGTGCAGTTTCGCGTGATGTAAACGCGGCACAGGCATCTGCGGCCATACGCCCAGCATCTGGTGTTTGGCAGCCTGCGGAATCCGTTCATCACCGGCCAGCAAGGGGCGAATCACCTGCAAGGCGGGCGGCCCCAAGCAGCCCACCCATCCAACGAACATTTTTCATCATGAGCATTCTCATCAACCAACACACCCGCGTCATCACGCAAGGCATCACCGGCAAAACCGGCCAGTTCCACACCCGCATGAGCCGCGATTACGCCAAAGGCCGGCAATGCCATGTGGCGGGCGTCAACCCCAAAAAGGCGGGGGAAGATTTCGAGGGCATTCCCATCTACGCCACCGTGCGCGAGGCCGCCCAGGCCACGGGCGCCACGGTGTCCGTCATTTACGTGCCACCTGCGGCGGCGGCAGACGCGATCTGGGAAGCGGTGGAGGCGGATCTGGACTTCGTGGTCTGCGTCACCGAAGGCATACCGATTCGCGACATGCTCGAAGTGCGCAGCCGCATGCGCGCCAAAGAAGCGGCTGGCGGCAAGAAGACCCTGCTGCTGGGCCCTAACTGCCCCGGCATCATCACGCCCGATGAGCTCAAGATCGGCATCATGCCCGGCCACATCCACAAAAAGGGGCGTGTGGGCGTGGTCAGCCGTTCGGGCACGCTCACTTACGAGGCGGTGGCCCAGCTCACCGATCTGGGCATTGGCCAGTCCACCGCCGTGGGCATCGGTGGCGATCCGATCAATGGCTTGAAGCACATCGACGTGATGCAAATGTTCAACGACGACCCGGACACCGACGCCGTGGTCATGATCGGCGAAATCGGCGGGCCCGACGAGGCCGAAGCCGCGCGCTGGTGCAAGGCGCACATGCAAAAACCGGTGCTTGGCTTCATCGCCGGCGTGACGGCCCCCCCCGGCAAGCGCATGGGGCATGCGGGCGCGCTGATTTCGGGCGGCGCCGATACGGCCGAAGCCAAGCTCGCCATCATGGAGGAGTGCGGCTTCACCATCACGCGCAATCCCTCGGAAATGGGGCGCCTGATTCAGGGTTTGTTGTGAATGATTTAGCCTTAAGCCTGTGGTTTGCGCCTGTATGAATAGCACAAAGGCGTCAATTTGTCTGGTGGTTTCGTGCAAAATTCATGAAAGTGCAAGGTTGTCGTTTCGTTTTTTCATGTAAAAATACACACCATTAATACAATATGGTGTTTCATATTTCGTCCGGGGGGATGTCATGCTTATGTTTTTAGGCTTGGAGGACAGATGTTTTTGTCACGGCAGTCCTGATCGCAAGGATTGACACATGGCCAAATTGATCATTTCGCTAGATGGCGTCACGGTGCGCGAAGTGGTGCTCGACCGGGACCACATTTCGCTGGGCCGCAGGCCGTACAACCACATCGTTCTTGATAATCTGGCCGTCAGTGGCGACCATGCCATCTTCCAGTACGAAGATGGCGCTTTTTACGTCGAAGACGTCAACAGCACCAATGGCACGTCGGTCAACGGCGTCAAGGTCAAGCGCCAGCAGTTGTGGCATGGCGATGTCATCGGCATCGCCAAATTCCGTTTGCGCTTTGACTTTCCGGCAGAAGAGGAGCGGGTCGAACCGCAAGTCACCGGCGTGCTCAACAGCACGATTCGCGTCATCTCCGGCCCGTCGGCCGGGCGCACGGTGAAGCTCACCAAGCCCGTGACCACGCTGGGCAAACCCGGCATTGCCGTGGCCAGCATCACGCGCCGCGCCGAAAATTTCGTGCTGCGCTACATCGAAGGCTCGCGCCCGCTCACCTGCAACGGCAATGTGGTGGCCGCACGCGAGCACATTCTGGTCGATGGCGACGAGATCGACCTGGCCGGCGTGCAAATGTGCTTTGAGCAGCGTTTTGACGCCTGATCCAGGTTCAGTGCCTGAGCGCACGACAGCGCCTGTTTCGCCTATCGCGTGGGCAACAGGCGCTTTTTCGCATGGGGCGCGGGGCCTTCGCTGTTGGGCAGGCGGCGTTTGCGTGGATCGTGCAGCGGCCGTGCGGCATGGCCTGCGTGGCTTCAGTGGGCGGTGCCAATCCCCCTCTTCTTGCAAGCTGGCGCGGATTGACAAAAGCAGCAGGGGCCAGCGCCATGACGGCGCGGCAGTTCTGGTCGGCCTGGCCTGCAAACGCCGGGCCGTACGCCGTTTGCGCGGGCCTGGCCTGCCGCAGCCGGATGCGGCGGCCAGTGAGGCCGGGGCCGCATGACTGAGGCGGCATCTGCTTCGGCCTGGTGGCAGAAAGGACTGCGCTGGCTGGACGTGCGGCGCTGGTCGCTGGCGGCCCTGGTGCGCAGCGTGCTCTTGCTGCTGCCCCTGGCGCTCATGCTGCCGCAGGTGCTGGGCCTGGCCGAATACGAAATCATCGAGCGCATCGAGCAGCGCATTTACGACCGCCGCCTGCGCTGGTTCGACAGCACGCAGCAGCGCGACGAGCGCATCGTCATCATCGACATCGACGAAGCCAGCCTGAAGCAATACGGCCGCTGGCCTTGGCGGCGGCAGGTGCTCGCGCGCCTGAATACCGAGCTGCTGCAGCGCCAGCAAGTGGCCTTGCTGGGCTTTGACGTGCTGTTTTCCGAGCCCGAGGACGATTCCCGCGCCGACATTCGGCAATGGCTGAACGAGCATCTGCCGCAGCAGCAGGCGCGGGCCGAACACTGGCAGCAACTGGATGCGCTGATGCGCAACGACGGCCAGTTGATCGACAGCGTGCGCGGCCAGCGCGTGGTGCTGGGCTATTACTTTTCATCCAACCGCGACAGCGGCCGCACGGGCCGCCTGCCCAAGCCCCTGCCGGTGCGTTCGCTGGCCCAAGCGTCAGGGCAGGGGGCGGGTCAGGATGCAAATAAAGACGCAAGTAAAGACGCGGGCCAGGCGGCACATCCAGCCCCTTCCCAGGCGATCAGCCAGGAAACGGCAGGCTTGGGCGTTCGGCCGCCTCATCTGGCGGGGCCGCCCGTGATGGAAGGCTACACGGCCAATTTGCCCGAGCTGGCCGCGGCAGCCCCGGCTGGCGGCTTCATGAACGCGCTGACCGACAGCGATGGCTCCTTGCGCAGCGTGCCGCTGCTGGCGCAATTGCATGACGGCTCGGATGATGGCGCTGCGGGCACGGGCAGCAGCGCCGCATTGCAAGCAGCCTCGCAAGCCGCAACGCAGGCCGCTGGCGGCAGGCTTCCTGGCAGCGGGGAAATGGCTGGCGCGGCCGGTGCAAGCGATGCCGCACTTGCCACTCACGCCACCCGCGCCACGGCCGCGCCCAGCGGCCCGCGCTACTACCCTTCGCTGTCGCTGGCGATGTTTCTGGCGCTGCTGGGGCCGACCGAGGTGCAGCTGGCTCCCGTTGCGGGCGCGGCTGTGTCCGGGCCGGGGCAAGTCCATCTGGGCGGGCTGAACCTGCGCCAGGGCCAGGACGTGCTGCACATTCCCACCGACATTCACGGCGCGGTGCTGGTGCCTTTCCGTGATAAGGGCGGCAAAGGCGAGCAGGGGGCCGGGCGCTTTGCTTACATCTCGGCGGCCGACGTGCTCAATGGCCAGTTGCAAGCGCAGCAACTGCAGGGCAAGATCGCGCTGCTGGGCACATCCGCGCCGGGCCTGCGCGATTTGCGCGTCACGCCGGTCAACCCCAATTACCCGGGCGTGGAGGTGCACGCCACGCTGCTGTCGGCCATGCTGGATGGGCGCTTCATTCACGTGCCGGACTATGCCCGCGGCTATGCCTTGGTGATGGTGCTGCTGGCCTCGCTCGTGCTGCTGGTGCTGTTGCCGCGCACGGGGGCCACAGGGGCCTGGGTGGTGTGTTTGGGGCTGATGCTGCTGATGGCGGGCATCAACGCCTGGGCCTATGTGCAAGCCCACGTGGCGTTGCCGCTGGCGGCGAGTTTGGTCACGGTGATGCTCACCTACGTGCTGCACGTGAGTTATGGCCTGCTGCTGGAAACGCGCACCAAAAAGCAGCTGGCTTCGCTTTTTGGGCATTACGTACCGGCCGAGCTGGTGAGCGAAATGGTCAAGCGACCAGGCGCTTACACCACGGCGGTGCAGTCGCGCGAACTCAGCATCCTGTTCTGCGACATTCGCCAGTTCACGCGCATGGCTGAAATGATGGAACCGCAGCAGGTGCAGGCCCTGCTCAATCGCCTGTTCAACCGCATTGCGGCCATCATCGCCGCCAATCACGGCACCATCGACAAATACATTGGCGACTGCGTCATGGCCTTTTGGGGTGCGCCGCTGCCCGTGGCCGATCACGCCTGGCTGGCCGTGAAAACCGTGGCCGACATCGGCCAGATGCTGGGTGATTTCAACGCCGGGCAAGCCCGCCTGGGGCTGCCGCCCATTCAGCTCAACATCGGCATCAACAGCGGGGTGGTGAGCGTGGGCGACATGGGATCGAGCATACGCCGCAGCTACACCGTGCTGGGCGATGCCGTGAACGTGGCCGCGCGCCTGGAGCCACTGGCCAAACACTATGATGCGGCGCTGGTGGCGGGCGAGCGCACGGCTGAACTGGCGCCGCAGGTGCAGTGGCAATGGCTTGATACCGTGCGCGTGCAAGGCCGCGCGCATGCTCTGCAGGTGTATGCGCCTTTCAATGCGCAGCAGCCCGCTGCCGAATTGGACGCCGGGCAGCAACGCGAAGCGGCGTTGTGGCAGCAATTCCGGCAGGCCTATCAAAATCGCGCCTGGCATGAAGGCTTGCAGCTGCTGCAAAGCCTGCAGGCATTGCGCCCCGGCAAGCGCCTGTACACCCTGTATCAGGAAAGGCTGCACGTCTTCATGGATCAAGCGCCGCCGCACGATTGGGACGGCGTGACCGAAACCGCCAAATAGAAGCGGCAGTGAGCCGGGAAAAGAGCGGCTCGATGCAATCGATCCAATCGGCCCGAAATCGCCAGTGCGCCAGGCCCCGAACATCCATACACCTATACCGCCAATACCCATGCTGCATCACGAAACCCTGCCCGTAACGGCCTTTGAGCAGAACTGCTCCCTCATCTGGTGTGACCAAACGATGGAAGGCGCGGTGATCGATCCCGGCGGCGATCTGCCGCAGATACTGGCGCTGGTGGCGCGGCATGGCGTCAAGGTCAAGCAGATTCTGCTCACGCACGGACATGTGGATCATTGCGCGGGCGCGGCCGACTTGGCACGACAGCTGGGCGTGCCCATCGTTGGCCCGCACGTGGCCGACCAGTTCTGGATCGAGGCCCTGCCCGAAGTGGCGGCCAGGTACGGCTTTCCGCCCGCAGAAACGTTCACGCCCGCGCGCTGGCTGCAAGAGGGCGATGCGGTGCAGGTGGGGCAAGAGTGCTTGCAGGTGCGGCACTGCCCGGGCCACGCGCCGGGGCATGTGGTGTTTCATGCGCCGCAGCAGCGGCTGGCCTTTGTCGGCGATGTGCTGTTTGCCGGTTCCATTGGCCGCACGGACTTTCCGCAGGGCGATCACGATCAGCTCATCCGCAGCATCATCGACAAGCTCTGGCCCATGGGGGACGACACGGTTTTTGTGCCGGGCCACGGCCCGCGAAGCAGCTTCGGGCGCGAGCGCCAGACCAATCCTTTCGTGCGTGGCACCTGATGGCGGCCGGCTGGGGTGTGCCCGGTGCAGAGCACGGAAAGGCCGTGGCGCAGAGGGGTCTGCTGCGGCAGCTTGGGTGCCTTGGCTTTTGCTGCATGGCGGGCAGCAGCCTTGTGTTGAACCTTCATATTGAACGCTCAAAGTGAACGCTCAAAGCGCGACCGTGGCCGAGACGGGCAGTGATTGGAAGTGACTGGACAACGATCAGGATGGCCTCTTTGGCCGGGCGCATTTTCTGCTGCAAGCTGTTTATGATCTTGGGGCGAGGCGGTGAGAGGGATAAGCGGCGCAGGCTGGCCCATGCAAAGGGGGCAGCTCCAAGGGCTTGGGCCAAAGAGGCTCAGCAACGGATTCCGGATGCCATCGCCCATGAAAGACGCGCCAACAGGCGCTTGGAACAATCGATTTTTTGCAAGGCATTTTTCGCATGACTGGCTCTTCTTCCTCACCCTCTGTCCAAGCGCCCGGCAGTGCAGCGCCGCGTTCGTGGCGGCAATCGCTGCGCGTGTATCTGGAGCCGGACAGCCTGCGCATGCTGCTGCTGGGCATGGCCGCCGGCCTGCCTTTGCTGCTGGTGCTGGGCACCCTGAGCTTTCGCCTGCGCGAGGCGGGCATCAACCGCGCCACCATCAGCTTTCTGGGCTGGGTGGGGCTGGCCTATGGCTTCAAATGGGTGTGGGCGCCGCTGGTGGATCGCCTGCCCATTCCGCTGCTCACGCGCAGCCTGGGGCGGCGGCGCAGTTGGTTGCTGGCCGCGCAGCTCTTCATCATGGCGGGCTTGGTGGGCATGGCGCTGCACAGCCCGCAGCAAGGCGTCACCAGCTTGGCCCGCTGGGCCTTGCTGGTGGCCTTTGCATCGGCCACGCAGGACATTGCGCTGGACGCTTTTCGCATCGAATCGGCCACGGCCGACAAGCAGGCCGTGCTCGCGGCCAATTACCAAACGGGCTATCGCATCGCCATGATTTGCGCGGGCGCGGGCGTGCTGAGCTTGGTGGCCTGGCTGGAAAAGCGCCATGCGCCGGTGGGGGCAGCTTATTACGACCCGGCCTGGAGAACCGCCTATTTGACGATGGCGGCCTTGATGCTGGTGGGCGTGGTCACCGTGCTCTTTTCGCGCGAGCCGCAGGCCACTGCCTCAAGCCAGGCAGGCTTGTCGGCTCAGGAGCAGGCCGCCGACCCCGTGTACGAGCAGGCCTTGCAGCAGGTGGCGCAGCGCGGTGTGGCCGTGGCGGGTATGGCCGCTTTTGCCCTGTGCGCCTTCACGGTGGTGGGCATGGTGGCGCGTGCGGCCAAGGCGCAATGGTGGCAGGCGCTGAATCAGCTCAGCCAAGGCAGCCTGGGCTGGCTGCTGCCAGTGCTGTGTGCAGGCCTGGTGGCGGCCACGGCACTGGGCTGGGGGCCGCGCTGGCGGCCTGCGCCGAGCAGCGCCGGGCAAAAAACGCTGGCGCGCTTGCAAGCCTCGTTCGTGGCGCCTTTCGTTGATTTTTTCGCGCGCTACCGCTGGCAGGCCGTGCTCATTCTGGGCCTGATCGGCATCTATCGCATCAGCGATGTGGTCATGGGCATCATGGCCAATCCGTTTTATGTGGACATGCAATTCGGCAAAGAGCAGGTGGCCTTGGTCAGTGGTGTGTTCGGCATTTTCTTCACGCTGCTGGGCACCTTCATCGGCGGCGTGCTGGCCCTGCGCCTGGGCGTGATGCGCGTGCTGATGCTGGGGGCCGTTCTGGCTGCTGCCAGCAACTTGCTGTTTGCCTGGCTGGCCAGCCACCCGGCCGTGGCGCAATCGCTGTGGCAGTTTTCCGTTTTCGGCAAAAGCTTCAGCTTGCCCGCGGTGCTCACGGCCGTGATCGCGGCCGACAACCTGTCGGGCGGCATTGCCTCGGCGGCCTTCATCGCCTATTTGTCGGGGCTCACGAGCATCAGCTATTCGGCCACGCAATACGCGCTGTTCAGCTCCATCATGCTGCTGCTGCCCAAATTCATTGCGGGCTTTTCGGGCAGCTTCGTCAATGCGTATGGCTATCCGGCTTTCTTCATCGGCACGGCTGTGCTCGGCATCCCCGTGGTGGCGCTGGTGTGGCTGGCGGGGCGGTCGCTGCGGGTGTAGGTTTGCCAAGGCGCTGAGCAGAGGCGGGCGGATGAGTCCGCCAGCCAAGGGCCTGCACCATCGCGGCAGGTGCATGGCGAGCCAAGCCGGTCATGCGGTGCGCCGGGTGGCCAATTCTTGCGCTTAAGCCCGCCAGGGCAGATTGCGCGCGGGGTCTTGAATCACCGGCGGCTGGGCGTTGAGCACTTCGCCGTCCAGCACGCGCTGGTACATGGCGAGGTAGTTGCGCGTCATGGTTTCGGCGTTGAAGTGCTGCTTCGCGTGCTCGTGGCAGGCGCGCGGATCAAAGCGGTTGGCACGCACCGCTTCGGCCAGCACCTGGGCGCTGTCTGACAAGGCGCCGCAATGCGCAGGCACCAGCTCGGGCAGGGCCCCGTAAGGCGTGGCAAACACGGGGCAGCCGAAGTACAGGCTTTCAATCACCGCCAGGCCAAACGGTTCGTGCCAGCGCACCGGAAAGATCAGGCCGCGCGAGGCGTTGAGCAGGCTGAACTTCGTCTGGCCGCCCACCATGCCGTGAAAGTGAACGCGGCGCGAAAAGGTGAAGCGAAAGCCCCGCTTGAACTGAAAGCGATCACCGCCCAGCACGTCCAGCTCCACCCCGGCTTGGCGTGCCACAGCAATGGCGCCGCGTACATTCTTCACGCGCCAGGCGGCCTTGCCCAGAAAGTGGTAATGGCTGCGCGGGCGATCAAAATCCACCGGGCCGTAGGCCGCCCAATCCAAACCGTTATAGACAAACTGATCCGAGCCGTAACGGCTGGCGTGGTTGCGCGAGACGAACACCGTGTTGCGCGGCAGGGGCTTGGCTTTGCGGGCATTGCCGTGCTCGGTGACGAGATAGGGCCGATCCAGCTCCACGTGGGGATTGAACTGGAAGTGGGCCACGTCCACATCGTCGGGGATTTGTTCGGCCCAAGGGCGATCGGGCTGGATGGGCAGCACGCGGCCGAAGTCGCACTGCGAACCGGCGGGCACCAGATAGCTCACGCTGTGCCCCAGGCGCACCAGGGTTTTGCCCAGATCCCAGATGACACGTTCGGTGCCGCCATAGGCAAAAACGGGAATGGGCGAGTTATTGATAAGCAGAACGTGCATGGTTCAAATCAGGTGGCGGGGCGTTGGATGAAGCAGGATCGCGCGCCAGCAAGGCCCGTTTTTGCAGGCCGTGTGCCGCTCCCCACAACAGGCAGAGCAAATAGCAATAAACCGTGATGACGCTGCTGTGCGGCAAGAAGGCTTCGGTCAGACCAAAGCCGAAATAGGCCACCGGCAACAACATGCCCGCAGCAGCCACGGCGCGCAAGCTGGCGTGATAGGGCTGCCTGGCCTGGCGGAACAGGCGCAGAAAAACGCCAAAGGGCACGGCGTAGGCCAGCAGCAAGGCCAGCAGGCCAACGGTGCCGTCTTTGGCGGCCAGATTGAGCCATTCATTGTGCGGGTGATCAAGCTGCGCCATGAGGGGATCCAGCTCTTGCCTGGCAATGCCGATGCGTTGTTGTTCCAAATAGCCGTGCCGCTGCCAACCCAAAAGCGGGCGCGCTCGATAGAGCTGCCAGGCGTGCTGCCACATTTGCAGGCGCGCGCCAACCGATGTGTTGGCCGCGCTGTTTGCGGCAAAAGCCTGCATGTCGGAGTAAGCCGCCTGCACGCGATCTTCAACCTTGAGGGAGGGCACGCTCAGCGCGACGCCCAGCAGGCATGCGCTTGCAGCGGCCAGCAGCGCCAGCCGCTTGAAGTGGCGGCCAAACAGCAGGTAGGCGCCATAGATCGCCAGGATGACGCCCAGCCCCAGCCAGGCGCCGCGCGTGCCGGAAAGAATGCTGGCCAGCATGCCCGCCATGCAGCCCATGAGCAGCCAGGCACGAAACACCCAGCGGTTTTGACGCACAGGCACATGCCAGGCGCACAAGCTCATCAGGCCCAGCATCAGCACCAGGTCGCCAAAATGGATGGAAAACATGGCGCCTTGCGCGCGCGCCATCTGCAAGAAAAAGAACTGATAAACGGCCTCGGTGCAAGCAATCATGCTGCCCACGCTGGCCCCCAGCCACAGCCAGATGTGCGCGGGCGGGCGGTGTGCCAGGTAGCACAGGGCGGGCAGGGTCAGCAGCATGCGGATGGGCTTTTCGGCCGAGCGTCCCACGCTCAAACCGCTGGAGAGGTCATCCAGCAGCCAGCACGCAGCCAGGGGCAGGAAGGAGAGAAACAGCCAGCGCGCGTCGGCAGGCAGCTTCCTTTCTTGCGGGCTGGCCTTGAAAAAGGCCACGCTGCCCACCAGCACCAGCAGCGCGGCCGAATAGCTGGAACCGCTGGGCACGGTCGTGGCCATGGCTGGCAGCAGGAAGAGGGCCAGATTGCCCCAGAACTGCGCGGGCAGGCGCTGTGTATCTTTGAACCAGACAGGTGCGGGGAATGTCATGGTGTGCGCGCGTGCGGGCCAGGGCTGATGGGGTTTTGGCGCCTCAGCTCCAGCAGCTTGGCCTCGCCCAGCAGGCCGTAGCCCGCTTGCAGCAAGGCGTAGATCAGGCCGGGCAGGCCCTCTTTCCAGTAGCCGCGCAGCAGCCAGTAGCGCAGGAAATAGCCGATGGGCGAGAGCAGCATCTTGCCCACCGAGCCGCGCTGGCCCGCATTGAACTTTTGCTGCGCCTTGAGGCTGGAATAGCTGTTGATTTTGCCCAGCGCCTTGGCAATGGTGTCGTTGCCGTAGTGCAGCATGTAGGGGCTGATGCGGCCAGTGGGCTGCTGCACCTCCACGTGCTCGTGCACCAGGCGCACCAAGTCCCACTCGGCCTTGTCTTTGCGGTACAGGCGCATCATCTGGTCGCCGCGGCTGCGCGTCATCGGTCGGCCCATGAAGACTTCGTGCCGCGGAATGGAAAAACCGTTGCAGGGCGTATCGGCAATCAGCTGGCGGATGTGGGCGATGGCGCCTTCTTGCAGCACTTCGTCGCCA
>JAUMWT010000071.1 GCA_030529505.1 Allobrachymonas sp. | reverse complement strand
ACACCTCGTACAGATCCACGCTGCGAGGCTTGGTGCGTTTGCGGGCCTGCTCCAGGATTGGAAGGATCTGTTTGAACTGCTCACGGCTGATGTCACTGGGGTAGGTTCTTTGGCGCATGGCCTCAGTATGCACGCAGCAAAAGATCGTGAACAGGCTATAAGAGCCTGTTCAAAATCTCTGCACGGCGAGCCATCCGGCGGATTGGGGCGGTCTGCGGTGTTGCAAAACTTGTCAATAGCACGCACTATCCACACACTATTGGCCACGTTTTGCGCCTTGCATCCCCTCCCAAACCGCTTTTTGCCCACTCACGCCGAGATCTTGAACAGGCTCTAACGGCCCCCTTCCCGCACCACTGCAAACTGCTGCGATTACCAAGGCCACCAAAAGCATCGGCCGCATGCAACGCCCGGCCAGCTTGGCAGCACAGGCAATGAGCGACCGCGCGACGCGACACAACCATCATGGTTGGTGCATGCATGTCGGCTTATGCCCGTCTGCTTGTGCATGCCCACCCGTTACGCAGAGCGCTTCAGACCAAGCAGCCGCCGTCGCACCTGCTGGCCCAGCACCTCTCACACCCCCAAACCACACCCCAACGCGCGATCACGGATAATCCGCGCATTGATCCATTCATATCCGATATCCCCGTGATCTGATGGCAACGGTCGCGCAACTGTCTTGAACCCTCACGAAAGGAAGGCCCCATGCGTTGGGAAGGTGGAGAGCAATCCAGCAATGTAGAAGACCGCCGCCGCGCCGGTGGCGGCGGGATGATGGGCGGGCGCGGCATCGGCATGGGCACGCTGCTCATCGCCGTGATTGCCGGCATGATTTTTGGCGTCAACCCCTTGCAGCTCATCGGCATGCTGGGCGCTGGCGGCCCGGTGCAGGTGCAGCAGCAACCTGCCCCCACAAACCAACAACCCGCGGCCAACGACCGCGATTTGCAATTCACCAAAACCATTTTGCGCGACACCGAAATGGTGTGGGACAAGCTCTTTCGCGATGCGGGCGGCAACTACATCCAGCCCAAGCTCGTTCTGTTCAGCGGCTACACGCCCACGGCCTGCGGCACGGGCCAGTCCGCGATGGGGCCGTTTTATTGCCCGCTGGATCAAAAGGTCTATCTCGACACCCAATTCTTCAACACCCTGCGCAACGAGCTGGGCGGTGGCGGCGACTTTGCCGAAGCTTACGTCATCGCGCACGAAGTGGGCCACCACGTGCAGCATCAGCTGGGCATTCTCGACAAGGTGCATGCCATGCGCGGCCGCCTGAGCCAAAGCCAGCAAAACGCCTTGCAAGTGCGGGTGGAGCTACAAGCCGACTGCTTTGCCGGCGTATGGGCCCACCATGCCGAAGCGCAGCGCAAGATTCTGGAACAGGGCGACATCGAAAAAGCCATGAACACCGCCGCCAAGATCGGTGACGATGCGCTGCAAAAACGCTCGCAAGGCTATGTGGTGCCCGATAGCTTCACCCACGGCTCCAGCGCCCAGCGCGTGCGCTGGTTCACCACGGGGCTCAAAACCGGTTCCATCCAGGCCTGCGACACCTTCAACGCACAAAATCTCTGATCCCTCACCCCCGCATGGCAGGGCCAACCACAACAACGAATGACTGATAGCACCCCACCCACCCCAACCCCGGCAGCCCCCTTGCCCTACGCCCAACTGCCGCTGGCCGAACCCTTGCAGCGCGCCGTGGCTGGCATGGGTTACACCCACACCACGCCCATTCAGGCACAGGCCATTCCGGTGGTGCTGGCCGGGCAAGACGTGATGGGCGCAGCGCAAACCGGCACGGGCAAAACGGCTGCCTTTTCGCTGCCGCTGCTGCAACGCCTGCTGCGGCACGAAAACAGCTCGGTCTCGCCCGCGCGCCACCCCGTGCGCGCCCTGGTGCTGCTGCCCACGCGCGAGCTGGCCGACCAGGTGGCCCAGCAAATCAAGCAATACGCCCAATACACCCAGTTGCGCAGCGCCGTGGTGTTTGGCGGCATGGACATGAAGCCGCAAATCGCCGAACTCAAGGCTGGCGTGGAGGTGCTGGTGGCCACGCCCGGGCGCTTGCTCGATCACATCGAAGCCAAAAGCGCCATCCTCAACCAGGTGGAATACGTGGTGCTGGATGAAGCCGACCGCATGCTCGACATCGGCTTCCTGCCCGATCTGGAACGCATCCTGGCCTACCTGCCCAAGCAGCGCACCACCCTGCTGTTCTCGGCCACCTTCTCGCCCGAGATCAAACGCTTGGCCGCCAGCTACTTGCACAACCCTGTCACCATCGAAGTGGCGCGCAGCAACACCACGGCCTCGACCGTCGAGCAACGCTTTGTTCGCGTGGCCGATGATGACAAGCGCGCCGCGCTCTACCAATTGATTCGCGAGCAAGAGGTGCGCCAGGCCTTCATCTTCAACAACAGCAAGCTCGGCTGCGCCCGGCTGGCCCGCCACATGGCGCGCGACGGCTACAAAACCGCCGCCCTGCATGGCGACAAGTCGCAAGACGAACGCCTGAAGGCGCTCGAAGCTTTCAAAGCAGGCGAAGTGGAATTTCTCGTTTGCACCGACGTGGCCGCGCGCGGGCTCGACATCAAAAACGTGCCCGCCGTCTTCAACTTTGACCTGCCTTTCAACGCCGAAGATTACGTGCACCGCATCGGCCGCACCGGCCGCGCAGGCGCTGACGGCTTGGCCATCAGCCTGGTGGGCGACAAGGACGCCCGCTTGCTGGCCGAAATCGCCAAGCTCACGCGCCAGCAAATCCAGCCGCAGCCCTTGGCCCTGACGGCATCCGCCGCCCGCCCGCGCCATCACGAAAGCCGCGATGGCCGCCATGACGGACGCAGAGACGATCGACGCGATGAGCGAAGTGAGCGCCGCAGCCGTTACGACAACGACACCCCCGCGCGCGCCGAACGCAGCGAAGGCCGCGGCGAACGCTACCAGCGCCCGCTCAAACTCAACGACCCCTTCTTTGACCGGCCCTACGAAGCACCCGAGCGCGAGCAGCCCCCCGACTGGGAAGCCAGCGCCCCGCGCAAGCCTGCCCGCACCGGCATCAGCGCCAACATCCGCCCCAAAAACCGGCCGGCCGCGGCCCTGTTCCGCCCGCCAGCGCCAGCCTCACCCAACGAGGCAGATAACGACGAACCCAGCCATGCAGCAGCTGGACAAACCGCGAGCTGAACTGAAAGCAAGCTGATCCATTGAACAAAAAGGGGCGAAGTTTCGCCCCTTTTTGTTCGCTCCTTTCTTGTTCACTTTTTTGCCTGTTCCGCTTATGCCAAGCTGGCCGGAACGACGCGCAGCGCCGGTCTGTGCGCCTCCATTTTCAGATGGTTGATTGGCGACTCAAGCCAGCGTCAGCACCACGGGCGCATGGTCACTCGGGCGTTCGTTTTTGCGCGGCGCTTTGTCGATGTGGCAAGCCCGCACCAGCGGGCGCAGGGCATCGCTCACCAGAATGTGGTCAATGCGCAAACCGCGATTGCGCCGAAAGGCCATGGCGCGATAGTCCCACCAGGTAAACGATTTGGGCGGCGGGTCAAACATGCGCAAGCTGTCGCTCAGGCCCAGTTGAATCAGCGCCTGCAACTGCTCGCGCTCTTCGGTGGTGCAGTGAATGGTTTCGCGCAGGCCCTCGGGATCCCACACATCGGCATCGTCAAAGGTGATGTTGAAGTCGCCCATCAACAGCAGCTGCGGCATGCGCTGCAACTCTTGCCGCAACCAGCTGCGCAGCGCCTCCAGCCAGCGCATCTTGTAGGCGAATTTGTCACTGCCAGGCGCTTGCCCGTTGGGCATGTAGGCACACACCACGCGCAGCGGCTGTCCATTGGGCGCGGTGCTGGTGGCCGTAATCACACGCGCCATCTCGCAATCCATGCCGGGGATGTTGCGCACCACCTCATCCACAGGCTGGCGGCTGATCAAGGCCACGCCGTTGTACGTTTTTTGCCCGAAAAACTGCACCTGCCAGCCGGCATCGGCAAAGGCTTGCGCGGGGAATTTGTCGTCGCTCAGCTTGGTCTCTTGCAGGCCAAGAATTTCGACTTCGGGGTTGGCAGTCAACCAATCCAGCACTTGCGGCAGGCGCACGGCCAGCGAGTTGACGTTCCAGGTAGCGATTTGCATGGTGTGTAGCGAATGATGAAATAGCAGATTGGCGCATTGAAGCAAGCCGCTTCAAATGGCTCAACCTTGGGCCGAAGGCTGGCGCGCGTAGCTGATGAAACGATAAGGCAGGCCGCCAGCGCTGGCCTGCCAGGGGCTGGCTTCTTGTATGTGCCAGCTGGCATCCAGCTCGGGCGCGAAGGCGTCACCTTCAAAGTCGACGTCGATTTCCGTCACGACCACTTGCTGCGCCAGCGGCAGGGCATGACGGTAAATCTGCGCGCCGCCCATGACCCAGGCCACGGGTTCTGCTTGGCACAGGGCGATGGCCTGTTCCAGCGAATGGGCCACTTCGGCGCCAGCGGCTTGCCAGTCGGTTTGACGGGTGATGACGATGTTGC
>JAUMWT010000023.1 GCA_030529505.1 Allobrachymonas sp. | reverse complement strand
TGCGTGGCGTGCTGCCCAGCCCCGAGTGGAAGCGCAAAACCTACAAGCGGCCCGAACAGCAAAAGTGGCTCTCGGGCGAGACGATTTCGCTGGGCATTGGGCAGGGTTACAACAACTTCACCATGCTGCAGCTGGCCCATGCGTTGGCCACCTTGGTCAACGGCGGCAACAGTTTTGCGCCGCGCCTGGGACTGTATTTGCAAGACCCGTTGACGCAAACGCAGCAGGCGCTGGAGCGCCCGCTGCCCGTGAACTTGGGCTACAAAAAGCAGCACATCGACCTCATCAAAAGCGCCATGGTGGGCGTGACGCAAGAGGGCACGAGCCGCGGTGTTTTCATGGGCGCGGGCTATACCTGCGGCGGCAAAACCGGCACGGCGCAAGCCGTGACGATTGGGCAAAAGCAACGCTACAACGCCGCCGCCCTGGCCGAGCACAAGCGCGACCATTCGCTTTACGTGGCGTTTGCCCCGGCCGATAAACCCGTGATCGCCATCGCCGTGATCGTGGAAAACGCTGGTTTTGGCGCGGCCGCTGCTGCACCCATCGCCCGCCGTGTGCTCGATTACTGGCTGCTGGGCCAATATCCCAGCCCCGAAGACATTGCCGCCACCCGGGTGGGCCGCAGCTCTGCCCCCATCGGGCAACGCCGGCAGGTGGCGCAAATGTCCTGGCCGCCCAGCGGCATGGTGGCTTCGCCGCTGGCGGCCAACGTGCCAGCAACCGTGCCTTTACGCGGCGCGGTAGGGGCGATTTTGCCAGCGGCCGTGGGGGCTTCTGGTGCAGCCAGTGCGCCTGCCGTGGGGAATGTGGGGGCCGTGCCTGCTGTTGCGGCGCCTGGTGCAACTCTGGCACCAAGCGCCGCTGGGCCGGTTGCCGCCGCGCCTACGGCATCGGCACTGGCCAGCAGCGCCGCCCTCGCGCCACCTTATGCGCCGGCCCCGGCGGCGCAGGCGCTCACTACCCTGTTCGAGCGCAATCGCCTGCAAGCCGATGCTGCAGCCGCAGCGACTACAGCGTCAGCGGCTTCGGGTGCTAGCCAAGTCGCAGGCTCTGCATCGGCTGCTGTTGTTCCCGCCGTATCTGCGTCGCATGCCTCGTCTGCTGCGTCGCGACCTTGATCGCGTGTAAAGAGGCGCGTCTGCGCAAGCAAATGAAGCAGATGGATGAGCAAGTCGCACAAGCGTTTATTCCTGTTGCTTGTTATTGGCCTGCGGTGAATATGCCTGACTCGGGTCGATGCGCTGTGCACGATAGATGCCTGGCTCACCAGAAAAAACATAGGCCATGACGCAAGCGAGCAGGGCATAAGGGCCGATGACGCTGCCAAACAACTCCATCGCCAGCAGCGTGCCAGCCAGCGGGGTGTTGGCCGCGGCGGCAAATACGGCCACAAAGCCCAGCGCAGCCAAAAAGGCAAAGGGCTGTTGCAGCAGCGGCGCCAGCGCATTGCCCAGGGTGGAGCCGATGTAAAACAAGGGCGTGACTTCTCCGCCTTTGAAACCCATGCCCAGCGAAGCGGTGGTGAGCAACAGCTTGGCCAGCGGGGTGTACCACGGGATGGCTTCCAGCAAGGATTGGGCAATCACCGGTGTGCCCAGGCCACGATAAGGCGCAGCCGCTGGCCACCACAGAATGGCCGCAATGAGTGCGCCCCCGACGAAGGGGCGCAAAGGCGGCCAAACGAAGCGCTGTTTCATGAAGTGCCCCAGCCCATGTGACAGCGCTACAAACAGGCGAGCAGCCCAACCGAACGCTGCACCGGCCAGCAGCACAGCCCCCAGTGTGGCCGCTGAAATGGCCGGGATGGCAGGCACCGCGTAATGGGTATGGTGAATGCCCCACAGCAAGGCCACTTGGTGGGCCAACAAGGCTGCTACCGTGCAGGGCAAGATGGCGTGGTAGCGTATTTGCCCACGCACGATCACCTCCAGCCCGAAAACGGCGCCAGCCATCGGCGTGCCAAACAGCGAGGCAAAGCCGGCGCTCATGCCCGCCATCAGCACGATGCGGCGATCGTCAGCAGGCAGCTTGAACCAGCGCGTGAGTTGGTCGGCCAGCGTGCCACCCATTTGCACGGCCGTGCCTTCGCGGCCGACTGATGCGCCCACCAGATGTGACAGAACGGTGGTGACAAAAATCATCGGCGCCATGCGCAGTGCGATCACTCGCCGGGGCTGGAGCACTTCTTCGATCAGCAGATTGTTGCCCCCTTCAACCGCCTGGCCAAAGCGCCAGTACAGCCAGCCGCTGGCAAGCCCGGCCACGGGCAGCAGCAAAATCAGCCAATGGTTGGCGCTACGTGTAGCGCTGGCCCATTCAAGCGCGGCCATGAAGCCAGCCGATGCCGTGCCCGCCAGCACAGCGATCAAGCCAGACAGCAGCAGCCATTTGGCGAGCCAGAACAAGCGTGTGTGCAAGGGGGCGGCGAAAGGCGTTTTCATGAAAAGAGTTGAAGGCCCGCCTGGATGCCGACGTTGGCACAAGCAGGTGTTGCATTCATTCTGGATGATGGCTGGGGCCAGAAATTTTTACGGGGTAACCCCTGTGGGGGCAGCGGCCGGCATGGCCAGCTGCCCGGTGCGGCAGGCGTGGGCCAGGTCGGCAGCCAGGCGGTGCAGGGCTTGCCAGCCGTTGGCAGGCCAGCCCGTGCTGGGTATGCCTTTGACGATGCCATCTACCACATGCGCGGCGTGCAGCAGTTGCGCCAGCACGGGCGCTTGCAGCTGCGGCAGGGCGCGTTCGAACAGGCGTTCTTTCGGCCCCCAGATGCGCTGCTCGCGCAGGGCCATGGGCAGGGGTTTGCCTGCATTCATGCTTTCGCGTACACGGCGCAGAGCGCGAATGTCTTCGGCCAGGGTGTAGAGCGCCATCACTTCGCTTTCGCCCTCGGCCTGCAGGCCGTCGAGCACGCGCTGCACGCGCGGCAGCTGGCCTGCCAGCACGGCCTCGCTGAGCTTGAACACGTCGTAACGCGCCACGTTGAGCACGGCCGATTCGATCTGCGCGGCGCGCAATTCGCCCGCAGGGTAGAGCAGGGCGAGCTTCTGAATCTCTTGATGGGCGGCGAGCAGATTGCCTTCCACCCGGTCGGCAAAAAAGCGCAAGGCTTGTTCGCCTTCTGCGCCGGCGGCCACGTGTTGACCCTGTTGGCGCAGGCGCTGCGCAATCCACTGCGGCAGTTGCTGGCGGCTCACGCTTTCAATCGCCACATCCACCCCGCGCTGTTGCAGCGTGGTGTACCAAGCGGCGTTTTTCAGGGTGCGATCGGGCCGGGGCAGGGTGACGAGGACGAGCAGATCGCCTTCGGGTTCCAGCCCCTGCGCCAGCGCGGTGAGGACGGCGGGGCCTTCCTTGCCGGGCTTGCCTGTGGGCAGGTGGATTTCGACGATTTGCCGCTGGGCAAACAGGCTCAGCGATTGGCTGGCGCCTTGCACGGCGCTCCAGTCAAAATGCGCGCCGCTTACGGTGTGGCTGCTGCGTTCGCCAAAGCCCTGGGCGCGGGCGGCGGCGCGAATGGCATCAGCCGCTTCCTGCATCAGCAGGGGCTCGTCGCCATGCAGCACGTACAGGCGCTGCAAGCCGCGTTGCAGGTGTCGATCGAGCTGCTCGGCCTTGATTTGCATGGGGTGAGCGGGGCAGCTTGGCCCTTATTGCGCGGCGGGTCGTGTGGCGGCCAGGCGGCGCAACACTTGCTGGGCAGCGTCGTTGCGCATATCGCTGAAGAGGATCTCGAACTCCGCCTCTTTGCCTGTGGCCTCGTTCTCGCTGTAGCTGACAAAGCGGCGCAGCACGATCGGGGCCGATTCAATCAAGGTGTTGCCCTTGGCATCCACCAGGCTGAAGTCGAACTGCCGCCGCAACTCCACCTCGCGCACTTTGGCGCTGGTGCCCAGGGCCGAGGCGCTGCGCTCTTCCTGATCAAGCAATACGGTGAGGATGACTTCGGCATCAGCCGCTTGGGCGGCCACCTGCGCTTGCCCGGCCAGCAGGCGCTGGAGCAGATGCGTCATGGCCGAGCCGTTGCCCGCGATGTGGATGGAGCGAAACGGGTAGTGCAAGTCGGCACCGCGCAGGCGAAAGCCGCAGCCCGCCAGCGTGGCACTGGCGGCACCGGCCGCTGCAAGGCTCAGGCCCATGAATTGGCGTCGGTTCAAGCGGTGCATGGAGGTTCCCAGTTTGCTCATCGTGTTGACTGTTGTGCGTTGTACTGTGCTGCTGTGATGTGCTGCGTGTTTGGCAAGCGTTTGAACGTGGCCGCATCAAAGCGCCCCATTCAAAGCATTCAAACGCCCGAACTTACAGCACCACGTTGACCAGGCGGCCCGGCACGACGATGAGCTTTTTCGGCTGCGCCTCGGCCCCGGCGAATTTGACGAAGGCTTCGCTGGCCAGCGCGGCGGCCTCGATGGCGGCCTTGTCGGCGCTGGCGGGCACGGTGAAGCTGCCGCGCAGCTTGCCGCCCACTTGCAGCATCAGTTCCACCTCGTCTTTTTGCAACGCGGCCTCGTCGGGCTGGGGCCAGGGGGCGTCGAGCAAGTCGCCCATGACGGCGGCGTAGCCCAGCGCCTGCCACAACGCATGGGCGATGTGCGGGGTGGCGGGGTAGAGCGCGCGCAGCAGGATGCTAAAGCCTTCGGCCAGCGCGGTGGCGTCACCGGCCGAGCCATCGGCCTTGAAGGCTTCGAGCGCGTTGAGCATCTTCATCGCGCCGGAGACGACGGTGTTGTACTGCATGCGCTGGTAGTCGAAATCGACTTGCTTCAGCACGCTGTGGATTTCGTGGCGCAGGGCCTTGGCGGCCTTGCCGAAGCCGGCTTGCGGCGCGCTGTGCGCCGCCCCTTTGGCGGGCAGCGCGGCGATGGCGGCGGCCACGCCCGCCATGCCGTGCAGCTTGAAGCCGAAGTTCCACACGCGGCGCAGGAAGCGGTAGCTGCCCTCCACGGCGGCGTCGTTCCACTCCAGCGTCAGCTCGGGCGGGGCGGTGAACATGGTGTACAGGCGCGCGGTGTCGGCGCCGTACTGGGCGATCAGCTCTTGCGGATCGACGCCGTTGTTCTTGGACTTGCTCATGGTGCCCACGCCTTCGTAGTCGATGGGCGTGCCTGCGGGCAGCAGGCCGTCGGCGCTGTCCACCGCGTTTTTCAGCCTGGCGCCGATGACCTTGCCCGCGTCGTCGAGCACATGCTCCACGTCCTTGGGCCAGAAGTATTCCTTGGCGCCCTTGGCGGTGCGGCGGCTGTAGATGTGGTTGAGCACCATGCCTTGCGTGAGCAGGCGGGTGAAAGGCTCGTCGATTTTCACCAGGCCCAGGTCGCGCATCACTTTCGTCCAGAAGCGCGCGTACAGCAGGTGCAGAATAGCGTGCTCGATGCCGCCGATGTACTGGTCCATCGGCATCCAGTGCTGCGTGCCTTTGGCCACCATCTGCTGCTGGTTGCTGGCGTCGCAATAGCGCATGAAGTACCAGGACGAATCGACGAAGGTGTCCATCGTGTCCGTCTCGCGCCGGGCTGCTGCGCCGCATTTCGGGCAAGTCACGCCGGCGTGGAAAGCCTCGCTTTTGACCAGCGGGTTGCCGCTGCCATCGGGCACCAGGTCTTCGGGCAGGCGCACGGGCAGGTCTTGCTCGGGCACGGGCTGCGGGCCGCAGTGTTCGCAGTGGATGATGGGGATGGGCGTGCCCCAGTAGCGCTGGCGGCTGATGCCCCAGTCGCGCAGGCGCCAGGTGGTTTTTTTCTCGCCCAGGCCGACGCCATTGTGTTGTTTCGCGGCCAGCAGTTCGGCTACTTTGTCCACGGCTTGCTGGTGGTTCAGGCCGTCGAGCGGGCCGGAGTTGACGCACACGGCTTTTTGCTTGTCGCCATACCACTCCTGCCAGGCCTCGGTGGAGAAGCTTTCGCCTTCTGCGGCAATCACCTGCCGGATGGGCAGGCCGTATTTCTGCGCAAAGGCAAAGTCGCGCTCGTCGTGCGCGGGAACGCCCATCACCGCGCCGTCGCCATAGCTCATCAGCACGTAATTGCCCACCCACAGCGGCACGGCCGCGCCGGAGAGCGGATGCGTCACCGTGAGGCCCGTGGGCATGCCTTCTTTTTCTTTCAGCGCCAGCTCGGCCTCGGTCGTGCCGCCCTGCTGGCATTGCTCGATGAAGGCGGCCAGCGCCGGGTTGCTTTGCGCGGCGTGCGCGGCCAGCGGGTGCTCGGGCGCGACGGCGCAGAAGGTTACGCCCATGATGGTGTCGGCGCGGGTGGTGAAGACGTGCATGCAGCCGTCCTGGATCAACGCGCCGCTGCCATCCCGAATGTCGTGCGTGAAGGCAAAGCGCAGGCCCTCGCTCTTGCCGATCCAGTTCTCCTGCATCAGGCGCACGCGGTCGGGCCAGCCGGTGAGCGTGGCCTTGGGGTTGCCCATTTGCACGTGGTCGAGCAGCTCTTGCGCGTAGTCGGTGATCTTGAGGTAGTAGCCGGGGATCTCGCGCTTTTCCACCAGCGCGCCGGTGCGCCAGCCGCGTCCGTCGATCACCTGCTCGTTGGCCAGCACGGTTTGATCGACCGGATCCCAGTTGACGACTTGCGTCTTGCGGTAGGCGATGCCTTTTTCCAGCATCTTCAAGAACAGCCACTGGTTCCAGCGGTAGTAATCGGGGTCGCAGGTGGCGATCTCGCGGCTCCAGTCAATCGCCAAGCCCATGGCCTGCATCTGGCCCTTCATGTAGGCGATGTTGTCATATGTCCACTTCGCCGGCGGCACCTTGTTCTTGAGCGCGGCGTTTTCGGCCGGCAGGCCAAAGGCATCCCAGCCCATGGGCATGAGCACGTTGTGGCCCTGCATGCGCAAGCTGCGCGTGAGCATGTCGTTGATGGTGTAGTTGCGCACGTGGCCCATGTGCAGCTTGCCGCTGGGGTAGGGCAGCATGGAGCAGGCGTAGTACTTGGGTTTGCTGGCGTCTTCGCTCACGCGGTAAGCATCGGCGGCTTGCCAGGCGGCTTGCGCAGCGCGTTCAAGCTCTTGGGGCTGGTAGTTGTTTTGCATGGGAAAAATCGGGCGATCAAGTGCGCTCAAAGAAGGAAACAGAAGGCGCGGAACAGACGAAAAATCAGGCCAAAAATGTGTAGCTCGTCATTCTAGAGCCTGTTGCTTTTTCAAGGATGCGGCTGGGCCTGAAACTGCCCAGCGTACCGGATGCTGAATGATGGCCAAGCAAAGCCAGTTGCTGCGTGGCTCTGCGTGTTTGGATGGAGATGAAAAGCCACAAGCGCCCATCAACGGGCGCTGCAAGAGGGCTTTAAGAGGGCATTTATTGGGCGTGATGCACGACTACAGTGCGCCGCTTTCTTGGTATAGGCTAGCGCCTTGGTTCTACTCTTCACTCCCCGCTGGTGCGCTGAGGCGGCCAGCCGCATTGCCGGATTCACCCGATTCAATTGGGTTGCCCACAGTGGCATTTGGCACAGGCGCCATTTCAACAGGTGCGGGCCTGACTGTGCCCAGCCGCGCATACAGCGATTGCGTTTGCCCGGGCGTGAGCAGCAGAGCGTAATTCACACTGTTGGCCAACACCCTTTTCACGTAATCGCGCGTTTCGGCAAACGGCACGTTCTCGGCCCAGATGGCGCCTTCCAGCACCGGGCCTTCGCGCCAGCGGCGCGGGCGGCCGGGGCCGGCGTTGTAGCCCGCGCTGCTGAGCAGGGCCGAATCGAACTCTGCCTGCAAGCCCGCCAGATAGCTGGTGCCCAGTTGCAGATTGCCGTCGATGCCGTTGAGTGCGGGCGTGGCAATGCCCAATTTGCGCGCCACCAAGCGCGCCGTGCCTGGCATGACTTGCATCAGCCCCGATGCGCCAGCACCCGAGCGCGCCTGCGTGGCAAAGCGGCTTTCTTGCCGGATCAGGCCCAGCACCCAGGCCGGATCCAGCCCGTTTTGCTGGCTCCAGCCCATGATGTGATCGCGGTAGGGCATGGGAAAGCGTTGCGCCACATGCAAGGCCTGGCGCGTGCGCTTGCTGGTGTTGATGCAGCGATCCCACCACTGTTGCTGGCAGGCCAGCTCGGCTGTGGCGAGCAGGTCGCGGTCGTTCATGCCGCCACGCAAATGCAGGCTGGTGGCGTAGTTCCATTCGCGCGTGGCCTCGCTGTTCAGGCCCAGTTCGCGCGCAACAAAGGCGCGTTGAATGCTCGGGTTGGCGCGGGCAGCGGCCAACTCTTGCGCGCTGGGGGCGCGGGTTGATGGGGCGGGGTCGATGCGGCCGTGCAGCTCTTCAAGCGCCAGCATCTCGTAAAAGCCGTGGTGGCTGGCGATGCGCGCCAGCAGGGCTTGCGCCTGTGCCGGGCGTTGGGCGGGGCGCTGTTGGCCGTTTTGCAGGCTGCGCGCGAGCCAATACGTCCACACCGGTTCTTGCTGCGCAAAGGGCGACATGGCCTCAATCGCGTGGCGCACCTGCGCCCACTGGCCCAGGCGCAGGGCGCTGCGGGCCATCCAGCCCAGTTGCTCGTCATCCAGCAGGCGCAAATCTTGCACGCGGGCGAAGTGGGCGGGAGCTTGCACGTCCAGATTCAGCGCGGCCTGGCGGCCGATGCTCGCCCAGAGCCAATCACGCTGCGGGGCAGACAGGGCTTGCGCGGCCGGGCCTTGCAGCCATTGGGCGGCGGCCGCGGGGTCTTGCACAGCCAGCCGGGCAGCGGCCAGCACAGCCAGTTCGCGGCTGATGGCGCTGTTTGGGCTGGCCAGATCGGCGCTATCCAGGTGGGCTTGCGGCTTGGCGAACAGGGCGGGCACTTGCGCGGCGGCTGCGCCATCCACAATCGCCACGGCCTGGCGGGCGGCATCGGTCTGGCGGCGTTCGGCCGCATGGCGGGCTTTGCGCCAGATGGTGTCAAGGTGCAGCGCACCTTGGGCGTACAACTTGGCCGCAGCCTGGGGGCAGGCGCTGCCACCGCCTTTGCGACTGAACCAGGCTTCGCGCAGCATCAGCAGCGCCTCTTCGCGCGAAATGTTCAGCGGCTCTGCGGCCAGGATGGCGTAGCAGCGTACGGTGTGGTCGTCGCGCATGCGAAACGCCGGGTAATAGCGCGCGAACGATTGGGCAAAGGATGGCCAATCGCCGGTTTGGCTGGCGCTTTGGCCCAGTTGCAAGAGCCAGTCGTTGCGCAGGCGGTCTTCTTGATACGAACCGGCGTAGCGCTGCAAAAAGGCGTCCACCTCGGCCGGGCTGGCCGAGGGCAAGCGTGCATTCAGCTCCCAATAAGCGGCCCAAGGTTCCAGTGGGTGGCCGCTGGCTTGCGGTAGCCATGCAGTCAGCGCTGCACTGTCGCGATTGCGAAAGGCGCGGGCCATCTCCAGCAGCACATCGTCTGCAGCGCGGGGCTGGCTGGGCGTGGCTTGGATAGGCGCAGCAGGTGCGCTCTGCTCGGGCGTGGAAAGGGAAGATGCAGCGGCAGGGCCAGTTTGCGTGTGGGCCGTGGGCACCAGGCACAGGCCCAGCCATGTCACAATCAATTGCAGCCGCCTGCGGATGGCACTGCGGTGATTGGTGCTGTTGCCACGGCGGCGTGCCGCGTGCCGCGTAGGCGCAGCAGAAACCGAAGAAGAGAGGGATGATCGACGGTGAGAAGGGCGTTGGTGCTGCATGGTTTGATTATGACCAAAGGCACCAAACGCACCAAACGCAAACGTCAGTAAATTGTCCGCAATCTGCCCGTAAATGAGGGCTTCAACGCCTCTTTTTCGGCTGCCATCCACCCATGAAACAGCACGCTAGAACACGCTATGGAACAAGCCCCGCTTTCTGACAAACAGGCCCTGCGCCAGCATCTGTTGGCCCAGCGTTTGGTTTTGCCCAATCGCTTGGCCGTGATTGAGCAATTGCAGCGCGTGATGCGCCTGTGGCTGTTGCGCCGCAGCGATGTGACCATTGGCGCCTACTGGCCGATCAAGGGTGAGTTTGATCCGTTGCCCGCCCTGCACCGCTGGAAAGAAGATGGCGAGCTGTTGGATGAACCCCAGCGCCGCCGCATCGGCCTGCCTGTGGTGGACAAGGTGAACAAAACGCTGACCTTTCACGCCTGGTACCCGGGCTGCCCCATGGAAGAAGATGCCTACGGAATCCCCAAGCCGAAGGACACGGAGCTGATCGTGCCGACCTTGCTGTTTGTGCCCTGCGTGGGTTATGGGCCGGGCGGCTATCGCTTGGGCTATGGCGGGGGTTTTTACGACCGCACGCTGGCCAGCCTGCAACCGCACCCTTACACCGTGGGCTTGAGTTTTGCCCAGGGTTTTGTCGATGACTTGATGCCCGAGGCGCACGATGTGCCGCTGGACGCCATCCTCAACGAAAACGGGGCCGTGTGGCCGCTGGATTGATTGCTTTTGGCAGCGCGGTGGATGAGGGCAAGACGCAGCGAGGCTGGGTTGCTGGCCCGCCGTTGATGGATTGGAGCAGTCACTGGCGGTCGGGTGGCGATGGCTGCTCACGGCTTGGCCTTGTAGACCCCACTCCGATCCATCCATAAAAAAACCGCCTGCAGTGGCGTGGAGCCACGCGGCAGGCGGTGTGTGCTGCAGGCCAGCGGGCGATTGGTGATTAGGCCAGCCAACCGCAGGCGTGCATCAGTAGTTCAGACGATACAGCTGGTTGCCTTGCACCTGCACGTATTCGCCAATGCGCACATGGGGGTTTTGCGGGTAGTCGAAGTAGTACATCTGGTTGTGGTCGGTGCGCACAGTCACGCGGTAAATGGGTTGGTTGGCTTGTGGCGTAAAGCCTTGCTGCTCAATCACGGCACCGATCAGCGCGCCCACGGCTGCGCCTGCCAGCGTGGCGTGGGTGCGGTTGTTGTCGCGGTTTTTGGCCACCTGATTGCCAATGGCGCCGCCGGCCAGGCCACCGATGACGGCACCCGTGCCACCGGGCGGCAGCATGGTGCCGCTGCCCTGGTAAGTCTGCACGTTTACCACCTGGGCACGGCCATAGTAGTTGCCGGGTGCGGGAACGGGTGTCATTTGCTGCTGATACTGGGGCTGGCCAATGGCGTTATTGGGGTATTGGTTGTAGCCAGGGCCCATGGGGGTGACCAGACAGCCGCTCAGGGTCATGGCCGCAGCGGTGATGGCACCGATGGAAAGCATACGGGTACGCAACATGGAAAGCTCCTTTGTGTCGAGAAAACGGGGGCATCATCCCACAATTGATCGGCAGCGATTGTTACCAAAAGCTATCGACCGGCTTGCGAAAAATACGGCTGCTGATCGGTGCAAAAACTGCAGCCAAACGCTTGGTGTGGTGCTGTGTTCAATGTTTGTTTGCTGCTGAGAAAGTGAGTCATCGTGTAAGCTTGGCCGCCTTGCGTTTTGCGGATGTGCCGCATTCACTGTTTTCTATCTCAAGCATGCGTTATTTCCATCCCAATTTCTCCTCGGCCAGCGAAACCATCCAGCACATGTTGAGCCAGGTCAAGGCCGACACGATCAGCGTGCGCGAACTCATGGCCCTGATGGGCGAGCAGGGCCTGCTCATGCTGTGCGCCTTGATGACGCTGCCTTTTCTGTTTCCCGTTTCCATTCCCGGCGTATCCACCGTGTTTGGCGCGGCGATTCTGCTCATTGGCGTAGCGATCACCTTGAATAAGCTGCCCTGGTTGCCTGCCTTCGTGGCCGATCGGCAGCTGGATTGGCACAAGCTCCAGCCCGTGCTGCAGCGCGGCGTGCGTGTGTTGGGCAAGGTGGATCGTTACCTCAAGCCCCAGCGCCTGGCGCTGTTGAGCCAAAGCGCCATCATGAACCGCATCAACGGCTGTGCGCTGATTTTTGCTGCCGTCATGCTGATGATGCCGCTGGGCCTGGTGCCTTTCTCCAATACCTTGCCGGCGGTGGCGATTCTGTTGCTGGCCATTGGCATGGCGCAACGCGATGGCGCTTTGGCGGCGGCGGGCCATGTGATGAATGGGGCCACCGTGATTTACTTCGGCTTTCTGGCCTGGGTGGCCTGGAAAGGCGGCAGCACGCTGCTGGGGTAGAAGTGCTTGGGGGATAAGCCGATGGCGATGCAGACGGTGGCTGCAGTGCCTGTGCCGCCAGTGAAAAAAGCCCCATCTAGAATGCCGCTGGTGAACGCAAGCAACCCTTCCCACTCTTCTTTTTCCGTCCCTGCCTCTGCCCCCGAATCACGCAGCATTGCGCTGCTGCCTGATGAGCTGATCAGCCAGATCGCCGCAGGCGAAGTGATCGAGCGCCCAGCCGCCGTGGTGCGCGAATTGCTCGACAACGCGCTGGACGCAGGCGCCACGCAAATCACCGTGCGGCTGCAAGCGGGCGGCATCCGCCTGATCGCGGTGGAGGACGACGGCGCGGGCATCGCCCCGCAGCAATTGCCGCTGGCCGTGCAGCGCCACGCTACCAGCAAAATCCGCAACCTGCATGATCTGGAATCGGTCGTGACCATGGGCTTTCGCGGCGAAGCGCTGGCCGCCATTGCTGCCGTGTCTGAAATGAGCCTGCTCTCGGCCGTGGCCGGTGCCGATCACGGTTACTTTTTGCACACGCGCAGCGCTGAAATGCGCCCCGGCGCACGCGCGCCGGGCACCACGGTGGAAGTGCGCGAACTGTTTTTCAGCACGCCAGCGCGGCGCAAATTCCTCAAAAGCGAAAGCACGGAGCTGGCCCATTGCCTGGAGGCCGTGCGCCGCCACGCGCTGGTGCGCCCGGATGTGGGCTTTGCTGTTTGGCACGATGGCAAGCTGATCGAGCAATGGCGTCCCACCACCGATGCTTCCCGGCGCGTGGCCGATGTGCTGAGCGAAGAGTTCGTGGCCAACAGCTTGCTGGTGGATCATGTGGTGCACACGGCCACAGGCGCGATTCGCGTGCGGGGCCGTTGCGGCCTGCCCGACTTTGCTCGCAGCCGCGCCGATCAGCAATTTGCCTACGTCAATGGCCGCTACGTGC
This sequence comes from Allobrachymonas sp., assembly GCA_030529505.1. GTDB lineage: Bacteria > Pseudomonadota > Gammaproteobacteria > Burkholderiales > Burkholderiaceae_C > Brachymonas. Next base: position 20,092 of record JAUMWT010000023.1, on the reverse strand, counting down.
GCGACAAAGTGGTGGCACATGCCGCGCGTGCGGCCTATGAAGACGTGCTGCACGGCCACCGCCAGCCGGTGTATGTGCTCTATCTCGATATCGATCCCTTGCGCGTGGACGTGAACGTGCACCCCACCAAAATCGAAGTGCGCTTTCGCGACAGCCGCGAAGTGCACCAGGCCGTGCGCCACGCCATCGAGCAGGCACTGGCCCCCTCACGCGCACAGCAGGCAGGCCAAGTCTTGCCTGATGCGGGCACGGCGGCCGTTGAGCCATTGGCAGCCACCCAGCCCGCCTGGCAGCAACAGGGCATGCGCTTGGCGCCGCCGCCCGGGCAGATCGGGGCGTGGGCTGCGGCCGGTCATCATCCCGGTGGTCAAGCGCGGGCGCATCAAGTGCGTGAAAACACTTCGCCTTGGGGCGCAGCCCAGCCACTGTCGGGGAGCGATGCGCTTGATGCGGCACACATTACCATCTCGCCAGCGGCAGAAGACGCTGTAATCTCAACGGGTGCTGACGACTATCCTCTGGGTCACGCCCTGGCACAAGTGCATGGCGTGTTCATCCTCGCCGAAAACGCCCAGGGCCTGGTGATTGTGGATATGCATGCCGCGCACGAGCGCATCGTCTACGAGCAGCTCAAGCGGCAGATGGATGCCGCTGCCTTGCAAAGCCAGCCCTTGCTGATACCGGCCGTGTTTGCCGCCACTGCCCAAGAAATGGCTGTGGCCGAGCAGGGCGCCGCCACCTTGCAGGCGCTGGGGCTGGAAGTGGCCCCGCTGGACAGCCGCAACCTGGCCGTGCGGGCCATGCCTGCCGCCCTGGTCAAGGCCGACCCCGTGGAATTGGCGCGGCAGGTGCTGGCCGAACTGGCCCAGCATGACGCAGCCACGGTGCTGGGCCGGGCGCGCAACGAGATTCTGGCCACCATGGCCTGCCACGGTTCCGTGCGGGCCAACCGTCGCCTGACGCTGGAAGAAATGAACGCCCTGCTGCGCCAAATGGAAGTGACCGAGCGAGCCGACCAATGCAACCACGGCCGCCCCACTTGGCGGCAATTGAGCATGCGCGAGCTGGACGCCCTGTTTCTGCGCGGCCGATAATGCGCGCCTGATTGCACCCAGGGCACCTTGGTGCGGCGTGCAGAGACGGAGTTGCTGGTGAAGGGTGATAGGCGTAGATCAATCGCCAATGGCGTGGTAGCGCATTGCTGACGGCGTGTGCGATTGCATGGCTTCATGTGGCGGGACGCCCCGGCCCAGCCAGCACTTGATCCTGCCAGCCATCCACAATCAGCCGCAAGCTTTGCAGCGTGCGCTGCCTGTTTGAACCTGTTTTGAGTTTTCGCCATGCGCCTTGTTGAATTCACGGCCGACAGCTTGCGTTTTGTCGAAGCGCCGTCGCCTACCTTGCCCGAAGGGGGCTTTCTCTGGATCTCGCTGGAGCGCGACGAGCTGCCTGCTGCCTGGCCCATGCTGCAACAGGCCGCGCAAGACATTGGCGGATCGCCCCTGCTGGATTTGCACTGCCGCGACCTGGCCAACCCCGGCCACGCTTCGTATTACGACTACACCTCGGTCTACGATCTGGTCATGTTTCGCCGCCTGGCCACCCAGCAGGAATTGACGCAGGGCCTGCCAGAAGGCGAAGGGGTGGACAACGGCAATGGCAACGGTGCAGCCGAATCGGCCGCCCTGAATGGGGCAGGGGCTGCAGAAGAAGCAAACGCAGCAGACGCAGGCAGCGCCATGCCTGCTGCAGACAACCATGCCATTGACTCGCGCAGCAGGGGGCAAGTCGTGCGCGATGCCTTTGCACGCATCCATGCACTGACCGTAGGCTTTGCCGTGTACGACCGGCTGCTCATCAGCGTGCATCCCAGGGGTTGCCATAGCGCCAACAGCATCGTGCGCCGTCTGCTTGAAGATGCCCGTCAGGGTACCGAATTGACTGCCACGCGCAGCCGCCTGCCCAACAGCCCGGTGGATCTGAGCCTGCGCATGATCAACGTCATGGTTGACGGCTATCTTGAGATCCGCCGGGCCTTGGGCGCGCAAATCAAACATTGGCAAACCGAACTGCTCAATCCCAACGGGCGCTTCACCCAGTGGAACGCACTGATGGACGCACGCAGCCAGCTCGATTGGCTCGAAGACCTGTGCGATGAGCAGCGCGATGCCATTCAGGAATGGCTGGAAGCCCTGCGCGAGCAACCACTGGACGCTTTCCACCCCGACCGCACGCAAGCCCTGATGCGGCAAGACCAATTGGGCGCCCGCGCGCGCGACGTGGTGGAACACATCGACCGCGTGCTGCGCCACGTGCAGCGCATGGCGCAAACCGCCGAAACGGCCGTGCAGATCCATTTCAGCGCGCAGGGCAACCGCACCAACGACATCATGCTGGTGCTTACGGCCATCACGGCCATTTTCTTGCCGCTGAACCTGATCACTGGCATTTTTGGCATGAACTTCAATGCCATGCCTTTGCTGCAAAACGATGCGGGTTTTTGGATCGCCATGCTTGCCATGGCAGCAATCGCGCTGGGCTTGGGGATGTGGTTTTGGCGCAAGCGCTATTTGTCGGCGTTGAATTGATGGGGGTGGCTGCTGTGTGTTGCAGCCGTCTTAGAGCCTGTTCAAAATCTCATCGCGAGGCGATTGGAGATGGAGTGGGATGGAATGCAAGGCGCAAATTGAAGTGCATGGTTCATGCCCCACATGAGCCAGATGGACGACAAGATTTGCAACGCAGCAGGCCGCCCACTTCCATTTTCAAGCGCCCGTGAAGGGATTGTGAACAGGCTCTTAGCCAATCTGCGGCCAGCGATGGCGCAACCACAGCCAAGCAGCCAGGCCCACCAGCATCAAACCGCACGAGGCCAGGGCCAGCGCCTGGGCCGACTGCATCACCAACGGCACCAGCAGACCGGCCACCGTGCCGTTGGCCGCCGAACTGATGGCCGCCTGCAAGGATGAAGCCATGCCGCGCCGCTGCGGATGCAGATCCAGCGCCAGCAGGGTCACGGCCGGCATGGTCAAGGCCCAGCCCAAGGCAAACACCGCAATCGGCCAGACCGACCACCACACCGCAGGCGCCAGAAAATGGTTGGCAGCTACGTTCACAAGCGAAGCTGCCAGCATGATGCGAAAGCCCTGCATGACTTGCTGCTTGGGCGCAATCCGGCCCGCCTGGCGGCCCGACAGCCACGAGCCTGCCATGATGCCGCTGATGGCAACGAGGAAAAAACAGAAAAACTGCGTGGGAGGCAGACGCAGAATCCGCCCCAGAAAAGCCGGTGCGGCCAGCACGTATAAAAACAGGCCGTTGAAGGGCACGCCCGAAGCCAGCGCCAGCAGCATGAAGCGCGCATCCAGCAGCAATACACGGTAGCCGTGCAAGAGCGGCCCGAGCCGAAAGCGTTGGCGCTGCGCGGGCGGCAGCGTTTCGGGCAACACCCGCCAGTTGACAAGCCACAGCGTGGCGCCAATACCCGCCATGAACCAAAAAATGGCCGCCCAATGCAAGTGGCGCACGATCAGCCCGCCCACCACCGGGGCCACGGCCGGCGCTATGCCAAACAGGATGGTGATCTGGCTCATCACGCGCTGCGCTTCGGCCAGCGGAAACACATCGCGCACCACCGCGCGCGACACCACAATGCCCGCGCCGGTCGATAAACCCTGCAGGGCGCGAAAGGCCACCAACTGCCCCACGTTCTGCGACAAGGCGCAGCCGACCGACGCCAGGGTGAACACCGCCAGCCCGCACAAAATCACGGGCCGCCGCCCAAAGCTGTCTGACAAGGCGCCGTGAAACAAATTCATGAAGGCGTAGCCAAACAGATAAGCCGACAACGTTTGCTGCATCTGCACGGGCGTTGCCTGCAGCGATTGGGCAATGGCCGCAAAAGCGGGGATGTAGGTGTCGATGGAAAAAGGCCCCAGCATGCCCAGCGTGGCCAGCAAAATGGCCAGCGCCCACAGTGGGGGTCTGGATGAATCCTGGGCGTTGGCGGGCATGGGTGTTTTGATTGTGAAAAGGAAAAGTGGCGCTTGTCTGTGCTTGGAGCCGTGGTGTTACAGAAGGCAGCGCAAACAGAGGGCGCGAGTGCAGGTCAAGCTGGGCCGTTCAGAAAGAGCTTGAACAATCACAGCCAGCAAGGAAAGCGATTGTGGGCTGCTGGCAAGCATTGCGCCACAGCTGCATAGCGTAAAGGCAAGTGCATCCCCTGGCAGATTGGATGTGCGAAAAATTCACGCTTGGCCCAAACGGCTGACCGTGCCGCAAGCACTTGGCAAGCAGGGATAAGCCGATGCCTCTATCATGCCGCGACAAAAAGAAAACCGCGCGTGGGTCAGCCCGAATGAGGGCCGTGGCAAACGCAAGCGGATGCGCTTTGTAAAAACCAAGAGGAGATCCTTTCATGAAAAAAATCGCATGTTCTTTGATGTTGGCTGCAATCGCATTGCCCGCTTGGGCAGATGAGAGCGATGCCGCACGTATCGCTTCGCTTGAAGCGCGCGTGGCCGAGCTGGAAAAACGCCTGCTTGTGCTGGAGCAGAAATCAAGCCAGAACATCGTGATCGAACACCGCCGCCGCAGTGAGCCGGTATTCGTCTGCCAAGTGGCGGCATTCGGTAAAAACTACGAGTCGATGGCTGCCAATGAGGGCTTGGCACGCATTCAGGCGCGCAAGGCCTGTGTGGCGCATCACGACGAGATGTTCTGCAGCGACTCGCGCATGAAGTGCAAGCGCTTTGATTGAGCCGCCTGAGCGCGTGGGCGTGCTTGCCCGTTGCCTGCCTGGCGGCTTGCAGCGGTAGGTGTTGAGCGCACAGCTGCTGCATGCTCTGATGCACAAGGCCAGCTTCAACCCAACGTTGTGGCAGGCCTTGGCCGGTAGAGCTGCGCAGGGCAGGCAGCCTTGGCGAGCAGAGGCCATGCGCTGAAGTCATGCGCCTTCACGTTGGCTGAAAGCGCTCACTACAATCGCGCGATGGCCTCCTCCAAATCCCAATACATCTGCAACGCTTGCGGCGCAAGCACACCGCGTTGGCTAGGCAAATGCCCAGCCTGCAACGCCTGGAACAGTCTGGAAGAAACCGCTGCGCAACCAGCAGCCACAGCCAGCAAAAACCGCTTGAGCCAAGCGCCCCAAGCTTTGGCAGGCGCCAGCGAAGTGGCCACGCTGGCCGACATCAAGGCCGAAGACGTGGAACGCACGCCCAGCGGACTGGGCGAGCTGGATCGCGTGCTGGGCGGTGGCGTGGTGGAGGGCGGTGTGGTGCTTATCGGCGGTGACCCGGGCATTGGTAAATCCACCCTGTTGCTGCAAGCGCTGGATGCCCTGCAACTGCAAGGTTTGCACACCCTGTACGTGACTGGTGAAGAAAGCGCCAGCCAAGTGGCGCTGCGTTCGCGCCGCTTGGGGCTGGATGGCTCGCAAGTACGGGTGCTGGCCGAAATCCAGCTCGAAAAAATTCTCGACACCTTGCAGGCCGAGCGCCCGCAAATCGCCGTGATCGATTCCATCCAGACTGTTTACAGCGATGCCTTGAGCAGTGCGCCCGGCAGCGTGGCACAGGTGCGTGAATGTGCAGCCCACCTCACGCGCTTTGCCAAGGCCAGCGGTACGGCCACCGTGCTGGTGGGACATGTGACCAAAGACGGCCAACTGGCCGGCCCGCGCGTGCTGGAGCACATTGTCGATACCGTGCTCTATTTCGAGGGCGACACGCACAGCAGCTTTCGCCTGATCCGTGCCTTCAAGAACCGTTTTGGCGCAGTCAATGAAATTGGCGTGTTTGCCATGACGGACAAGGGCCTCAAAGGCGTGAGCAACCCCAGCGCCATCTTCCTGAGCACGCACGGCGGCGCGGTGCCGGGCAGCTGTGTGCTGGTCACGCTTGAAGGCAGCCGCCCGCTGCTGGTGGAGGTACAGGCCCTGGTGGATAGCGGCGGCACTAGCCCGCGCCGACTGAGCGTGGGGCTGGAGCGTGATCGCCTGGCCATGTTGCTGGCTGTGTTGCACCGCCACGGTGGTGTGGCCACGGGCGATCAGGATGTGTTTGTGAATGCCGTGGGCGGTGTGCGTATCAGCGAGCCAGCGGCTGACTTGGCCGTGCTGCTGGCCATCACCTCATCGCTGCGCGGCAAGGCGCTGCCCAAGGGCTTTTTCGCTTTTGGCGAAGTGGGCTTGGCCGGTGAAATCCGCCCCGCGCCGCGTGGGCAAGAGCGCCTGAAAGAAGCGGCCAAGCTGGGCTTCAGCGTGGCGATCGTGCCCAAGGCCAATGTGCCCAAAAAGCCGGGCCGCGAGTTGGAAGGGCTGACCATCCACGCCGTGGAGCGCGTGGAAGAAGCGATGGAGCTGGCGCGCACCTTGGAGTGAAACAGCGCGGTGATTGCGCTTGCGTCCAACGTTATAGCGAGGTGGGGTAGATGACTCAAAACATGGCTGGGGTGCTTTCCCCACTGTCTGCGCAAGACGGATAGAGCCGTCATGTTTAGCGGCACGCCATGCGCATGGCCATTCTTGTGTCGGTCAGCATCAACCCACATGTGGGCAATTTCCATGTTGATGTTGCGCCATTGCAAATTTTTAACATTCCCTTGCCGCAAGCCGGTAGCCATCGAGAAAAGCGCCATCTCAGCCAAGTGCTCGGGTAGTTCTTGATATAGGCGCTTGAATTCTTCAGCCGTCAATGCACGCGTTCGCCCAGGCGGTTCCTGAAAAAGCGTCACCTTGGGAATGGTGTCCACCATTTCCCATTCATCACGGGCTTTGCGAAGAATGGAACGAATCAGAGCAAGATAACGATTGACGCCGCTTGGCTTTGTCGTCTTGAGTTTGTCGTACTTGATCTGGTCAATCAGATTGCGATTGATATCGCGCAGGGCTTTCCCTCCTAGGTACGGGTAGCAGGATGCGTATCTTGTCGCAGTCATCTTTGTGGGTGCGTTTATGGCTGGTTTCACGCAGCCATCTATCGGCAGCCTCTTCCCACAAGTAGGTTGGCTTGACGCCAAGATGTGCAATGTTCCAGCGATCTAAAGCCGGCTTGTTCAGGAACGCTTGCGCCTGCTTCTTGTCGGAGGTTTTAGTGCTTCCTTGTAATGGGCGAGTTTCGCCGCTGATGGCTGGAAGTTTGTACCACCAGTAGGGAGAATCTTTTCGTTTGTAGAGGTAGAGCGGGCGGCGATACACTTGCTTGAAAGAGTGAACTAACTTCTTTAAGTTGCGTGAAGGCTGAGTAGGCGCCTGTTGTATGGCTAAGCACAAGCTATCGACGCTTTGGGTGGGCGTTGAGTGATAGCGGTGCTGCTTGGCATGTGCTGCAGGATTGGTCACACAGCAACAAGCGGGAAGCAACTCAAACGGCGTGGCCCCTACGCTCGCCAATAAGAAAGGATGACGATGAAATACGCCCTGGCATTGATCGTGGCGGTGCTGGTGTGGTGGCATGTGCTGCGCAAACTGTTGGCGTTGGGCCATAAGCTGAGCCGTGCTGGATCGGCTGCGGTACGGGCAGGCGCTGCAGGCCACGGCTATCAGGCGCAGCCCGCGCAAGCCATGTTGCCTTGCCAGTTGTGTGGGCTGCATGTGCCGCACAACGAGGCTTTTTACCGGGCCGGGCGCGCCTATTGTTGCGCCGCACACGCTCGCCAGCAAGGGGCAAGCGGGCTGGGAGCACAGGAGGCAGCGCCCAACGCAGCGTCCAACAAAGCGCCCACGGATTGAATTGAATCCCTCATGCGCAGGCATGAGTCAGAAGAATGAAGCAGAAAGACAGGCAAGCATGAGCGCTTCCGCATCCAAGCAGTCGTCCAGCCCTTCCATTGCCCAAGCGCAGGTAAGTGACCGTTCAGCCGATGAAGCTGCGCTCAAAGCTGTTGAGCCACAGTGGATTCAAAGCAGCTTGAGCGAAGACGAGGTGCAGGCTCTTGCGGGCGACAGTACGCAGGCCAGCTTGCGCATTTGGCAAGGCTTCATGACGGCGCGGATGATGGTGGCCGCCCTGTTGCTCGTCTTGCATGCCTTGGGCATGTACTTTCGCGGCAGTTTGTCGGTTGAGTTGCTGGCGCTGTGCACCGCCTATCTGTTGGTAACGGTGGCCACGCGCTTGCTGCTGGCACCCGTTCCGCCCGGGCAGCGTTTTGAGCCGTACTGGCCCTTTACCCTGGGGATGGATTTGCTGGTCTACTTCTTGCTGGTGTGGTTCAGCCAAAGCCCCATTGCCAATTACACCCCGTTGCTGGCGCTGCCGCCGGTGATGAGCGCGGTGCTGGGCACGCGGCGCCTGGCGATCTTGTCGGTGCTGGTTTCCAGCCTGCTGATTGGCCTGGCAAGCTGGCGTGGGTATCAAGACAGCGATCTGGATAGCCAAATCCTGCAAGGGGCGGTGATGCTGCTCTACATGCTCGTCATGTTTCTGGTCACGTCCATTTTGCAGCGCGCGGCGCGCAACTACGGCTTGCAGCAAAGCCAGGCCGTGATTGGGCGGCGACTGTTGCGTCTGCAAGGCCGCATTCAAGACATGGTGGTGCAAAGCGTGCGTGACGGGGTGCTGGTGGTCAGTGGTTCGGGGCGGCTGCGTGCGATTAACCAGGCCGCGCAGCAAATGCTGCACATGCCTGCCGATGAGCCCGCCATTGGCAAGCCGCTGAAGAGCATTGCCGCCATCGGGCCTTTGCTGCATCTGATCGAGCAGAGCTTTGCCGATGGCGAGGGCGCTTCGTCCGAAGTGTTCTTGTTCGCGGCTGATGGGCAGTCTACCCACCTCATGGTGCGTGGGCATGTGTGGCCGTCGGCATCGGCCGAGCCGGATGATGAGCCGCTGTGCCTGCTTTACCTGCAAGACATGCAAGAGGTGCAGCAGCAGATGCGCACCGAAAAGCTCGCGGCCATGGGCCGCATGTCGGCTGCGGTGGCGCACGAAATCCGCAACCCGCTGGCGGCCATTGGCCAGGCCGCGCAGTTGCTGGACGAAGAGCTGAACCAGCCCATGCAGAAAAAGCTCAACACCATGGTGCAAGACAATGTGCAGCGCCTGGGCCGCATCGTGAGCGATGTGCTGGATATCGCCCGCATGCAGCAATACCCCACGGCCGAAGCGCCGCCGCTGATGCTGGATGACACCGTGCAGTTGCTGTGCAAGGAGTGGTTGCAGCAGCACGCCGAAGAAGCGCCGCCGGTGCACCTCATGCTCAATCTGCCCGACGTGGCCGTGCGCTTTGATCTGGAGCACCTGCGCCGCATCATGGTCAATCTGCTGGATAACGCTCGCCGCCACGGCGCGCCAGGGGAGGACGCTTGCGTGGTCGTCTCCACCACGCTGCACGAGGGCCAGGCCCGCCTGCAAGTGTGGAGCCGTGGCGCACCGCTGCCCTTGCCTGTGATGGCGCGCCTGTTTGAACCCTTTGCTGCGGGGCCCAGCCGATCAACCGGTTTGGGCCTCTACATCTGCCGCGAGCTGTGCCAGCGCCACCGTGCCGATATGCACTACCAGCGCTTGCCTGCGGCTGCGCCCTGCCAGCGCAGCGAGCAGGCCGTGGATGAAGGCAATGCTTTTTTTGTACTCATGCCCGTTATTCCCATGCCGATGTCGATTGAAGCGGCTGGCCCCGTCGATGGTGCTGTTGCCGCTGCGACCAATTCAACACCGCATAATTCCAGTCATTCCTCTTGATCTGATCTGACAAGGAGTCGCCCCAGTCATGACGACCCATTCCCCAGGTGCTGCCGTCCTTGTGGTGGACGATGAGCCCGATTTGCGCACCCTCTACGAAATCACCCTGCAACGTTGCGGCTATGCGGTAGAAAGCGCGGCCGACTTGGAGCAAGCGCGCGCCCTGCTGCAACGCAAGCGCTACGCTGTGCTGGTGACCGATATGCGCCTGCCAGATGGGCAGGGACTGGAGCTGGTGGAGTGGTTGCAGCAAAAGCAGCGCAACGAGCGCAGCATTGTCGTCACAGCTTACGGCTCGGCCGAAAACGCCGTGCGTGCGCTCAAAGTGGGTGCGTTTGATTATTTGAGCAAGCCCGTTAATCTCGATCAATTCCGGCGCGTGGTGGCACAAGCCGCGCAGGCCGCCTTGGCTGCAGCCAATCCTGCACCTTCGGCCGATGTGGCAGTGCCCGCAGCTGCCGAGCCTGTTGCATCCGCACCCATCGCGCCTGCGGCATCCATGGCATCTGCAGTGAGCCAGCCACCGGCCGACTCTGCCGCTGCGCAGGCAGTGGCTCCAGCGCCTGAAGCGGCAACCCATACCCCCCACGCCGCAAGCGTGCCGGAGCCTGCCGCTCTGGCTCAGATGATCGGCTCGGGCGCGCAGATGCAGCAACTCAAGGCCACGCTGCGCAAAGTTGCGCCCAGCATGGCGCCTGTGTTTATCTGGGGGGAATCGGGTTCGGGCAAGGAATTGGTGGCGCGCGCGCTGCACCAATGCAGCCACCGGGCCGATGGGCCCTTTGTGGCTGTGAACTGCGGCGCGATTCCCGAGGCGCTGCTCGAAGCCGAATTCTTCGGCGCGCGCAAAGGCGCTTACACCGGCGCTGTGGCCGACCGCGAGGGCTTGTTCCAAAGCGCCACGGGCGGCACCCTGTTTCTGGACGAAATCGGTGATCTGCCCCTGTCCATGCAATCCAAGCTGCTGCGCGTGATTCAGGAGCGGCAAGTGCGGCCGCTGGGCGCGGCAGAAGAAATTGCTGTGGACGTGCGCATTGTCAGCGCCACCCACAAGAACCTGGCCGAGATGGTGCAAACCGGTCAGTTCCGGCAAGACTTGTATTACCGCCTCAACGTCATTGACGTAATCGTGCCCCCGCTGCGCGAGCGGCGCGAAGACATTCCTGCGCTGGCTCAAGCGCTGTTGGGCAAAATCACGGCTGACAACCATGCCCCCATGCCGGTGATGACGCCTGCTTTTCTTGACCGTCTGCAAAGCCTGCCGCTACCTGGCAATGTGCGCGAGTTGGAAAACACCCTGCACCGTTGCTGGGCGCTGAGCGATGGGCAAACGCTCGACCTTGATCTGCTGGCCGGGCTGGGCGATGGTGGCGTGGCGCCTGCACCCATGCCGGTGCAAGCCGCCATGCCTGCGGGGGCTGCTGTTTCTTCAACAACGATACCCGCAATGCCCGTCAACGCTGCGGCTGCTGCGTGGCCCGCATCTTCTGGTCTTGCTTCGCAAGCTATGTCCACTGGTGCTGATGCCGTCGCATCATCAGCGGCGCATGCCGCGCAGCCGCTGCAGGCACACGAAATTCCGCTGCCCTGCGATTTGCAAACCTTTCTGGATGCGCATGAAAAAGCGCTGCTGCAACGCGCCTTGCAGCAAACGCAATTCAACCGCACGGCTGCTGCGGCTTTGCTGGGTTTGAACCTGCGCCAGATTCGCTATCGCATGGAGCGCTTGAGCATCCAGGCCGACGGGGCCGATGCGGCATGAAGGCTGCCGCTGCCCCGACTTCTGAACTTGCGGCTGCCACTTGGCGCAACGGCTGGTACAGCGCGGCACAAGCTGTGCCTAGCCCCAACTTCGGCCCGCGCCCGGCCGATACAGCCATTGATCTGCTGGTGCTGCATTCCATCAGCCTGCCGCCGGGTGAATATGGCGGCCCGCAGATTGAGCAGCTGTTCACCAACACGCTCGACTTTGATGCACACCCTTATTTCCAAACCATTCGCGGCCTGCAGGTGTCGGCGCATTTTGTGGTACGGCGTGATGGAAGCTTGCTGCAGTTCGTGAGCTGTGATGATCGTGCCTGGCACGCGGGCGCATCCAGCTGGAACGGGCGCAGCCAATGCAACGACAACTCCATCGGCATCGAGCTCGAAGGGCTGGAGGGCACGCCCTTTGACGCTGCGCAATACCCCGCGCTGGCGCAACTGGTGCTGGCCATTGCGCAGCACTACCCCATCGCCCAGATCGTGGGGCATGAACACATTGCGCCCGGCCGCAAGCACGATCCCGGCGCCGGTTTTGATTGGCGGCGCTTGCAGCAACTCACGGGCTGGGCGGATGCGCGCTTTGCACCGCAGGCCTTGCAGCCATCGCTTGGGCAGATCAGTTGAACCGAGCATGCGCTGATGCGGCGCAGCGCGCATGCCGCTTGATGCATCGCATGCTTGCCTGGCTTGTGCCTGGGCGCGTGCCGCCACATGAAGACCGGACTGTGCACGCTGCATGCATGGTCATTGCAATCAATGCATCGGGTATCGGCGCATGCGCGATCCATGCCTTTCTGAACGCATGCCATGCACGCACGAATGCGCAAGCCTGCGTGCGCAGGGCCGCTCAAACGATGGCGGGCGCGGCATCTGGCGATGCCAAAGCACAACATTTCCGCGCAGACGCGCGGCAATGTCATCAAAAAGCTTTGCATCTGATGAGGGTTGCTTTCATAATGCGGCTCAGGAAAGCAACCATGTTGATTTGGCATACAGGCTCTGCAATCGCAGCATCATCGGCAACCCTTCTTTTTCGCCGCATCCGGCAGCTTCAGCCAGCGGCGTCTTTTTCATCCCCGCTTTCCGCACGGCGCACATTCCAAAAGCTGATCTCCGAACGCTTCTCGCCATCCGCCGCAGCGCACGAAAACATCCACAACAAAAGACTGCGCGATCACGGCCTTGCACGGCGCCGCACCTTTTTCAATCACGCCCTGCCCAGTTGCAGGCAGCAGGCATCTTTTGAAGATGCAGCGGCGCAGCCCTCTTGTGGCAAGGGCTGGCGGCGTATTCTTCCCTTCGGATTTTTCGCAATAGAGCTTTCAAGATGCGCCGTTGCTGCGCGAGTTTTTCCCATTCATGGCTTTGCATCTGCGTGCGGGTGCAGGGCCATGCGTCGTTTCCGGCTCAGTCTTTTGCCGGAAGCGTTCCTTGTCTCGTGACCCTCAAGGAGATCATCCATGGCAACTGCCAAGAAGCCGGCTGCAAAGAAAGCCGAACCTGTGAAGAAGGCCACTGCAGTCAAATCTGCAGCTGCAAAAAAACCGGTAGCCAAAACCACTGCTGCCAAACCCGCTGTCAAAAAAGCAGCACCTGCTAAAAAAACGGTAGCTGCGAAAAAGCCTGTGGCCAAAACCACTGCAGCGAAGAAGCCTGCGACCAAAGCGGTAGCAGCCAAGAAGCCGGTGGCGAAAAAAGCCGTAGCCGCTAAAAAGCCCGTGGCCAAACCCGTTGCAAAAAAAGCAGCACCCGCTAAAAAAACCGTAGCTGCGAAAAAGCCTGCGGCTAAAACCACTGCGAGCAAAACAGCTGCAGTGAAAAAGCCAGCAGCCAAAACCGTAGCGGCTAAAAAACCGGCTGCGCCGAAAAAGGCAGTGGCACCTGCCAGCGTCAAGCCATCGGCTCAAACCCAACTGAGCCCCCAGGCAGCTTGGCCTTTTCCATCGGGCAAGCGTCCTTGATGCCAAGCCCTGATTCAAGCCGCTAGCCTGCGGGCGGTGGCTTGGATGTTGGGCTGGAGCTTTTATCACGCACTTGCATGTTTTGCGCATGCGGGCTGCGGTTTCAAAGGCTGGTTGCATGCGCAGCAAAGCGTATGCAGCTGGCCTTTGTTGTATGGCGGCTGTTGCAAAGCGCGCAGACTCACGAGTCTGGCATTGGGCAGGAAGCGGTGTATCAGAGTGTGCTGTGCTGAGTTGATGCAATGCGGCCTGAAAAATAAAGAGAGTGCAGCTGCGTGAGCTGCTGGTGCTTCCAATGCTGAGGAGGCAGAAAACTATAGTGGGCCGTTTGATAGATACACGGTTGCGTCGTGCCAAGCTGGTGTTTTTCGGCCGACAAGGAAAAGCGCTGAGTAGTTTTTCTTTTCTATTTGCAGTGATGTAAACGTGCGCACAAACGCTGCATGCGCCGAGTGGCGTGTTGCTTATGAACGCGCGGTTGGGCTTTGCATCGCATGAACGTGCAGAGCTGGCAGGAGAGCCGCTCTGTGCAAGGGGTGGGTTGCCAATCCAGCCCATCGCACAGCGCAAGGCTCTTCAATCAAATGCCATCAACGTTTGAGTAGCAGGCGCAAGGCGTTTTGCAGGCGCTTGGCCTGGGCGGCTTCGTAGCGGGCGGCCAGCACATGCGCCACGTCTTCGGCCCAGGTTTCGCGTGGTGCCGGGTCGTTGCGGCGCGTGAGCAGTTGCAGTTGCAAGGCGCGGCGCGCTTCCAGATGTTCGGCGGGCGTGGGTGCATCAGCGGCCATTTCCAGGCGCAGCAGGGCCTCGCTGGCGGGCAGGCGGGGCTGTGCGGCTTTGCCTTGCAGGGCCTGCGCCCACTGCTGGCGCTGCGCATTGCCCAGTGCTTTGCCCAAGGCGTTGGCCGGGGGCAGGGCGTCGGGTTGGCGTTGTCCCCATGCCGCCAGGACTTGCAGCAGTGTTTCGCCGTGGGCCTGCGCGGCCAGTTTGCGCAGCGTGGTTTGGGCACGCTCCACCGCATCGCGCTGGGCGCGGAAAGCCGCATCACCCAGGCGCGGCGTGTGCGGGCGCGGGCGTGCGTCGTCGCGCGGTGGGCGTTTGCCGTCGGGGCGATCGGCCAAGCGGCCACGTGAATCACTGCGCCAATCACCCCGCGAATCGGCGCGGGCAGGGCGACGGGCCTCGCGCTCCGGCCGCGCAGAAGCTTTGTTGGAAGCGGCAGCGGCGGGGGCGATGCGTGCGCCGGGGCGGTCGTCGCCGCGCATGGCGACCACAGGCCGCGGGGCAGCTGCAGAAACAGGGGCGGGTGCGGCATCTGTTGCTGCATCGGATGACGCTTCAAGGGCCGCGCTGCCATTGGCCGCTTCCGTTTCCGTTTCGGTGGGGGCATGGCTGCTCGCTTCTTCTTCAATGTTGGCCGTTGCGCCTGCTTCTGCCGTGACGGCGGCATCGGCGTTGGCTGCGGCAGCTTCTGCATTGGGGGCAGCAGTTTCTTCTGCTGGAGCTGCGGCTTGCGAAGCGGATGCGTCAGCAGCAGAAGCACTGGCAGCAGCAGGCGCTGCATCGGGCGTGGCCGCGGTGGACGCAGCTGTTTGCTGGTCGCGCATGGCGGCTTCCAGCGTTTGCATGGCCTGGCGGATGGCCTGGGCGTCGCCGCTGGCGGTGGCGGCATCGAGCGCCTGCACGGCTTGCAGCACGGCCTGGTCGCGCTGGCTGGCGGCGCTGGCCATTTGCGTGCGTTGCTGGCTGCGGCGCTGAAAGGCCAGGTCGATCGGCTTGCGGAAAGCGTCCCACAGCTTTTGTTCCTGGCGGCGTTCCAGCGGCACGCGCTGGGCTTCTTGCTGCCAGCGTTGTTGCAGTTCCTTGATGGCGTCGATGCGCAGGGGGCCTTCGCTCAAGGCCTGGGCTTGTTCGATCAGTTGCTGGCGCAGGGTCAGGCTGGCTTGTTGCACGGCGTGCAGTGGCTGGGCGGCTTGTTGCAGCGCGGCCTTCCATTGCGTTTGCAGTTCGGCAAAGACTTTTTCGCTCACGTGCCCGGCTTCGCGCCAGCGTTGGTTGAAGGCGCTGAGCTCGCGCTGGGCGGCTTTCCAGTCGATGTCGCTGGCTTGCGCAGCGCGGGTTGCCAGGGCTTCGCCCCAGGTTTTGAGTTCGCCCAGCAGGTTCATGCGCAGGGCTTTTTGGGCGGCGGCTTGCTGCTTCATCTGGGCCAGCCAGGCTTGCACGATGCGGTAGGCCTCGTTGCAGGCCTGGTCGAAACGGCGCCACAGGGCGTGGTTGGGCAGGCCGCCCTGGTCCACTTCTTTCCACTGCTCGCGCAGCTGGCGCAGCAGTTCTTGCAATTTGCGCGGGCTGTGCGGGCTGGTGGGCAGCGGGCCTGCTGCGGCTGGGGCTTTGGCGGGGCCTTTCGGGGCGCTGTTGGTGCTTGGGTCTTGAGCGGTCTGGGCAGCCGCTGCGGAATCGACCGAAGCGGCCGGATCGGCGGTGCTGCTGGCGCTGGAAGCTGCAGCCTCGGCGGCTGCCGCGCTGGTTTGGCTTGGCGCGTCGTTTGCCGTTGCGGCGGGTGCGCTTGTGTTGGGCGCAGCTTCTTGTACCACTTGAGAGGCGCTGCTTTCTGTTGCCGCAGCTGTGGCGGCTGCACTGCTGGCATCCGATGCTGCCAGTGCGTCAGACGCTTCAGTGCTGGCCGTGGTCGTAGCCGCGGGTGCGGGACGGTGGATCAGGGCTTCGGCCTTTTGCACCAGCTCGGTGCGCAATTGGTCGGCTCGCCAGCGTTGCCAGCCTTCCAGCTCGCTGGCCTTGGCCAGGGTGGTTTGTAGCTGTGCTTCAAAAGCGGCGGGCAGGAAGCGGCCATGCTCTTTCAGGGTTTGGCGCAGGGCTTGCGCTGCGGCGGCCACGGTTTTGCCCTGGCCCTTGGCCAGTTCGGCTTCGAGCGTTTGCAGCAGCGGCTGCACGGCGCTTTGCGCTTCGGCCTGGCGGGCGCTGTGTGCAGCGGGGTCTGCAGGGGAGGCGGCGTTTGCCTCGTCGCTGCTGCCGGGTTCGGCTGCCGCTGCGGCATCAGTGCCTGCGGCGCTGGCTTGGCGGGCGGCGCGCAATTCGTCGGCCCAGACTTGCACGGGGGGCAGGGCTTGGCTGCTGTCGGCTGCCGCAGCGCGGGCTTGCTCCACAGCGGCCATGAAGGCTTGCGCCACCAGGTCGAGCTGTTGCCGGGCGGCATCCAGCGGCTGGGTGTAGCGTGCGTCCACATGGGGCCAATGCGCGTCTTGCTGCAGTTGCCGGGTTTGTGTGTGCCAGTGCTGCACGTCGGCATGCAGGCTGCCTTGCACGGCGTCGGCCTGGCGCCAGCTTTTGGTGGAAAGCAGTTCGATGCGCTGCGCCAGCAGGGCGGCGGCTTCGCGCTGCACCTGGGCGCGGGTGTGCAGGTCTTCGATTTGCTGGATGCGTTCGGCCAACTGGGCCTTGAGGGTTTGCAGCGGTTCGCGGCTCAAGGGCGCGCCGGCCTTGGCGGCGTCGCGCTGCCAGGCCATGGCATCGGCAATGTGAAAGCGGCTGGCTTGCAGCAAGGCTTCGGCGCGGGCGGCCCATTCGCCGGCCAGGGCTTCTTGCCCCTTGCTGCGCTTGATGTCATCAAGCTTTTCGCGCAGGGCTTTGGCCGCGCCCTTGTCGCGCTGGCTCAGTTCCTTGTACACCTCTTGCAGGGCGGCGGGGTCGGGATTGGTGGCCAGCCAGGCACGCACCTTGGCCGCACGTTCGCCCGATGTGGCCGCGCTGAAGACGCCGCCGGTGAGGGCATCGAGCGGGTGTTCTGCCGCTGCGGGCCGGGATGGGGCGGGGTTGGCTGCTGACTGGGATGCATCGTCATGCGAATCGCCGAGGAAGGGAATACGGATCATGGTCAAACCGGCACGTCAAACAAAAAAGATGCGAAAAACGGGGCAGGGCGCGTGGGCCATGCCCGCCGAAAGCGGCTGCGCGGCAAGACCGAAGCTTGCCGCGACAGAATCCGACTATTGTGCCGCCTTTTGTCCGGAGAGCGGCTTGGCGATTTCCCCACGGGCGAGTGGCGCTTTGCGTCTGGCCGCCCGTTCCGCGCCCGATGTATCACAGGGTTCAGGCCTCTATCAGCAAGTGCTGAAAACAGAGGCGCCAGCCTGGCCGCCTGGTCGCCGCTGGCTTTCACTGCTCAAAGGAAGCGATTGGCTGAGGCAGCGGATGCGCCGTGCTGCACCGCGCCAATCGGCAAGGGGCGATCACGTGTCAATCACGTGCAGATCAGGCGCGCAGATTGCCAGGCAGGCGCTGGGCGATGGCGGCCACCAGCTGCCGGGCCAGCGCATGTTTGCTGGCGTGGGGCAGTTCGGTGCTGCCTGCCTCGTCGATGAGGAGCAGGGCGTTGTCGTCTTGCCCGAAAGTGGCGGGCCCCAGGTTGGCCACGAGCAGCGGTACCTGCTTGCGCAGGCGCTTGGCCTGGGCGTGAGCGTGCAGGTTTTCGGTTTCGGCGGCAAAGCCCACGCAGTACAGCGCACCGCTTTGCGCCTGCGGGCTGCGGGCCACGGTGGCGAGGATGTCGGGGTTCTCGCTCAAGTGCAGCACGGGCGGCTGGGCGCTGCCGTCTTTCTTGATTTTTTGCTCGGCCGTTTCGGCGCTGCGCCAATCGGCCACGGCTGCCGTGGCGATGAAGATGCCTTGCTGTGGCAAGTGTTGCTGCACGGCCTGCAGCATGTCGCGCGCCGATTGCACATCCACGCGCTGCACACCGTAAGGCGTGGGCAGGTGTACGGGGCCAGCCACCAGCGTGACCTGCGCGCCCGCCTGTTGCGCGGCCCGTGCGATGGCAAAACCCATCTTGCCGCTGGATCGGTTGGTGAGGCCGCGCACGGGGTCGATGGCCTCGTACGTGGGCCCCGCCGTGATGAGCACTTGTTGCCCTGCCAGCACGCGCGGGGCGAATTGGGCGGCCACAGCCTCGTACAGCTGCCAGGGTTCGAGCATGCGGCCATCGCCCACTTCGCCGCAGGCTTGCTCGCCGTGGCCCACGGGCAGCACCTGTGCGCCATCGGCCGCAGCTTGCGCCAGATTGCGCTGGGTGGCGGGGTGGGCCCACATTTCTCGGTTCATGGCTGGGGCCAGCAGCAAGGGCAGGCCAGCCGGGCGCGCCAGGCAGGTGAGGCTGATCAGATCATCGGCACGCCCTTGCGCCAGGCGAGCGATGCTGTCGGCGCTGCAAGGTGCGAGCAGAATCAGATCGGCCTCGCGCCCCAGACGGATGTGCGCCATGTGGTCGGGTGCGCGTTCGTCCCACGGCGTGGTGAATACGGGCTGGCCCGACAGCGCTTGCATCGTGGCCGGCGTGATGAAGTGGCAGGCGCCCTCGCTCATCATCACCTGCACACGGGCCCCTGCCTTGACCAGCAGGCGGCACAGTTCGGCCACCTTGTAGCAGGCCACTCCGCCAGTCAGGCACAGCAGAATGCGGCGGCCCGCCAGCTCTTGCGCATCGGGCGGACAAGTGGGGCAGGGGGCAGACGTGGCAGAAGCGCCGGGTGAGGTGGGTGAAGCAGTCATGGTCGTGTGGTGCAGTTGAGGAAGCAAGCGCAGGCATCAAGCCGCGGTTGGGATGATGTGCGCCAAGCCATCAATCGCCAGTGCATAGCCTGCCACGCCCCAGCCGCACATCACGGCGCGGGCCACGGGCGAGATGTAGGAGTGGTGGCGAAACGCCTCGCGCGCAAACACGTTGCTGATGTGCAATTCGATCAGCGGCACGCCTGTGCCTTTGATGGCATCATGCAGCGCCACGCTGGTGTGGGTGTAGGCCCCGGCGTTGAGCACCACGCCCGCTAGCCGACCGGCGGCGTGCAGGCGACCGGCGTGGTGAATGTGCTCGACCAGCTCGCCTTCGTGATTGGTTTGGCGAAAGTCCAGCTGCCAGCCGTGGCGCGCGCAGGCTTGTGCGCACAGAGCCTGCACATCGGCCAGGGTGGCTGCGCCGTAAACCGCGGGCTCGCGCGTGCCCAGCAGATTGAGGTTGGGGCCGTTGAAAACGCAAACGGTCAGGCCCGTGGCGGGAGTGGTGCGATCAGTCATGGCGGCAGCTGTGCGGTCAAGTCAATGAAGCAATGATTCGATGCTGGAGTGGCAAAGCCCAATGGCATGGCTTGCACCAAGCAGAAACAAGCCCACTGTATCAAGAGGCGGTTCTAAACCGCATTATCGAACTTGAACGGAGCTTGCGCTGCTGCCGCAGTGTGGCGCTCAATGCAGCGTCTGCCCTTCGCGTTCGGCCTGGGTGACGATGCGGAAAAAGCCCGTGCCCACCGTGCCACGCTGGATTTCTTCGGCCGTGGCTGGGCGCACGCGCTCGATTTGCAGCTCCAGATCGAGCCCGATACCGGCCAGCGGGTGGTTGCCGTCGAGGATGACGTGCTCGGGATAGATGTCAGTCACGATGTAGAGCATATCGGGCGGCAGGGCGCCGTTGCCGGTTTCTGGCAGGGCGTGGCCTTCGAATACCATGCCTTCTTCCAGCTCGGGCGGAAAGCCGCTGCGCGGTTCGACAAACACCAGGTTTTCGTCGTAGTCGCCAAAGGCGTGTTCGGGTTCCAGATGCAGCTGTAAGGTGTCGCCCGCGCGGTGCTGCAGCAAGGCGGCCACGATGCTGGGCAGCAGGTCGTCGCCACCCAGAAAGAA
>JAUMWT010000070.1 GCA_030529505.1 Allobrachymonas sp. | reverse complement strand
GTGTAAACCGGCAGATTTACAGTCTGCTGCCATTAACCACTCGGCCACCTCTCCACGGCAGCCATGCATTATGCCATGAGTTTGACCGCTTTTATGTGTCCTGCCTCACATGCAGCAAGGATTTTTCTTGGGACATTTCCAAACATCCAACACCACTTGTTGCTTGGGCCTTGCGCACTGAAAGCCTGTGTGCCGCATCTCACAACGCTTTGCTAGGCAAACAGCGCAGCCAGCGCTTCGCCTGGCTCGGGCGCGCGCATGAAGCTTTCGCCCACCAGAAAGGCATGCACGCCTGCATCGCGCATGCGCTGTGCGTCTTGTCGTGTGGTGATGCCGCTTTCGGTGACGAGCAGGCGATCGGCGGGCACATCGTCCAGCAAACTCAGCGTGGTGTTCAGCGTCACCTCGAAAGTGCGCAGGTTGCGGTTGTTGATGCCGATGAGCGGCGTTTTCAGCCGCAGCGCACGTTGCAGTTCGGCCGCATCGTGCACTTCCACCAGCACGGCCATGTTCAGATCGTGGGTGATGGCCTCCAGCTCGGCCATTTGTGTGTCGTCCAAGCAGGCGGCGATCAGCAGCACAGCATCGGCGCCGATGGCGCGAGCCTCGCACACCTGCCAGGGGTCGATGATGAAGTCCTTGCGCAGCACGGGCAGCTGGCAGCTGGCGCGGGCCTGCTTCAGATAGTCGTTGCAGCCTTGAAAGAACTGCCGATCCGTCAGCACCGACAGGCAGGCGGCGCTCAGCTTGCCATCGCCCATGGCGTAGCTTTGCGCGATGTCGGCGGGCATGAAGTCGGCGCGGATCACGCCCTTGCTGGGGCTGGCCTTTTTCACTTCGGCGATCACGGCCGCCTGGCCCGCCGCAATCTTGGCACGCAACGCACCCACGAAGTCGCGCGTGAGCACACGGCTTTCGGCGTCGGCGCGCATGGCGGCCAGCGGCACTTTCTTCTGCCCGGCAGCGACTTCCTCGCGCTTGACGGCGATGATTTTTTCCAGAATGTCATTCATATCAGGATGCTTTCTTGCGGCCTGCGCCACAAATGATTGGGGGCATGCAGCAGCGCATGGGCCGGTTGCGCCTGCATGACCAAAGATGAAAAGGGCGACTCGATCAGCCACGCCACACAGCCGGATGGCAAACAAGCCGCGTCAAAAAAGCGCCGCTCCATCACCCAATCAAGCTGCGCACTTGGAACCTGTTCAAAATCTCAAGGTGAGGCAATTGGATATGGAACGAGATGGGATGCAAGGCGCTCATCAAAGGACATGAGCAAAGTGCATGGCCCGTGCGACATCAGCAAAACGGATGGCAAGACTTGCAACGCCACAAACCGCCCATTTCCATTTTCAAGCGCCCGCGAGGGGATTTTGAGCAGCTTCTTATATTGCCTCATCGGCTTGGCCCGTTTGCTCCTGGGCCAAGGCGATGGCGGCGGCAATGGCCGCGCGGGCTTGCGGGCTGTTTTTCCAGCAGGTGGAGCCCACGATGGCCGAGGCTTGCGAGACCACGTCCAGCACATTGGCGCGGCTCAAATGCGCCAGCGATTCGTAGCCCATCTGCTCCAGCCGGGCGATGACGGTGGGGCCAACGCCTTTCAGCGCCAGCAGGGCCTTGCGTTCACTGGGTGGAAAAGGCATGTTACGCTCCTTTTTTCCGCAGTCGTTCAATCCTAAAAACTTCAAGCAAGCGAGTGGCTAAAAGCCAACAGCTCATCCAGCTTGGCTTTGGCCGCGCCTGATTCGATGGCCGCACGGGCGCGATCGATGCCGGCCTGCATGGAACCAGCCACGCCCGCGGCGTAGAGCGTCACGCCCGCGTTGAGGATGACGATGTCGCGCGCAGCGCCAGGCTGGTTGTCGAGCACGCCTTGCAGCATGACCAGCGATTGCTGCGGCGTTTCGACCTTGATGACGCGGTTGCTCATCATCGCCAGGCCAAAGTCTTCGGGGTGAATTTCGTATTCGCGGATTTCACCATTGATGAGTTCGCCCACCATCGTGGCCGCGCCCAGGCTGACTTCGTCCATGCCGTCGCGCCCGTAAACCACCACGGCGTGCTCGGCCCCCAGGCGTTGCAGCACGCGCACCTGGATGCCCACCAGATCGGGGTGGAACACTCCCATCAAGATATTGGGCGCAGCCGCCGGATTGGTGAGCGGCCCCAGGATATTGAAGAGGGTTTTCACGCCCATTTCCTTGCGCACGGCTGCCACGTTCTTCATGGCCGGATGGTGGTTGGGCGCGAACATGAAGCCCATGCCCGTGGCCTCGATGCAGCGCGCAATCTGCTCGGGCGAGAGGTGAATGTTCACGCCCAGCGCCTCCAGCACGTCGGCCGCGCCCGATTTGCTGGAGAGGCTGCGGTTGCCGTGCTTGGCCACGCGCGCGCCAGCAGCGGCCGCCACGAACATGCTGCAGGTGCTGATGTTGAAAGTGTGCGCGCCGTCGCCGCCGGTGCCTACCACATCCACCAGATGGGTGCGCTCGGCCACCTGCACCGGCGTGGCAAATTCGCGCATCACTTGCGCGGCGGCGCTGATTTCGCCAATGGTTTCTTTCTTCACGCGCAGGCCGGTGACGATGGCCGCCACCATCACGGGCGAGACTTCGCCCTGCATGATCTGGCGCATGAGGTGCAGCATTTCGTCATGAAAGATTTCGCGATGCTCGATGGTGCGTTGCAGCGCCTCTTGCGGGGTGAGGGTGGGCATGGCTTTCATCTTCGGCTCCTCTTTTCAAAGCAGGGCGCACTCAATACGGGCCGTGGCCCGCAGCTGCAGTCGCCGCATCGCCCAAGCTGAAAAAATTGCGAATGGCGGCCAGCGTGGCATCGATATCGGCCTCGCTGATGTGCAGGTGCGTGACGAAGCGCAGGCCAATCAGCCCCGTAGCCAACACGCCCTGCGTTTGCAAATGCGCCAGCAGCGCGGGCGCGCGGCCATCGGCCACATCGGCAAACACGATATTGGTTTGCGCGGACTTGACCGAGATGCCGGCAATGCCTTGCAGGCCCTGGGCCAGACGCTGCGCCATGGCGTGGTCGTGCGCCAAGCGATCCACGTGATGATCCAGCGCATAGCTGGCTGCTGCGGCTAGCAGACCCGCCTGGCGCATGCCGCCACCCACGGCCTTGCGGATGCGGCGGGCGCGTGCAATCAATTCCTTGCTGCCCACCAGGGCCGAGCCAATGGGCGCGCCCAGCCCCTTGCTGAAGCAGACCGAAACGCTGTCGAAATAGTTGGCGATGCGGCGGGCTGCCTCTGGCACGCTTTGGCCGGTTTGCGCCGCATCGTGCACGGCGGCATTGAACAGGCGGGCGCCATCCAGATGCGTGGCCAGGTCCTTGGCGCGCGCCAGGGCAGTGGCCTGCTCCAGATAGCTGTGCGGCATGGCAAAACCGCTCCAGGTGTTTTCCAGGCAGAGCAGGCGCGTGCGCGCAAAGTGCGGGTCGTCGGGCTTGATGGCCGCTTCGATGGCGGCCACGTCCATCAGGCCCGCAGCGTCTTGCGCCAAGGGCTGGGGCTGGATGCTGCCCAGCACGGCCGCGCCGCCGCCTTCAAAACGGTAGGTGTGCGCCAGCTGGCCCACGATGTATTCATCGCCGCGCTGGCAATGCGCCATCAAGCCGCACAGATTGCTTTGCGTGCCGGTAGGGGCAAACAGCGCCGCCTCTTTGCCCAGCAGAGCGGCGATTTTGTCTTGCAGGGCATTGACCGAAGGATCATCGCCATACACATCGTCGCCCAGGGGCGCGGCCATCATCGCCTCGCGCATGGCAAGGGTGGGCTGGGTCACGGTATCACTGCGTAAATCGATGGTGCGCATGGTCAATCTCCTTGGCTTGTTTCTGGGGTCGTGCCGCCTGTGCGGCACCGGGATGGAAAAAATTGCTCTCATATCAACGGCAGAAAGGGTGAGTGCCCAAGCCGCACCCCGCTTGGGAGCACGCAACGCTGGCGCTTGCAGCCCTCACAAAATCTCGTGCACCAACTCGGGCGGGCGGCACAGCCGCGTGCCCTTGCTGCTGCGCACAAAGGGGCGGTTCAGCAGCCGCGGGTGCTGCGCCAGCCATTCGATCAGCTGCGCCTCGCTCCAATCGGGCTGCACCTGCGTGAACTCGGGCACATCGCTACGCATGGCATCGCGTGCGGGCAAGCCGCTTTCGGCCAGCAGGGTTTGGATAGCTTGCGCACCCAGCGGCGCAGCCAGGTATTCAACGATCTGCGGCTTGATGCCCGCGGCGCGAATCAGCGCCAGCGTTTCGCGCGATTTGCTGCAGGCGGGGTTGTGGTAGATGGTGACGGTCATGGCATGCACACCTTGGCAAAAGGCATTCAAACAAGCGCCCGACTCATGCGGACTGATCGAGAAAATTCTTCAGCATGGCATGCCCATGCTCGGTGAGGATGCTTTCAGGGTGGAACTGCACGCCTTCAATCGCCAGCGTTTGGTGGCGCACGCCCATGATTTCGCCATCGTCCGTCCAGGCCGTTATTTCCAACTCAGGCGGGCAGCTGCTGCGCTCAATCGCCAGCGAGTGGTAGCGGTTGACGGTGAACTGTT
>JAUMWT010000069.1:2151-4637 GCA_030529505.1 Allobrachymonas sp. | reverse complement strand
ACACCGTTTCGGTGGGCAGGCCCAGCAGGCCGCCGCTGGCCAGAATGTCGGCGGCTTGTTCGATGGACGGGGGTTGGGAAGCGTCAAGCAGCATGGTGGGCGGTATTGTCCCACGGGCGGCTGTGGCTGGCTGGGCCAGCAGACGGATGCGCAGACGCACAGCCAAGCCCCTAACAAGCCCCTAAATGAGCCAGGGTCTGTTCACACTTTTCTTGAGCATGCGAAGCGGCCTGCCAGAGTGCCAGTTGAGGCGCAGAAAAATGCATGCAATAGCAGCGCAGACCGGGTGTGCAGCGCAAGAAGCACAACAAAGAGTGGCGCTCTGGCAAGCCGCTTGCCTTGGAGTTACGCGCAAAAGGCCATCGCCTGCGTTGCCAGCTTGGCCAAGCGTTGCATGGCGATGGGGCTGGCGCCTTGGCCAGTGGCCTTTTGAAGCGCAAGGCATCGTTCAAAGGCGCGTGAACAGACCCTGGAGCAGGGGCAGGCCCAAGCGCGGCTGCGGGCCAGGGCACAGTGCCGCAGGCCAACAGGCACGCCGTGTACCGCATGCGCGCATTCATCCGCATGCGTTGATGCATGCAGACCAGCCTCTGCAAAAAGGCCGAGTCATGGCAAACGCGAGCAAGTGCAATCCAGCAGCGAACGATGGCGGCTCGGCAGCGAACAGCCTTCGACTGTTTTGCTCAGAGCCTGTTCAAGATCTCGGCGTGAGTGGACAAAAAGCGATTTGGGATGGGATGCGAGGCGCAAAACGCGGCCGATGGTGCGTGAATAGTGCGCGTGCTATTGGCAAGTTTTGCAACACAGCAGACCGCCCCAAACCGCTGGATGGCTCGCTGTGCAGAGATTTTGAACAGGCTATCAGGCACGCTGTGCCTGCGTCACATGCATGGCCGCGCTGTGCTGAACGGGCATCCCGCTTGATCGCCACCGTGCGGAAAGCGGCCACTTTTGCCCAAGCAAGGAGCTGCCTTCCTCTCAAACAGCGCGTGCAACTCACCATTAGCGCCACTGCCTGCCACCGAAAGACCAAGCCGCAGCAGCCGACCGGTCTGCACCGCTTGGTGTACCATGCGCAAACGATGCAGCTGGCGGCCCTTGTGCTTGTCGGCTGCTGTGTTTTGTGCTGGCATTTTTTGCCGGATGCCAGTTCGCCACCTGCCGTGCCCTCACATTTTTTAATCGGCGCGCAGGCAAGCCCCCTCTTTTCTGACCCTGACCACCCACACGCCCATGAAACGCGGTTTCTACTCCATCATGGCCGCGCAGTTTTTCAGCTCGCTGGCCGATAACGCCCTGTTCATCGCCGCCGTGGCCCTGCTGGGCGCTTCGGGCGAGCCCGAGTGGAAAAAAGCCGCGCTGGTGCCGATTTTTGCCGTGTTCTACGTGCTGCTGGCACCGTTCGTGGGCGCTTTTTCAGATGCGCACCCCAAGGGCCGCGTGATGTTCATGAGCAATGCGATCAAGGCCGTGGGCTGCCTGATGATGCTCGCGGGCGTGAACCCCTTGCTGGCCTACGCCGTAGTAGGGCTGGGCGCGGCGTCGTACTCGCCGGCCAAGTACGGCATCCTCACCGAATTGCTGCCGCCTTCGCAATTGGTCAAGGCCAATGGCTGGATCGAGGGGCTGACGATCATCTCCATCATCATGGGCACGGTGCTGGGCGGGCAGCTGATTCGCCCCGATCTGTTCCATCACCTGCAAGCGGGCAGTCTGGGCGCGCTGGCAGGCCACTTCGGCTCGCCGCCGCAGTTGGCCATTGCCCTCATCATGGGCGTGTATCTGATCGCCTCGCTCATCAATATGCGCATTCCCAAAACGGGCGTGGCGATGATTCCCTTGCCCAAAAACATCTTCTCGCTGCTGCCTGATTTCTGGGATTGCAACCGCCGCCTGTGGCAAGACAAGCTGGGGCAGATCTCGCTGGCCACCACCACCCTGTTCTGGGGCGTGAGCGGCAACCTGCGCTACCTGGTGCTGGCCTGGGCCGCTGCGGCGCTGGGTTACAGCGAAACGCAGGCCTCTGGCCTGGTGGGCGTGGTGGCCGTGGGCACGGCCGTGGGGGCGGTGTGGGCCTCGCTGCGCGTCAAGCTCGACCGCGCCACGCAGGTGATGCCGCTGGGCATTCTGATGGGCATCGTGGTGCTGGCGCTGCTCTTCATCAAGAGCATGGCGCTGGCCGTGCCGGTGTTTGTGCTGCTGGGCGGACTGGGCGGCTACCTGGTGGTGCCGATGAATGCGCTGCTGCAACACCGCGGCCACAGCCTGATGGGCGCGGGCCGCTCGATC
Organism: Allobrachymonas sp.; assembly: GCA_030529505.1. Lineage (GTDB taxonomy): Bacteria > Pseudomonadota > Gammaproteobacteria > Burkholderiales > Burkholderiaceae_C > Brachymonas. The sequence continues at coordinate 2,348 of JAUMWT010000069.1, read as the reverse complement.
GCGGTGCAGAACTTCAACGAGCAGGCTTGCATTCTGGGCCTGGGTTTTCTCTACAGCGGGCTGACGCGCTTCAACGTGTCGGCCTTTGGCGCCATTGTGGTGTTTGGCGTGCTGGTGAGCGGTTGCATGGTGCTGTTCCAGCTCTGGCACTGGAGCAACCTGAAAAAACACCCGGCCGAAGTCTTGCGCCTGCTGCG
>JAUMWT010000069.1:0-2051 GCA_030529505.1 Allobrachymonas sp. | reverse complement strand
TTCTTGCCATTGCCTTGAACGCCATGCTCTGGGGCCTGTCGTGGTGGCCGCTGCACCAGTTGCGCGACCGCGGCGTGCACGCCCTGTGGGCCACTTTCATGAGCTATCTGCTCACCGTGGTGCTGGTGCTGCTGTGGCGCCCGCGCACGGTGGCCGAACTGGGCAGCAACCGCTGGCTGTGGCTGCTGATGGGCACCTCGGGCCTGACCAACGCCTGCTTCAACTGGGCCATCAGCACGGGCGACGTGGTGCGCGTGGTGCTGCTGCTGTATTTGATGCCGGTGTGGTCGGTGCTGCTGAGCTGGTGGCTTTCGGGCGAGCGCCCGGGCCTGTTCACGCTGGCGCGCATCGGCGTGGCGCTGGTGGGCGTGATGCTGGTGCTGCAACCCACCGAAAACGCCTGGAACCAGCTCGTGCTGCCCGTGCCGCGCACCTTGTCAGACTGGCTGGCGCTGATCGCCGGCTTTGCCTTTGCCGGCTCCAACATCCTGCTCAACCGCCTGGGCAAAGTGGCCACACCGCCCAAGATTCTGGCCATGTTCTTCGGCAATATGGTGCTCAGCGGCAGCATCGCCTTGGCGCTGTGGCAGCTGGGGCTGGGCGGCGTGTACTGGCCGCAACCCGTGGGCCACTGGCCGGTGTTTGTGGGGCTGGTGGCGCTGCAACTGGTGATTTGCAACATCTGCCTGCAATACGGCGCGGCGCGCATGTCGGCCAATACGCTGGCGCTGCTCATGTCGCTGGAAGTGCTGTTTGCCGCCGCATCGGCCGCGCTGCTGGGCGCAGGCACGATTGATGCACGCGTGCTGCTGGGCGGCGTGCTGGTGATTGGCGCGGCCCTGCTCGAAGCGCGCGACCACTTGGGCAGCTCGCGCATTCAGCGCCCCCTGCCGCCCGATGCCCCCAGCGGGCTTGCCGGATAATCGCCGCACAATCACTGCACGCCAGGCCCGTGGCGCTGGTGCATGCGCCGTTGCTGCCAGGCGGCTGATGGCTGCCGCTTGAACGCTTGCTGCATGCTGCATCGCCCAGCAGGGCAGGGGGCTGGCAGTACACGGCAACTGGCCATGCGCTGGCTGCCCCAGCCCGATGCACCTTGCTTGCACTCGGCACGTACAACCACTTGCGCTACCGGCTCCGCACTGCGAGCCACGCGCCGCACCGGCATCCGCTATCAGCTACGAGCAGCCGCCATCGTTTGAACCATTGAATCCCATTTTTTGATCTGCCATGTCCACCATCACCCGCTACCTCACCGGCATCACCACCACCGGCACCCCCCACCTGGGCAATTACGTGGGCGCCATCCGCCCGGCCGTGCAATCCAGCCTGCGGGCTGACGTGAAAAGCTATTACTTTCTGGCCGACTACCACGCCCTGATCAAATGTGGCGACCCCGCACGCATCCAGCGCAGCACGCTGGAAATTGCCGCCACCTGGCTGGCCGCGGGGCTGGACCCCGAGCGCGTGACCTTTTACCGCCAAAGCGATATTCCAGAAATTCCCGAACTCACCTGGCTGCTGACCTGCGTCTGCGGCAAGGGCCTGCTCAACCGCGCGCACGCCTACAAGGCGGCGCTCGACAAAAACGCCGAATCCGGACAAGAGCCGGACGACGGCGTGACGGCGGGCCTCTTCATGTACCCGGTGCTGATGGCGGCCGACATCCTGATGTTCAAGGCGCAGCGCGTGCCCGTGGGGCGCGATCAGGTGCAGCACATCGAAATGGCGCGCGACATCGCCGCCAGCTACAACCACCTCTACGGCAAAGATCTGCTCGTGCTGCCCGAAGCGCAGGTGGACGACAACGTGGCCCTGCTGCCCGGGCTGGACGGGCGCAAGATGAGCAAGAGCTACGACAACACCATTCCGCTCTTCGTGCCTGCCGAAGAATTGCGCAAAAAGATCATGGGCATCCTCACCGATTCGCGCGCGCCCGGCGAAGCCAAAGACACCGAAGGCAGCGCCCTCTTCCAGATCTACCGCGCCTTTGCCAGCGATGAAGAAACGGCGGCCTTTGCCCGCGCCTTTGCCGACGGCATTGCCTGGGG
>JAUMWT010000068.1 GCA_030529505.1 Allobrachymonas sp. | reverse complement strand
TGGCCACCTCGATGCGCATGCGCCGGTCGTCTTTGGCCACGATCAGCAGCACGCCATCGCCCACGTCGCGCCGGCCGATCTTCCAGTTGCTGGCCACGCGATGGGCGTAGCTGGCAATGTCCTCGGGCTGGGTGCTGGGCACCATCAGCACCACGATCTGGCTGCCCTTGTCGCGTTCGTAGGCGGCGAGCTTGGCCTCCAGCGCAGCCTTGTCGGCTTCGCTCAGCGTGCCGGTTTGGTCGATGACGCGGGCGGTCAGCGTTGGCACGGGTTGCACGCCTTGCGCCAGGCTCAGGCCCGGCCCCAGCAAGCCCGGCAGCGGCACCAGCCACAGTGCCAGCCAGGCCAAGGCTGCGCGCAGGCAGCGCAGGCGATCGCGCCAATGCCCGGCGCCATCGGCAGCGCCCGCCCGTGCTGGCTGGCCGGTCAGTAAGTGGCAGGGCGGCGGGGCAGCATGGCTTGCACGCGCCGCATTGAGCGGGCGTGGGGCAGGGGCGGTAGCAGCGGTGGCTGGGTGCAACAGGGGCATGCGCAAACCTCCGTCAAATCGCAAATCGCATGAGCTGTGCGCTCAGAAGCTGCTCAAAACCTCAAAGCGAGGCGGTTGGAGATGGGACGCAATGGGATGCGCGATGCGTGGCGCAAACCCGAGCCGCCAGCGAAGCGCATGGCCCGCGCGGCACGGCAACGCTCAAACAAGCTTTGCAAACGCAGCAGGGCCGCCCGCTTCCATTTTCCAAGGCCCATGAGAAGGGATTGAACAGGCTTTCGGCAGGCGAACTTATTTTTTCTCGGTGCCAAAGTCCACCACGGGCGGCTTGGAAATGGCCGCTTCGTTCTCGACCGTGAAGTTGGGCTTGGGCTTGTAGCCCATCACCTTGGCCGTGAGGTTGGTGGGGAACTGGCGTGCCAGCACGTTGTACTCTTGCACGGTCTTGATGTAGTTGTTGCGCGCCACGGTGATACGGTTTTCGGTGCCTTCCAGCGTCACGCGCAAATCGCGAAAGCCCTGGTTGGCCTGCAGCTCGGGGTAGCGTTCGGCCACCACCATCAGGCGCGAGAGTGCGCCCGACAACTCGCCCTGCGCGGCCTGGAATTTTTTCAGCGCTTCGGGGTCGTTGGCCAGCTCGGGCGTGGCCTGAATGGAAGTGGCCTTGGCGCGGGCTTCGATCACTTTGGTGAGCGTTTCCTGCTCGAAATTGGCCTGGCCCTTGACACTGGCCACGATATTGGGCACCAGGTCGGCGCGGCGCTGGTACTGGTTGAGCACCTCGCTCCAGGCGGATTTGGTTTGCTCGTCCAGCGTCTGGAACTGGTTGTAGCCGCAGCCCGACAGGCCCAGCGCAGCCGTGATGGTCGCCAGCAGCAGAAACAAACGGTTTTTCATGAAAAGCTCTCCTCTCAAAAAGGCGCGGCCTGCGCCCAGGTCCACGCAGCCATATGCGGCATGTGCGTGGGTTCTGCAAGAGCATAGCGGAACTTTTCGGCTGGCAACACGGCATTCGGGCGCAACAATCCTGGTGTTGCACGCGGCTTTGGCCCAAGGACATGGGACGCGGCTTTTGTCGCGCCCTTCATTCTTGGAGGCGGATTTGTCACGAGCCGCTTCTAGGCTGCTTGATCCTGCCCTAACAAATGCTTGCACCGCATCCGGCCCGGCTTTGTGCGCCTACAATGTAGCCCTTTGCAGACGAGGCAAGCGGGCCAAGTCCAAGTGCGCGCAAACAGTGCGCGCCCTGCGCTCCTGACCTTGCCGCATATCGCAAGCTCTGCACCTCGCGCGGCTGTAGCTCAGTGGATAGAGTATTGGCCTCCGAAGCCAAGGGTCGTGGGTTCGATCCCCGCCAGCCGCGCCACCTTTCACGTTTACCAGCCAGCATGTGCCACGGGCTTGGCAGCGAAACGGCGAATATCCAATAATTAGTTTATCTATATTCGCGCACACTGTTTCTTAATATTTCACTTATTACAGAAAATAACCAAAAACACCCAATAAAAAGAAGGTGATTTGTTTTTTGATAGCTGACCGGGATTTTGTTCGGCCAAGCAGGCGCGATTCGCTCGCAATTGGCGTATTCCAATCCGGCAAAGCCAAAAGAAGATGAGCCGTTGGCGCACGGGCACAATGGTTTTTTGGTGCTGCTCAAGCGGCCTGGTTCTCGCACAGAAAAGCCCTGCCTTGTCAGGCGCAGCAAGGCGATCAGAGACGAGATGGGCGACGCAAGGAGTCGCTACTGAGGGGCGGCGGCGCTGCATCTGCAAGCAGCCGCCTGCCGACACATGCGGGCGCTGTTGTTTTATGAGTGCAATTCTTGGCGGCAAGCGTGAATTATTGCGCATGCGGGGCTTTGAATTGTTATTTCATGGATGCGCGAATTTCATTTTGTCCCTAGAATGGCCGCAGGCGGGTCGCTGGCCATCTCAATGTTGCTGCTTTTTCCATTTGTATCGGGCAAGCATGCGCGGTTGCCACCCCAATCTCTTGCAAGCGATATTTCTACAGAAGGGGGATATATCCAATGAACCACATCTACAAAACAGTCTGGAACGCCACGCTGGGCACTTGGACGGCCGTGCAGGAAACGGCCAAATCGCACGGCAAATCAAGCAGCGGCAAAGCTGCGCGTGCGGCTTCGCAAAGCGTGGGCGTGCGCTTTGCCTTCACCCTGGTGGCCTCGGCAGCATTGCTCGCCAGCGGGCAGGTGATGGCGGCAGAAATCAAAGACGGTGCGGCGACCGGCGCCATCATTTTTCATAAAGGCGCTCCCAGCACCAGCGCTGCCGCGGGGCAAGACTCCATCGTTATCGGTACCAATACCCAGATAACGGGAGCTGCGGATACAGCTCAAAGCTCAATTGCCATTGGTAGTACTGCTCAGGTAGTCGCTGCCAAGAATGCGATTGCATTTGGTACAGGTGCGAGCTCCTCTGCAAATAATGCAGTTGCCATAGGTAACTCAGCTGCGGCCAGCCAGCAGTCTGCCTTGGCAGTAGGCGATGGTGCAAAGGCCCTTGGTGGTCAAACTACGGCTATAGGCGTAAGTACAAATGCCAGTGCCGCAGGGGCCTCTGCTTTTGGGCATGTGGCCAAGGCCAGCGGCGAGCACAGTACAGCCATTGGCAGCAAAGCCATGGCCAAAGGAAAGAGCAGCGTTGCATTGGGACATGAAGCGGGCGTTGTAGATGACACTGTCGTTGTGAGCCAGCTGGAAAATGTCGTGAATATCGGCAATGGCGCAGGCAAAGGCACAACCAGCAATATCCACGGCATTGCCATCGGTAATGGTGCCGGTCAAAACGTCGCCACAGCAGCAAATGGCGGACAAAACACCGCGATTGGTAATGCTGCCGGGCAAAACGTAACCGGCAATACCAACGTTGCCATCTCCAGCCGTGCTGGCCAGCATGTTCGTGGCCATGACAACTTTGCGGCCCTGATTGATGCCGGTCAATACGTGGCCGGCCAAAACAACATCGCCATCGGCAAAGAGGCGGGACGTGGCACACAGGCTAAACCCCTGGAAGTGTCAGATACTATTGCCTTGGGTGAGAAAGCAATAGGGGGACATAACGGCTCTATCGCGATGGGCAAGCACACTGTGGCGACCAGTGCTGCTGCAGATAACAGCAAACACTCCGGCCTGATTGCTATCGGTGACACGGCCAAAGCTACTGATGATCAGGCCATTGCCGTTGGCAAGGCATCGGCATCTTCCGGCAATCGCTCCATTGCAATGGGCGCGGCTGCCAACGCAGCAGGCGCTTCTGCCATCGCATTCGGCACCAGCAGCTCGGCTGCCAATAAAGACGGTATTGCCATTGGTAATAATTCGCGAACAGGTGCAGGAGAAAACAATACCGCTGTGGGCTCTTATGCGCAGGCGCATACTGGCTGGTCAACCGCTGTGGGTACCCGTGCCCATGCAGCCAAAGACGGTGGTTTTGCTGGGGGCAAAATGGCCTATGCCAAGGGGCAGGATGCCGTGGCGACGGGCGCTTATAGTTACGCCAATGGCCAAGCTTCTGCAGCCATTGGTTATCAAAGCATCGTGGCGGACAACGCCCATTCCAGCACGGCGATCGGTACCGGCTCGGTCGTCAGCGGCACGCTGTCGGGTGTATGGAATGCCACGACTCGCGCCAATGCCAATGCTTACAACAACGCCAACCGCAGCTATGTAGGTGGTGACAACAACTACGCCATCGGCAACAAAAACATCATCGGCGACCAAACCTCCAACACCTTCATTCTGGGCAACAACGTCAAGCTGGGCGCAACATCCGCCACGCTGAACTCCACCAATCCTTTAGGTGCTGGTAACAGCATCGGCACTCGTGGTGAAACCGTGACCTACACGGGCGCACAGGATCTTGACAACATGGTGGCGCTGGGCAGCGATACCAAAGTCAGTGTCAGCAATGGCGTCGCTTTGGGTTATGGAAGCAATGCCGCGACCGACAAAGGCCAGGTGGGCGCAGATCCTTTGAATGCAGTGGCAGATAAAACTGGCGCTGCCTGGACATCTACCAGCGCAGCCGTGGCAGTAGGCGACGCAGGGAACAACATCACCCGTCAGATCACCGGCGTGGCTGCGGGTACCCAGGATGCCGATGCCGTCAACGTCGCGCAGTTGAAGGCCGTTGCCAACCAGATCAATCAGGCGGGCACGCATTACTACAGCCTCAAGGATCAAGCTGGCGA
>JAUMWT010000067.1 GCA_030529505.1 Allobrachymonas sp. | reverse complement strand
CGAACGACCCGGACGTGGTGGACGCCGAAGTGAAAGAAGTCAAGAAAGACTGAGCCTCAGTCTGATCCATTCCCCGCGCCCTGCTCCGCCCATTGCGGAAAAGGGCGCGCGGTTTTTTCCGCAACCCCAGAAAACCCGATTTGTCATCCACTCATCGCCGCCCCATGCAGCCCCAACAGTCCGCCCACATGGCTGCCACGCCGCCCTTTGTGTGCAAGGCGTTTGATCAGCTCAGCGTGCACGAGTTGCTGGCCCTGCTGGTGCTGCGCCAGCAGGTGTTTGTGGTGGAGCAAAACTGCCCCTACCCAGATGCCGACGCGCTGGACGCCCACTGCTGGCATCTGTTTGCGCTGGACGAGGCCGGGCACGCCCTGGCCACCTGCCGCCTGATTCCTGCGGGGCAACAGGCCCGACAAGACCATGCTCAAGCCGCTACTGCCGCTATCGGCCGCCTGGCCGTGATCCAGCAGGCGCGGGGCCGCGGCATGGGCCGCGCCTTGATGCAAGAGGCGCTGCGACAGCTCGCCCAGCTCAGCCCCGGGCCGGTGCGCATTGCCGCGCAGCAGCACCTGCAAGGCTTTTACGAAAGCCTGGGCTTTGCAGCCATAGGCAGCCCCTATCTGGAAGACAACATTCCCCACCTGAACATGCTGAAACACTGAAAGCCCGTCATGAGCAAGCGCGACTATTACGAAGTGCTGGGCGTGCCCCGCAACGCCAGCGAAGACGACATCAAAAAGGCCTACCGCAAACTGGCCATGAAGTATCACCCCGACCGCAATCAGGGCGATGCGGCCAAAGAGGCCGAAGTCAAGTTCAAGGAAGTCAAAGAGGCTTACGAGATCTTGTCTGACGACCAGAAGCGCAGCGCCTACGATCAGTACGGCCATGCTGGCGTTGATCCCAATATGGGTGGCGGGGGCTTCGCCGGCGGCTTTGGCGGCTTCGAGAACTTCAGCGACATTTTTGGCGACATCTTCGGCCAGATGCGCGGCGGGCGCGGGGGCGGGCGCCAGGTGCACCGTGGCAACGATTTGAGCTATGCCATGGACATCACGCTGGAAGAAGCCGCCAGCGGCAAAGAAGCGCAAATTCGCGTGCCGAGTTGGGACGATTGCGGCACCTGCGGCGGCAGCGGCGCCAAGCCCGGCACCAGCGCCAAAACCTGCGACACCTGCAACGGCCAGGGCGTTGTGCAAATGCGCCAGGGCTTTTTCAGCGTGCAGCAAACCTGCCCGCGCTGCCACGGCAGCGGCAAATACATCCCTGAACCCTGCACCACCTGCCACGGCCGGGGCAAAATCAAGCAACAAAAAACGCTCGAAATCAAAATCCCGCAGGGCATTGACGACGGCATGCGCATTCGCAGCACCGGCAATGGCGAGCCCAGCCCCAACGGCGGCCCGCCGGGCGACCTCTACATCGAAATCCGTGTGCGCAAACACGAAGTATTTGAACGTGACGGCGACGATCTGCACTGCGTGGTGCCCGTCTCGATGACCAAAGCCGCGCTGGGTGGCGACATTGAAGTGCCTACCTTGCTGCAAGGCAAAGCCGTCATCACCCTGCCCGAAGGCACGCAGCACGGCAAGCAGTTCCGCCTGCGCGGCAAAGGCATCAAGGGCGTGCGCTCGGCCAGCACTGGCGATCTGTACTGCCACATTCAGGTCGAAACGCCTGTGAAGCTGACCGAAGCACAGCGCAAGTTGCTCACCGAGCTGGACGCCCTGCTGGAAAAAGGCGGCAAAAAACACAGCCCCAGCGAAAAATCGTGGTTTGACAAAGCCAGGGACTTTTTCAGCTGAGTGAGAGACTTGCGCAGGTAGTCTGCTTCCATATTCAAGCGCCCGTGAGAAGATTTTGAACAGGTTCTAAGCCTTCCTATGTCGCACGGGCTGTGCGCTTTTTCACCAGGGCCTGTTCATCTTCCTTTGAAAGGTGCGTTGCGCTTCAAAAGCTCACTTGCCAAGGCGTCAAACACCGCTGCGCTGTGATGCACGCCTTGACTGATGCGCTGGCAAGCCGCTTCGCATGATCAAATAGTGTGAACAGGCCCTGATGTATTTCGATGCACACCTCTTGCATCTCATACCGCTCCATCCTCAATCGCCTTGCCTTGAGATTTGGAACAGGTTCTGATGGCTAACGTGAGCGCGCGCCCATGTTCGACCAAGTCAACAATGCGTGCAACGCAGACTTTGTACGCGCAGAGCATAAAAAATAACCCGCATTTAGCGGGTTTATTTTTGATAAGCCAAGCTAATGGCCATTACTGCGTGCAAGGCTTGTTATGGCTGGCCGTTGCACCGGCTGCAATCGCGGCTTTTTCCGTCATGTATTCACCGCTTTTTGTTTTACCATAGTATCTGGTGCCGGGGCAATGATAAACCTTGCCATTGACCCACACCTGATTGGCAGAAGGGGCTTTGGCCTTGTTGCTTTTCTTTGCAGGGGCCGGGTTCGTTGGCAGAGGTTTACCTGGCTTAGTCGCAGGCGCTGCGGGTGTGTTTTGCGCGGCAACCCCGACGACCATCAAGCCGGAAAACAGGGCAATACCAAGATGTTTCTTCATGACCAAATTCCTTTCAATCGCAATCGAGAAGCAGACATCCCATCAATCATAGGAAGGCTGCACTTCATCCTACGAGCTTGAATTTTTTTGTCGATCGGTATTTACCCTCGAATTTCATCTCTCGCTGCGCAAAGCAAAACGACAACTGCCCAATCAAATGCCCGCCAGCAAACTCCCCTGGGCAGCTTCAGCGTTCTGGGCTGTGAGTGTCTCCAAACCTACTTAAAATCTTATCAACTCATCCCATTGCTCCACAGCTGCAACCCGGCTGCCCTAAGAACCTGTTCACGATCTTTTGAGGACAAGAGCCAGAAAAGCAAGGTGGATGAACTGCAAGCTGGTGTTCAGCAGCCTCTCGCAGTTCTTCCACAACCTTCTGTTCTTCTCCAACCAGGCAAAGCTGCGCTCAACAATCCAGCGCTTGGGCATCACCTTGAACGTGTGTAACTCACTGTGCTTGGCTATCTGCACCTTGACGTGCTCGCCCAGAATGTCCTGTACGCCCTGTGCAAAGGGCTTGCCCACATAGCCACTGTCACACAGCAGGCTTTGTACCCGCTTCAATCGGTGTTTGCAGCGCTGCAGTGCCTGTAGCGCTCCCTTACGGTCGGTGACGTTGGCCGTGCTCACCGCAATGGCATGCGGTAAGCCTTGGGTGTCGACTGCGACATGAAGCTTGATCCCTGAGAACCTGTTCAAGATCTCAACGCGAGGCGATTGGAAATGGAGCGGGATGGGATGCAGGGTGCCCATCTTTGTATGTGGCGCAGTGCAGAGCCCGAGCTATGAACAAGATTTGCAATGCAGCAGACCACAAGCCTCCACATTCAAGCGCCCGTGAGGAGATTTTGAACAGGTTCTGAGACTTTCTTGCCGGCGTCATAGCCCTTCAGGCTTGCTGTATCACTGTTCTTCACGCTCTGCGCGTCCACGATCAAGAAGGTGCTGCATGCGTTGCGCGCCTGTCTGTCTCGGGCCGCGCCAAGCTGATTTTTTTAAAGCCTGCTCCAGCAAACTTGTGCCTTGCTCATTGGGTTCACTCCAGATTTGGAAGTAGGCATGTACGGTGCGCCATTTGGGAAAGTCACTGGGTAAAGCTCTCCACTGGCAGCCGGTGCGCAGCAGGTACAGCACGGCACAAAACACCTCGTACAGATCCACGCTGCGAGGCTTGGTGCGTTTGCGGGCCTGCTCCAGGATTGGAAGGATCTGTTTGAACTGCTCACGGCTGATGTCGCTTGGATACTTCGCTCTCATGCAAAACCAAATAAGCAAAAGATCTTGAGCAGGCTCTGAGTACCACGTCTGAACAACGCCCTTGCAGTGGCTGGCCGCCTGCTTGCAGCGATGGCGCAACTGCAGCTTGAGCCTTGGCTGCGCACAGCACAATCCAAGGGGCTGCGCCGTATCAACCGGCTTTCAACGCGAGCGCGCCGTTGCCAGCAGCTTGCGCTTTTTCCTGCTCCAGCCGTGCATGGCAGACGGGGCAGAGGCAGCGTTGCTCGTCTTTGCCCAATTGAACCAAGCGCTGCGCCAGCCAGTCGCGCCCCAAAACGGGGCGCTGCATGCACCAGCAGGCGGCATATGGCTGCCCGCTTTGTTGTGCGCATTGGTTGGCTTGGCCGCACAGGGGGCATGTGTGGCCTGTATGCACAGGGGATTGCGCCTGGCGGGCAGGCGCCTTGCCGTTGTTGTGCTCATCAAGCAATGGAACGGGCGTGCTCATCCAGTCGATTGATGGTGGTGATTCAAGGGTTTGCTCAGAACCTGTTCAAGATCTCAACGCGGGGCGATTGGAAATGGAGCGGGATGGGATGCAAGGCGCTCATCTTTGTATGTGGCGCAGTGCGTAGCCCGAGCTATGAACAAGATTGGCAACACGGCAGAGCGCCCGCATCCACATTCAAGCGCCCGTGAGGAGATCGTGAACAGGTTCTCAGAAACATGCATCCTTCCCCAAGCACTGGCTGCTCATGGTCAATCGTCCCAGAGCTCATCCCCGCGAACATGACACAAGCGGTTCGCCTGCGCACGCCTGTTTCAGACAACGCTCAGGGGCTGGCAAAGGCGCGCTCAGAAATACGCAGCGCCGCCTCACACCGCGTATTTGCGGCGCTGTTCCATCATGCGCCAGACGAAGGGCGTGAAGATGAGTTGCATGGCCAGTTCCATTTTGCCGCCGGGGATGACGATGGTGT
>JAUMWT010000003.1 GCA_030529505.1 Allobrachymonas sp. | reverse complement strand
AGGACGAAATGGACGAAGCCGAGCGCCGCGCCATTGCCGAGGCCGAAGCGCTGGAATTGGCCGGGGAAGAGGCGCCAGCCGCTGTGGCAGAAGATGCCGGTGCGGCCGCTGCCCCAGCCAACGACGGCGAGTAAAGCCGACAGGGCCAGCCGATGCATGCAGTAAGCCCCGCGCTTGTTGGCATGCACGGCGGCCAGTTCATTCCTTTCAAAGGTCTGTGCCGCACAGGGCGCAGACCTTTTCTTTTGCGCATCAGCGCATCCAGCAGCAGACCAGCATGACTTCAGGCAAGGCGGGGCAGAAACAGCCCAACAGGCGCGCGCAGCTTGCGAACGCAGCACGGCCGCAACAGGCAGATCAAAAGCGGCAAAGCCAGCCGCCGCGAGCGCTGCCCAAAAGGCCTGCAGCCATGCCCTTGCAAAAAATCCCGAAAACACCGCAGAGCCAACCGGCCAGGCAGCAGGGCGTGGCCAAGCATTCGGCGCCTGCCCACGCGGCGCAACGCCCCGCCCTGTGGCAACAGTTGCAGCACGCGGCGCGATTGGTGCAAGCCGTGATGCAGGGCAGCAGCGCCCCCACGGTGCTGGATGAGCTGCCGTCTGCCCTGCGCGCCGGTGTGCAGGCGCTGGGCTATCAGGCCCTGCGTCGTCTGGGCATGGCCCGTTGGCTGCGCGAACAGCTGGTGCCGCGCACCCCGCCGCCCGCTGTGGATGCCCTGCTGTGCACAGTGCTGGCGCTGGCATGGGATGCGAAAAACGCCCCCGGCACGCAAGCGCCAGGTGCAGCGGAAAGCGCCGATCTGTCGGCTGGCAGCCAGCCTCCGTCTTGCGCCGACTCTGCCGCAAGTCACAAGGGGCGGGTGGTGTGTGTGCCGACAGATGCCTCCATGCCCGAGCTTGTGCAACAGGCCACAGTTCAAACAACAAACCGTGGGGCCACTGCTTGCCACGCGGCATCGCAGCGGCGGGGTCTGGCCGCTGCGGTGCAACAAAAACAAGCGCATCAGCCCAGTGGCGCAGCAGGGCATGCCCATGCAAAGGGCGAGCAGGCGGCATTGGCCATGCCTGGCAGTGCGCTGCAATACAACGACTTCACGCTGGTGCATCAGGCAGTGGAGGCTGCACGCCGGCATCCGCGCATGCGGCATCAATCGGGCCTGATCAATGCCTGTTTGCGTGCCTTCATGCGCGAGCGCGAGGCTTGGCAAGTGCGCTGCCACCAAGCCGCACCACAAGGCCGGGCGGAGCTGCTCAATTTGCCTGCCTGGTGGTGGCAGCGCCTGCGGGCCGATTACCCCGAGCCTGTTGACACCACCCACGCGCACACGGGAAGCACAAGCGCTGCTGACCACGCTGATTCGGCAACCGATTCAGCCAATGCCACTGGTGCTGCCTGCGCTGGTGATGGCTCCAAAGAATCGTCCACGCATCCGCTTGCAAGCGCTGCCGCTCGCCCGCAGCAACAACCCATGAGCACGGCCGCGGCCATTGCATTGGCCGGGCAGCACCAGCCGCCCATGCATCTGCGTGTGAATGCGCGCTGCCTGTCGCCTGCCCAATACCTGCAAGCGCATCTGCTGCCTGCCGGATTGGTCGGGCAATTGCATGGGGATTACGGCGTGATGCTGCACAAGCCTTGCCCGGTGCAGCAGCTGCCGGGGTTTGCGCAGGGCTGGGTGTCGGTGCAAGATGCGGCTGCGCAATTGGCGGCGCCCTTGTTGCTGCAAGCCTTGCAAGCGCAGCTTGATACGAAAGCGGGTGCAAAGGCAGGGGCAGATACCGGTACGCGCCTGCGTTTGCTCGATGCCTGCGCTGCCCCGGGCGGCAAAACCGCGCATCTGCTGGAACTGGGTGCGCATGAGGTCACGGCGCTGGATATCGACGCCGAGCGCTGTATGCGCATCACCGAAAACCTGCAGCGCCTGGGGCTGCACGCGCAAGTGCTGGCGGCCGATGCGGGCCAGCCCGCTGCGTGGTGGAATGGCCAACCGTTTGACGGCATCTTGCTCGATGCGCCTTGCAGTGCATCGGGCATTGTGCGCCGCCACCCCGACATTGCCTGGCTGCGCCGCGAGGCCGACATCGCCCAGCTGGCGCATACGCAACAGCAGCTGTTGCACGCCCTGTGGCCCTTGCTGCGTCCGGGCGGGGTGCTGCTGTATGCCACTTGCTCGGTCTTTCGGGCCGAGGGGCGGGATCAGATCGATGCGTTTCTTGCACGCCACAGCGACGCCGCAAGTTTGCCTGCGCCCGGGCATTTGCTGCCCGCAAACGGGCTGGCGGCGGCGGGGCTGGGGCACAATGGGTCGCAGGCTTGGCCGCAAGCAAGCGAGTGCACCGCTGTGCAATCTCTTGCGCAAGCGGCTGGCGCTGCCTGCGCCGCACAATGGCTGGATCACGATGGTTTCTATTACGCCCTGCTTGCCAAAACTGTTTGATGCCCTGGCGGCCCGGCTCAGGCCTTGGGCTTTGGGGTGCGCCGCGCTGGCGCTGCTGTGTGCCCTGGCACTGCGGCCCGCCGTGGCGCAAACGCGCCTGAAACAGGGTGCGCCCGCCATCACGGATGTGCGCTTCGATTTGGGCGAAGACGGCGTGCGCATGAGCGGCAACATCCGTTTTGAAGTGTCGCCCCGCCTGCAAGAAACGCTGGAACGCGGCGTGCCCGTGTACTTCTTGTTCGAGACGCAAACCACGCGCAGCCGCTGGTATTGGACGGGCAAGGTGGTCAACGGCAACAAGCGCTATGTGCGCCTGCTGTACCAGCCGCTCACACGGCGCTGGCGCGTCAACGTCAGCAGCGAGCCGATTCACCGCGGCAGCGTAGGCGTGCTGCTGAGCCAGAATTTCGATAGCCTGGAATCGGCCCTGAGCGCCGTGCGCCGCATATCGGGCTGGCAGGTGCTCACGGCTGAGCAATGGTCGGCCGAGCACAATTACACCGTGCGGGCGCGCCTGCGGCTGGATATTTCGCAGCTGGGGCAAACCTTTCAGGGCGGGCCGGCCTGGCAGTCCGACTGGGGGCTGGACGTGGAACGCGACTTTGCCCTCAACGCCAGCAGCCTGGGTAAAACCATCAGTCTGCTGTTGCCGCAGCGGCTTGGCAATTGGCCGGGCGCGGACTTGCATCGCCCTTGGGCCGTGGCCGATGGCGCGGCCTACCCGGATGGGCAGCCAGACGCTGAGCGGGCGCTGCGGGCCGAGCCATGACGGGCACGCTCAAGCACTTCTGGCGCACCCGCACCGCCCGCTGGAGCGTGATGGCGGGCATCGTGCTGGTGGCCTGCATCGCGCTGGTGCTGATGTTCTTGCTGGCGCAATCCACCAACAGCGCCGTTTACGAACGCAATTACCAACACTTGCTGGTGGCCAATGCCGTGGCCGCCAGCCTGTTGTTTTTGGTGCTGCTGTGGCTGGCCTGGCGCATGTGGCGCGGCCTGCGGCGCGGCAAATTCGGCAGCCGCTTGTTGCTGAAACTGGCGCTGGTGTTTGCACTGGTGGCCAGCGTGCCGGGGGCCTTGCTGTATCTGGTGGCCTACCAGTTCGTGTCGCGCTCCATCGAGAGCTGGTTCGACGTGAAAGTGGAGCGCGCCCTGAGCGCGGGTCTGAGCCTGGGGCAAAGTGTGCTCGACACCCTCACGACTGATGCGGCCAACAAGGCGCAGGCTGCAGCCCATGTGCTGGGCGCGCAGCCCGCATTTGACATGGGCGTGGCGCTGGATCGCCTGCGCAGCCAGCAAAACGCCGATCGCCTGGTGCTGTGGAGCGCATCGGGCCAGCAGATTGCGGCCTCATCGCAGCAAAGCTTTGCCACCGCCACCCAGCCGCCCAGCGCCGAGGTGCTGGCGCAATTGCAAGAGCAGCCCGCGGTGGCTTATGTGGAAGGGCTGGAAGAGGCGGGCGAACAAGCGGGGGAACAAACGGCCGCCACGGCTGAATCGGCCGCGCAAACCGCGCCTGCCGCAACGGAGCCGGGCGCGGCGGCTAATGCGGCGGGGCCAGTCACCATCGTGGCCTACACGCTGGTGCGCCCGGCGCAATTCGGTCTGCACAGCGAAACCTGGGTGCTGCAACTGACGCAACCCGTACCGGCCGACCTGCTGCACAACGCCGTGCTGGTGCAAGAGGCCAACCGCGAGTATCAAGAGCGCGCCCTCACGCGCATCGGCATGCAGCGCATGTTCATCAGCACGCTGACGCTCACCCTGTTTCTGGCCGTGTTCGGCGCGGTGCTGCTGGCCGCGCTCATCTCGGCGCAGTTGGCGCGACCGCTGCTGCTGCTGGCCGCCGGTGTGCGCCAGGTGGCCGAAGGCGATTTGCGCCCCAAACACATTCACGATGCGCGCGACGAGCTGGGCGGCCTCACCCGCGCCTTTGCGCAAATGACGCAGCAATTGGCCGATGCGCGTCAGGCTGCCAGCAGCAGCCTGGCCGAGCTGGACGCTTCGCGATCCGAGCTGCAAACCATCCTCGACAACCTCAGCTCCGGCGTGCTCGTGCTGCATCCCGATGGCACCATCCTCTCGGCCAACCCCGGTGCCAGCCGCATTCTGCGCATCGCGCAAGAGGAATTGCCCGGCCACACGCTGGGCGCTTTGGATGGCCTGCAGCAACTGGGCGAAACCGTGCAGCAGCAATTCATGGCCTTGGCCGGATCGCAGCCCTTGGCAGATGCAGAGGCCGACACCCTCATCGAATCGGACGAAGCCTTGCCCGAGCGGATGGACGCACTGAGCGATGCGGGGGGAGATGCAGGGGGCGATGCTTGCGCAGCATTTGCTGCAACCGATGCCGCCAACAGCGCCTGGCCAGCGGCCGGCCCCGGCAATTACTGGCAGCACTCGATGGAGCTCAACCCGCCTGCGCACGAGGGCTTGCAGCAAGAAGCCGTCACGTTGGTGCTGCGCGGCGCCCTGCTGCCCGAAAGCGAAGTGCCCGGCGCGCGCCTGCTGGTGTTTGAAGACATTTCGGCCGAAGTCTCGGCCCAGCGCGCGCAGGCCTGGGGCGAGGTGGCGCGTCGCCTCGCGCACGAAATCAAGAACCCGCTCACGCCCATCCGCCTTTCGGCCGAACGGCTGGAAATGAAGCTCATGGCTCACCTGCCCCTCAAAGAGCAGGAGGTGCTGGCCCGCTCGGTGCACACCATCGTCGAGCAGGTCGATGCCATGAAGCGCCTGGTGGACGAATTCCGCGACTACGCCCGCCTGCCCGCGGCGCAATTGCAGCCGCTGGACGTGAACGCCCTCATCAACGATGTGCTGCAGCTCTATGGCGCCGAAAACGCCCAGGTGCCCGTGCAATCCGAGCTCGATCCCGATTGCCAGCCCGTGCTGGCCGATGCGCAGCAGTTGCGCCAGGTCATCCACAACCTGCTGCAAAACGCGCAAGACGCGCAGCAGCAGGCCGACCGCCCCAACGATCGCCAAACGGCCGAGCCGGTGCTGATCCAGACCCAGTGGCGGCCCGCCGCACAGCGCGTTCGCTTGACGGTGAGCGATGCCGGGCCGGGTTTTCCGGAGCACATCCTGCAACGGGCGTTTGAGCCTTACGTCACCACCAAGGCGCGCGGCACCGGCCTGGGCCTGGCCGTGGTGAAAAAAATTGCCGACGAGCACAACGCGCGCATCGCCATCAGCAACCGCGTGCAAGACGGCGTGGTGCTGGGCGCGCAAGTCAGCCTGCTGATTCCGGCTGCCGAGCCAAAGCAGGCAGAGCGGCCGCAGCTGGATCTGTGGTCGCACCCGGCCGGGTAAACCGCAATGCGCCAACCGGTGCGCTGCCGGGCATGCGGCTGGGTGTGAGAGCCTGTTCAAAGGCTTCGCATCGTGTCCCTTGCTTGGCAAAGGCAGTCGCTGCAAGGCGCAAAGCACGAAACACAGAGCACGAACGGGCCAGCCGTCTGGCGAGCATTTGCAACGCGGCAGATAGCTGCATTTGTCAGGCAACCTTTCGGACAAGGCGACAAACGAGCATGCGCTTTGTTGTGCACCCCTTGCCAAGACGGGCAGTCTTGGCTGCGGCGTGCGTCTCGATCCTGGCCATTTGTTGCGCTTGCGGATAGATGGAAAGATTTTGGGAAAGACTTTGAACAGGCTCTGAGGCCCGGCTGGCGGCGGCGCGGGCAGGGCATTTGCTTGTATCATTGGCGCAACACGCGTTGGTCCAAAAAGAAACAAGGCGAAGAGATGGCAAAGATTCTGGTCGTAGATGACGAGCATGGCATTCGTGAACTGCTCTTTGAAATCCTGAATGACGAAGGGCACACGGTCGATCTGGCAGAAAACGCCGCGCAGGCGCGCGAAGCGCGCAAGCAGTCCACTTACGATCTGGTGCTGCTCGACATCTGGATGCCAGACACCGACGGCGTGAGCCTGCTCAAGGAATGGGCCACGGCCAATCTGCTGAGCATGCCCGTCATCATGATGAGCGGGCACGCCACCATCGAAACCGCGGTTGAAGCCACGCGCATCGGGGCGCTGTCTTTTCTCGAAAAACCCATCACCCTGCAAAAGCTGCTGGCCGCTGTAGAGCTGGGCCTGAACCGCGATGCCAGCCAGCGCGCCGCAGCGCCCACCCCCGGTTCGCCTGCGGTTGCCGCCAGCGCCGGCATGGGCAATGGCGCGGCTGCCAGCGTGGCAACCGTGATGGAGCCCGCGCCCGGCTTTGTGCCCATGGCCGGTGTCATCATCCCGCAGCAACCGGCAGCGATCCAGAGCTTTGAACTCGACAAGCCGCTGCGCGAAGCGCGTGACGATTTCGAACGCGCCTACTTCACCTTTCATCTGCAGCGCGAAAAAGGCTCCATGACCCGCGTGGCTGAAAAAACCGGGCTGGAACGCACCCACCTGTACCGCAAACTCAAGCAGCTGGGCGTGGAAGTCACGCGCGAGCGCAAAGGCGGCTGAAGCCCGGCAGGGGCTTCGGGCGCTGCTGGCGTTCTCTTCCTCTCTGTGCTTGGCTGCTGTGCACGCTTGCCGGGCTGTGATGGGGGCAATCAAAAGATCGAAACGATTGCCGAAACCCATGCCGCACCACGCCCAACAAATGCCCCCGCTGCTTGCATCGGCCAGCGCGCTGGCTGCAGCAAGGCTTTCTCTGGCAGCCGTGAACCTGCCTGACGGTCAGGCTGCGACCCCATTGTTCTGCGATTTCGTTTATGTCTTTGCCTGAATCTGGGCCTACCGCCGCGGCCGAAGCCCCCGGTGCTGCTTCGCAGGCATCGGCGTGGATCACGCAGGCAAGTGCGCCGCCTTCGTCTCAACCGGCCTCGCAATTCTTGTCCGCTTCGCACAGCCTGCTGGTGTTGGTGGCTCTGCCCGCGCACAGCCCGCTCTCGGCCACGCCGCTGCACTATCTGCATCACGCCGCTTTGCCGCCGGGCACGCTGGTGCGCGTGCCCTTGGGGCAGCGCAGCGTGCTGGGCGTAGTCTGGCAAAGCGGGGCAGAGGTGCAAGCCCCGCCCGATGGGGTGCAGCCCAAGCCGATTCTCGAAGCATTCACGGACTTGCCCCCGCTGGATGCCAGCTGGCGCGAGCTGGTGGCCTTTGTGGCGCGCTATTACCAGCGCAGCTTGGGCGAAGTGGCGCTGGCGGCGCTGCCGCCGCCCTTGCGCGAGCTGGACGGGGTGCAACTGGCGCGCCGCCTGAAAAAGCTGATGCCGCCAGCGGCCAAAAAGCCGGGCAAAAAAGCCAAGGCACAAAGCCAAGATCAGGCGCAAGCTGCGGTTGCTGATGGCGGGGCTGCCCAAGCCGCAGCTTCTGCGGCGCTTGCGCCAGCTATCGCCAGCATGCCAGCCGTGGCATCGGCCGATGCTTCGACTGATGCTGCGCTTGATGCAGCAAGGGACGCAAGCATCCCTGCCACCGCCCAAGCTCCGGCGCTCACGGCGCAGCAAGAGCAGGCCCTGGCCGCCGTGCAGGCCGCCGCTAACGAAACCACACCCCCGCCCTTGCTGTTGTTTGGCAATACGGGCAGCGGCAAAACCGAGGTGTATCTGCAAGCCGTGGCGCAGGCCTTGGCGCACAGCGAGCAGGCGCAGGTGCTGGTGCTGGTGCCCGAAATCAACCTTACGCCTCAGCTGGAGCAACGCTTTGCCGCGCGCTTTGCGCAGCAGCGCATCGTGGCCCTGCACAGCGGCATGACGCCCGCGCAGCGCCTGCAAGGCTGGCTGGCCGCGCACACCGGGCTGGCGCGCATCGTGCTGGGCACGCGCATGGCGGTGCTGGCCTCCATGCCGCATCTGCGCCTGATCGTGGTGGACGAGGAGCACGATCCCAGCTACAAGCAGCAAGAAGGCGCGCGCTACTCGGCCCGCGATCTGGCCATCTACCGCGCCCGCCAAGTCCGGGCGCCCGTGCTGCTGGGTTCGGCCACGCCCTCGCTCGAAAGCTGGCACCACAGCCGCCCGCCCACGGCTGAAGATGCTGGCGGGCGCTACCGCCGCTTGTGCATGCCCGAACGCATGGGCGCAGCCGCCTTGCCCGCCGTGCGCCTGATCGACATGGCGCAACTGCCCCGCGGCACCGTGTGCAGCCCGGCCCTGCTCGAAGCGGTGCAGCAGCGCGCCGCGCGCGGCGAGCAAAGCCTGCTGCTGCTCAACCGCCGCGGCTACGCGCCCGTGCTGCATTGCCCCGATTGCGGCTGGAAGAGCCAGTGCCCGCATTGCAGCGCCTTTCGCGTCTTTCACAAGATCGACCGCAGCCTGCGCTGCCACCACTGCGGCTACACCGTGCCTGTGCCGCGCGCCTGCCCGGATTGCGGCAACCAGGACATTCGCGCCCTGGGCCTGGGCACCGAACAGCTTGAAGAAGCCCTGCAACAGCAGCTGCAAACCACCCGGCGGCCCGACGGCAGCCCCTTGCGCGTGCTGCGCATCGATGCCGACACCACCCGCCTGGCCGGCAGCCTGGCGCAGCAACTGGCGCAGGCCCACAGCGGCGAGGTGGACGTGCTGGTGGGCACGCAAATGCTGGCCAAGGGGCACGACTTTCGCCGCATCACGCTGGTGGCCGCGCTCAATCCCGATACGGCCCTGTTCAGCAGCGACTTTCGCGCGCCCGAGCGCCTGTTTGCCCTTTTGATGCAAGCTGGTGGCCGCGCCGGGCGCGATGCGGCCTTGAGCACGCGTAGCGAGCTGTGGGTGCAAACCGGCTTCATCACGCATCCGCTGTTTGCCGCTTTGCGCAAACACGATTACCCCGGTTTTGCCCAGCAGCAGTTGGAGGAGCGCCGCGCGGCGGGCATGCCGCCTTTCAGCTACCAGGCGCTCATCCGTGCCGAAGCGCGCGAGCAGCAAGCCGCGCAAGACTTTCTCAACAGCGTGCGCATGGCCGCAGAGCAGTGGGCAACAACCCAGCCCGAAGCCGCCTCGGTGCTGTGTTATCCGGCCGTGCCCATGGTGCCGCAACGCATCGCCAACCGCGAACGCGCGCAAATGCTGATCGAGAGTGACAAGCGCCCAGCCCTGCAAGGCCTGCTGCCGCTGCTGGGTGCCTGGCTGCATCAGCAGCGCACCACAGCCATTCTGCGCTGGGCCGTGGATGTGGATCCGCTGGCGGTTTGAGCGGTGGCTGTTGCCACAATTTGCATGCGGTGCTCAACGGAAAAGGAGCGTGATGCAGCGAGGCAGTTGGTGGCAGTATGTCCCATGTGCCGTGGGTTTTTCGGCTTTGGGCTTTGAGCCACTCAAAAACAAAAGCA
This sequence comes from Allobrachymonas sp., assembly GCA_030529505.1. GTDB lineage: Bacteria > Pseudomonadota > Gammaproteobacteria > Burkholderiales > Burkholderiaceae_C > Brachymonas. The sequence goes on along the minus strand of JAUMWT010000003.1, from coordinate 112,557 downwards.
TTTCAGATAAATACAAATGAAGCGGGTATGCTGCACACAGATAGCCGTGCCTTGCAATGGGCGGGCATGCCCCCATGTGGCTACACGGCTTGCCCCATTTGCTTGAAACCTACCAGGAGGACCCCATGCCTTGTTCTTGCCCGCTGAAAAAATCCCCTTGGGTGCTGGTGGCTGCCGCGGCGCTGGGCGCTGCCGCCACGGCTGGTTTGATGGCTGGTTGCGCCAACCCAAAGCAGCCGAAGCAGCCTGCGCCACCAACCGTGGATCATGTGGTGTTGGAACGCTATGTGGGCGTTTGGTACGAAATTGCGCGCTTGCCCAACCGTTTTCAAACGCAGTGTGCGCGCAACGTCAGGGCCGAGTACAAGCTGGTGGATGGCGGCATGCAGGTGCACAACAGCTGCCTGCAAGCCAATGGCAAAACAAGAACGGCCAAGGGCTTTGCCAAGGTGGAGCCGGGCAGCGGCAATGCGCGTTTGCGCGTGAGCTTTTTCAGGCCGTTTTACGGGCCGTATTGGGTGCTGGCTCTGGATCGTGAATACGCTTGGTCGTTGGTTGGCTCGCCAGATCGCAAACAGTTGTGGATTCTTTCACGCACACCGCAGCTGCCGCCAGAAGTACAGCAGCGCATCATCGCCCATGCAGCCGAATTGGGCTTTGCCACGGAATCGTTGCTGTTTGCACCGCAGGATGCGCAGCAAAGGTACTGATGCTGCCGTGTGATGCGCTGGCGTGACGAGCGCGTGCTCCCGGGCCCGGCCTTGCCCCAAGCGCCTGTTCGCAACCTCCTCACGGGCGCTTGAAGATGGCGGCGGGCGGCTTCGTTGCAAATCTTGTCAACCTTTTGGCTCATGTGGCACGGGCTATGCACTTGGCCATACTCAGAACTGAGCGCCTTGCATCCCGCGCTTTCACCCCAGAGGCACAGAGGGCGCAAAAATTCGCAGAGTGCTTTGGCTGCCTCTGTGTGCCCTATGTGATGTGGTGAGCGCACCGCAGCATGGCAAACCACTTGAGCCACGGAGCCAGCCGATCCTGACGGGCCAACTGCTGTGCCTTCTTTGAAATGCCAGTGTCCCTTGCGCGACTTCTGCGATCCCTTGGCGTCTGCTGCGTCCACCCAGCCATTCGATGGGCCCAAGTCCGTTCCGCCACAACAGACATGCAACAAGCTTTTCCCCTGCCTGAGAAGCTGTTCAAAATCTCTGCGCCCTCCGTACCTCTGCGGTGAAAACAGCTTTGAAAACTTCTGCGGCTTTGGCGAAATCTCTGCGCCTTCTGCCTCCCGATTCAAACCTTGCCCTATCCAAGCGCCCCGCCTTGAGATTTTGAACAGGCTCCAAGCTCTCGCATGCTTGCGTAAGGGCGCGCTGTTTTTTCTCACGGCGCATGCGTAGGCATAGCCCAAGGCTGGAACAAGCAGGGCGGCTTGGCGCTTGAGGGGGCAGCCCCCGGGTAGCGTCGTGCAGTCAACAGCCCTCTGAACGCTTGGGCCGCAAGCCGCATGGCGATGCGCATGCGGCACAGTGCAGATCAGCCGCCCTGCATCAGCACCATGTTGTCGCGGTGGATCATTTCCGGTTCGGCGGCGTAGCCCAACAAGGCTTCCAACTGGCTAGAAGGCTGGCGGCACAGCAAACGCGCTTCGTGGCTGGGGTAGTTGGCCAGTCCGCGCGCAATCTCCCGGCCCTGCTCGTCGCGCACGGCAATCACTTCACCGCGCTGAAAGTCGCCACTCACGGCAATCATGCCGATGGGCAGCAGGCTCTTGCCGTCTTGCTGCAATTTGGCGGCGGCCCCGGCATCCACCACCACCGCGCCGCGCAGTTGCAAGTGATCGGCCATCCACTGCTTGCGGGCTTGCAGCTTGTGCGTGGGGGCCAGCAGGGCCGTGCCCACCACTTCGCCTTGCAGCAGGCGCGGCAGGGCATCGGGCTCGCGCCCCCAGGCGATCACCGTGCTGGCGCCTGATCGGGCCGCGCGTTTGGCTGCGAGGATTTTGGTGAGCATGCCGCCCTTGCCGATGCTGCTGCCCGCGCCGCCCGCCATCGCTTCAAGCTGTGCATCGCCCGCCTGCGCGATGGTGACGAGTTGCGCATCGGCCACCTTGCGCGGGTCGGCCGTGAACAGGCCGCGCTGATCGGTGAGGATGACGAGCAAATCCGCCTCGATCAGGTTGGCGACGAGCGCGCCGAGCGTGTCGTTGTCGCCGAACTTGATTTCGTCGTTCACGACCGTGTCGTTTTCGTTGATCACGGGCACCACGCCCAGTTGCAGCAGCGTGAGCAAGGTGGAGCGCGCGTTGAGGTAACGCTCGCGGTCGGCCAGGTCGGCGTGGGTGAGCAGCACCTGGGCCGATTGCAGACCGTTCTCACCGAGTTTGGTTTCGTAGATCTGCGCCAGCCCCATCTGGCCCACGGCGGCGGCGGCTTGCAGCTCGTGCACTTCGCTCGGGCGCTGCTGCCAGCCCAGGCGCTTCATGCCCTCGGCAATGGCGCCGCTGCTCACCATCACCACCTCGCAACCCTGCCGGCGCAAAGCCGCCAACTGCTGGCACCACTGGGCGATGGCCTTGGCGTCCAGCCCGCGCCCTTCGTTGGTGACGAGGCTGGAACCCACCTTGACCACGATGCGGCGGGCTTGCTGCAAAGCCTTGCGGGCGGCCTGGGCCAGTTGGGGGTTGGGAACGTGTGCGGTGGCGAGCGAAGTAGTCATGCCCTTAATCTTACATTTGTGCAGACGGGCAGCGCGTTCATCGGCATGAAAAAACCGTGCAATACTGTTTGGCATTTCCTTGCCAGCAATAACAGCAATAGCACGGCCAGATCAAAATCAGATAATCAATAAATGATTTTGAGCAAAGAGGACTGAAGACTTAATCAAAACTAAAAGCGAAACAATCTCCCATTTGTCTTCTTGCTTCATGAAGGTAAACGATTCAGTTTCTGTCTTTTTTTCTCCACCCATTTCCATTTCCAAGGATATTTCACACTTGTAGCTCACTTTTTCTGCAACAGCTGTACAGGCCTTCTTTTTCACGGAAAGCAATCTAGGTACCGATGACTCCCCTTGGATCAGCGTCAGCCTTGTCCACATTCTTTTTACAGCCTCATTAATCTCGGAGTTGGAGGGCTCGCCACTTGAGCAGGCCGTTAGCATTGCAATCAATAAAAGAATAGAAAAATTTTTCATATGATGCTCGAAAAAAACTTGAACTTTCAAACCACAATGGAATCCATCTAATGACGCTTTTTTTAACTAATAAACGGGCTTGCCTCCTTGTAAAGTAGTTATTAAGCAGGCCCCTTGCATTCTCCCTCCCAGATAATAACAGAGCCTATTGCTTCCCACCTCTCCCGATTTTCAACAATGATTATTGCCTCTCTTTGAATATTCATGAAGCACGCATAAATTGAAAATCAATAGATTTGCGTGAATTTAGAATTTTTTACTATCATTCGGGCACTCTTTCTCGAACATATTGATTCAGTATTTCATTCCATTTTGCAAGATTTGCCTTAATATCTCCTTCGTAAGGAAACCTAACAAACCACTCTGCATGATCAATGTCTTTTACACGAAATGATATTCCAGTATTGGCCTTATTGTTCTCAATTTGACCTTTGTTATAAAAGGCGCTTCCTACGCCTGGACCAATGGAGAAGCCTCCTGATTGAAACATTGACCTCCATTCTCTAATGTCGTTAAAATGATATTCTTTTATCAACTTGCCATTGATAAGAATTATTTTTTCTTCTGCGGGGTTGACTGCTAAACCTGTTTGATCATTAAAAATTCTGTATTTGCAGTTTTTGCTTGCCCGAAAAAATAATTGCTCTGAATCCATCTTGTTTTTTGTTGAGTTGATTTTTCTAATAATTCGAGATATTATCCAGTATATGCAATAAAAAATAATTGCAATGCCTGCTATTTCCGACATTTAAATTCCTTTCTTGGAAAAAACAGAAATTAAAAACAGCGCTTCTCTCAAGACATAACTAAACCTCTTGACGCCAGGCATGCAAGAGGCTCAACAAAAATTTCAGAGTTTGTTGTGTGAAGCAAACTCCGTAGATGCAAATGTATCATCATGTCACTGTGCTGGCAAGATGTCAGCCCGCCCCAAGCCCCCTGCCGCGTTGCCAGACGGCAACAATCTGCGCGATGTGCTCGCCTACAACATCCGCTTGCTGCGGGTGGACAAGGGCTGGTCGCAAGAGGAGTTGGCGAGCCAGTGCGGTCTGGATCGCACCTATGTGTCGGCGGTGGAGCGCTCGCGCTGGAATGTGTCGCTGAGCAATATCGAGCGCATGGCGCACGCCTTGGGCACGCAGCCGTGGCTGCTGCTCAAGCCGCCCGAAGAGCCAGCCGCGAACGAGCAGCCATGAAAAAAGCAGCACCGAGGTGCTGCTTGGAATGAATGGTCAATGGTTTGGATGGCCTGCCGCGCAGAACACCACGCCCGTCACGCCACGGTAACGCCACACAGTTGCGGCACGGTGCTTTACGAAGCGGTTTTTTTGGATGCGCGTGGCTTGCGGGGTGCACGGGTTTTAGGGGCCGCAGGCTCAGCAGTGGCGGCTGCATCCGAGCTGGCATCTGCCTCCGCATCCATCTCGGCAAAGCGCGGATCGACTTCAATCACCGGCGGCTGCTCTTTGTGCAGCTCGGCCTGGATGTGGGTGTAGATGTCGCGCACCAGGGGTTTGCAGCCTTCGTGCGTGAGGGCCGAAATTTCGTACACCGGCCCTTTCCATTTCAAGCGTTTCACGAAGTCGGCCACGCGCGCGGCGCGCTCTTCAGCGGGCACCATGTCGAGCTTGTTTAGCACCAGCCAGCGCGGTTTGTCGTACAGGGCCTTGTCGTACTTTTTCAGTTCGGCCACGATGGCCTTGGCCTGCGCCACGGGGTCGATGCTGTCGTCAAACGGGGCCATGTCGATGATGTGCAGCAGCAGGCGGGTGCGCTGCAAGTGGCGCAGGAACTGGTGGCCCAGGCCCGCGCCTTCGCTGGCGCCTTCAATCAGGCCGGGAATGTCGGCCACCACGAAGCTTTGCTCGGGCCCCACGCGCACCACGCCCAGATTGGGGTAGAGGGTGGTGAAGGGGTAGTCGGCAATTTTGGGGCGGGCATTGCTCACGGCGGCGATGAAGGTGGATTTGCCCGCATTGGGCATGCCCAGCAGACCCACGTCGGCCAGCACTTTCAGTTCCAGCCGCAGGCTTTTTTTCTCGCCGGGGTGGCCAGGCGTTTTTTGGCGCGGCGCGCGATTGACGGCGCTTTTGAAGCGCAGATTGCCAAAGCCGCCGTCACCGCCCTTGGCCAGCAGGATTTTTTCGCCGGGCGCCAGCAGTTCGTGCAGCACCTGGCCGGTTTCGGCATCGCTGATGACGGTGCCCACGGGCATTTTGAGGGTGATATCGGCGCCGGCAGCGCCAAACATATCGCTGCCCATGCCGTGCTGGCCGCGTTTGGCTTCGAAGCGGCGCGCGTAACGAAAGTCCACCAGGGTGTTGAGGTTGACGTCGGCCACGGCATACACATGGCCGCCGCGACCGCCGTCGCCGCCGTCGGGGCCGCCAAATTCCTTGTATTTTTCGTGCCGGAACGAGGCGCAGCCATTGCCGCCATCGCCAGCGGCCACGTCGATCAGGGCTTCATCAACAAATTTCATGGTTCATTCCTTTGGGCGGGGATGGGAGCGGATGCGGGGTTGGTGCGGAACGGCGCTGAAGCCAAGTGCGGGGGCTTGGATGCCGACTGTGGATTTTGGAGCGAGCGCGCCAAGGCTGCGTTCAAACAGCAGATGCTTGGCCTGCCTTGCTTGCAGCTTTTGATGCGAAGCTTGCATCGGGCGCATCAGCCGTTGGCTGATACAAAGCAGCGTTGCACAGGCCAATGATTGATTCACGGCGCTGGGTGATTGAAATGCCCAGCCAGAAAGCATGCGCTGGCATTGAGCGCCAAACGGGCAAAACCACGAAGCGCAAGCCGCGTGGCATCTTACCGGGCCAAGCCCAAAACAAAAAGCCCCTAGGCGGGGCTTTTTGCGTTGATGCAGCGGGTGTGCGGGCTTATTCGGCCGGGGTCACATCCACCACTTGACGGTTTTGCGCACCGCGTGTGCTGAAGGACACATGACCGTCCACCAGCGAGAACAGGGTGTGGTCGCGACCGACGCCCACGTTGTTGCCGGGGTGGAATTTGGTGCCGCGCTGGCGCACGATGATGGAGCCAGCACTGATCAATTCGCCGCCAAAAGCCTTGACGCCGAGCATTTTGGGCTTGGAATCACGCCCGTTTCGCGTAGAGCCGCCGCCTTTTTTCTGTGCCATGTTTGACTCTCCTTGCGCCGATCAGGCCTTGATGGAAGCAATTTCCAGCTCGGTGTACGGCTGGCGGTGCCCCTGGCGTTTTTGATAGTGCTTGCGGCGGCGCAGCTTGAAGATGCGCACTTTGTCGTGCTTGCCGTGAGCGATGACTTTGGCCACAACGCTTGCGCCGGACACCAGCGGAGCACCCACGGTCAGTTTGTCGCCGTTACCAACGGCCAAGACCTGATCGAGGGTGATTTCCTTGCCTTCGTCCGCAGCAATCTGTTCTACCTTGATCTTGTCGCCGGCTGCCACGCGGTATTGCTTGCCGCCGGTTTTTATGACTGCGTACATAGTGAATTTCCTTCAATTGATCTGCAAACGGATTTTTGCAGAGCCGCTGATTATAGCGTTTGGCCGTGTTTGTGCAAGCCGAGGGGCTGTTGCCGACCCTGGATGAGGCGCAGCGGCCACAGATGCTGGCGGGCAGCGAGGGCGCGGTGCGCCTACGCCTGAAAGCAGAAAGGAATGCGTGGCGACGGGTATCAACGCTGAGCTTGCCCCCTTGCTTGCACCACTGCCGTTGAGGCGGCCATGCGCTGCGTGAGGCTGGTGCAGCGAGATGGGAAAGCGGCCAGGCAGCGCGCTCAACCGGCTGGGCTGGCGCCGCCAGTGCTGCTTGTGGCGGCAGCCGGATCGTTGGCTGCCGCAGCCTCGTCTGCTTGAGTTGCCGCAGCTGCGCGGGCCTGGCTGGCTGTGTCCCACAGCCATTGCGCCACCGTTTCCAGCCCCTGTTTCTTGAGGGCCGAAAACAGCATGACTTGTCCGCCACCGGCTTGCAGGCGGGTGATGTCGAGCGCCTTGGCGCCTTCGGTGCGGGTGAGCTTGTCGGCCTTGGTGAGCAGCACCAGAAAAGGCAGCCCCTCCTCCACGCGCGGGCGGATCAGTTCCAGCAGCAGCTCGTCGAGTTCGGTCAGGCCCAGCCGGGCATCGCAGAGCATGACGATGCCAGCCAAATTGCCGCGTTGGCACAGGTAGTGCGCCATGACTTGCTGCCAGCGTTCCTTGTCGGCCAGGGGCACGGCGGCGTAACCGTAGCCGGGCAGGTCGGCCAGCACGGCGTCCGTCTGGCCTTGGCGACCCAAGGCAAACAGGTTGATGTGTTGGGTGCGCCCCGGTGTTTTGGAGGCAAAGGCCAGCTGCTTTTGCTGTGTGAGGGTGTTAATGCAGGTGGATTTGCCCGCGTTGGAACGGCCCACGAAAGCGATTTCGGGCACGTCCAGCGGCGGCAGCTGGTGCAGCTGCGCGGCCGTGGTGAGAAAGCGCGCCGTGTGCATCCAGCCCAGCGCGGCGGGTTTGCTGGGCGATGAGGTTTGCGCGGCAAGGGCAGGGGCAGGGCGATTGCGGTGGGCGGAGGGCGGGCGGTACGAAGATCGGTTCATGGGCGGGCAGGCATGCGTGCATGCAGGAAAAGCAGCAGGCAGTGTAGCTGCTGTGAGCATGCATGCGGTTTTGCGTTACCCAAAGTATGCAGCGCGGCGTGATCAGCAAAGGAAGCCCAATACAAGCGCTATGGATGCCAGCGCTGCAAACGGATAATTTGGCAAGTTTTGGGTTTGTATGTGCAGCCAGCGATTCGTCTTTCTTGCACGCAAAAGGGCCGATGCCAGTGCTGCGCGAGCGTGATCGAGGTCGAGGAGATGAGCCATGCGCTTGAAAGTGCCACCCGTTTTGCTGCTGGTGCTGCTTGCCGCTTTGATGTGGGCAATGGCTGCAGTCGTGCCCGTGGGTGCTTTGCCTGCATCGGCAGGGCTGGCCGTGCTTTTGGCCGTGGCGGGCGCTGCTGCGATGGCGGCAGGGGCGTGGGCCTTCGTTCGGGTGCAGACGACGCTCGATCCGCGTGCACCCGAGCAAAGCCATTGCATTGTGTCAGATGGCATTTACCGCTTCAGCCGCAATCCGATGTATTTGGGCATGGCGCTGATATTGGCGGCATGGGCCGTTTGCCTGGCGCATGCCGCTGCCTGGGTGGGGGTGGCAGGCTTCGTGCTGTACCTGAATCGGTTTCAAATCGTGCCCGAAGAGCGAGCCTTGGAACAAAAATTCGGCGAGGCCTATCGCCGCTATTGCCGGACAACGCGGCGTTGGCTTTAGGCAAGCTATCTAGGCGGCTAGTTGGTGCTTGACCAGCATTTGCCCATTTCATGAAGCGATGGGCAAATGAAGGTCTTGTAGCCGCAAGGGGTGTGGCCACCAAGCGCAGGCGGGTGGTGTCTGATGAGGGTCAAGCCGGCAAAAAGCCTTCGATCGAGAGGTAACGCTCGCCCGTGTCGTAGTTGAAGCCCAGCACGCGGGCCTTGGCGGGTAGCTCGGGCAGCTTTTGCGCAATGGCGGCCAGCGTGGCGCCGCTGCTGATGCCGACCAGCAGCCCCTCTTGCGTGGCGGCGCGGCGGGCAAATTCCATGGCGGCAGGGCCTTCGACCTGGATGCTGCCGTCCAGCAAGCTGGTGTCGAGGTTTTTGGGGATGAAGCCCGCGCCAATGCCCTGAATCGGGTGCGGGCCAGGCGCACCGCCGCTGATGACGGGCGAGAGCGTGGGCTCCACCGCAAACACCTTCAGCTGCGGCCACTGCTGCTTGAGCACCCGTGCCACGCCGCTGATGTGGCCGCCCGTGCCCACGCCGGTGACGAGCGCATCCAGCCCTTCGGGAAAGTCGCTGATGATTTCTTGCGCCGTGGTGCGGGCGTGGATGTCGGGGTTGGCGGCGTTGTCGAACTGCTGGGGCATCCAGGCCGTTTGGCCTTGGGCGCTGAATTGCGCCACCAATTCTTCGGCGCGGGCAATGGCACCTTTCATGCCCTTCTCTTTGGGCGTGAGGTCGAAACTTGCGCCATAAGCCAGCATCAGGCGGCGGCGCTCCACGCTCATGCTTTCGGGCATGACGAGGATCAGCTTGTAGCCCTTGACGGCAGCCACCATTGCCAGCCCCACGCCGGTGTTGCCGCTGGTGGGCTCCACAATGGTGGCGCCGGGCTTGAGCTGGCCCGACTGCTCGGCCGCCTCGATCATGGCCAGCGCAATGCGGTCTTTGATGCTGCCGCCGGGGTTGAAACGCTCGGCCTTGATCCAGACCTCGTGGCCGGGAAAGAGACGGTCAAAACGGATGTGCGGCGTGCGGCCGATGGTGTCGAGTACGGATGCGGCTTTCATGGGCGGTGCTCCTGCGTCAAAAGGGTTGCAATGGTTTTGCGATGAGATGCAGGCATTGTGCAGGCTTTGAAATTACTTTTGCTCATATGCATCAGCGCCAGGCGCGGCGCGGCCTGGCGATCAGCCTTGCAAAGCGTAGGGAAATAAAAGGCCGATAGCCGCGGCTGTGTTTGTGCGGCTAAGTGGTCAAAATCACGCCCAATGCAGAGACGCTGCCGGGCCAATGGCTGGCTTGAGCCACCGGGCATGTGTGGCAAACCGTGGGGCCGGGTGGGCCAGATGGGGCCGCGCGGCGGATTCGCTCAGCTTGAGTGCGGAATCAAATGCTGCGGCAGGAACCGACCGCTGAAGCAAGGGTCTTGCCTTGCATGAAAAGGATGGGCAGCGGGCCGTTCAGGGCTTGGGCCCCATGAGCCAGGCGAGCACCACAAGCGTCAGCAGCGCCAGGGCTGTGGTCAGGTTAACGCCTCCTTGTCGTGCCAGCAGCAGCCGGGCCTGCTCGCTGTGGCCGCTGGCATCGATGATTTGGCGCACTTTGCGCTCGGCGTGCAGGCGATAGAGCCAGTTGCCGAACAGGCCCAGCAAGAAGCTGATGGCCGGGCCTGCCTGCATCTGCCACTTGAGGATGTCTTCAACCGAAGCCCCCGAGGCTTGGGCAATGGCCGTGAGCACAAGGGAAGCGGCCAGCAGGGCCGCGCAGTGCGCATACATCTTGCGGTACACCATCCAGATCGGGCCCAGAAAAAACGCCGCCCAGTTCCACGACAGCTTGCCGCCGAAGCGCTGGTCGGATTCGGCCCAGCGGCGCGCGTAAAAAGAATAGTTTTCGCCCACGAACAGGGCCAGCGGGTCTGCTGGGCTGGGGCTGTGCGGATGTGCCGTGGCCTTTTCAGTTTTGGGTAGCACGGCATCTAGCCACGAGGGCAGGGAGCGTGGCGCGTCGGTTTCAAGCTTAGGCCCTGTGGCCGATGCGTTCGATGCGTCAGAGGCATTGGGCGCGCCGGGCCAGGGGATAGGCAAGTCGGGTGGCGAATCAAGCGGTGTAGCGGGCGCACCAGCTGCAGGGGGCATGACGGGCGTTGCAGGCAGCAAAGCTTCGATGGTGGTGGCGGGTACCCAGTCCGTCAGCCCATGGTGCCACACCAGATCATTCGGCCCCACATGGCCCGCTTGCGCCAGATCGCGCAACTGGGCCTCGGAATAGGGGCCGAACTTCTGTTCGCCCGATGCATACCACCAGAGTGTGGGGCGCTCGCTCATGATGCTTCCTCTTGCTCAAACCTTGGCTGGGCGGCCAGTTTGCCAGTGATCGCTTGCTTGGCGCCCCTTGCCATCTGCCGTGTCATCTGTCTGTGTGTAGGCGCTTGATTGTGCCACTGCGGGCCAGATGAGCAAAGCGAAGAAAGCAACGAAGGCAGGAAGGGCGAACACGGCGTGCAAGCAAGGATGAGGTTGTGTTGCCCTGTGGGGCAAAGCAAATCTCGATGTGAGCCTCAACGCTGAATTCAATGCTGCATTCGATGCGGATGGGCTGCTTGCGTCCAGCCGGATGCATGCCTCAGCCGCGGGAACTTGCCTTTTCTGTGCTTTCTGCGCAAGAGGCAAGCGATCAACTCGCGGTGTATGCGGTGCATGGTGCGGGACACATTGCGCTGGCTCCAATGACTTTTTGCGGTGATGAAGCAAAAAAGTGCGGGGCTGTGGGGGGTGAAAATCCGGCGGTGGGCCTTGAGGCGGCAGCCTTGGGGCCGCTGGCTGCAGCGCCCTTCAAGCCTGCAAACGGCAGGTGCGGCGGCGTAGCAAAACCGGGTGAAGGGTTGCCAGTGTCTGTTCACGCTTCTTTGAACGATGCCTTGCGCTTCAAAAGGCCACTGGCCAAGGCGCCAGACGCTGCCATGTGACGCTTGGCCAGGCTAGCAGCGCAGGCGATGGCCTTTTGAGCGCAACCCCAAGGGAAGCGGCTTAACTTAATAGTGTGACAGCCCCTAGGTGTTTGTGAGTGAATGGGTGGGTGGCAGCCCGTTCGCAGCGTGGTGCTGATGCCCCAACACCTACAATTCGCCGCCTGCCGCCGCTCTGTGCAATCAATGTATGACGCGAGCCATGACGCAATGCATCGCGCAGTGGTGCGCGGTATGGGCGGCATGCAGAAAAGCGGTGCCAAACGTTCACAGCCGCCGCGTGTTGTGTTGTTTGCGGCCCGCGCGCCTCTTTTGCTTTTCTTATTCTTTTCTGTTTTTCATGTCCGAACGCAGCGATCACAACGCCTCTTCGCTTTGGCCCGTGTTGGCGTTGGTGGGCGCTGTGTCGGCTTTGGCGCTGGGCACCTCGTTTGCCAAGCGGCTCTTTCCCATCATCGGCTCGCAGGGCACCAGCGCTTTGCGCGTGGGTCTGTCGGCCCTGATCTTGCTGTTGGTGTGGCGGCCCTGGCGCTGGCCTTTGGCGCGGGCCGACGTGCGCCCGCTGCTGCTCTACGGTTTGTCGCTGGGCGCCATGAATGTGATGTTCTATCTGGCGATTCGCAGCATCCCTTTCGGTGTGGCGGTGGCCATTGAATTCACCGGCCCGCTGGCCGTGGCTTTTTACGATTCGCGCAGGCGGCTGGACTATGTGTGGATTGCGCTGGTCGTGCTGGGGCTGGGCCTGCTGCTGCCCTTGGGCGGGCAGGTGCAGGCGCTTGACCTGAGGGGCGTAGGCTGGGCGCTGGGGGCGGCCACCATGTGGGCCATTTACATCCTGTTTGGCAAGCGGGTGAGCCATTTGCACGCGGGGCATTCGGTTTCGCTGGGCCTGTTGGCGGCTGCGTTGGTGGCCGTGCCAGTGGGCGTGGCGCACGCGGGCGTGGCCGCGCTGCTGCAACCCCAGGTGTTGCTGATGGGGCTGGTGGTGGCACTGGTGGCCAGTGCCATTCCCAGCTCGCTGGAGATGTACGCCCTCAAACGCTTGCCGCGCCATACCTTCGGCATCATGCTCAGCCTGGAGCCCGCCGTGGCCGCACTGGCTGGCGTGCTGGTGCTGCACGAATCACTGCCCCTGCGGCAATGGCTGGCCATCGGCTGCATCATGGCGGCATCCATCGGCAGCGTGTGGAGCCGCAACCGGCGCTGAGTTTGGCATTGTTGCCGGGGCTGAATGGCGATGCGCCCAATCATGTGGCAAATGGCGGTCAAACAACCCGCCGGGGCCGCACAGCTCAGGACGTTGCGTGAGCGGCGGGATGCCTGTTTGCAAGCTTGGGCCCAAGCGCAGGGCCAGCCGCGTTGCCATGTTTGGACGTGCCTGCAGTGCTGGCAGGGTGTAAGAGCCTGTTCAAAGTCTTTCCATGTGTCCGCAAGCGCAACAAATGGCCAGGATCGCGACGCACACCTTGCCAAGACTGGCCGTCTTGGCAAGGTGTGCAACAAAGCGCATGGTGATTGCATGGTGATTTATTGCCTTGCCCGAAGGGTTGCTCTGCAAAGGCAGCATCTGCTGCGTTGCAAATGCGCGCCGGTCAGCTGGCCCGTTCGTGCTCTGTGTTTCGTGTTTTGCGCCTTGCAGCGACTGCCTTTGCCAAGCAACGGACACGGTGCGAAGGCTTTGAACAGGCTCTGAGGGCAAAACTACGCAGCACGATCAGGCAGCAGCGAAGAGAACGGCACGAGAGCAGAGCAAAAAAGTGGAAGCAGAACGGACTGTGACGAGTGATGAGCGCCGAGCAGCCAGAGCCGAGGAACTGACGCCGCCCGCAAAAAACGGGGCGATCCAACAGCCGCCTACGCCCTGCTTTTCAGCAAATCCAGCTCATGCGCTTGCAACCAGCGCCACTGGCCGGGGGGCAGGTCGGCGGGTAAATCCAGTGCGCCGATGCGGCTGCGGTGCAAGGCTTCCACCCGGTTGCCCACGGCGGCCAGCATGCGTTTGACCTGGTGGTATTTGCCCTGCGTCAGCGTCAAATCCAGCGTGTGCGTGCCGGTGGGCACACAGGCTGCGGCCTGCACGGGGCGCGGGTTGTCGTCCAGCACCACGCCGACCAGCAGTCGCTGCACCTGCTTGTCGCTGATGGGGTGTTTGCACGTGACTTGATACACCTTGGGCACTTGCCGCTTGGGCGAAGCCATTTGGTGGATGAGCTGCCCATCGTCCGTGAGGATGAGCAGCCCGGTCGTATCCTGATCGAGCCGGCCCATAGCCTGCACGCCTTGCACCGCGCCTTTTTGCGGGCGCTGGCGCAGCGGCGTAGGCAGCAACGTGTACACGCTGGGCCAGGCCGAAGGCTTGTGCGAACACTCCGTGCCCGCTGGCTTGTGCAACATCACATAGGCCTGCGCGTGGTATTGCCACGGCTGGCCCTGCACGGTAAAGGCCAGCCCTTCGTGTACGGTGAGCAGGTGGCTGGCGTCCGTCACGGTCTGCCCCTGCAATTGCACCAGCCCCTGCTGCACCAGGCCTGCGCACACGCGGCGCGTGCCAAAGCCCTGGGTGTAGAGCATGTCGGCCAGGGTCAGGGTGGGTGGGGCGGGGCGCTTCATGCTGCTGTTGGCTGGATGAGAGTTTGTGTGTGCATCAAATGCCGATCAGTGAGGGCGTGCTAATGCTTCGGCGTGTGCTCCTTCTGCGCGGTTTTGTGTCAATCAATGCTTATGGTGCCGAATGTGTGATGTGCAGTGGCTGGCTGAGTGATGCATGAATAAAAAAGCCAAGGTGCAGCCTTGCTGGTCAAAAAAGCCACGCCATGCAGTTTTTTGCGCATTCCGCGTGGCTTGGGGCGTTCTCTGCGTCCTGCCTTCTGTGCAGATGACAGCGATGGTTGCGGGCAACACTCACTCCACCCGCCGCACATCCTGCGGTTTGAAGCCAAAGCTGGCATCGCGCCCTTTGCGGGCACGGGCGGCGCGGGCGTTGTTCAGGCTGCGGATTTCCAGCACCTCTTCGCGCGGCTTGCCGCCCCGGCCGGTGCCGTTGATGCGGATGCTGCGCGTATAGGCCGCCGCGCCGGCCAGCGTGTCTTTTTTATCGAGGTCGATCAGCGTGAGGCCGCGGCCGCCTTTTTCCATGAGCTTGAGTTCGCCAATCTCGAAGGTGAGCAGGCGCCCGCCAGCCGAGACGCAAGCCACGTGCGTGGCAGGAGCCGTGCTGGCGATGCAGATGGCCGCAGCGGTCGATGCTGTGGGTGCAGCGCTTGATTCCGCCGCCGCTTTGCTTGCTGTGCTGCCAGCTGCGTCCGCCAGGCCAGAGGCCGCGAGCGAGGGCCGGCACAGGCTGTCGCCTGCGCCCAGGCTGATGAAGCTTTTGCCGCCCTTGTTGCGCGAGAGCATGTGTTCCACCTGCGCCAAAAAGCCGTGGCCGCTGCTGCTGGCCAAGAGCAGCGTGGCCGTGCCCGGCCCGGCGAAATGGTGCACGGGCTGGGTGCCGGCTTCCAGCTCGATCAAGGTGGTGATGGGCTGGCCGTCGCCACGCGCGCCGGGCAGGCTGGCCACGGGCGTGCTGTAGATGCGGCCATTGCTGCCGAAGGTGAGCAGGTGGTCCACCGTGCGGCATTCAAAGGTGCCGTACAACCCATCACCCGCCTTGAAGCTGAAGGCCGCCGCATCGTGCCCGTGGCCCTGGCGCGCGCGCACCCAGCCTTTGGCGCTGATGACGACGGTGACGGGTTCGTCCACCACCTTGACTTCGGCCACGGCTTTTTTCTCGGCCTGAATCAGCGTGCGGCGCGCGTCGGCAAACTGTTTGGCATCAAGCTCGATTTCTTTCACCATCAGGCGGCGCAGGGCGGCGGGGCTGCCTAGAATGTCTTCGAGCTTGCCTTGCTCGGTGCGCAGTTCGGCCAGCTCCTGCTCGATCTTGATGGCCTCCAGCCGCGCGAGTTGGCGCAGGCGGATGTCGAGAATGTCTTCAGCCTGCCGCTCCGTGAGCTTGAAGCGCTCGATCAGCGCGGCTTTGGGCTCCTCGCTTTCGCGGATGATGGCGATCACCTCGTCGATGTTGAGCAGCACGAGTTGCCGCCCCTCGAGAATGTGGATGCGATCGAGCACCTTTTGCAGGCGGTGCTGGCTGCGGCGGGTGACGGTGCCCTGGCGGAAAGCGATCCACTCCAGCAGCATCTGCCGCAAGGTTTTTTGCACCGGCTTGCCATCAATGCCCACCATCGTGAGGTTGATGGGCGCAGACGTTTCCAGGCTGGTGTGCGCCAGCAGGGTGTGGGCCAGTTCGTCTTGCCCCACGCTGCGGCTTTTGGGCGAGAGCACGATGCGCACGGGCGCGTCTTTGCTCGATTCGTCGCGCACCTCGTCGAGCACGGCCAGCAGCGTGGCCTTGGTTTGCGTCTGCTCGGCGGTGAGCGTTTTTTTGCCCGCCTTCACCTTGGGGTTGGTGAGCTCTTCAATCTCTTCGAGCACCTTTTGCGTGCTCACGCCCGGTGGCAGTTCGGTGACGACCATCTGCCACTGGCCGCGTGCCAGGTCTTCGATCTTCCAGCGCGCGCGCACTTTCAGGCTGCCACGGCCCGTGCGGTAAGCGTCATGGATATCGCTGGCCGGGCTGATGATCTGGCCGCCGCCGGGGTAGTCCGGCCCGGGCAGCAAGGCAAACAGCTCTTCGTCGGCCAGCTTCTCGTTCTTGATGAGGGCGATGCAGGCATCGGCCACTTCGCGCAGGTTGTGGCTGGGGATTTCGCAAGCCAGGCCCACGGCAATGCCGCTGGCGCCATTGAGCAGCACGAAGGGCAGGCGCGCGGGCAGCTGGCGCGGCTCTTCGGTGCTGCCGTCGTAATTGGGCACAAAGTCCACCGTGCCTTCGTCGATTTCGGCCAGCAGCAGTTGCGTGATCTTGGCCAGGCGCGCCTCGGTGTAGCGCATGGCCGCAGCGCCGTCGCCATCGCGGCTGCCGAAGTTGCCTTGCCCGTCGATCAGCGGGTAGCGCTGCGAAAAGTCTTGCGCCATGCGCACCAGCGCGTCGTAAGCGGCCTGGTCGCCATGCGGGTGAAAGCGGCCCAGCACGTCGCCCACCACGCGCGCGCTTTTCACGGGCTTGGCGCCGCTTGTGGCATTGGCCCCGGTAAAGCCCAGGCCCATGCGGCTCATGGCGTAGAGGATGCGGCGCTGCACCGGCTTTTGCCCGTCGGCCACGTCGGGCAGGGCGCGGCCTTTGACCACGCTGAGCGCATATTCCAGATAAGCGCGCTGGGCGTAGGTGGCCAGCGGCAGGCTGTCGCTGTCGTGCCTGTCGTGCGGGGGCTGCGGGCCAGCCGCAAACAAATCGTCGTTGGAAAGGGAAGGGGTATCGCTTGGCATGGGCGCAAGTCTATATGCAGATGCGCGCGCGATGCAGGGGGCTGCGTGAGTCAGTGGCTAGGCGCGGGTGGCTGCTGGCAAAGCCGAATAATGGCCGCTGTTCAGATCACTGGCCCGCAGAGGGCGCGGCAGGTGAAGTGGCAGCAGGTGTGGCAGACGAGGGCTGAATGCGCACGTCGTCGCCCAATTCGGGCGCGGCCAGATGGTCGGCCGCAGCGATCTTGTCGGCCACCCAATCCAGCGCCGAAGGCGTGCCGCCATCCAGCGCGTTGGCCTTGAGCGTGAGCACCGCCGGGCCTGCTTCGTTGGCCCCGGTATGGCCTGGCTTGGCCGTCGATCCGCTGGCACCGGCCAGCACCACGCGCCGGCGCGCGCCGCTGCGGCTGCCCGCGCGGCCAGTCGTGGCTGTCGCGCCAGTGCCCATATTGGCGGCCACCCAGCCGCCGGTGGCGCCGGGTTGCAGCGTTTCGTAAATCGCCAGCACCGTGCGCACATAGCCCTGCGTTTCGGCATAGGGCGGAATCGCCATGCGCTTGCGCACCGCGCCCGGCCCGGCGTTGTAGGCGGCCACGGCCAAATCCAGTCGACCATTGAACTGGCGCAGCAACTGCTGCAAATAGCGCACGCCCAGGCGGGCGTTGGTGGTCGAGTCGGTGAGCTTTTCTTCCACGCTTTGCTGGCCGTCGTCGCGCAGGCCCAGAAAGCGCGCCGTGGCCGGCATGATCTGCATCAGCCCCACCGCGCCTGCGGACGACACCGCCCGCGGGTTGAAGCCCGATTCGGTCGCCGTGATGGCCTTGACCAGATTCACATCCACGCCGTGGCGCAGCGCCTCTTGCTGCAAGGTGCCGCGCACCTGCTTGAAGGCTTTGGATTGGTTCATCAAAGCCACCAGGCGTTGCGCCTTGATGCCCGCTGCCGCATCGGCCGCGGGGTTGAAAGCCAGCCGGGGCCGCGCACCGCTGGAGAGTCTGACCGAGCCTGCCTTGCCCGCTGCGCCTGCCTGGCTGTGGGCGGGCAAGGGCGCGGGCGTGGCCGGGGTTTTGAAATAGAGCTGGTAGCGATCGTCGATCTGGCGCGTGGCGAAGTGGGTGTTGCCCTGGGCATCCACATAGCCCCACACATCGGCGAGCGCAGCAGGCAGCCCCAGCATCGCCAGCAGGGGCAGCCAAGGGATGAAAGAGGAGAAAAAGCCGGGCCGCATGGCGCGCTATTGTCGGCAAAAACAGTGCGGCGTGTTGCAACAGACTGTGGGCGTGCGGGGCAGCGCAGAGAGGGAGGACTCGATTGGACGCATGGCGCGGGCGGTTGCGACCAAGCCAGCACCAGCAACAGGGGCAAGGCCCGAAGGCTTTTCAGCGCGTCAAGAGGCGGCTAGAGTGCAGGCCCCATCCACTTTGCAATGGAGTTACCTACATCATGAGCTACATCACCATCAACACCCTGCAAATTCCGCCCGGTGCAGCCAGCGTGCTCGAAAGCCGCTTTCGCGAACGCCGCAACGAGGTGGACGGCGAGCCGGGCTTTCAAGGCTTCAAGCTGCTGCGGCCCAAAGCAGGCACGGATCGCTATTACGTGGTCACGACATGGGAGAGCAAAGCCCACTTCGACGCCTGGATGCACAAGCGCGAGGAGCGCAAAGCCCACGACAGCGCCAAGCGCCCCGCGCCGGTGAGCACCGACCACTTGATGATGGAATTTGAAGTGGTGGATTTGGGGTGAGGCCGAAGCCGCACCCGCATCCTGTTTGAGCTTGGCTTGCACGATGCGCGCTCATGTGCGATGAACTGTCGGGTGCGGCGCTATTGCCGACGCGGTGCCCCTTGTCTGCAAGACAAGGTGTTATCGCATCACAGTATTGATGCAGTCGGTGGCCTATCGGCTTGCTGGCAGAACCTTTTGATGCTGGGTTCGGCATTGATTGAATGGCCAACAGCTTCAGCCGCCTTTGCAGATTTCAGATATCCACCTCCACCGCATCGCCATGCAGCTCCATCAGCTCGCGGCGGGCGGCGGCTTCGCCCTTGCCCATCAGGCGCGTCATGTGGGCGGCGGTTTGGGCAAAGTCCAGGTGGCCCAGTTGCACGGGCAGCAGGCGGCGGGTGTCGGGGTTGAGGGTGGTTTCCCACAGTTGCGCGGCGCTCATTTCGCCCAGCCCCTTGAAGCGGCTGATGCTCCACTTGCCTTCGGGCACGCCGTCTTTGCGTAGCTTGTCGAGAATGGCGGCCAGTTCCCCTTCGTCCAGCGCGTAAAGCTTGGCCGCAGGCTTTTTGCCGCGCGCGGGTGCATCCACGCGAAACAGCGGCGGGCGCGCCACGTACACATGCCCGGCTTCGATCAGCTTGGGGAAATGGCGGAAAAAGAGCGTGAGCAGCAGCACTTGGATGTGCGAGCCGTCCACGTCGGCGTCACTCAGGATGCAGACCTTGCCGTAGCGCAGGCCCGATAGATCGGGCACGTCATCCGGCCCGTGCGGGTCCACGCCAATGGCCACGGCGATGTCGTGAATTTCGGTGTTCTTGAAGAGCAGGCCCGGCTCCACCTCCCAGGTGTTGAGCACCTTGCCGCGCAGCGGCAGGATGGCCTGCGTTTCCTTGTCGCGGCCCATCTTGGCGCTGCCGCCGGCGCTGTCGCCTTCGACCAGAAAGACTTCGTTCAGGCCCAGGTCGCGGCTTTCGCAATCGGTGAGCTTGCCGGGTAGCACGGCTACGCCGCTGCCTTTGCGTTTTTCCACTTTCTGGCCCGCGCGCTGGCGCGTTTGCGCGGCCTTGATGGCAAGCTCCGCCAGCTTCTTGCCGTAATCGACGTTGGCGTTGAGCCACAGTTCCAGTGCGGGGCGCACGTAGTTGCTCACCAGTCGCAGGGCATCGCGGCTGTTGAGGCGTTCCTTGATCTGGCCCTGGAATTGCGGATCGAGCACCTTGGCCGAGAGCACGTAGCTGGCGCGGGCGAACACGTCTTCGGGCATCAGCTTCACGCCCTTGGGCAGCAGGGCGTGCAGCTCGATGAAGCTTTTGACGGCTTGAAACAGCCCATCGCGCAGGCCGCTGTCGTGCGTGCCGCCCGCGCTGGTGGAGATGAGGTTGACGTAGCTCTCGCGCACGGGCGCGCCTTCTTCGGTGAAGGCCACGGCCCATTGCGCGCCTTCGCCTTCGGCAAAGTGGCCGTCGTCCTTGCCCGCGTAGCCTTCGCCTTCAAACAGCGGGATGACGGCGTCAGCCGGCAGGGTCTGCTCCAGGTAGTCGCGCAGGCCGCCCTTGTACTGCCAGCTTTGCTGCTCTTTCTTTTTCTCGTCGATCAGCGTCACGGTCACGCCCGGCATCAGCACGGCCTTGCTGCGCAGCAGGTGCACCAGTTCGTTCAGCGGCAAGGTGGCGGCCTCGAAATATTTGGCGTCGGGCCATACGCGCACGGTGGTGCCTTGCTTGCGGTCGCCCGCGGCGCTGCCGCCACTGGCGCGCACGGCCAGCGGCTCGATCACGTCGCCGCCCGCGAACGTTAGCTTGGCCACTTGCCCGTCGCGCCAGATGGTGGCCTCTAGTCGCTTGGCCAGGGCGTTGGTCACGCTCACGCCCACGCCGTGCAGGCCGCCGCTGAAGCTGTAGGCGCCGCCCTTGCCCTTGTCGAATTTGCCGCCCGCGTGCAGGCGGGTGAACACCAGTTCCACCACGGGCGCTTTTTCCTCGGGGTGCAGGCCGAAGGGGATGCCGCGGCCATCGTCTTCCACACTCACCGAACCGTCGGCGTGCAGCGTGACCTTGATCTTTTTGCAAAAACCGGCCAGCGCCTCGTCGGCGGCGTTGTCGATCACTTCCTGAATGATGTGCAGCGGGTTGTCGGTGCGGGTGTACATGCCCGGGCGCTGCTTGACCGGCTCCAGCCCTTTGAGCACGCGGATCGAGCCTTCGGAATACAGTTCATTGGCGGTTTTGTTCGACATGGTGGGTTCTGCAAAAAACACGGCGGCCAAGTTGCTGGCGAAGGGCGAGCGCTTGGCCGCGCGGGCAAAAGACTAGAAACAGCGCGGGATTGTCGCACTGCTGCGCCACGGTTGTGGTTGCGGTGGGCGGGTGGGGAGTGACTGGAAGCGCTTGTTGGGGCTGGCGGCGGTGTTTGCACGGGCGCAATGGCTGCGCGTGCGGGCTGAATTTGTCTGATTCAGCACTGATCCGCTTGGAATGCGCGATGGATGGCAAAAAGCAGCAGGCCCGGGCGGTTCAGTTGGGTGTTGGGCCGAGCCTGCAAGTGAGCAGCCACTGATGCGGCCATGCAAGCCGCTTCTGCAAAGGCAACGCTTGCCAGCGGGCTGGCCCATTGCCATGACTCAAGCGCGCGTGGGGAGCGCGCGAACAGGTTTTTAAATCAGCATCTGTTGCAAGCAGGCGTCGAGCTGCTCGGTGGGCAGGCGTCTGAATTCGGTGCGCACATAGCGCTGCATGCGGCCCACGGCAAAGGCCAGCATGAGCGAGGCGCGCACCTGCGCATCCACCGTGGGCGTGGCCGATGCGCGCAGCTCGGCCACTTGGCGCAGGTGCTGGCGCAGGCTGGATTCGACCTTGTCCATCATCAGATTGATGCGCTGTTGCAGGCGCTCGTGCTCCAGCACCAGGGCATCGCCCACCATCACGCGCGCCATGCCGGGGTTTTTTTCGGCAAATTGCAGCAGCATCGCCAAAATGCGCGGGGCGCGTAGCTGCGGCTCGGCCTCGCGCTCGCCAATCTGGTTGATGAGGTGAAAAATGCTTTGCTCGATGAAGTCGATCAGCGCCTCGAACATCTGTGCCTTGCTGGCGAAGTGGCGGTAGAGCGCGGCTTCGCTCACATCCAGTTCGGCGGCCAGTGCGGCCGTGGTGATGCGCTCGGAACCCGGTTTTTCGAGCATGCGCGCCAGCGTTTCCAGAATCTGCTTGCGGCGCTCGCCCGGCGGCGGGCGCTTGCGCACGGCGGGCGCAGGGGCGTTGGCATCAGTTGGGGTGGCTTGCTCGGGTGAATCGTGGGCAGAAGATGTCATGAATGAGAGTAAGCGCAGGCTTGCTTGCTGAAACCAAGGGATTCTCGCACATCACAGGCATTTGTATGCAAACGTGACAAATGTGTGCAGGCTGAACAGATGTGACCGTGCAGCGCCGCTGGCACGGGGGCATATGGTGGGTGCGGGCAGGGGGACTTGACGCCTATTGAATAATGAACACAGGCTTGGCTGCGCGCAAGTTTGTGGGCGCAGCCGTTTGTTTTGGGCTGTTTTGTTGGACACTTTTTGACATGAGCATGATTCCCGCCACCATCATCACCGGTTTTTTGGGCGCTGGCAAAACCACGCTGCTCAAGCGCATCCTGAGCGAGGCCCACGGCCAGAAGATCGCCGTGATCGAAAACGAATTTGGCGAAGAAGCCGTTGACAACGAGATTTTGCTCAGCGACACCACCGAGCAAATCATCCAGATGAACAACGGCTGCGTGTGCTGCACCATCCGCGAGGATTTGCGCAGCACGCTGAGCGACCTGGCCGCCAAGCGCAAAAGCGGTGCCTTGCAGTTCGATCGCGTCGTGGTCGAAACCACCGGCCTGGCCGACCCCGGCCCCGTGGCGCAAACCTTTTTCATGGACGATGAGGTGGCCGAGCAATACCTGCTCGACTCCATCATCACCCTGGTGGATGCCAAGCACGCGCACCAGCAGCTCGATGCCCGCTTGGAAGCGCAGCGCCAGGTGGGTTTTGCCGACCAGATTTTCATCAGCAAGGCCGATCTGACCGCGCCTGAAGAGCTGGCCAGCTTGCAACGGCGCCTGGCGCGCATGAACCCGCGTGCAGCGCAAAAAGTGGTGAACTTCGGCCAGGTGCCGCTGCAAGAGGTGCTGGATTTGCGCGGCTTCAACCTCAATGCCCAGCTGGATTTGCATCCCGAATTCCTGGCGGACGAGGCCGCGCACGCGCACCATCACCATGCCGGGTGCAATCACCAGCATGCGCCGGGCGAGCCTTGCAATCACAAGGCCGATGTGCACCATCATCATGAGGCGCACAGCCATCATGGGCATGAACACGGCCATGATCACGCTGGGCATGGGCACGCGGGCCACAGTTGCAGCGGCCACGGCTGCCAGCACCCCAGCCACCATGTGCATCAAGACGATGTGCAAAGCTTCGTCTTTCGCGCCGATCGCCCCTTCGATCCGGCCAGGCTGGAGGATTTTCTTGGCGCCATCGTCAACATCTACGGCCCCAGGCTCTACCGCTACAAGGGCGTGCTGGACATGCTGGGCACCGAACGCAAGGTCATCTTCCAGGGCGTGCATCAGTTGATGGGTAGTGACCTGGGTGCGCCCTGGCAGGCCGACGAGCCGCGCGCGAGCAAAATGGTTTTCATCGGCACGGAACTGCCCAAGGACATTCTGGAACAGGGCCTGCGCCAGTGCCTGACTTGACGGGGCAAGGGCCGCAACAAGGGCTGTGAATGGCGGCTGCGGCCCGTTCCAGAGCCTGCGCGGCCTGCGGTGGACGCGCCGCATAAATGGCCTAAAATCGCCCGGCGCTGCGCCTGCCCGGCCCGCCCAGGCTTGTGCCAAGGGGCTTGGGGGCATGGCCCATCGGCAGCGGGATCGGCTTGCCGCTTTTTTGAAAAGCGTTGGTGCCATCCACTTTCATTCTGAACAGGCCCGGGCCTGTTTCCCGTTCGTGTTTTTATTGGAAGGGTGTACGCAGTGGCTCGCACAATCCAGACATCTTCTGCCAGTCAGACCAAAAAAACGGCCAAGGCCGCAGCGGGCGCGCCCGCCAAGCAAACGGCGGCTGCCAATCTGGCCGTGATGCAGAAAGATCCCAAGTTGAGCAACAACTGGAAGAAAAAGCCCCCGCACGAATTGAGCGACGCAGAGGTGCTGTCCATGCCCGATGAGCAGTACATGAACGATGCGCAGCTGGCTTTTTTCAAGCACAAGCTGCAGCAACTGCGCCAGGAAATCCTCGACAACGCAGGCGAAACCGCCGAGAACCTGCGTGAAGGCGCGGTGGTGGTGCCCGATCCGGCCGACCGCGCGACCATTGAAGAAGAGCACGCACTGGAACTGCGCACGCGCGACCGCGAGCGCAAGCTGCTCAAGAAAATCGAGCAGTCCATTCACCTGATCGACGCGGGCGAATACGGCTATTGCGATGAAACGGGCGAGCCCATCGGCGTGGCCCGCCTGCTGGCGCGCCCGACAGCGACCCTTTCGCTGGAGGCGCAGCAGCGCCGCGAAATGAAACAGAAACTGTTTGGGGATTGAGCCGCCCTTCAGGCAAGGCTTGCCGCCGTTGGGCAAGCGCATGCAGGGGGGATGGAGTCAACAAGCCATGGCACAGGATAAAAGTAAATTTCTGAGTAAGCTGGCTCGCTTCGTTGCCAATCCCACCACCGACTGGTCGGCTCTGGATGGCGGCGCCCAGGCAGGCCGGAAAGGCAAGGCCCTGAGCGGCGAGGGCCTGCAATTGACGCAGGCGGAAATCCTCGCCATGCGCCATCAGCGCCGCAAAGACAATCGCAACATCCGCATCCAGGAGTTTGCCATGCTGCGCCAGGTGCGGGCCGGCGCCAGCGCGCCCAATGCGCACAGCATGGTTAGCGCCCATTCCAGACAGTCGGCCAGCGCCGAGTCGGCTGAAGCGGCGAAAGTGGCGGCAGTGCAAAAACCAACGCTCATTGCCAATTTCAGCGACAAGATTGATCGCATTGAGCAGCAAATGGCCGAGCAGTGGTGGGACAGCGTGGACAAAACCAAGCCCCTGCATACGCAAATTCCCATTCAGAGGGAAGTGCCCAAAACCCAGATGCTGATCGAAACGCAAGCCGTGCAATTCGATATGCCTGATGCGCTGCAGAACAGCGACGTGATTGCGTTTGATCCGTCCATGTTGGAAGGGCTGCCCGTGCAGCCGGTGGCACAGCCCGCGGCCACGCCGAGTGTGGAGCCAGCCCCTGCGCCGGTCGTTGCGCCACCCCCGCAGCAAACGCAGCCTGCATCGCCCATGCAGCCGCCTGTCCAAAGGGTTGCTCCAGCAGCTCCAGCGCCTTCGCCGCTTCCTGCGCAAACGGCACAAGCAGCGCAAGCCGCAAGGGGTGGGGCTCCAGCGCCGTCTCCGGTGGCGCCGCATGGGCGCCCCCCGACACCAGCAGGCAGCCCGGCAGCGCTTGCTGCGATGGCTCCAGCCGGGCCTGTTGCGGGCGCTTCGCCTGCGCCGCTTTCTGCAGCTCCCGCTGCGCCCCCGCAGCCGCTTGCGGCGGTGGTGCCTGCGCCCGTGCCGGCTTCTCTATCGCCGGACGCAACAGTTGCCGCGCAGCCAACTGCCTCTGCGGCGGCGGCACCGCTGCGGCGAGGGGGCTATGCCCCAGCATCACCCATGCAGGGTATCGGCGAGCAGGTGGACTTTTCGGCGGATCAGCCCGCGGCACGATCGGAATCGACTTTTGTCTACCGCGATGCCTTCACCGAGTTTCCGCCGGAAGAGACGCACGGTGCGCTCACTTCGGGCGGCTTGTCTGCGGCTGAAGGTGAGCTGCCCCTGCACCCGCTGGCCGAGGCCGATTCGCGCTCGATGGTCGAGGCGCAGGCCGAGCTGTATGGCGAGCAGGCCTTGCAGCCCCGCATCGTTGTTCCGCCGGAATACACGCCGGCCGATCTGCCGGAATGCCTGAACGAGCCGGCCATTCTGTTCGTGCAGGGTCAGCTTGAGCAGGCCGAGGCGCAATTGCAGGAATTGGCGCAGGCCGAGCAATTGCGCGCCCGCATGGGGCAGGGCCAGACGCAAGAGCCGCATGTGCTGCTGGCGCTGCTCGACTTCTACCGCAGTACCGAGCAGGAAGAGAAATTCGAAGCCGCCAGCATCGAAATGGTGCGGCATTTCGATCGCTCGGCCCCGCAGTACCAGGGGGCCGACCTGGGGGAGGCCACGCGCATCTTGAGCACGCTGGGCTCCTTCGCCGACATCGATTACTCCGTCCAGAACGGCTGGCGCTGCCCGGCCGAGCTGGATCTGACGGATGTGATGCTGCTGCGGGCCCAGTTGATGACACAGCCGCCCCAGGTGCTGCTGGACTGGCAGATGCTGCAAACCATTCAGGACGATGCCGTAGAGCCCTTGCTGGACCAGTTCCGCGATTTGGCCGGGCGCAAGGTTGATTTGCTGATGTGGGGCAGCGAACAATTGATGGCCTGCTGCCTCAGAGCCATCGAGGCGCAAAACGGCGTGGCCTCGCCCCTGTTGTCGCTGCTGTGGCTGCTGCGCTTGGAGCTGGTGCGCATCATGCACGGGCAAGAAGCGTTCGACCGGGTGGCCCTGGACTATTGCGTGGCGCTGGAGGAGTCTCCCCCTTCCTGGGTGCGCACGCGCTGCCACTTCATCGATGCGGACAACGCCTTGTCGATGCTCGACGGCAAGCAGGCAGACTCCGCTTTGGCCCACGGCGGCGCCGATCTGTCGAAAGATGAAGAAGCCACGCTCAAACACCCTCTGCAATGGAAGGGCACCTTCCAGGGCAATATCCAGGCGCTGTTGCAGGCCGTGAGCACCGCCTGCCAGGGCGATTTCTGCGTGATCGACTGCAGCCAGTTCAATGGCATGGACTACCCCGCGGCCGTGGCCTTGCTGGAGTGGCTGATGGAGCCGCAAAACGCACAGCGCCGCATTCAATTCGTGCAGGTCAACCGCTTGCTGGCGGTGTTCTGGCGCGTCATGGGCATCACGGCGCAAGCCACGGTCAGGCTGCGCCGCGATTGACAGGGGCTGCGAGTGACGCCCCCCTTGATGATGCGAAGCGGTTTGCCAAGGCCTTCAATCCAGGTTTGCGCCCAAGTGCAGAGATCGGCAAAAAAACGCTGCATGCGCGTGGGGCTTGGGCGAGTGCTGGAGACACGATCCACGTAGCCTGGCCGATTGGATGAAGACCCTCAAGCTGCAAAACCTGTGCGGCTTTGCGTGGCAGTGGAGGCCGCATCCGCTTTCGCATCAAGCACAGCCTGAGCAGACGCCAACAGATGGCCTGAACCCATTTTTTGAGTCATTTGCCCAGCGGCGCAATGTTTGAGGCTGCGGGCAGACACACTTGTTTTTTCCGGAGTTTTTTCATGGAGCAATTTCACGGAACCACCATCTTGAGCGTGCGGCGCCAAACGCCGCAGGGCGTGGAAGTGGCCCTGGGCGGCGACGGGCAAGTCACGCTGGGGCATGTGGTGGTCAAGCATTCGGCGCGCAAAGTGCGTCGCTTGTACAAAGATCAGGTGCTGGCCGGCTTTGCCGGCGCCACGGCCGACGCCTTCACGCTGTTCGAGCGATTCGAGGCCAAGCTCGAAAAGCACCAGGGCCATCTGGTGCGCGCGGCCATCGAATTGACGCGCGATTGGCGCACCGACCGCGTGTTGCGCAAGCTCGAAGCCATGCTGGCCGTGGCCAATCGCGATGCCTCGCTCATCATCACCGGCAACGGCGACGTGCTGGAGCCCGAGCACGGGATCGTGGCCATCGGCTCGGGCAGCACCTATGCCCAGGCCGCCGCACGCGCCTTGCTCGACAACACCGAACTCTCGGCCGAAGAGATCGTGCGCAAATCCCTGGCCATTGCGGGCGAGCTGTGCATCTACACCAATATGCAGCACACGGTGGAAACGCTGTGAGAAGCTGTTCAAAATCTCAACGTGAGGCGATTGGAGATGGAACGGGATGGGAAGCAAGGCGCAAATCGAAGTGCATAGCTCGTGCTATAGGCAAGATCTGCAACGTAGCAGACCGCCCGCTTCCATTTTCAAGCGCCCGCGAGGAGATTTTGAACAGGTTCTGAGTGCTGCGGATGCTGCGGCGCTGTTCATCAAGGCGCGCTGAAGTCGGATGTCGCCCCAAGCGCATGACTCAATCGCATCAATCGCGCGCAGGTGCTGGGCCGCTGCCGATGGGGCTGCGTCTGGTCGCAATGGGGGCGCTGCAGGCCCCAACCGTACAGAAGCCGTGCCTGCAACTGTTGGGCCATGCATGCTTGGCCTGCACGCGTGGTGAGTGATGAGTCGGCTGCTTGGGCCGATGCCGCTGTGCCGTCGCACCGGCTGCCATTTTTGTTTGAATGAATGGGCCTGCGCTTGCAAACTTGCAAACGCGGGCTGCTGGATAAAAACCTTTTTCTTGTTTGATTTGCCATGTCTTCTTCCATGACCCCTCAGGAAATCGTCTCTGAACTGGATCGCCACATCGTTGGCCAGCAAGCCGCCAAGCGCGCGGTGGCCATCGCCCTGCGCAACCGCTGGCGCCGCCAGCAGGTGGATGAAAAATTGCGCCCGGAAATCACGCCCAAGAACATCCTCATGATCGGGCCGACGGGCGTGGGCAAAACCGAAATCGCCCGCCGCCTGGCGCGCCTGGCCGATGCGCCTTTCATCAAGGTCGAAGCCACCAAGTTCACCGAAGTGGGCTATGTGGGCAAGGATGTGGACGCCATCATCCGCGACCTGGTCGAAGTGTCCATCAAGCAAACGCGCGAGGCGGCCGTGCGCACCCAGCAACACCGCGCCGAAGAGATGGCCGAGGAGCGCATTCTCGACATCCTGCTGCCCACGGCGCGCGGGGCGGATGGCGCGCAAGCCACCGACGTGCAGGCGCAGGCCACCAGCACCGGCAATGCCACGCGCCAGGCTTTTCGCAAAAAGCTGCGCGAAGGCCAGTTGGATGACAAAGAGATTGAAATCGACCTGCCCGATGCCGCGCCTTCCATGCAGATCATGGGGCCGGCCGGCATGGAGGAAATGGCCGAGCAGTTGCGTTCCATGTTCAGCCACATGCAGCAAGACAAGCGCAAAACGCGCCGCCTCAAAATCGCCGAGGCCCTGCGCCTGTTGACCGAAGAAGAAGCCGCCAAGCTCGTGAACGAAGAAGAGATTCGCAGCCAGGCCCTGAGCAATGCCGAGCAAAACGGCATCGTCTTCATCGATGAAATCGACAAAGTGGCCGGTTCGGAGGGGCGCAGCGGCGCCGACGTGTCGCGTCAGGGCGTGCAGCGCGACCTGCTACCGCTGGTGGAAGGCACGACGGTGAGCACCAAATACGGCATGGTCAAAACCGACCACATCCTGTTCGTGGCATCGGGCGCGTTTCATTTGAGCAAGCCCAGCGACCTGATTCCCGAACTGCAAGGACGCTTTCCGATTCGGGTGGAGTTGCAAAGCCTGTCGGTGCAAGACTTCGAGGCCATCCTCACGCAAACGCATGCTTCGCTGGTCAAGCAATACCAGGCGCTGCTGGCGACCGAAGGCGTGACGCTGGACTTCACGCCCGAGGGCATCACGCGCCTGGCGCACATCGCGTTTGATGTGAACGAACGCACCGAAAACATCGGGGCGCGCCGCCTCTCAACGGTGATGGAGCGCTTGCTGGATGAAGTCAGCTTTGCCGCCAGCAGCTGGCAGGGGCAAACCGTGACCATTGATGCGGCCTATGTCGATGCCCGCCTGGGCGAATTGAGTCAGAACGAAGACCTTTCCCGATACATTCTGTGACTATTTTGTTTACATTCAAGCATTACTTTTATAAGCCGCGATAAGCCATTATTTTCCAATAAAAATATTTTCAAAAAAGCCGATTTTTGCTTGAGCGTTTGCCACTAATTATTTGATTTCATTAG
Source organism: Allobrachymonas sp. (assembly GCA_030529505.1). Classification (GTDB taxonomy): domain Bacteria; phylum Pseudomonadota; class Gammaproteobacteria; order Burkholderiales; family Burkholderiaceae_C; genus Brachymonas. The sequence continues at coordinate 83,123 of JAUMWT010000003.1, read as the reverse complement.
AAAAAAATCACGCTTGCGATATTGCGGCAGTTGGTCTTTGCTGGTAAAGTGTCAAAAAGTGATGAAAAGTGGCGAAAAAGGCCATTTTTCGCCAGATTGCTCGTTTGACCCAACCAGGATAGCCCGTGTTCGAAGGTGCCAGCACCCTCTCTGTCGATGCCAAAGGCCGGATTGCCATTCCGACCCGCTATCGCGACAGCCTGGTCGAAAGCTCGGGCGGGCGCTTGCACATCACGCGCCACTTTCAAGAGGATTGCCTCTTGCTCTTTCCTGAGGCGGAGTGGGTGACCTTCCGCGAACGCGTGGCCGCTTGGCCCATGTCGGCCTCCTGGCAAAAACGCATCGTGCTGAGCAATGCCATGGCGCTGGAAATGGACGCCAGCAGCGGGCGCATTCTGCTCTCGCCGGAATTGCGCGAGGCTTCGCGCATGGGCAAAGACGCCCTCTTGCTGGGCAATGGCAGCCACTTCGAGCTGTGGGACAAGCAGGTCTACGCCGCCAAAGAGGCGCAGGCGCGCGAGCAGCCCTTGCCCGATGCGCTCAACAACTTCGTGTTCTGAGGTGAGGGATGCAAGCCTCTCAAACACACATTCCCGTTCTGCTGCAGGAAGCGGTTGCCGCGCTGGTGCACGAGGCCGATGGCTGTTATGTGGACGGCACCTTCGGTCGCGGCGGCCACAGCCAGGCCATTCTGGCGCGGCTTGGGCCGCAAGGGCGGCTGCTGGCTTTTGACAAAGACCCGCAAGCCATTGCGCATGCACGCAGCGTGATGGACGACGCCCGTTTCGAGATTCGCCACGCCAGCTTTGCCGACATGCGCGAGCTGCCTGCGCGCAGCGTGGACGGCATCTTGCTGGATCTGGGGGTCAGCTCACCGCAGATCGACACGCCAGAGCGGGGCTTTTCTTTCCGGCACGAAGGGCCGCTGGACATGCGCATGGACACCACGCGCGGCCAAAGCGCGGCCGATTGGTTGGCTGCGGCCACAGAGCAGCAGATAGCGGAGGTGATACGCGACTATGGAGAAGAACGGTTTGCTGCATCGATTGCAAAGGCGATTGTTGCTCGCCGGCAAGAGCGGGGCCGCCTTGCAAGCACATCCGAACTGGCCCAACTCGTGGCTGGCGCGGTCAAAACCCGCGAGCCGGGTCAGGACCCTGCAACGCGCACATTTCAGGCTATTAGGATTTTCGTCAACGCCGAGCTTGAAGAGCTCAAGCAGGCGCTCGACGCCGCGCTGCTGATCCTCAAGCCCGGCGGCGTGCTGGCGGTGATTTCTTTCCATTCGCTGGAAGATCGCATCGTCAAGCAGTTCATGCAGCGCCACTCGCGCGAAGTGTTCGATCGCCGCCTGCCCGCCGTGGCTGCGCGCAGCAAAACATCGATGCTGCTGCGCGATGTGCAGCGCCTGCGCCCCTCGGCCGATGAGGTGCGGGCCAACCCGCGCGCGCGCAGCGCCATCTTGCGCACGGCCGTGCGCAGCGAAGAAGAGGTGGCGGCATGATGCGCCTGACCCTGTTCCTGCTTGCGGCGGTGCTGGGCAGCGCCTTCTATCTGGTGCAGTTGCAATACCAGTCGCGCACGCTGTTCACGGCGGTGGATCGTGAGCAGGCCGCCGCCCGTCGGCTGGAAACCGAGCGTGATGCGCTGGACGTGCAGCGGCGCGCCCAGGCCGCAGCTTTGCGGGTGGACAGCACGGCGCGCAAACGCTTGCAGATGCGCGAGGCTTCGCCTTCCATCACCCAGTACGTGATGGAGAAAAAAGGCGTGGTCATGGTCAGCGGTGCGGCCGTGGCCACCCGTGCAGAACCCGCTGCGGCTATGCAGGCGGCTCCCACGAATGCGCGGAGGCAGCCATGAAAAAAGGGTGGAGCTTCAGCCAGTGGAAAAGCCGCCGCCAGGAAAAGGCGCTGCAAAAAAGTCTGCGCGGCATCACCAGCGTCAACGGCGTCAAGAACGTGTCACTGGGCGTCAATCCCCTGCTCACCAGCCACACGCCCCTGTGGCGCAGCCGCCTGATCGTGGCGGGCTTGGCGCTGGGTTTTGTGGGCTTGAGCGCGCGTGCGGCCTACATCCAGATCATCGGCAACGACTTTTTCGTGCGCCAGGGCGAAGTGCGCTTTGCGCGCACGCTCACGCTGCCGGCCAACCGTGGCCGCATTCTGGATCGCAATGGCCTGATTCTGGCTTCGAGCATTCCGGCGCAGGCGATCTGGGCTTTTCCTGAAGAGGTCAACCAGCAGGCCGACCGCAGCAAGCTGGCCAAGATGGCCAAGCTGCTGGAGATGCCGCTCAAAAGCGTGGAGGCCAAGCTGGCCAACGACCAGAAAAACTTCGTCTACATCAAGCGCCAGGTTGATGAAGACGTGGCCAAGAAGATTGCCGAACTGGGCATCGCAGGCATTTACCAGCGCAAGGAATACCGCCGCCAATACCCCGAAGGGGCAGCCGTGGCTCACATCGTGGGCTTTACCGACATTGAAGACAAGGGGCTGGAAGGCGTTGAGCGCACCTTCAACACGCAGCTGGCGGGCAAGCCCGGCTCGCGCCGCGTCATCAAAGACCGGCTGGGCCGCGTGGTGGAAAGCGTGGGCGACGGCGTGCCGCCGCTGGACGGCAAAGACTTGCACCTGACGATTGACAGCAAGGTGCAGTACTTCGCCTGGCAAAAACTGCGCGATGCCGTGACGGCCCAACGCGCCAAGGGCGGCAGCGTGGTGGTGCTGGACGTGCAAACCGGCGAGGTGTTGGCCCTGGCCAACTACCCCAGTTATGACCCCAACAACCGCAAGAACCTGAGCGGCGAGCAACTGCGCAATCGCGCGCTGACCGATATTTTCGAACCCGGCTCGACCATCAAGCCGGTGACGGTGGCGCTGGCGCTGGATCAGAAAAAAATCACGCCCAACACCGTGATCTCGACCGAGCCCGGCAGGATGACCATCAATGGCGCGACGATTGGCGACGTGAAAAATTACGGCGCGCTCACCGTCAACGGCGTGATTCAGAAGTCGAGCAATGTGGGCGTGGTCAAGATCGCGCAGCGCATGTCGCGGCAGGACATGTGGGAGAACTTCCGCCAGGTCGGCCTGGGGCAAAAGCCCGATTTGCCCTTCCCGGGCATTGCCAGCGGCCGCTTGCGGCCGTGGAAAAACTGGCGCCCGATCGAGCACGCCACCATGTCGTATGGCTATGGCTTGTCCACCAGCCTGTTCCAGATCACGCGCGCTTACTCGGTGTTTGCGCGCGATGGCGTTTTGATGCCCGTTTCGCTCGTGCGCGAAGGCGCAGCCGATGCCACTGGCCGCTACCAGTCGGTCGATGCCTCGCAAGGCGTGCGCGTGTACAGCTCCAAAGTCGCGCGCGACGTGATGCACATGCTGCACCTCGTGACGCTGCCGGGCGGCACGGCGCAGCAGGCCCGCACCAGCGGTTATTCGGTGGGCGGCAAAACCGGCACCTCGCGCAAGCAGGTGGGCCGCAGTTATTCCGAAAAACATTACCGCGCATCGTTTGTAGGTGTAGCGCCGGTTGAAGCGCCGCGCATCGTGGTGGGCGTGATGATCGACGACCCGCGCGGCAGCATTTACGGCGGCGCGGTGGCCGCGCCCGTGTTCAGCGATGTGGTGCAGCAAACCCTGCGCCTGTTGGGCGTGGCGCCCGATATGTCGGTGCAGCCGGGTGTGGTGGTCGATGCCGTGCAGGAGTCGCTATGAGCTTGTCCAATACCCTCATCACGCACCTGCAAACGCCGGACGAGGCCGCCGCCTGGTTGCAAAGCCTGCAGGCCGCGCGCTTGCAAACCGACAGCCGCCACTTGCACCCGCACGAGGCGTTCATCGCATGGCCCGGCGCGGCGCACGATGCCAGACGTTATGTGCTGCAAGCCCTGCAAAACGGTGCAGCGGCTGGCCTGGTAGAGGCGCATGGCGCCGAAGCCTTCGACTTCATGCAGGCTGATGCACTCACGGCTGACGAAGCCCGCCGCTTGGCGCTGTACCCTGGCCTGCGTGCAGATACGGGCGAAATCGCTGCCGCGTTTTACGGTCGCCCTTCGCAAGCGCTGGACGTGATCGCTGCCACTGGCACCAATGGCAAAACCAGCACGGCCTGGTGGCTGGCGCAAGCCTTTGCGCAGTTGCATCCGGCCGGTGCGGGGCTGGTGGGCACGCTGGGCGTGGGCTGCTTTGTGGGCGGCCAGGCCAGCGTGCAGGCCACGGGCCTGACCACGCCCGACCCCGTGGTGCTGCAGCACCATCTGCGCCAGTGGGCCGATCGCGGCGTCAAGGTCTGCGCGATGGAGGCTTCTTCCATCGGCATTGCCGAACACCGCTTGAGCGGCACGCAAGTGCACACGGCCGTGTTCACCAACTTCACGCAAGACCATCTGGACTATCACGGCTCCATGGCCGCCTACTGGCAAGCCAAGCGCCGCCTGTTTGCCTGGCCGGGCTTGCGCGCGGCCGTCATCAACATCGACGATGCGCAAGGCTTGCAACTGGCGCGCGAATTGCAGCAAGGCGCCCAGCGCGATGATCTGGATGCGTTGGATATCTGGACGATTTCTGCCCAGCCTAAAGCTGCTGTGCCCGATGCGCTTGACGCCCGCTTGCGCGCCGTGGATATTCAATACAGCGATGCGGGCTTGGCCTTTACGGTGCAAGAGCAGGGCGGCGAAAGTGTTTTTGTGCAAACCCAATTGATCGGGCAATACAACGTCAACAACCTGCTGGGCGTGCTGGCCTGCCTGCGCCAGCGGGGTGTGCTTTTGCAGCAGGCCGCTGATTTGTGCGCGAGCCTGCAACCCGTGCCCGGCCGCATGCAATGCCTGCGCCAGCCAGGGCAGCCCCTGGTGGTGGTGGACTATGCGCACACCCCTGATGCGCTGGAAAAAGCCCTGCTCGGCCTGCGGCCGCAGGCGCAAAGCCGCCAGGGCCGCCTGTGGTGCGTGTTTGGCTGCGGCGGCAACCGCGATGCGGCCAAGCGCCCCCTGATGGGCGCGGTGGCCGCACGTTTGGCCGATGTGCCTTTCATCACCAGCGACAACCCGCGCCATGAAGAGCCTGCGGCCATCATGGCGCAAATCCGTGCAGGCATGCCCGCCGATGTGCCCGCCTTGCACATGGATGAAGACCGTGCCCAGGCCATTGCCACGGCCGTGACGCAGGCCGCTGCCAACGACGTGATTTTGCTGGCCGGCAAAGGGCATGAGGACTATCAGGAAGTGCGTGGCGAAAAACGCCCCTTTGCCGACATGGCTCATGCGCAAGCCGCGCTGGCGCAGCGCGCCAAGGAGCAGGCATGACCGCACCTTGCACCACCCACACCCCGCAGCCCAGCCCCATGACCGGGCTGGCCGCCTGCCTGCAGCAGCTGCCGGGCGCGCGTGCCGTGGGCCTTGTGCAGGAAGGCATCTTGCGTGTGCACACCGATACGCGCAGCCTGCAAGCGGGCGACTTGTTCGTGGCCTTGCGCGGCGAGCGTTTTGATGCGCACAGTTTCCTGCCGCAGGCCAAGGCCCAGGGTGCTGTGGCGGCTGTGGCCGAAAGCGGCTTGCAGCAAGCCGGCCTGCCGGGCGTGGAAGTGCCCGACACCCGTCTGGCGCTGGGGCAGTTGGCCAAGCTGTGGCGCCAGCAATACCGCTTGCCGCTGATCGCCGTGACGGGCAGCAATGGCAAAACCACGGTCACGCAGATGATTGCGGCCATCTTGCGCGCCGCTTGTGGCGCAGCAACAAACACAACAAATGCAGCAGCCGATGCTGTTGTGCTGGCCACGCAAGGCAATTTCAACAACGACATCGGCCTGCCGCTGACCCTGCTGCGCCTGCGCGCCAGCCACCAGCTGGGCGTGGTGGAGCTGGGCATGAACCACCCCGGCGAAATCGCCTATCTGGCCGATGTGGCGCAGCCCACGGTGGCGCTGGTGAACAACGCCCAGCGCGAACATCAGGAATTCATGCACAGCGTGCAAGCCGTGGCGCGCGAAAACGGTGCGGTGATTGCGGCTCTGCCAGCCGATGGCGTGGCCGTGTTCCCGGCCGATGACACCTATGCGCCAATCTGGCAAGAGCTGGCCGGCGCGCGGCCTTGCCTGCGCTTTGCCCTGCAGGCGCAGGCGGATGCCGACGTGTATGCGCAGCAGCTGCAATGGCTGGGCGACCACTGGCAAGTGCAAGCGCACACGCCAGCGGGCGAACTGCGTTTTGACTTGCACGTGGCGGGCCGCCACAACGTGAAAAACGCCTTGGCCGCCGCAGCCTGCGCGATGGACGCAGGCGTGGGCTTGCCGCACATCGCTGCGGGCCTGAGCGCGTTTGCGCCGGTGCAGGGCCGCTCGCGCGCCATGCAGCTGATGTGGCAGGGCCGCGCCATCTCGCTGGTGGACGACAGCTACAACGCCAACCCCGATTCGGTGCTGGCCGCCATTGATCTGTTGCGCGAGCTGCCCGCCCCGCGCGTGCTGGTGCTGGGCGATATGGGCGAAGTGGGCGAGCAGGGCGTGGCTTTTCACGAGGAAGTGGGCCGCTACGCCGCCGCCCAGGGCGTTGAGCAGCTGCTGACGCTGGGCGCATTGGCCCGGCACAGCGCCAGCCAGCACCCGCAAGCCGCGCATGCGGGCGATGCCGCAGAAGATTGGCCCCAGGCCTGGCAAACCCTGCAAACGTGGCTGCCCCAGGCGGGCAGCGTGTTGGTGAAAGGATCGCGCTTCATGGGCATGGATCGCATCGTGCAAGCTGCCCTGCAAGCGGCACGGCAAGCGCAGGATGCAACTGGCGCGCCAGCGAAAGGAGAGCGCACATGCTGCTGATCCTGTCGCAATGGCTGATGCAGATGCACCCCGAGCTGGGCTTTTTGCGCGTGTTTCAGTATCTGACCTTCCGCGCGGTCATGGCCGCGATGACGGCGCTCGTCATCGGGCTTTTTGCCGGGCCGTGGGTGATTCGCCGCTTGCGCGAACTCAAGATCGGCCAGCCCGTGCGCGGCTACGCCATGGAAACGCATCTGAGCAAATCGGGCACGCCCACCATGGGCGGCGTGCTCATCCTGCTGGCCATTGCCTTCTCGACCGTTTTGTGGGCCGACCTGGGCAACCGCTTCGTCTGGATCGTGATGATCGTGACCCTGGGCTTTGGCGCCATCGGCTGGGCCGATGACTGGCGCAAGGTCGTGCGCAAAGACCCCGAGGGCATGCCCTCGCGCGAGAAATTCATGTGGCAAACGCTGATCGGCGTGAGCGTGTCGCTGTTCCTGCTGTTCAGCATTTCCGAAAGCAACAACTACCGCGTGCTGCAACTCATGTTCGATTGGGTGCGCTCGGGCTTTCAGGTGGATTTGCCCAGCAGCTCGGGGCTGATGGTGCCTTTCTTCAAGCAGATCAGCTACCCGCTGGGCGTGTGGGGCTTTGTGCTGCTCACCTTCCTCGTGATCGTGGGCAGCAGCAATGCTGTCAACCTCACCGACGGTCTGGACGGCCTGGCCATCATGCCCGTGGTGATGGTGGGCTCAGCCTTGGGCGTGTTTGCCTACGTCACCGGCAGCAAGGTGTACGCCAACTATCTGTTCTTGCCGCACATTGCCGGCGCGGGCGAATTGATGGTGTTCTGCGCGGCCATGCTGGGCGCGGGCCTGGCCTTCTTGTGGTTCAACGCGCATCCGGCCGAGGTCTTCATGGGCGATGTGGGCGCACTAGCCCTAGGTGGTGCTTTGGGCACCATCGCCGTGATCGTGCGGCAAGAAATTGTGCTGGCCATCATGGGCGGCATCTTCGTGGTGGAGGCCCTGTCGGTCATGCTGCAAGTCTCGTACTTCCGCTACACCAAAAAGCGTTACGGCACCGGCCAGCGCCTGTTCAAAATGGCGCCGTTGCACCATCACTTCGAAAAAAACGGCTGGCGCGAAACTCATGTGGTGGTGCGCTTCTGGATCATCACCATGTTGCTGTGCCTGGCCGGCCTGGCCACGCTGAAGTTGAGGTAAGCCCATGATGCACGCCTTGCAACAGCAACACGTTCTGATTCTGGGCCTGGGCGCATCGGGCCTGGCGATGGCGCGCTGGTGCGCCCGCCAAGGCGCGCGCGTGACGGTGGCCGATACCCGCAGCGAGCCGCCGCAACTGGCGGCTCTGCAAAGCGATGTGCCGCAGGCGCGGTTCGTGAATGGCGACTCCGTTGGCGGCGCTTTTGCTGCGGCGCTGTTGCAAGACGATATGGCCGCTGTCTTCATCAGCCCGGGCCTCAAGCCTGCCGAAACCGAAGCCGTGCGCCAGGCTGCGCAAGCCCGTGATCTGTGGGTGGGCGGCGAGTTGGACTTGTTCATGCAGGCCTTGCACACTTTGAAGCAAGAGCGTGGCTACGCGCCACAAGTTCTGGGCATCACCGGCACCAATGGCAAAACCACGGTCACCACACTCACCGGCCAGCTGCTGCAACGCGCGGGCCAAACGGTGGCGGTGGCGGGCAATATCGGCCCCACGCTGCTTGATACCTTGAGTGAGCGGCTGGCCGCGGACGATCTGCCGCAGAGTTGGGTGCTGGAACTGTCGAGCTTTCAGCTGCATGGCTGCACGGCGTTTGAGCCGACGGCAGCCACCGTGCTCAACCTCACGCAAGACCATCTGGATTGGCACGGCAGCATGGAAGCTTATGCGCAAGACAAGGCGCACGTGTTCGGCCAGCAAGGCGTGGCCGTTTTGAATCGTGATGACGTCGCCGTGATGGCGCTGCTGCCGCAGTTGCTGCAAGCGCAGCCCGTGCCAGTGCAAGCGATGACCCAGGCGGCATCGGCCAAGGCCGCAGCAGAAGCTTCAACGGACGTTCAAGCTGATGCCCCGCCTGCCCGCAAGAAAGAAACGGCCGGCAAAAAAGCCGCTGCGCCTGCTCGCCGCTGGGTCAGCTTCGGCAGTGGCCTGCCGCAACGCGCGGGCGATTGGGGGCTGGAAACGGTCAACGGCATGACTTGGCTGGTGCGCGCGCGTGAAGACGACACCTTGGTGCGCCCACGCACCTCGCGCAAAGAGGCAGCCGATGCCCAAGCCGCGCAGCCCAATCTGATCCTGCAACGCCTGATGCCGGCTGAAGCCCTACGCATTCGCGGCCGCCACAACGCCTGCAATGCGCTGGCGGCCTTGGCGCTGGCGGTGGAGGCCGGCGCCACGCTGGCGCCCATGCTGCACGGCCTGCGTGAATACCGCGGCGAACCGCACCGCCTGGAGCCCGTGGCCATCATCGACGAAGTGGAATATTTCGACGACAGCAAGGGCACCAATGTGGGCGCCACGCTGGCGGCCCTGCAAGGGCTGGGGGCCGAGCGCAAACTGCTGGCCATTCTGGGCGGCGATGGCAAGGGGCAAGACTTTGCCCCGCTGGCCCCGGCCGTGTTCAGCCACTGCCGCGCCGTGGTGCTGATCGGGCGCGATGCGCCGCTGATCCAGGCCGCGCTGGCCGATTGCGAAGTGCCGCTGCTGCGCGCCGACTCCTTGCCTGCGGCCGTGGCGCTGGCCGCCGAGCAGGCGCAGCCGGGCGATGCGGTGCTGCTTTCGCCTGCTTGCGCGAGCTTTGACATGTTCCGCGGCTACGAGCACCGTGCCGAAGTCTTCCGCCAGGCGGTGGCCGATTGGGCGCAGCAACGCGGCGTGATGCTGGAGGGCCTGGCATGAGCGCCACCGTGCACCAGCAAAAGCCCGGCCTGCTGCAACGCCTGTGGGGGCGCGTGCAGGATTGGCGCAACCGCGCCGACGATGCAGGCCTGCCCGTGCGCATGCCCACGGCCACGCATGGGCGCTTGCCCAAAGCCACGCCCACGCTGGCGCAGCTGGGCATCGACCAGGGCCTGCTGTGGGGCACCGTGGCGCTGTTGCTGTGGGGGCTGGTGATGGTGTATTCGGCATCCATCGCCATGCCCGACAACCCGCGCTTTGCCAACTACAAGCAGATGCATTTTCTGTACCGCCATGTGCTGGCGCTGCTGATCGGCGGCATGGCTTCGCTGGTGGCGTTTCAGGTGCCCGTGCGCCTGTGGGAGAAATGGGCGCCCTGGCTGTTTGTGCTGGCTTTGTTCTTGCTCGTCATCGTGCTGTTTCCCGGCATCGGCAAGGGCGTGAACGGTGCGCGGCGCTGGATCGGCCTGGGCTTCATGAACTTTCAGCCCTCTGAGTTTGCCAAGCTGGCAACAGCCTTGTATGCGGCCGATTACATCCGCCGCAAGATGGACGTGCAGGAAAAAGCCCAGTACATGGGCGACACCGAACGTTTCATCCGCGCCGTGGCGCCCATGGCCGTGGCGCTGGGCGTGACGGGCGCGCTGCTGCTGGCCGAGCCGGATATGGGCGCCTTCATGGTGATTGCCGTGATCGCCATGGGCATCTTGTTTCTGGGTGGCGTTAACGCCCGCATGTTCTTCTTGATCGCGGTGATTCTGGTGCTGGTGTTTGCCGCGATCATCGCCACCTCGCCCTTTAGGCGCGAACGCATCTTTGCCTACCTCGATCCCTGGAGCGCCGAGCACGCGCTCAACAAGGGCTACCAGCTGTCGCACTCGCTCATCGCCGTGGGCCGTGGCGGCTTGTTTGGCGTGGGCCTGGGCGGCAGCGTGGAGAAACTGCACTGGCTGCCCGAAGCGCACACCGACTTCTTGCTCGCCGTGATTGGCGAGGAGCTGGGCTTTGTCGGCATCGTGGTGCTGGTGGGCCTGTTCTTCTGGCTCACACGGCGCGTCATCGAAATCGGCCGCCAGGCCATCTTGCTGGAGCGCACCTTTGCCGGCCTGGCCGCGCAGGGCGTGGGGCTGTGGCTGGGTTTTCAAGCCTTCATCAACATCGGCGTGAATCTGGGCGCGCTGCCCACCAAAGGGCTGACGCTGCCGCTCATGAGCTATGGCGGTTCGGCCATCTTGATGAACATGATTGCGCTGGCCGTGGTGCTGCGCATCGATTACGAAAACCGCCTGATGATGAAAAGGGGCAGCGTATGAGCATGACTGACGCAGCACATGCCCTGGCCCCTGCGCGAGGCAAAACCGCGCTCGTCATGGCCGGCGGCACGGGCGGGCATATCTTTCCGGGGCTGGCCGTGGCGCAAGCCCTGCGCGAAAAGGGTTGGTGCGTGCACTGGCTGGGCGCGCCCGAGAGCATGGAAAGCCGCATCGTGCCGCCGCAAGGCTTTGCGTTCGAGAGCGTGGCCTTTGGCGGTGTGCGCGGCAAGGGCATCAAAACCTTGCTGAGCCTGCCCCTGCGGCTGCTCAAGGCCGTGGCGCAAAGCCGTGCGCTGTTGCAGCGCGTGCGCCCGCAAGTGGTGGTGGGCATGGGCGGCTACATCACGGTGCCGGCCGGTTTGGCCGCGGCGCTCAAAGGCGTACCGCTCATCCTGCACGAGCAAAACTCGGTGGCCGGCACGGCCAATCGCGTGCTCATGCCCCTGGCGCGGCGGGTGTTCACGGCTTTTCCAAACGTGCTGGCAACAACCGCCAGTGCAGCCGATGGCCGCAGCGGCAAAGTGCAATGGGTGGGCAACCCCTTGCGCCGCGCCTTCTTGGCGCAACCCGATCCCGTGACGCGCTGGCAAGACCGCAGCGGTCCCTTGCGCGTGCTGGTGCTGGGCGGCAGCCTGGGCGCGCAGGCCCTGAACACCACGGTGCCCGCCGCTTTGGCCTTGTTGCCGCAAAGCCACCGCCCGCAAGTGGTGCACCAAAGTGGCGCGGCGCATATCGATGCCTTGCGCGCGGCTTATGCGCAAGCCGGGGTGCAGGCCGAGCTGTTGCCCTTCATCGACGATACGGCGCAGGCCTTGGCCGAGGCGGATGTGGTGATTGGCCGCGCCGGCGCCAGCACCGTGACCGAACTGGCCGCTGTGGGCGCAGCCGCTGTGCTGGTGCCTTTCCCGCACGCGGTGGACGACCACCAGACCAGCAATGCGCGCTTTCTGGCCGCGCACGATGCGGCCTGGTTGCAGCCGCAAAACGATTTCACGCCGCAGTGGCTGGCCGGATTTTTGCAGCGCATCACGCGCGCGGAATTGCTCGACAAGGCCTGCAAGGCCAAGCGCTGCGAAAAGCTGCACGCCACTGAGCAGATCGTGGCGGCTTGCGAGGAGGTGATGGCATGAAGCACGCCGTCAAACACATTCACTTTGTCGGCATTGGCGGCTCGGGCATGAGTGGCATTGCCGAAATCCTGCTGAATCTGGGCTATGCCGTGAGCGGCTCCGACCTGGCGAGCAACGCCACCACGCAGCGCCTGAGTGGCCTGGGCATTCGCACCTTTGCGGGCCATGCGGCCGAGAACATTCAGGGCGCGGATGTGCTGGTCACGTCCACGGCCATCCAGGCCGATAACCCCGAAGTGGTGGCGGCGCGCGCCGCGCGCATTCCGGTGATTCCGCGTGCGCTCATGCTGGCCGAGCTGATGCGCTTTCGCCAGGGCATTGCCATTGCGGGCACGCACGGCAAAACCACCACCACCAGCCTGGTCACCAGCGTGCTGGCCGAGGCGGGGCTGGACCCCACCTTCGTCATCGGCGGCAAGCTCAACAGCGCAGGCGCCAACGCCTACCTGGGCAAGGGCGAGTACATCGTGGTCGAGGCCGATGAATCCGACGCATCGTTCTTGAAGCTGCTGCCCATCATGGCCGTGGTCACCAACATCGACGCCGACCACATGGAAACCTACGGGCACGACTTTGGTGCGCTCAAGCAGGCCTTCATCGACTTTTTGCACCGCATGCCGTTTTACGGCCACGCCGTGCTGTGCATGGATAGCCCCGCATTGCGCGACATCCTGCCCCATGTGACCTGCCCCGTCACCACCTACGGCCTGCACCCCGATGCACAGATTCGAGCCGTGGACGTGCGCGCCGACAACGGGCAGATGCGCTTCACCGTGCAGCGCCGCAACGGCGTGCAGCAGCCCGATCTGGAGGTGGTGCTGAACCTGGCGGGCGAGCACAACGTGCTCAATGCGCTTTCGGCCATCGGCATTGCGCAGCAACTGAACATTCCTGACGAAGCCGTGCTGCGTGCCCTGGCCCGGTTCAAGGGCGTGGGGCGGCGCTTTCAGCACTACGGCGAAGTGCCCGCCAAAGATGGCGGCCATTTCCTCGTGATTGACGATTACGGCCACCACCCGGTGGAAATGGCGGCCACCATCGCCGCGGCGCGCGGGGCCTATCCGGGCCGCCGCCTGGTGCTGGCGTTTCAGCCGCACCGCTACAGCCGCACGCGCGATTGCTTTGAAGATTTCGTCAAGGTCATCGGCCAGGCCGACATGGTGCTGCTGGGCGAGGTTTATGCCGCAGGCGAAGAGCCCATCGTGGCGGCTGACGGCCGTGCGCTGATGCGCGCCCTGCGCGTGGCGGGCCAGGTGGAGCCGGTGTTTGTGGAGCAGATGGCCGACTTTCCGGCGGCCGTACATGCCGTGGCGCGCGATGGCGATGTGGTGTTGTGCATGGGCGCTGGCTCGATCGGCCAGGTGCCCGGTCAACTGGCGGCAGGTGCTAGCCAGAAAGGATGAGCGATGAAAAGCAATCTGCAAGCGAAACTGCAAGCCATTGATCCCCGCAGCCTGGGCAAGGTGGCCGTGCTCATGGGCGGGCACTCGGCCGAGCGCGAAGTCTCGCTCATGTCGGGTCAGGGCGTGCTCGAAGCCTTGCGCAGCAAGGGTGTGGACGCGCACGCTTTCGACACGGCGAAACAGCATATTTTTGCGCTCAAAGAGCAGGGCTTTGCCCGCTGCTTCATCACCCTGCATGGCCGCTTTGGTGAAGACGGCACGGTGCAGGGCGCGCTGGAACTGATGGGCATCCCGTACACCGGGCCGGGCGTCATGGCCTCGGCCGTGGGCGTGGACAAAACCATGACCAAGCGCATCTGGCTGGCCGAGGGCATTTCCACGCCCCGCCACGTGGAGCTGGCGCCGGGCCAGTGGCAGGAAGAAGACGTGAACCGCGTGATCGAGCAGCTCGGCCTGCCCATGATCATCAAACCGCCGCACGAGGGCTCGTCCATCGGCGTGTTCAAGGCGGCCGATGCCGATGCCGTGCGCAAGGCCCTGCAAGACGTGGCGCTGATGGACAGCGCCGTGCTGTGCGAAAACCTGATCGTGGGCGACGAGTTCACTTGCCCGGTGATCGGCGTCGGGGCCGATGCCCAGGCGCTGCCGCTGGTGCGCATCATGGCGCCGCAGGGCGAGTACGACTACCAGAACAAATACTTTGGCGACGCCGTGCAATACGCCTGCCCCAGCGGCCTGCCCGAGCAGGTGGAACACGCCATTCAGCAGCAAGCCGTGCACGCTTACCGCGCACTGGGCTGCCGCGGCTGGAGCCGCATCGACGTGATGCTGCGCAGCAGTGACCAGATGCCCTTCCTGCTCGAAATCAACACCGCGCCGGGCATGACCAGCCATTCGCTGCTGCCCATGTCGGCGCGCGCGGCAGGCATTGAATACGCCGATTTGTGCTTGCTGGTTCTGGCCAGCGCGGCGCTGGATCACGCCCTGCCTGCGCAGGCGGGCTGAACGTCAACAAAAGGGAAAAGCGCGACCCAACCATGAGCGAATCCACCGCCACCCTCGACACCGCCATCAGCACCCGGCTGATGCAAAGCACCGCCCATGTGCTGGTGGCTTTGGTCGTGCTCGCTTGCGTGGCGGCGGTGTTCTGGCGCGCCATGCATCTGCCGCTGTTCAATTTCTCGCGCGTGCACATTGCGGGCGATACGGTGCACAGCAACGAATCCGATCTGCGCAACCGCGTATTGCCGCAGCTGCAAGGCAACTTCTTCACCATGGAATTGGGCCAGGCGCGCACGGCGTTTGAATCGCTGCCCTGGGTGCGTCATGCCGTGGTGCGCCGCGTGTTTCCGAACCAGCTTGTGGTGCAGTTGAAGGAGTACCAAGAGGCCGCCTACTGGGGCAACGATGAAGAGGGCTTTCGCCTGCTGAGCCACGACGGCGTGATTTTTGAAGTCAACACCGACGAAGCCTTGCGCAGCAATTTGCCCGAACTGAATGGCCCCGACGAATTCGCCCCGCAGGTGCTGGCCACTTACCGTTTGCTCAACCCGCTGTTTGCGCCGGTGCATGGCCGCATTGCGCGCTTGAGCGTGGATGCGCGCGGCAGCTGGTCGCTGGCGCTGGATCAGGAAACACGGCTCGTGCTCGGCACGGCCACGCCCGAAGAGCTGGCGCGCCGCGTGCAGCAATTCGTGCAAACCATCGGCCCGGTGGTGGCCCGCTACAACCGGGGAATGAACGACGTGCAATACGCCGACTTGCGCTACAAGTCCGGCTATGCCTTGCGCCTGAAAGGGCTGGGCACCCTCAATGCAGCCGCAACCGACAACACACCGCAAACAGGCAGGAGATAAGACACCGTGGCCAAGGAATACAGGGATTTGATCGTTGGACTGGACATTGGCACCAGCAAGATCATGTGCGTGGTGGCCGAAGTGCAGGCCGATGCCGCACTCAAGGTGCTGGGCATGGGCGTGGCGCCCAGCAACGGCATGAAGCGCGGCGTGGTCGTCAATATCGATGCCTGCGTGCAAAGCATTCTGCAAGCCGTGCGCGAGGCCGAGCTGATGGCCGCCTGCAAGATCACGCGCGTGGTCACCGGCATCACCGGCAGCCACATTCGTGGTCGCAACTCGGTGGGCATGGTGGCCGTGCGCGATCGCGAGGTCACGCCGGCCGACGTGGCCAAGGTGCTCGAAACCGCACGCGCCATCAACATCAGCACCGACCAGCGCCCGCTGCTGGTGGAGCCGCAGGAATTCGTGATCGACGGGCAAGAGGTGAAAGAGCCTATCGGCATGAGCGGCATCCGCCTGGAATCGAAAGTGCACATCGTCACTTGCGCGCAAAGCGCGGCCGAAAACATCCTCAAATGCGTGCGCCGCTGCGGGCTGGAGGTGGACCACCTCATGCTCAACCCGCTGGCGGCCAGCATGGCCACGCTGACCGAAGACGAGCGCGAACTCGGCGTGGTGCTGATCGACATTGGCGCGGGCACCACCGACATTGCCGTGTTCTCGGGCGGGGCCATTCGCCACACGGCCGTGCTGCCCGTGGCTGGTGAGCTGATTACCAGCGACATCGCCATGGCCCTGCGCACGCCCACGGATGACGCCGAAGACATCAAGCTGCAACACGGCTGCGCCAAGCAGCTGTTGGCCGACCCCGATACGCACATCGAAGTGGCGGGCCTGAGCGGCCGTCCGCCGCGCCTGCTCAACAAGCAGGTGCTGGCCGGCGTGATCGAACCGCGCATCGAAGAAATCTTTTCGCTCGTGCAAAAAGAGGTGCAAAGCTCGGGCTTTGAGCACCTGGTGTCTTCGGGCGTGGTGCTCACGGGCGGCAGCGCCCTCATGCAAGGCATGGTGGAACTGGGGGAAGACATCTTCCTCAAGCCCGTGCGCGTGGCCGAGCCGCAATACAACGGCGCCCTGGCCGACATGGTGGCGCAGCCGCGCGCATCGGTCGTCATGGGCATGCTCGAAGACACCCGCCTGGCCCAGCAGCGCGGCTATGTGGGCAGCAAGAAAAAAATCGCCGGCCCGGCCAGCGGCTGGCTGGCGCGCCTGAAGGATTTTGTTGTGGGGAACTTCTGACATGCGCAGCGCCACACCCCTGATTCATCGCAACCGCCGCACCCGCACGGGCGCGTATCCGCGCTGGTGCAGCCGCAAGCAAGGAAAGGAGAACCATCATTGATACCCCCCGTCTGAGGCCACTGGCCGCAGCCCTTGTTGCCCTTGCCACATCTGGGAACGGCCCGGCTGCATCACCCATTCATTGATCCATTCACCGTTTTTTTCAGCATTTTTCAGCAATCGCAAGGAGAGCACTATGCCTATCGAAATGATCGAAAACGAAGACTTCCACGCCGGCACCAGCATCAAGGTCATGGGCGTGGGCGGCGGCGGCGGCAACGCCGTGCAGCACATGATCGACCGCCAGGTCAACGGTGTGGAATTCATCTGCGCCAACACCGATGCCCAGGCCCTGGCCCGCAGCGGCGCGCACCACACCATCCAGCTCGGCACCTCGGGTCTGGGCGCAGGCAGCAAACCCGACAAGGGGCGCGATGCCGCTGAAAACGCGGTGGACGAAATCCGCGCAGCGCTGGACGGTGCGCACATGGTCTTCATCACCGCCGGCATGGGCGGCGGCACCGGCACGGGCGCTGCGCCCGTGATTGCCCGCGTGGCGCGCGACATGGGCATCCTCACTGTGGGCGTGGTGACCAAACCCTTTGAATGGGAAGGCGGCCGCCGCATGGCCAATGCCGACGCGGGCGTGGCCGAGCTGGAAGCCAACGTCGATTCGCTCATCGTGGTGCTCAACGAAAAGCTGCAAGAAGTGCTGGGCGACGACGTGACGCAGGAAGAAGCCTTTGCCCACGCCAACGACGTGCTCAAAAACGCCGTGGGCGGCATTGCCGAAATCATCAACGAATACGGCCAGATCAACGTCGACTTCGAAGACGTGAAGACCGTGATGGGCGAACCCGGCAAGGCCATGATGGGCACGGCCTCTGCCAGCGGCCCCGACCGCGCCCGCATCGCGGCTGAGCAAGCCGTGGCTTGCCCGCTGCTGGAGGGCATCGACCTGTCTGGCGCGCGCGGCGTGCTGGTGCTGCTCACGGCCGCCAAAGGCAGCCTGAAGCTGAAAGAATCGCAACTGGCGATGAACACCATCCGCGCCTACGCCTCGCCCGATGCGCACATCATCTACGGCGCGGCCTACGACGACAGCATGGGCGACAACGTGCGCGTGACCGTGGTCGCCACCGGTCTGAGCCGCCAGGGCGTGCGCCGCAATGCGCCGCCCATGCAGGTCATCAGCCGCACCGGCACCGACGACCTGACCGGCTTCGTGCCCGCGCCCACCGTCACGGGCGCGCCGCCTGCTGGCGTGAGCATTCCGGTGATGACCAATGTGTCGCCCGCCGGCAATGTGGGCGCCAGCGTGTGGCAAACCGGTCGCGCGCCCGCCACCGAGCAGGCGGCCAACCCCGCCTCGGTGCGCGTGAGCCAGCTTTCCTCCAGTGGGCTGGACGATATCGACATTCCGGCTTTCCTGCGCAAGCAGGCGGATTGATCGACCGCATCCGCTACCCGATTGCGCAGCAGCGCATGGCTTGAATTGCCCGCTGGCTGAGCCTGGAAACAGGCCCGGCCCGCGGCCCGTTTCAAGCCCCGGCGGCCTTGGCCGTCTGCTGCTTGCAAGCCACCGGGGGCTGGGCAAGGCGTGGTGCAGGCAGGCGCATGCCCAGCGTGCGCTGCCAGGCTGCACCGGCCAAAACCTTTGCACACACTGCGTGATTGACGCGGCTTTTAAAATGGCGCCATGCTAGAACAACGCACTCTCAAAACCCTGACCCGCGCCGTTGGCGTGGGGCTGCATAGCGGCCAGCGCGTGGAGATGACGCTGCGCCCGGCTGCCATCAACACCGGCATCGTGTTCCGCCGCGTGGATTTGCCCAATCCGGTGGACATTCCCGTTTCCGCTTATGCAGTGAGCGATACGCGAATGGCCTCTACCATCTCCAAAGACGGGGCCAAGGTCAGCACCATCGAGCACATCATGTCGGCCTGCGCCGGGCTGGGGCTGGATAACCTCTACATCGACATTACCGCCGAAGAAGTGCCGATTCTCGATGGCTCGGCCGCCTCTTTCGTTTACCTGCTGCAAAGCGCGGGCATCGTCAAGCAGCGTGCGCCCAAAAAATTCGTGCGCGTGCTGCGCCCCGTTGAAGTGCGCGAGGGCGAAGGCGACAAGGGCAAGTGGGCGCGGCTGGAGCCTTACCACGGCTTTCGCCTGCAATTCGAAATCGACTTTGCCCACCCGGCCGTCGATTCCACCGGGCAGAACGTGGTGTTCGACGTGTCCAGCGGCAACTATGCGCGCGACATTGCCCGCGCCCGCACCTTCGGCTTTACCCGCGACGTGGAAATGATGCGCGCCCACGGCCTGGCGCTGGGCGGCAGCCTGGATAACGCCATCGTCATGGACGACTACCGCGTGCTCAACAGCGACGGCCTGCGTTACGACGACGAATTTGCCAAGCACAAGATTCTGGACGCGATGGGCGATTTGTACATTCTGGGCCGGCCGCTCTTGGCCAGCTATAGCGCCTATCGCGGCGGCCATGCCATGAACAACCAGTTGCTGCGCGCCTTGCTGGCCCAGCCCGATGCTTACGAAGAAGTGAGCTTTGAAAAAAGCTCGGCGGCGCCGGCTGGCTTCAGGGAACTGGCTTTGCAGTGGTCGCTGTGAGCGTGAGCGGCTGAGGCCAGCCAACCTCGGTTGGCTCATGAGGTCAATGGCTGGTTGGGCTGTGCAGCTTCATGGCAGGCCAGATAGATTTATCAAAAACAAAGGCCCTTGCATTGCGCAAGGGCCTTTTGCTTGTTGCAGAAAAGATTTTGTGAAGCCGAGCAGATTAAGGCTTCAGTCTTTTCAAGTCTGCTATTTGCCCGTGATGGAAGCCGCCACGGCGCGCTTGAAAGGCTCCAGCCGCTGGCCCAGTTGCAGGGCGGCGCTGCGCAGCCACAGCGCGGGCTGCGATTCGTTGGTGTAGAGCTTGGCAATGGCCAGCGTGATCAGGTACAGCGGCTTGGTCGCCAGGCGGTGGCGGCGCTCGTAGGTTTGCAGCAGGGGGGTGCTGGCAATGTCTTGCCCTTGCGTCTGCGCTTGCACGATGAGCTGGCCCAGCGTGTTCACGCTCAGCAGGCCGAAGTTGAAGCCGTGCGCCGTTACCGGGTGCATGCCCACGGCGGCGTCGCCCACGCAGGCGAAGTGCGGCGCCACCAGCCGCCGCGGGTAAACGCCCACCAGCGGGTAGGCGTGGCGGGTGCTGATCAGTTGCATCTCGCCCAGGCGGTGGGCAAAGCGGCGCGCCATTTCGGCATTGAAGATTTCGGGCGGCAGTTCGGCCATGCGGTTGATGGCGTGGCTGGGCAGGGTCAGCACCACGGACGAGCGTGGCAGGCCGCTGGCCGGGTCGTCGTTCATGGGCAGCAGGGCCAGCGTTTGGCCGTAGCCGAACCATTCCCAGGCCACGTGCTCGTGCGGCACGGTGTGCGTCATCATGAAGACGAGCATGCTGCGGCCAAAGTCGTGCATGTCGGCCGCCAGGCCCATGGCGCGGCGCACGCTGGAAAAGCGGCTGTCCGCCGCGATCAGCAAGCGTGCGCGCAGTTGCCTGCCGTCGTCCAGGTCGGCCTGCACGCCCGATGCGATGCGGTGTACGCGCTGCACTTTCTGGCCGCAGATCAGCTCGATGTCGCGGTGCTGGGCGATGCTGTCTTGCACGCAGTCGTAGGCGGCGCGGCGAATCCAGTGGTTGGAAACGAACCAGCCCAGTTCGCTGGTCTGGCTCTGCTCGCGGCCAATTACCATCGCAAAAGTGGACGGGCCGTTGAAGACCTTGGCGTCTTTCAGTGGTGCAAAAGCCGTGGGCTCGTAAGCCTCGATGCGTTCCCACAGGCCCAGTTGGCGCAGCAGTTGCGACGAGCGTTGCGTCAACGCAATTTCGCGCCCGTCAAACGCAGGCTTTTTGAGCGCAGCCTGCGCTTGCTGCTCCACCACGCCGATGCGCAGGTCGTGGCCCGAGAGCATGCGCGCCAAACACAATCCGGCAGGGCCTGCGCCCACAATCAGAACGTCGAATTCCATAAGAGCCTGTTCAAAGTCTTTCCCAATGTGCCCGCAAGTGCAACAAATGGCCAGGATCGCGGCGCACGCCGCAGCCAAGACTGGCGTCTTGGCAAGGGGTGCAACAAAGAGCCTGGTCATTTGCTGCCTTGCAAATGCGCGCCGGACGGCTAGCCCGTTCGTGCCCTGTGTTTCGTGCTTTGCGCCTTGCAGCTACTGCCTTTGCCAGGCAAGGCACACGATGCGAAGACTTCGAACAGATTCTAAGCGGCAGTGTAACAAGGCCGGGGGTGTCACTGCCCTGGGCCGGGCCAGCGACAGGGTCAAACGGGAGCTGTCCTTCTCAAACGCCGCTGATTTTCAAAAGGGAGAAGGGGCGGCGCCGGCTTCACGCCTTGCTGCTGGCGCCTTTGGCGGAATCGAGTTGCTTGCTCCACAAAATCAGCACCACGCCGGTCAAGATGACGCCCGTGGCCACCCATTCCCACAGCGTGACGCGCTCGCCCCCCACGGCCATGCCCAGCAGCAGGGCGATCACGGGGTTGACGAAGGCGTAGCTCGTGGCCACGGCCGCGCTGGCGTGCGCCAGCAAATACATGTAGGAGCTGAAGGCCACCAGCGAGCCGAACACCACCAGATACAGCCAGGCCGCAGCCGGCACGACCGGAATGGGCCAAACAGGCGCTGGTTCATTGGTGAGATACATCATGACCAGCAGCACCAGGCCGCCGCACAGCATTTCGCTGGCAAAGCCGGCTGCGCCATCGGCCAGGGGGAATTTGCTGGTGGAAAGCACAGAGCCCAGCGACCAGCACAGCGTGGCAATGGCGATGAAGACGATGCCCTGTGGCTCGGCCGCAAAGCCGCCGCCGCGCGCCAGCAAAATGGCGCCCACCATGCCCACGGCCATGCCGATCCATTCCAGCCGCTTGGGGCGCTTGCCAAACAGCAGGCCCCACATGCTCACCATCATCGGAATTACGGCGATGAAAGTAGCAATCAGGCCCGAGCCGATGTGCACTTCAGCTTGGGCGATCATGCCCATGCCGCCGCCCAGCATCAGCCCGCCGATGATGAGGGCGTGCAGCCACTGCCGCGGCGTGGGCAGGGCCTTGGGCCCCTGGCGCCACAGCACCCAGCCCAGCAGCAGGGCGCCTGCCACCAGAAAGCGCGAGGCCATCTGGAAAAACGGCGGAATGCCTTGCAGCGCAAAGCGAATGGCCAGATAGGTGGAGCCCCACACGAAGTAGCAGGCCAGCAGGGCCGGAATCAATAAAGGCGCCGAGTGGGCGCCGCGGGCAGACAGGGAAAAAGAAGGCAGGGAAAGTGTTTTCATGGGCCGCTATCGTAGAGATGGCCCGATCTTTGCGCCATAAGCAGATGCAGGACTTTGGCAGCAAACGCCTTGAAATTCATCGAAAATGGCGCGCATGACAGAAGAATTCACATTCGACAGCTTTGACGACAAAATTCTGGGCATTTTGCAGCGCAATGGCCGCATCAGCATGGCCGAACTGGGCCGGCAAGTGCACCTGAGCCAGCCCGCCGTGACCGAGCGCGTGCGCAAGCTCGAAGAAAGCGGCGTGATCACCGGCTACCGCGCCGTGGTGGACTTGAGCAAGCTCGGCTACGGCATTCGCGCCATCATCCGCGTGGCGCGGGTGGATTACGCCACCGTGGTGGAGCGCCTGGCCGATACGCCCGAAGTCATCAACGCCTACAACGTCACGGGCGATGACAGCTGGATTCTGGAAATCGCCGTCATCAATGTGGCGCATCTGGATGCCGTGCTCACGCGCTTTTGCGGCCTGAGCGAAACGGCCACCTGCCTCATCCTCAACGCCGCGCGCGAACACGCCCCCGTGCTGCCCGCGCGCAGCGAGCAGATTCGTCCGTTGATCCAGAAAGTAACGGGGCAGTGAAGGGGCGGTGCCTGTTGGCGCTGCCCCGCGCGGCAGACTCCACTTTATGCGCATGGATATAATGCGCGGTTTACCTCAATCGGGCCAAGAAGCTGTTGCCAACAACTTGTTCCAACGCGCTGTTTCGGCGCGGGGATCAGTGCCTTGAGCCATTGAATTGAGGATCATCTTCCGTTCAGCATCGGCTGGTCTCATCGGCTGCTTTGTGTGCCAAGGCTTTGCTGCCAGCGCCTTGTGCGATGCGGCCCTAGACGATTGGCGAGCACGCCGGGCTGAACGGGCTTTCACTTCCGCAGATGAAGGGGCACAACTGGCGCAAGGCCAGGCTCGCTCTGCGGTTTCGCGGCATCTGCTGCCTGCATGGTGGGGCGGCTTGCCCTGTTGGCCACTTCATGTGTGGAGATGAGTCATGCGCGTGACGCTTCCTTCAGACCCTGTTGCACCTGCCGCCGCTTCGGGCGCGTGGCTGCGCAGCGATCGCGCCGTGGTGCGCAAAGCGCCGGGCCTGCATTTGATCGGTGATTTGTATGGTTGCCGTGGCGACGCCCGCCTGATGACCGATGCCGCCTACCTTGAAGCCTTTTGCAAGCAGGCCGTGGCCGATGCGGGGCTTTCCACCGTGGGCAGCCTGTTTCACAGCTTTGGCGAAGGCGATGGCGTCACGGGCGCGGTGGTGCTGGCCGAATCGCATCTGGCCCTGCACACCTGGCCCGAGAACGATTACGTGACGCTGGACGTGTACGTGTGCAGCTACAACTGCGACAACTCGGCCAAGGCCGAAGCCTTGTTTGAGGCGCTGATGCAAGCCTTTCAGCCGGCCGATCCGCATCTGCACCGCGTGGTGCGGGCCTGAGCTGGCTTGGCCCGGCCGACCTTCGCTCCACGAGGCGCGGGTTGTTGCGATTGCCTTTGGCGCACACGCGCTAGCCAAACGCACGCAGGAACACGCGCTGCAGGCCTTGGCACACGGGATGTGCTGGTCAATGATGGATCGGGGAATGCCATGTGGCCGCGGCTGCCGCTTGGGTGACAGGCCAGGCAACGGGTCCGGGCCGCAGCCAATCAAGCAACAAGAGCCATCTTTTCAACGCCAGTCTTTTGAGCCGCACCTGCGTTACAGGGCGCGGCGCTTGTTGCCCCCTTTGTCTTCGTGTCTTTGTATTTGCGCAGCCGATGCAGGTGGCAGCGCCCGAACCTGATATGAATGCGATGAGCCCCCAACCCACCCCCCACGCATACGCCGTCGAGCAACTTTCGCCCGATCTGGGCTTTTTCTTGCGCACCACGCAAACGTTGGCCGAGGTGCGCTCGCCCATGCAGCACATCGAAATCGTGCAAACCCCGCTGTTTGGCCGCGCCATGCGCATCGACGGCTGTTTCATGACCAGCGAGGGCGACGAATTTTTCTACCACGAGCCGATGATTCACCTGCCTGCCATCACCCATGGCCAGGTGCGCCAAGCCTTGGTGATTGGCGGCGGCGACGGCGGCGCGGCGCACAATCTGCTGCGCTATCCGGGCATGAAGCGCGTGGTGCTGGCCGAGCTGGATCGCGAAGTGATCGACATGGCCCGTGAATGGCTGCCTGCCGTGCACCGTGGTGCGTTTGACGATCCGCGCCTGGACGTGCGCCTGGGCGATGGCCGCGCCTTTGTTGAAGGCTGCCAGGCACAGTTTGACCAGATCGTGCTGGATTTGACCGACCCCTTCGGCCCCGCCGTTGCTCTGTACACGCGCGACTTTTACCGCGCCTGCCAGCGGGCGCTCAAACCCGGCGGCGTGCTCTCGCTGCATGTGCAATCGCCCATCCACCGGGCGGATCTGATGGCGCGCATCGTGGCCTCGCTGCGCAGCGTGTTCGGCGTAGTGCGCCCCTATCTGCAATACGTGCCGCTGTACGGCACGCTGTGGGGCATGGCCATGGCCTCTGATGCGCACGACCCGCTGGCCTTGTCTGCGGCGGAAGTGGATCTGCGCTTGCAGCAAAACGGCTTGCAAGATTTGAAGCTCTACAGCGGCGCCACCCATCAGGCGCTGCTGGCGCTGCCGCCCTTTGTGCAAACCCTGCTGGCCGCGCCCGCCCAGCCGATTGACGATGGCGAGGCGCTGGATGACCCGAGCCTGGCGCAAGGCCTGGGGCCGCTCCAACTGGTGGCGGCTTGAGGGCTGACAACTAGCCGGGTTTTAGGCGTGGCTGTTGTTGCTGTTGAAAGGAGGGAAGGGGCAGGCGGCGCGGTCGGTTCGCGTTTGCCTGCATTCCCTATCAGGTATCAGCACTTGCAGTGGCAAGCGCACCCTGTGCGTCATCTGCCCTTTGCCTGCATCCGCGCAGGATGCGCTGCACTATAATCCGCAAGTTTTGCATGTCGCAAAGCGCACGTGGCGGGTAGTTCCGGCGCGCCACGCAAGTCAAACCATTTGGAACGAGGAATCACAACCATGATCTCTAAAGAGAACAAAGCCGCCGTTGTCAAAGACAACGCCCGCGCTGCCAACGACACCGGCAGCCCCGAAGTGCAGGTGGCCCTGCTCACCGCCCGCATCAACGAATTGATGCCCCACTTCAAACAGCACGCCAAAGACCATCACGGCCGCCGCGGCCTGCTGCGCATGGTGAGCCGCCGCCGCAAGTTGCTGGACTACCTCAAGTCCAAAGACGCTAACCGTTACCTGGCTCTGATTGCCAAACTCGGCCTGCGCAAGTAAGCGCATGCTGCATCGACTGGGCGCCTGAGACTGTGAACCGGCCTCAGGCGCCCTGTTTTTTATCAACCGTGGAGAAGCAGGCCAGCGCGATCAGCTGTGTCATTCCAAGCATCCAACTGCCCGCAGGGGATGGCTGGAATGGCATCGCGTGCTGAGCGCCTCTCCGACAAAGACCGTGCCTGAGTTCTTATGGATGCCGGGCACCTTTAGGAGAAAAATCATGACGATGTTCAATAAAGTCACCAAAACCTTTCAATGGGGCCAGCACACCGTGCGCATGGAAACGGGTGAAATCGCCCGCCAGGCCACCGGCGCCGTGCTGCTGGATATGGACGGCACCGTGGTGCTGGCGACCGTGGTCGGTTCCAAAACCGCCAAGCCGGGGCAAGACTTCTTCCCGCTGACGGTGGACTACATCGAAAAAACCTATGCTGCGGGCAAGATTCCAGGCAGCTTCTTCAAGCGCGAAGCCAAACCCAGCGAGCTGGAAACGCTCACCAGCCGCCTGATCGACCGCCCCATTCGTCCGCTCTTCCCCGAAGGCTTCTACAACGAAGTGCACGTGGTGGTGCACACCGTTTCGCTCAACCCCGAAGTGGACGCTGACATCGCCGCCATGATCGCTGTGAGCGCAGCGCTGGGCATCTCGGGCATTCCTTTCAACGGCCCGATTGGCGCGGCGCGCGTGGGCTACATCAATGGCGAATACGTGCTCAACCCCGGCCAGACCCAGCGCAAAAACAGCCAGCTGGATCTCGTGGTGGCGGGCACCGAAACAGCCGTGCTGATGGTGGAATCCGAAGCGCAGCAACTCTCTGAAGAAGTCATGTTGGGCGCAGTGGTGTTTGGCCACGAGCAGGGCAAGGTGGCCATTGACGCCATCCACGAACTGATTCGCGACGCAGGCAAACCCCTGTGGGAAAAAGACGGCACCTGGACGCCCGAGCCGAAAGACGAAGCCTTCATCAGCCAAGTCACCGCCCTGGCCGAAGACAAACTGCGCACCGCCTACCAAATTCGCAGCAAGCAAGCGCGCACGCAGGCGCTGCGTGAAGCCAGCGCGGCCGTCAAAGCGGGCTTGACCGATCAGGGCGTGGAGTTTGACGAAGTCAAGGTCGACAACCTGCTGTTTGAAATCGAAGCGCGCATCGTGCGCGGCCAGATTCTGGCGGGCGAGCCGCGCATCGACGGGCGCGACACCCGCACCGTGCGCCCCATCGAAATCCGCAACAGCGTGCTGCCGCGCACCCACGGCTCGGCCCTGTTCACGCGCGGCGAAACACAGGCGCTGGTGGTCACCACCCTGGGCACCGAGCGCGACGCGCAAAAAATCGACGCGCTGGCCGGCGAGTTTGAAGACCGCTTCATGTTCCACTACAACATGCCGCCCTTTGCCACGGGCGAAGTGGGCCGCATGGGCAGCACCAAGCGCCGCGAAATCGGCCACGGCCGCCTGGCCAAGCGCGCCCTGGTGGCTTGTTTGCCGAGCAAAGACGAATTTCCCTACACCATCCGCGTAGTGAGTGAAATCACCGAATCCAACGGCTCTTCTTCAATGGCGTCCGTCTGCGGTGGCTGCCTCAGCCTGATGGATGCGGGCGTGCCCATGAAGGTGCACGTGGCCGGTATCGCCATGGGTCTGATCAAGGAAGACAACCGCTTCGCCGTGCTGACCGACATCCTGGGCGATGAAGATCACCTGGGCGACATGGACTTCAAGGTAGCGGGCACGACCGACGGCATCACCGCCCTGCAGATGGACATCAAGATCCAGGGCATCACCAAAGAGATCATGCAAGTGGCGCTGGCCCAGGCCAAAGAGGCGCGCATGCACATTCTGGGCAAGATGCAGGACGCCATGCAGCAGGCCAATGCCGAGGTGTCGCAATTCGCGCCGCGCCTGTACACCATGCGCGTCAACCCCGAGAAGATTCGCGACGTGATCGGCAAGGGCGGCGCCACCATTCGCCAACTGACCGAAGAAACCGGCACCACCATCGACATTTCGGATGATGGCGTGGTGACCATTGCCTCCACCGATGCCGACAAGGCCGCCGAAGCGCGTCGCCGCATCGAAGAAATCACGGCCGAAGTCGAAATCGGCAAGATTTACGAAGGCCCCGTGGTCAAGATTCTGGACTTTGGCGCGCTGATCAACGTGCTGCCGGGCAAAGACGGCCTGCTGCACATCAGCCAAATCGCCCACGAGCGCGTGGAAAAAGTGAGCGACTACCTCCAGGAAGGGCAGGTCGTTCGCGTCAAGGCGCTGGAGGCCGATGAAAAAGGCCGCATCAAACTGTCGATGAAGGCGCTGATCGAGCGCCCCGAACGCAGTGACCGTGGCGAGCGTCATGACCGCGGTGATCGCGGCGAGCGTGGCAATGGCTACAACGGCGGTCAAGGCGGCGGTGCTGGCCCCGAAGTGATCTGATGAGCAGCTCCGGCGCTTCCATGCCTGCTGCTGCATCTGTTGCCAGCGGCCACTGGCCCGCCACGATGCAAGCCATCGCCATCCGCGAACCCGGCGGGCCGGAGGTGCTGGAACTGGTGCAGCAGCCTGTGCCCACGCCGGGCGAGGGCGAGGTGCTGATTCGCGTGGCTGCCTCGGGCGTGAACCGCCCCGACGTGGTGCAGCGCAAAGGCCATTACCCTGCGCCGCCTGGCGCCTCGCCGCTGCCGGGCTTGGAAGTGGCCGGCACCATCGTGGGGGGCGATGCGGCGGCCATGCAGGCTGCGGGTTTGCAAGCCGGGCAGAGCGTTTGCGCCTTGCTGGCCGGTGGCGGCTATGCGCAATATGCCGTGGCGCCAGTCGCGCATTGCTTGCCGGTGCCTGAAGGCTTGAGCCTGCAAGAAGCCGCCTGCCTGCCCGAAACTTTCTTCACGGTTTGGAGCAATGTGTTTGACCGCGGCGGCTTGCAAACCGGGCAAACCTTGTTGGTGCATGGTGGCAGCAGCGGCATCGGTACCACTGCCATCCAGCTGGGCAAGGCTGCGGGCGCGCAGGTGATCGTCACGGCAGGCAGCGCCGAAAAATGCGCGGCCTGTTTGCAATTGGGCGCGGATTACGCCATCAACTACCGCGAGCAGGACTTTGTCGAGCAGGTCAAGGCCATCACGCAAGATCGTGGCGTCCACGTGGTGCTCGACATGGTGGCGGGCAGCTATGTGGCGCGCAATGTGCAGTGCATGGCAACCGATGGCAAGCTGCTCATCATTGCAGTGCAGGGCGGCAAAGACGCTGCTTTCAATGCCGTCACCGTCTTGATGCGTCGGCTTAGCCTCATCGGCACCACGCTGCGCAGCCAGCCCCATGCCTTCAAGGCGGCCATCGCCAAGCAATTGCAGCAAACGGTGTGGCCCTGGATTGAACAGGGCAAAGTGCGCCCGCTCATCCATGCCTCATTTGCTGCCGCGCAGGCCGCGCAAGCGCATGCCCTGATGGAATCCGGCCAGCACATCGGCAAAATCGTTTTGACTTGGGAGTGATTCGTGATGAAAAAACTCATCGTTGGCAACTGGAAAATGAATGGCAATTTGGCCGCGAACGAAGCCTTGATGCAAGGCGTGCTCGCTGGTGTGGGCCAGCCTGCATGCGATGTGGCCGTGTGCGCGCCGTCCGTTTATTTGCCGCAATTGCAGGGCCTGCTGGCTGGGCAAAACGTGGTTGCACTGGGTTCGCAAAACGTGTCGCAACACGAAAACGGGCCTTACACGGGTGATGTGTCAGCTGAAATGCTCAAGGAGTTTGGCGTGCGCTATTCCATCGTTGGACACAGTGAGCGCCGCATGCATCAGGCCGAAACCGATACCAATGTGGCCATCAAGGCCAAGCGCGCGCTCGAAGCTGGCATCACGCCCATCGTCTGCGTGGGCGAAACCCAGCGCGAGCGCGACGAGGGCATGACCGATTACATCGTGCGCCGCCAGCTGGCCGCCGTGGTGCAATTGGTGGGGCACTGCGTTACTGAAATCGTGGTGGCGTACGAGCCAGTCTGGGCCATCGGCACCGGCAAAACGGCCACGCCCGAGCAGGCGCAGCAAGTGCATGCCGTGCTGCGCAAGCAGTTGCAAGCAGCGACTGATCAGGCAGGTGCGATTCGCATTCTGTACGGTGGCAGCATGAATGCTGCTAACGCGGCCGAACTGCTGGCCCAGCCCGATATCGACGGCGGCCTGATTGGCGGCGCTTCACTCAAGGCGCCGGACTTTTTGGCCATCATTGCAGCGGCCCGGTAAAGCAGCTTAGTAAAATACGCAGCTTTTGCGCAAGCGCGTGCGAGCAGGCCAGCGCCTGCGTTTCGTGTACAGGGTTTGTGCACAAGGCTTGTGCCTTTCATCCGATTCAAACATGCCATGAACATTCTTTTCAACATTCTGCTGGTGGTGCAGGTCATTTCTGCCTTGGTCATGATCGGCCTGATCCTCATGCAGCAAGGCAAGGGTGCCACGGCTGGCGCCACTTTCGGCAGCGGCGCATCGGGCAGCCTGTTCGGTTCATCGGGCAGCGCCACTTTCTTGTCGCGCACCACGGCGATTCTGGCCACGGTCTTTTTCGCCTGCACGCTGGTGCTGGCCTATTACGGCAATCGTGGCAATGCGGGCGGCTCCAGCGTGCTGGATCAATTGCCCAAAGTGGCCACAACCGCGCCTGCGGCGGCCTCATCTGTGGGCGGTGCTTCTGCTGCAGCACCTGAGGCCTCTGCAGCGGCCAGCCACGATGCGGCTTCGATGATTCCGGGCAATGCTCCGGCCGCTTCTGCAGCGAAGTAAACGCAAGCAGTCAGCACAAGCGGCTTGCTTTGGTGAAGGGGGCCGTTAAAGAGAAAGGCAGGCAGGAGAAATCGCGCCCTGCCCAGCCATCTGGAAAGAATTGCGATTACAATCGCTGCTTGCTCGAATGTGCTGAATCGGTTTGTCAAAGCCTTGCATCTTCCAGCATCTGCCGTCGTGGTGAAATTGGTAGACACGCTATCTTGAGGGGGTAGTGGCGAAAGCTGTGCGAGTTCGAGTCTCGCCGACGGCACCAAAGACAATTCGCCGGATTTTCATCCGAAATTACATAAAGCCTTGAAATTCCTGGAGTTTCAGGGCTTTTCGTTTTCTGGCGTCGGTGCACTCTGTCGCAGAGGCTCAGGATTCTTCTGCGTTCTTCGCTTTTCAGCCATTTGAGCAGCCGAAATCCGGCTGAAATTTGGAGCTGCCTGCAGCAGCGTACTTTCGTGAGCTTGATGACGAAAGGCGAGCCTGCACGTCATGGTTTTGCAAGTCATTGTGCTGTGGGAGTCCGAGAGTCTGTTCAAAACCTCATCGCGGGAGCTTGAATACGGAGGTGGGCGGTCTGCTTCGTTGCAAACCTTGTCCATGGCACAGGCTATGCACTGCCCACATACAAAGATGTGGGTTTTGCATCCCATACCTTTCCACTTCCAATTGCCTCACGTTGAGATTTTGAACAGGTTCTGAGAGGCTGCTCCCCTTTCTTGCCTCTCTCTGGGCGCTTGAATGCTGGAGCGGGTGGTTGGTGGCCTTGCCAATCGTGTCAATCGTCTTGTGCATGTCGCGCAGGTGCGCACCTGACATTCCATTTCGCGACTTGTCCCGTCGTCTCGCATTGGGTCTTGAACAGGCTTTGAGGCCGGGCTGCAGTTGGCACAAGCCGTCGAAAGCAAGCAACCATTCCTCTTTGGCTTCCTCCTTATCTGCCGCGATTGGGTGCCGTTTTGCTTCAATCCTTGGCGAATTTTCATCTATTCCCATGAAGTGCCTTTTCCTTCGGCGGCTTGTCGGCGCGGCCGAGGACAGGCAAAGTCTTGGCGGCTGCCACGTCCGGCGGCGCATGGCAAGCTGGCGGGCAATTTCCTTGCAGGCTTCTCGTCCATTTGCAGGGATGTTGATTTTTGCTACAGCTTGATGCAAACTAACGCCTCGTCATTTTCGAGGTGTTCTTCTTGCGGGGCCTCTGATGGATGACGCGGGCCAGAAGTTCTTGTAAGCGATTCCTTCCGTGTGCTGTCATGCCGTTTACGCCGTTTTTTGATGAGACCCGCTCCGCTCAAGATGGTGTGCAAAAGCAAGGCGGGCGGCTGCGTAAGTGCTTGCTCAGCTTGGGTGCGTTGCCGCTGTGTCTGATTTTGCTCGCCTGCCAGCCCAGCGAAGTGCTGGCGTACAAAAGGGGCAGCAGCGGGGCTGATAGCGCAGCTGAGTCGGTTCGGTCTGAGCAGCCATCACGGCCTGCGATTGCGCCGCCAGCGGCCAGCAAAGATCAAGCGCCAGGCCTCGTGCCTTTGGCCGCGCTGTCGGCCCTGGAGCAAAAGGTGTATCGCCTGATTCATCAGGGCGGGCCTTTTCCTTACGAGAAAGATGGCAGCGTCTTTGCCAACCGCGAACGTTTGCTGCCTGCCAGAAAACGGGGCTTTTACCGCGAATACACCGTGGCGCCGCCCCGAGCCCGCTCGCGCGGGGCACGGCGCATCGTTTGCGGCGGCCCGCCCCGCAAGCCAGAGGTTTGTTATCACACCGCCGATCATTACGCCAGTTTTCAACAAATCATTCCCTAACCAAGCATCAACCGAGGAGGCAGCTTTGAGCTGCAAAGTAGCGTGAGCATGGATTCACATCTTTCCGACAACCCCTTGCGCAATGTGCGCAACAACATCGTTCAGTCGATCAGGGCCTTTCGCGTGCCCGAGCTGCAAGCCGCAGCCAGCCAAATGGGCCAGCACTTTCTGTATGCCAATCTGGCTGGCGCGCAAACCAAGCAGGACGTGCTGGACATGATCGCCGAGCAGTTCACGCTGCCTGCGCATTTCGGCAAAAACTTCGATGCGCTTTACGACTGCATCACCGACCCGCTGCACAAATCCGGGCCGCAGCCTGGCTTTGTGGTGGTGCTGGAGCAGATTCCGACCAATGCCCGTTTCGACAAAGAGTCGCGCGAGCAATTGCTCGACACCTTCCGCGACGCCGCCGATTACTGGGGCGATCGCAAGGTGGCTTTCCGGTGCTTCTATTCTTTTCTGTAGCCCGTTCTGCACAAGCTGGCCAAGCAGAACGGGCGAAGCAGGCTGTTGCTGCGCAAGAGCAAGAAGCCGAAGAGGCCCTGGAACCCGAAGAAAAAATGCCAACCGACAAGATCGTTGACGTGACGCCGCTGGCCCTGCGCATGAGCAGTCCGTTCAATGCCCAATATTGGCTGAGCGCGGTGAACGACAGCGACAACATGGCGGCAAGCGCCTGAGAGCCTGTTCACCCTCTCCTCACGGGCGCTTGAAGATGGAGGCGGGCGGTCTGCTGCGTTGCAAATCTTGTCGATCATCTTGCTGCATATGTCGCATGGGCTATGCCCTTCGCTCATGTCCTTTGATGTGCGCCTTGCAGCCCATCCCGCTCCCTATCCCATCGCCTCGCGTTGAGATCGCGAGCGGGCCCTGAGGCGATGCCGAATGGTTCACGCGCCATGCAAAAAAGCCGCTGCAGCGGCTTTTTTGTTGTCAGTTTCGCGTAATTGGCGCTGCAATTTCATTCGCTATCTCATGCCGTGATGTGAGCGAAAATGGATTCGCCATGTTCTGCATGACGCAGGTGTTGAGGGGGCAAGTCGCGCGACTTGCTTCACTGTGGCTTTGTCGGCAAGCGAAGGGGGTGATGGTGTCTGGCACCTTTTTCGCCCCTGCTGGCTCGGCATGTTGTCAAGGTTGCCAGCAGTTTTGAATGGCCTCTCGACAGGCCCTGTTTTTTTCACTTTTGAAGGCTCCATGCACATGAATGCTTCCATTGCGGCGCCATTGCCGCCTTCCATCACCTTGACGCGGCCTGACGATTGGCACATCCATTTGCGCGATGGCGCCCAGCTGCGCACATCGGTGGCGCATGCGGCGGCGCAGTTTGCGCGTGCCATCGTCATGCCCAATCTCAAGCCGCCCGTTACCACCGTGGCGCAAGCCCTGGCCTACCGGCAGCGCATCGAGCAGGCTCTGCCTGCGGGCGCATCGTTCACGCCCTTGATGACGCTGTACCTGACCGACAACACGCCGGCCGATGAAGTGGCGCGCGCGCGCGAAGCAGGCGTTGCCGCCTTCAAGCTCTACCCGGCCGGGGCCACCACCAACAGCGATGCAGGCGTGACCGATCTGCGCCATTGCCAGGCTGCGCTTGAAGCCATGCAGCGCCACGGCATGCCGCTTTTGGTGCATGGCGAAGTCACCGATCCGCAGGTGGACATATTCGACCGCGAAGCCGTTTTCATCGAGCGTGTGCTGCAGCCATTGCGCCAGGCCATGCCCGAACTCAAAATCGTGATGGAGCACATCACCACGCGCGAAGCCGCCCAATACGTGGCCGAGGCTGGCGCGTGGACGGCGGCCACCATCACGCCGCAGCATTTGCTGTTCAACCGCAATGCCTTGTTGGTGGGCGGCATTCGCTCGCATTACTACTGTTTGCCGGTGCTCAAGCGCGAGGCGCACCGCCAGGCATTGATCGCTGCGGCCACCAGCGGCAAGCCCTGCTATTTTTTGGGAACCGACAGCGCCCCGCACGCCGCGCAACTGAAAGAAAGCGCCTGCGGCTGCGCGGGCTGCTACAGCGCCCCGGCCGCGCTGGAGCTGTACGCCGAAGCCTTTGCCGCCGCCCAGGCGCTGGATAAGCTGGAAGGCTTTGCCAGCCACTTCGGGCCGGACTTTTACGGCCTGCCGCGCAACACGCAGCAAGTCACGCTGGCGCAGCAAACATGGACGCTGCCTGAGCACTACCCCTGGGGCGATGATGCGCAAATCAAGCCCATGTGCGCGGGCGAAACGCTGAACTGGAAGCTGCTGCCCGTGGCTTGACGAGAGTTGGGCGCATCTGCGCAAACAGCGCACGGCAAAACGCCATCCGCAAGGATGGCGTTTTTTGATGCGTGTTGAAGGCTCGTTCTGCCGCAGAAGGGAGTTGGCAAGGAGTTACATGAGCAACTGGCAAGTAAGGCGGGACATTCGTTTACGTGCGATCCGGTCGCCAAGCGCGCTTCGCCACATGCGGGCAATGCCCAAGCAGTTGCACGGGCAGCTTATGCCGAGCCTGGGTTGTCGTGGTCGGCATCGCCGTCTTTGGTGATGATCACCGCATACACCATCACGCCGATCAGCGCGCCGGTTGGGGCCGTGGCGTAGTACATGAAGCCGCCCAAGGGGTACAGGCCGATGTAAACGCCCAGCATCGTGACCGCAGCCGCGCCAATCACGCCGCTGATCATGCTCCAGGCCGCATCCAGCGGGGTGGGGCCGGGGTGGTAGTAACGTGTGATCAGGCCCATGCCCGCGCCGATGGCAACAAGCAGAACAAGGTGCAGGATCAACAGAATGCTCATGGCGCGGTGCTTTCGAAAACAAAAAAAGAGACCCGGTCTCTTGCAAAACAAATGCCGCCATGCGGGCGGCCAGCCCGCACTGTAGCAGAAGCCGGCGGCCGTTGGCTTGCGCAGTGAGCTCCGAACCACCGCAGCGCAAGCAGCAAGCGCGCTGGCTGTTTGGCTGCACGGGCGTTGCCTGGCGCGGGCTGCCACGTGGCAGGAGGCAAAGTACTTTGTGGCTGCTTGCCGGGCGAGCGGGAAAAAGGGGGTGTGCAAGCCATCAAACCGCCGCCTTGCGGCCTGATGGGCTGAGACGCTTGCAAACAACGTAGCTAGGCAAACTCGGCACGCACGGCCGCCAGGTCTTCGGGGGTGTCCACGCCGCGCCCCGGCGCATGCGGCGTGATGTGCACGGCAATGGCGTGGCCATGCCACAGGGCGCGCAGTTGCTCCAGCGATTCGGCCTGCTCCAGCGGGGCTTGCGGCAGTTGCGGAAAGCGTTTGAGAAAAGCCACGCGATAAGCGTAGACGCCGATGTGGCGCAGCGGCGCGGCCGGGCTGGCATCGGGTCGGGCATCCGCTGGGGCATCGCGCCAGCAGGGAATGGGCGCGCGGCTGAAGTACAGCGCCAGCTGCTGCGCATTGCACACCACTTTCACGATGTTGGGGTTGGCCCACTCTTCTGCCGTGCGCAAGGGGTGGGCGGCAGTGGCCATGTCGGCACTGGGCGTGCAGGCCAGTTGTTGCGCCACGGCGGCGGGCAGGGCAGGGTCGATCAAGGGTTCGTCACCCTGCACGTTGACGACGATGGCCTCATCCGGCAGCTGCAGCAGTTCGCAGGCTTGCGCCAGCCGGTCGCTGCCGCTGGCGTGATGGGCGCTGGTGAGAATGGCTTCTACCCCGAAGCGCTTGCAGGCCTGCACGATGCGTTCGTGATCGGCGGCCACCACCACACGCGCGGCAGCGTGTGCGGCATCGGCCTGCTGCACGCGTTGGGCCACGCGCACGATCATGGGTGCGCCAGCGATGTCAGCCAGGGGCTTTTCGGGCAGGCGGGTGCTGTGCAGCCGCGCAGGGATGAGGATGGTGAACATGGTCTGAAGCGGTGAATGGATGACAAACGCGCCGGGCGCGGGGTCGATGTCAACGGGCCTGCCGCGCAGCGGCTGCGGGGATGGCCTTGTCAGGCGTTCATGGTTCGTGGGCAGGCTGGCTGCCGGGGACCATGTAGTCATCAAAACGGCTGATGTAGTCGTCCAGGTGCTCGGCGAGCATGGCGCGGTATTGGTGGCAGAAGTAGTCCAATGTTTCTTGCCGGGCTGCGGCCATCTCTTGGGACGAGGCAAACCCGCTGGCGCTCACGAAGGCATTGAAGCGCGCCGCAGCGTACAGCATGGACGCACTGACTTTGCCGATGCCGGCTGATGGCGTGATCTGCGTATTGGACAGCTCGATATGGGCATCTGCCCGGTCATAAAAGCCCGCATCGACCGTGTCGTTGGGCGCTGAGCAGGCCATGTTGCTCAGCCGGTCACCGGCGTGCGAGCCGGCAGTTGCTCGATTTCCTCGGGCGTGAGGGTGCGCGCCTCGCCTTCGAGCATGATGGGGATGCCGTCGCGGATGGGGTAGGCCAGGCGGGCGGCGCGGCTGATGAGTTCGTTTTTCTCGCGGTCGAAGTCCAGCGGGCCTTTGGTGACGGGGCAGACCAGCAATTCAAGCAGTTTGGTGTCCATGGCGGGCAAGCTCTGATGAGGGTTCAAAGGGGCGTGAAATGAGGTGTGAAACGAGACGTGAAGGGGGCAGACGTTGGGGCCAGGATGGGCGGCGTTTGCTTCTTCGTTTGTTGCTTTGGCAGCATGCGCGGCGCGCTTCATTCTACGAGGGGCGCTCTTTGTTGGCGGTGATATGGCGCAGGGTTTGCTGCGCTTGCCACCAATCGTTCAGCGCAGTGAAAAAGGCGGGCTCGGCCTGCAGCGCCAGCGGCACGGCCCACAGTTGCGGCGACTGTGGCGCTTGTGGCCGCTGCGACAAATGCGGCCAGAGCTTGACGGCGTCTTTTTCCGTGCAGAGCACGGGCAGGCCCTGTGCCAGCAGGCACTGGGCGTGTTGCAGCAGCTCGGCGCTGCTGGCGTGGTCGGGCAGGGCGGCGCTGCTGGCCACTTGCAGGCCTGCGGCGCGCAGCATGCTGAAAAAGCGCTCGGGTTGGGCAATGCCTGCCAGCGCCGTCACGGCTTGGCCTGCCTGCGCCCAGTCGGCCAGCGCATGCCGTTGCCCGTCTGCACGCAAGGCATGTTCAGCCAAGCTGCGTCGGGCGTGGCAGGCCGCCTGCCCGGGTGGAATGGGCAAAGTGGCAGGCGTGCGTTGGCTGGTATCGGCTGGTGCCGTGTACGGGGAGGCGATTTGCAGCAAGATCGTGCTGCGGCGCGGCCAGGGCTCGCGCAGCGGGCCGGCCGGCAGCAGCCAGCCGTTGCCGATGCCGCGCTCGTCCATCACGCAGATTTCGCCATCGCGAGGCAGGGCCAGGTGTTGCAGGCCGTCGTCGCAGACCAGCAACTGTGTGTCTGGGTGCCATTGCAGCAACTGCCGCGCGCCTTGCAGGCGCTGGGCGCACACCACCACGGGCGCGCCGGTGTGGCGGTGAATCAGCAGCGGCTCGTCGCCTGCGTGCTCGGCCGGCGTGCTGCCATCCACTTCAAGACAGGCGGGTGCGGTGGCTTGACGCCCGTAGCCGCGCGAAAGCACGCCCACACGCAGGCCCTGCCGCTGAAAGTGCTGCACCACGGCGATGCAGGTAGGGGTTTTGCCTGCGCCACCTGCAATCACATTGCCGATCACCAAAACGGGTACGGGCAGCCGGGGCGCGGGCGCTTGTGCCGCTTGGCGCTGATGCCTGCGCCAGCCCCATGCATACAGGCGCGAGAGCGGCCACAGCAGGCGCGCGGCCCAACCGCGCCGTTGCCAGACGGCGGGCAGGGCTTGATGCAAAAAAGCACGCAAAGCAAACATGGCGTGATTATGGGCTGCTGAGTCGGTAGATCAAAAAGATCAAAAACAGGTATCGCTCCGTTGGCGCAGCCGTTTGAAACAGGCCGTGCGCCAGCGTGCAGCGTGAATAGGAGGAGATGGCCGGGCAGCATGGCAGGCCAGTGAGCGCGGGGCAGCCTGGATAGGAAGCGCGCCCTGCGCCCTGTGTACAGGCCGCTGCATCGCTGCAAACGGCTCATGCAATAAAAAAGCGGCCTTTGGGGCCGCCTTGGGTGAATGCTGAATAGCGGCGCCGGGTGCTTTTATTGTTGGCGCACCTGGCGAACGGCGTTGCGCGCTTATTCCGCCTTGCGTGTGGCGAAGGTGACTTTTTGCATGCCCATGCGGCGGGCGGCTTCGATGGCGCTCACCACGGCCTGATGCGGCGTGGCTGCGTCTGCGCTGATGATGAGCACCGTTTCGGGCGATGGGCCGAGTGCGCGCAACGCCTCGGTCAAGTCGTCGGTCGAGTGGGTGTCGAGCGGCTGCTTGTTGACGGCGTAGCGCCCCTCGCTGGAGATGGCCACGACGACTTCTTTGGGGTAGTCACGCGCAGCTTCTGCATTGGCCGTGGGCAATTGCAGTTGCAGTTCGGTGAATTTGTGGAAGGTGGTGGTCAGCATCAGAAAGATCAGAATCGCCATCAGCACATCAATCAGAGGAATGATGTTGACTTCCGGCTCGTCGGATCGGCGTCGCTTGAATTGCATGGTGGTCACCCTGTTGTGGCGCAGGAGGGGCAAGCCTGTTTACTTCTTGCGAATGCTGAGCAAGTGGCGCAAAAAGCGTTCGCTATCGACTTCCATCTTCAGCAGATAGGCATCGACCCGGCCGCGGAAATAGCGCCAGAACAGCAGGGTGGGAATGGCGATCATCAGGCCGATAGCCGTGGTGTAGAGCGCCACCGAAATACCGTGAGCGATGTTGGCCGGGCTGGCGGGCGTGCCCGTGCTTTGCGCGCTGAACATCTCGATCATGCCCACGATGGTGCCCAGCAGCCCCATCAGCGGCGAAACCGATGCGATCGTTGCCAGGGCAGCCAGGTAGCGATCCAGTTGGTGCGCGGCCGTGCGGCCTGCGCCTTCAAGCGTGGCGCGCAAATCGTCGGCGTTGATGCCGGGGTTGCTTTTGACTGCGCGCAAGCCCGTCGCCAGCACCGCGCCGAGAACGGAGCTTTGTTCGAGCTGATTCACCACCTCGGCGCTGGGCACGCCCGATTGGCTGGCTTTCATGGCTTCTTCCAGCAATTGGGGAGGCGTGACGCGGGCGGATTGCAGGCTGATGAAGCGTTCGATGATCAGCGCCAGCGCCGCCATGGAGGCCAGAATCAGCGGCCAGACGGGCCAGCCAGCATCACGAAGGATGGTAAGCACGGACACGGAGAAACTCCTTGGGCAATGGAGGGAAAGATGGCTTAGGTCGATGCCGCATCGGATGGAAAAGGCGCAAACGGCGGTTTTTGGTATTGAAACCGAAAGTATGACCATTCCGCGCGGCAGAACGAAAGACGGTGATTATGACTCAGGCCGTGGGCGCTTGAAGGCCGCAACAGGCAAGGCTTGCCGATGAGCGTGTTCGCGATCTCTTTGCGGCCACAGGCTGAAGAGTCGTGGCGCGGGCGGTTTGCTCCTTGCACCATCCCCTCCTCCATCCAATCGCTTCGCGTGGAGGTTTGGGAACAGCTTCTAAAGCCATCCTTCTTCAGATCCGGGCGCCCCGTGTTGAGCACACGAACAGGTGAGTGCCTGGGCAAACGCAAAGGCTTGTATCTGTTGGGTCGCTGGCGGTCGAGAGTTTGGAGAGATGATCGTTTGTGCGGGTGCCGTGCGAGGCCTGGACGCCAGCAAGCATGCTGCGATCGACGCGTTGTTTTTTTGCATCTTTGCTGAAGTTTTTGAATAGCGCAGCGGCTGCAGAGACCGTGCCAGTGGGTATTTCGATCAAATTTTTGCAAAAAGTACGCTTGGCGCTTGCGCGAAAGCATAAATCGGTGCATAATCGTCGCTTCGCCTCAATTCGGGGTGAGACCTTCTGCCCAAACATGGGTCGCAAATGGTTTGCGGCTGCATGACGGGCCCAAGACTGGTTTGTGAGGTCATGAGCGGTGTGTGCTTGTGGCGTTTGCGAATTCAAGTTGGGAAACTACAAATGATCCAAACAGAATCTCGTCTAGAGGTTGCCGACAACACGGGCGCCAAGTCCGTGCTGTGCATCAAGGTGCTGGGTGGTTCCAAGCGCCGTTATGCCAATGTGGGCGACATCATCAAAGTTAGCGTCAAAGAGGCTGCTCCGCGCGGGCGCGTCAAAAAAGGCGAAATCTACAGCGCCGTGGTCGTGCGTACGGCCAAGGGCATTCGTCGTGGCGATGGCTCCTTGATCAAGTTCGATGGCAATGCGGCTGTTTTGCTGAACAGCAAGCTGGAGCCGATCGGTACACGCATCTTCGGCCCGGTAACGCGTGAACTGCGTACCGAGCGTTTCATGAAGATCGTGTCGCTGGCGCCTGAAGTGTTGTAAGGAGTGTTGGCATGAACAAGATCCGTAAAGGCGATCAGGTGATTGTCATCGCCGGTCGCGACAAAGGCAAGCGTGGCACGGTCACTCAGCGCAAGTGTGACTCCTACTTGGTGATTGATGGCATCAATATGGTGAAGAAGCATGTCAAGCCCAATCCCATGGCGGGAATTGAGGGTGGCATTGTGGATAAGGCCATGCCGATTCATCAGTCCAATGTGGCTATTTTCAATGCGGCTACCGGCAAGGCTGACCGTGTGGGTATCAAAACGCTGGAAACAGGCAAGCGCGTGCGTGTCTACAAATCCAGCGGCGAAGAAATCAAGGTGGCATGAGCATGGCGCGTTTGCAAAAACATTACCGTGAAAAAGTGGTGCCTGAGCTGACGAAGCAGTTCGGCTACAAGTCGCCAATGCAGGTGCCGCGTCTGACCAAGATCACGCTCAATATGGGTGTGGGCGAAGCTGTTGCTGATAAAAAAGTGATGGAAAACGCCGTGGCGGATTTGACCAAGATTGCGGGTCAAAAGCCGGTTGTCACCAAAGCGCGCAAAGCCATTGCTGGCTTCAAACTGCGTGAAGGTCAGCCCTTGGGCTGCATGGTGACGCTGCGCGGCGCTCAGATGTATGAATTCCTGGATCGCTTCGTGACGATCGCTCTGCCTCGCGTGCGCGATTTCCGTGGTGTTTCCGGTCGCTCTTTCGATGGTCGCGGCAACTACAACATCGGCGTCAAAGAGCAGATCATTTTCCCGGAAATCGAATACGACAAGGTGGATGCGCTGCGTGGTCTGAACATCAGCATCACCACAACAGCCAAAACCGACGAGGAGTGCAAGGCTTTGCTCTCTGGTTTCCGTTTTCCCTTTAAGAACTGAGGTGCTCTGTGGCTAAAGTTGCACTTATTCAGCGTGAGCTCAAGCGCGAACGGCTCGTTGCCAAGTTTGCGAAAAAGCATGCCGAGCTCAAGGCCATTGCCAATGACGTCAACAAGAGCTTGGAAGAGCGTGATGCGGCCCGTTTGGCCTTGCAGAAATTGCCGCGCAATGCCAATCCGACGCGTCAGCGCAAGCGTTGTGAACTGACCGGTCGCCCGCGTGGCACTTTCCGTCAATTCGGTTTGGGTCGTGCGAAGGTGCGTGAAATCGCCTTTGCCGGTGGCATCCCTGGTGTCACCAAGGCCAGCTGGTAATCGGCAGGAGAATACAAGATGAGCATGAGTGATCCCATTGCCGATCTGCTGACTCGCATCCGTAACGCGCAGCTGGTGAACAAAGCCAGCGTCAGCGTTCCTGCATCCAAAGTCAAGGCGGCTATTGTTCAGGTTTTGAAGGATGAAGGCTATATCGACGACTTCCGTCTGACAACGGAAGACGGCAAGTCCGTGCTGGATATCGCCCTCAAATACTACGCCGGCCGTCCGGTAATTGAGCGCATTGAGCGTGTCAGCCGCCCGGGTCTGCGCGTCTACAAGGGCAGCAAGGTGCTGCCGCAGGTCATGAATGGCCTGGGCATTGCCATCGTCACAACGCCCAAGGGCGTGATGACGGATCGCAAGGCGCGCGCTGCCGGTGTTGGCGGCGAAGTGCTGTGTTACGTGGCTTGACCCGCAGCGAGGAGAAAAGAACATGTCCCGTGTAGGTAAGCTTCCTATCGT
Source organism: Allobrachymonas sp. (assembly GCA_030529505.1). Taxonomy (GTDB): domain Bacteria; phylum Pseudomonadota; class Gammaproteobacteria; order Burkholderiales; family Burkholderiaceae_C; genus Brachymonas. The sequence goes on along the minus strand of JAUMWT010000003.1, from coordinate 41,318 downwards.
CATCCCGCAAGGGGTTGAAGTCGTTATTGATAACGACGTCGTCAAGGTCAAGGGTGCTGGCGGCAATATGTCTTTGCCGCGTCACCGCTCCGTGCAAATCGAAAGCAAGGACGGCAAGATCACTTGCTCGCCCGCCGACGAAAGCCGCGAGGCTAATGCCATGTCCGGCACGATGCGTCAACTCGTCAATAACATGGTCGTTGGCGTGAGCCAAGGCTTCGAGAAAAAATTGTCGCTTGTCGGCGTGGGTTTCAAGGCCGCTGCGCAAGGCAAGAACCTGAACCTTTCGATTGGCTTCTCGCATCCTGTGAATAAAGAGATGCCCGAAGGCGTGACGGTGGCTACGCCCAGCCCGACCGAGATTGTGCTCAAAGGGGCTGATCGTCAGCGTGTGGGGCAGGTTGCGGCCGAGATTCGCGCCCTGCGTCCGCCAGAGCCTTACAAAGGCAAGGGCATTCGCTACGCGGATGAGCGCGTCATCATCAAAGAGACCAAGAAGAAATAAGGAGCGTTGTCATGTTGAGCAAGAAAGAACAACGTTTGCGTCGTGCGCGCCAAACCCGGATCCGCATTCGGGCCCAAGGCGTTCCGCGTTTGTCGGTCAACCGCACCAATCTGCACATGTACGCTGCCCTGATTTCTGCCTGTGGCAGCAAGGTGCTGGCTTCGGCCTCTACCAACGAGGCCGACGTGCGCAAGGAGTTGGGTGCGGCGGGCAAAGGCGGCAACGTCTCTGCCGCAGCCATCATTGGCAAGCGCATCGCTGAAAAGGCCAAGGCTGCTGGCGTCGAGAAGGTGGCTTTTGACCGTGCAGGTTATGCCTATCACGGTCGCGTGAAGGCCTTGGCCGAAGCTGCCCGCGAAGCAGGCCTGCAATTCTGAGTGGATGGAAAACAAAATGGCAAGAGTACAAGCTAAACCCCAGGATGACGCCCGCGACGACGGCATGCGCGAGAAGATGATCGCCGTCAACCGCGTAACCAAGGTGGTCAAAGGTGGTCGCATTCTCAGCTTTGCAGCCCTGACCGTGGTGGGCGATGGCGATGGCGGCGTTGGCATGGGCAAGGGCAAGTCGAAGGAAGTGCCTTCTGCCGTGCAAAAAGCCATGGAAGAGGCCCGTCGCAATATGGTGAAGGTTTCCCTGAAGAACGGCACCTTGCACCACCAGGTCACGGGTCATCACGGCGCATCCCGCGTCATGATGTCGCCGGCTCCCAAAGGGACGGGCATCATCGCCGGCGGCCCGATGCGTGCGGTTTTTGAAGTCATGGGAATCACGGATGTGGTGGCCAAGAGCCACGGCTCCTCCAATCCCTACAACATGGTTCGTGCAACGCTGGATGCGCTGCGCAATGCGACCACTCCTGCGGAAGTGGCTGCCAAACGTGGCAAGAGTGTTGAAGACATCTTTGCTGCCTGATGGAGAAACACATGTCCAACAAGCAAACATTGAAAGTGCAGTTGGTGCGCAGCCCCATCGGCACCAAGCAGTCCCACCGTGACACGATTCGCGGCTTGGGCCTGCGCAAACTCAATAGCGTGGCCGAACTGGAGGATACCCCTGCAGTGCGCGGCATGATCAACAAGGTCGCCTATCTGGTGAAGGTTCTGTAAGGTCTGAAGATGGAACTCAATAAGCTCAAGCCTGCAGAGGGCTCCAAACATGCCAAGCGCCGTGTGGGCCGGGGCATTGGCTCCGGTCTGGGCAAAACGGCTGGCCGTGGCCATAAAGGTCAGAAGTCGCGCGCAGGTGGCTATCACAAAGTGGGCTTCGAAGGCGGTCAAATGCCTTTGCAGCGCCGCCTGCCCAAGCGTGGTTTCAAGTCGCGCACCTTGCGCTATACAGCTGAAATCAATCTGTCTGAATTGGCGGCCCTGAATCTGGCTGAAGTGGATCTGCTGGCTCTCAAGCAAGCCGGTCTGGTCGGACAAATGATCAAAACCGTCAAGCTCATCAACAGCGGCGAAATCAAGTCGGCCGTCAAGCTTTCGGGTATCGGCGTAACTGCTGGTGCCAAGGCGGCTGTTGAAGCGGCCGGTGGCAGCGTGGCTTAATCGTTAAGGCACTCTCGTGGCAAGCAGTCCAAGTCTCGGAAACGTTTCTGCTCCCAAAATGGCGGAGCTGCGTCGGCGCCTGCTTTTCTTGTTGCTGGCTCTGGTCGTGTTTCGCATCGGGGCGCATATCCCGGTGCCGGGAATTGATCCGGCGCAATTGCAGAGAATGTTTCAGGATCAGGGCCAGACCGGTATCCTGAACCTGTTCAATATGTTCTCTGGCGGGGCCTTGCAGCGTTTTTCCGTGTTTGCCTTGGGCATCATGCCCTATATCTCGGCTTCGATTGTGATCCAGATGGTGACCTATGTGGTTCCAACGCTGGAGCAATTGAAGAAAGAAGGTGAGGCGGGGCAGCGGAAAATCAGCCAATACACGCGCTATGCGGCGCTTTTGCTGGCGGTTTTCCAGTCGTTTGGCATTGCAGCCATGCTGGAGGGAACGCCCGGCTTGGTGTTGTCGCCGGGCTTTCTGTTCAAATTCATGACAGTTGTGACCCTGACGACCGGTACCATGTTCCTGATGTGGCTCGGCGAGCAGATCACGGAGCGTGGCATCGGCAACGGCACGTCGATCATCATTTTTGCAGGGATTGCTTCGGGCTTGCCGACAGCCGTCATCAGTCTGCTGGACTTGGTGCGCAATAATGCGATGAATCCGGCCTTTGCCTTGCTGATTTTGGTGAGTGTGGCTTTGGTAACCGTGTTCCTGGTATTCGTCGAGCGCGGGCAGCGCAAGATTTTGGTGAACTATGCCCGGCGTCAGGTGGGGAACAAGGTGTATGGCGGTCAAGCCTCGCATCTGCCACTGAAAATCAATATGGCCGGCGTGATTCCGCCGATCTTTGCCTCTTCCATCATTCTCATGCCGGCTACGGTCGCCAGTTGGTTTGCTGGCAGTGATCGCATGCGTTGGCTCAAGGACATTGCGGCGGCTTTGATGCCCGGGCAGCCGATCTATATCGCTTTGTATGCGCTGGCCATTGTGTTTTTCTGTTTTTTCTACACAGGCCTGGTGTTCAACAGCCGCGAAACGGCAGACAATTTGAAAAAGAGCGGGGCTTTCGTTCCTGGGATCCGACCTGGTGAAAATACGGCGCGCTATTTGGACAAGGTTTTGCTGCGTCTGACTTTCGTCGGGGCGATTTACATCACGGCGGTTTGCTTGCTGCCCGAGTTCGTGCGCTTGCGTTTCAGTTCCATTCCTTTCAATTTCGGCGGCACTTCCCTGCTCATCGTTGTGGGTGTGACCATGGAACTGATGTCGCAAATTCAAAACTATCTCATGGCTCAGCAGTATGAGAGCCTGATGAAAAAAGCCAACTTCAAGTTGCCGGGCAAGTGATCTATGGCTAAGGATGACGTTATTCAGATGCAGGGCGAGGTTTTGGAAAACCTGCCTAATGCAACATTCAAGGTCAAGCTGGAAAATGGCCACGAGGTTTTGGGCCATATCTCCGGGAAAATGCGCATGCATTACATCCGCATCTTGCCTGGCGACAAGGTGACGGTAGAATTGACGCCTTATGATTTGAGCAAGGCGCGTATCGTTTTCCGGGCCAAATAACTTGGCAGCAGTTTTTAGCATTAAAGCAGAAGAATTCAAGGAGAGAAGCATGAAGGTATTGGCTTCGGTAAAGAAAATTTGCCGCAATTGCAAAGTCATCCGTCGCAAAGGCGTGGTGCGCATCATTTGCTCTGATCCTCGCCACAAGCAGCGTCAGGGCTGATCTAGATTTAACAGAGGAAGAACATGGCACGTATTGCTGGTATCAATATTCCGCCGCATCAGCACGCTGAGATTGGTCTCACGGCCATTTATGGCATTGGCCGTCCGCGTGCGCGCAAGATTTGCGAAGCCTGTGGCATTGCTTACTCCAAAAAAATCAAGGATTTGACCGACGAGGATCTGGAAAAGATCCGCGAAGCCTTGAGCCAATTTACCCTGGAAGGCGACCTGCGCCGTGAGGTGACGATCAATATCAAGCGCCTGATGGATATCGGTTGCTATCGCGGCTTCCGCCATCGTCGCGGCTTGCCGGTTCATGGGCAGCGTACGCGCACCAATGCACGTACCCGCAAAGGGCCGCGCAAGGCCGCTCAGTCTTTGAAGAAATAATTGAAGGCAAAAATTCACTATGGCTAAAGCACCCTCCAATTCGGCCGCTGCTCGCGTGCGCAAAAAGGTTCGCAAGAACATTGCTGATGGCATTGCGCACGTGCATGCCTCGTTCAACAACACCATCATCACGATCAGCGATCGCCAAGGCAATGCGCTGGCTTGGGCTTCTTCCGGCGGTCAAGGTTTCAAGGGCTCGCGCAAGTCCACGCCTTTTGCCGCGCAGGTGGCTTCCGAAGTGGCTGGCCGTGCAGCCATGGAGCAGGGGATTAAAAATCTTGAGGTTGAAATCAAAGGCCCTGGCCCTGGTCGCGAATCGTCGGTGCGTGCGCTGGCCGCGCTGGGTATTCGCATCACCTCGATTTCTGATGTGACGCCTGTTCCGCACAACGGCTGCCGTCCCCAGAAGCGCCGTCGCATCTGATTTTTGTTCTCTGAAGTCCACCGCCGCCAGCTTTTTGAATGTTGGCGGCTCCTGCCTTGGCTTGAGGCAGCAGTTTTGAAAAGGAAAACAACGTGGCACGTTATCTTGGCCCCAAAGCAAAACTTTCCCGCCGTGAAGGCACCGATCTCTTCCTGAAGAGTGCGCGTCGCTCAGTCAGCAACAAATGCAAATTTGATACCAAGCCAGGTCAGCATGGCCGCATCTCTGGTGCGCGCACTTCCGACTATGGCCTGCAATTGCGCGAAAAACAAAAAGTCAAGCGCATGTACGGCGTGCTGGAGCGCCAGTTCCGTCGTTATTTCGAAGAGGCGGAGCGCCGTCGTGGCAACACGGGTGCCAATTTGCTGAATCTGCTTGAGTCGCGTCTGGATAACGTCGTTTTCCGCATGGGCTTTGGCTCTACGCGTGCAGAAGCGCGCCAGCTGGTTTCCCACAAAGCCATTTTGGTCAATGGCAAGCCCGTGAACATTCCCTCTTTGATGGTGAAACCGGGCGATGTGGTGGCCGTTCGTGAAAAATCGGCCAAGCAGGCGCGTGTGGTTGAGGCTTTGCAGTTGGCTGCACAGATCGGTTTCCCTGCATGGGTTGAGGTGAGTGCCGACAAGGCCGAAGGCGTGTTCAAAAAAGCGCCTGATCGCGACGAATTTGCTGCAGACGTCAACGAATCGTTGATTGTGGAATTGTATTCACGCTGATCTTTTGCACTGTGGCAGGCCCTGTGCCTGCCCCGAACGCTTGGTGGTTGCGGATTTTTAAAACCCCGCTTTCAAATAATCGGCTCTTCATGCTGCAGGCATGCGGCAGAAGGGCCTATCAGCCTTACTGGTGTAACGAGCCGGGGGTATTGAGAAGGAAGGCAGAATGCAAACCAATCTATTGAAGCCCAAAAACATCCAGGTTGAGCAGGTCAGCGCCAATCGGGCCAAGGTAACGCTTGAGCCGTTCGAGCGTGGTTATGGCCACACTTTGGGCAATGCGCTGCGCCGGGTTCTGCTTTCGTCCATGGTGGGCTATGCGGTGACGGAGGTGACGATTGCCGGAGTCGTGCATGAGTATTCTTCTATCGATGGTGTGCAGGAAGATGTTGTTGAAATCCTCTTGAACCTCAAAGGCGTGGTTTTCAAGCTGCACAACCGCGATGAAGTGACCTTGTCGCTGCGCAAGGAAAGCGAAGGCCCGGTGAAGGCTTCCGATATCCAGGTGCCGCACGATGTGGAAATCATCAATCCCGACCATGTGATCTGCCACTTGTCGCAAAACGGCAAGCTCGACATGCAGCTCAAGGTGGAAAAGGGTGTGGGTTATGTGCCAGGCTCCATGCGCCGCCATGCAGATGAGCCTTTCAAATTCATCGGTCGCATCGTGTTGGATGCTTCGTTTTCGCCCATCAAGCGCGTGAGCTATGCCGTTGAAAGCGCACGTGTTGAACAGCGTACGGATCTGGATAAGCTGGTCATCGACATCGAAACCAATGGCGGGATTTCGGCAGAAGATGCCGTGCGCTCTTCCGCCAAAATTCTGGTTGAGCAATTGGCGGTGTTTGCTCAGTTGGAAGGCAGCGCCCTGGATGCCTTTGATGCGCCCGCGCGCAGTGCAGCGCAGTTCGATCCTGTGCTCTTGCGCCCGGTGGACGAACTTGAACTCACGGTGCGCTCAGCCAACTGCCTCAAGGCCGAGAATATCTACTACATCGGTGATCTGATTCAGCGCACTGAAAACGAATTGCTCAAAACGCCGAACTTGGGCCGCAAATCGCTCAATGAAATCAAGGAGGTTTTGGCCACACGTGGCCTGACTTTGGGTATGAAGCTGGAAAGCTGGCCGCCGGTTGGCTTGGAAAAACGCTGATTTTTAACTGAACTCGCATGTGACCCGGCAGTACCTTGAAACGGCTGCCGGTATTTTGATAAGGAAAGGAACACTTCCATGCGTCACGGACTGAAACTCCGCAAATTGAACCGCACCAGCAGCCACCGCGTGGCGATGCTGCGCAATATGGCGACTTCGCTCATTGAGCATGAGGCCATCAAGACAACCGTGCCCAAGGCCAAAGAGCTGCGTCGCGTCATCGAGCCGCTGATCACCTTGGCCAAGGTGGACTCGGTTGCCAATCGCCGTTTGGCTTACAGCCGCGTGGCCGGCCGCCAGCGCCGTGATGGCGAGGCTTCGCGTGCGCATCAGGCAGTGACCAAGCTGTTCACGGATCTGGGCCCCCGCTTCGCCAAGCGCCCTGGCGGTTACACGCGTATTTTGAAGATGGGTTTTCGCAATGGCGACAATGCGCCCATGGCCCTGATCGAGTTGGTGGATCGGGCAGAGCCAGCAAGCGATAAGGAATAAATCTTTATTTCATGCTACAATTCCAATCCCGTCGCGCGATGGAGCAGTCTGGTAGCTCGTTGGGCTCATAACCCAAAGGTCGGAGGTTCAAATCCTTCTCGCGCAACCAAATTTGAAAAGCCTGCAGGTTTCACAGCTTGCAGGCTTTTTTGTTGTTTGACTTTTTCTTGCCGACCGCCTGCAGAGCAGTGCGAGAGGAACTGTCAATGCGCAACACTGCCCCCAGCGTTGGCGAGAGAGACAGCTCACATCCTTGACCTTGGGAGATGCGCTAGAGCAACCTTGATTGAAATGGTGACACAATAAGGCTTTCTCTGGCAGCCATCGCATGAGATGCGAGCCTATTCGCAAGACCTGCGAGACCGAGTGCTTAGTGCACTGGAGCGAGGAGAGGGCTCCGGCGCCATTGCCCGTCGTTACGAAGTCAGCCGCATGTGGGTGTATCGGGTGCGTGATCGCTTGGAGAAAGAAGGCCAGCGCAGCAGCCGACAGCAAGGCGGCAAGCGCATCTCCCGGCTGGCGCCAGTGGAGGGCATGATCCGCGACTGGATCAAGGCAGAGCCCGATCTGACCTTGGTGCAAATGTGCCAGCGTTTGGGCCAGCATGGCATCAGCATCAAATCCTCGGCGTTGTGGCACCAGCTCAACAAATGGCGGCTGAGCTTCAAAAAAAACGCTGCACGCCAGCGAGCAAGAACGTGAAGACGTGCAGCGGGCACGGGCGAGCTGGGTACAGCAGCAGAACCAGCTCGATGCCGGGCGCTTGGTATTTCTGGACGAGACATGGAGCAGCACCGGCATGACGCCGCTGCGCGGGCGCGCCCCGCGCGGGCAGCGTTGCGTGGCCAGTGCCCCGCATGGGCACTGGAAAACCAGCACATTTATTGCCGCCCTGCGCTGTGATGCGCTGACCGCCCCCATGGTGAGCGACGGCCCCATCAATGGCGCCTTGTTTCTGGCGTGGGTCAAAACCTTTCTGTGCCCGACGCTGCGCCCTGGCGACATCGTCATTGCCGACAACCTCTCCAGCCACAAGGTCGCGGGCGTGCGAGAAGCCATTGAAGGCGTGGGCGCCAGCATTCGCTATCTGCCGCCGTACTCGCCGGATCTGAACCCCATTGAAAAGCTCTTTGCCAAGTTCAAGGCCCTGCTGCGCAGGGCGGGTGAGCGCACGGTGGATGCGCTGTGGTGGCGCATGGGGCAATTGGTTGATCTGTTCTCGGCTCAAGAGTGCGCCAATTACTTCAGATCAGCTGGATATGTAGTGAATTAAATCGAAATCGCTCTAGTGACGGCCGGGTGTTGCAGGCTTGGTCAGATGACAGCAGCCACATCCTCTGCGGCTAGGTGTGATGTCTCAATACGTTGTTTCTGGCGTCCACCCGAGCTGAGTCTGGGAGACTGGGAGTTGCCAAACAGCCAGAACTTCCAGAGACAGCCGGATGAACACCCATAAGAATGCCCGACTTACCTTTGCCCGTCGCCTTGAAATGGTTCAGGACATGACCGAGCGTAGTTTGAATGCCGCACAGGCTGCTGCTGGTCACGGCGTGACAGCGCCCACCGCACGCAAATGGCTGAGGCGCTACCTGGCCGAAGGCCTGCCGGGGCTGGCCGATGCCTCATCGCGCCCGAAGCGTTCTCCGAAGGCAATTTCACCGGACACCGCCTTGCTGATCGTGGAACTGCGCCGCAAGTGTTGGCTGCAAGCGAGGATCGCCCAGCAGGTGGGCGTGTCCACCGCCACGGTCAGCCGCGTGCTGGCTCGCGCCGGACTGTCGCGGCTGTCGGATCTGCAGCCGCGCGAGAGCGTGCAGCGCTACGAGCACGAAGCCATGGGCGATCTGCTGCATATCGACATCAAGAAGCTCGGACGCATCGAGCGGCCCAGTCACCGGGTGACGGGTCACCGGCGCGACTCGGTCAGAGGCGCCGGCTGGGAGTACCTGTTCGTGGCTGTGGACGATCATGCGCGCGTTGCCTTCACCGGCATGCACCCCAACGAACGCCAGGCAAGCGCGGTGCAGTTCCTGCATGACGCAGTGGCCTACTACGCAAGCCTGGGCGTGCGCATCAAGCGCGTGCTGAGCGACAACGGCGCGGCGTTTCGCTCCAGGGCCTTGCGCGCTGCTTGCACCCAGCATGGCATCGTCCAGAAGTTCACCAGGGCCTACCGGCCCCAGACCAACGGCAAGGCCGAGCGCTTCATCCAGTCGGCCCTGCGCGAGTGGGCCTACGGCTGGACCTACCAGAGCTCAGCCCAACGCGCCCAGGCGCTGCTCAGCTGGCAACACCACTACAACTGGCGCCGACCGCACCATGGCATCGGCCGCCTGCCTCCCATGAGCCGACTTCCCATGCCGAGAAACAACCTCTTGACATTTCACAGCTAGGCGTGATGCCACGCAGGCGCAGCGCAGTTCTCTGGGGGGGGCGCCTAGCTGTTATGCGACAAGCGGCCAGGCATGAGACAGTCAGACGATATGCGCTGCATCCCCTGCCAGGGCAGAAAAGAGGGCGCTGGAGCAGGAGGCCGGGAATTGTTTAGTTTCTTTTGAAAGAGGTTTTGCGTATCAAAAGCGCACTGGCTAAGGCGGCCAGTTGTCGCCATGCGCTGCTGAACCAGATAGGCAAGACGGGTGATGTGCTTTAGCGAGCGCGCCGAAGGCAAGCTGTTCTGTTCGGATGCGATGCTTCGCTGAGTTTGCGCTGCGACAGCGCGCCGCGCTTTGGCCTTGATGAGAGGTTCTGGCAGACTGCTTCCTTCGGGTTGCGCTCAAAAGGCCATCGTCTGCGTTGCCAGCCTAGCCAAGGATCGCACCTTGGCGGCAGCTGCCATCTTGACGAGTGATCTTTTGAAGCGCAACGCATCTTTCAAAGGAGTATGAACAGGCCCTAGCCTTGAGTGCATGCCCATTCAATAATCGTGTGCGCAACACGGCCAACAAAAGCTGGGCCAAAATGCATGGCGCATGCGTTGCGTATATACAGCGTGTTCTCAGCACACGCTGTCTGCTACCCGCTTCAAATGGCACAGCCGCATCCGCCTGCGGACGGTGCGGCAGCCATGCGGCTGATCAGTCCAGCCCATTTCTTGCCGATTCAGCATCTGCCGCGCGCAAAGCATGGACTTTTTTTGCCAAGCTCAGTGGCCAGCCGTTTGGGTCAGTGCGGATGCGTTTCCGGGTGCGGCTCTCTTGCGCTTTTCTTTTCTGATTGCTCTTCTTCATGCCTAAAGTCAACACCGTCCCTGCTTCAGTTTGGCGCGCACGCTTGGCGCCCGGTTATTTGCTGCCGCGCGGGCGCTTTGCCTGGTGGTATTTTCTGCTGGCCCTGTTGCTGTTGGTGCCCGGCACGGTGGGGCTGGGCTTTGTGGAATACGTCTGGAGCGTTTGGGCGGAGCACAGTGCCTGGCAGCATGTCAGCGTCTTGCTGTATGCGCCCCTCTTCATCGCGGTAGCTTTGCTCACGCCTTGGCTGGCCAGCCGGCGCGTTGAAGCGTCAGACTTTCCCGCGCCCAAGGGCTTGCTGGGCTGGCACATGGGGGTGGTGATGGGCATCACGATCACGATTCAAATTGTGGTGAATGTGTTTGAAGCGATCGTTCCCGGCGCGCGGGCGGCTTCTGAGCAAGTGGCGCTCTCATTGGGGCTGGGCGCCAGCGTGATTTCCGACGTGGCGCTGGTGCTGGCCGTGGCGGTGCTGGCCGCTCTGGGGGAAGAGTGGCTGTTTCGCGGCCTGCTGTTTCGCAGTTTGCGTGATGGGCTGGCGCGCTGGTTGCCCCTGCCGGTGACGAGCGGCATTGGGGCGCTTGTTTCGTCCCTGCTGTTTGCGGTGGTGCATGTGGGCGATGGGCAAATCACCCAGTGGCCCGCGCTGTTCATCATGGGGGTGCTGCTGGCGCTGGCTTACGAGTGGACCGGTTCGCTGCTGGCCCCCATGCTGGTGCATGCGCTCAACAATACCTTGGCGCTTTTTGTCATGCTGAGCATACCGGGTGTGCAGCTTTCCAGCTCGTGGCTCTTGGGGCTGGCCGCAGTCTCGCCTGGGATTGCATTGGCGCTGGGCCGTTTGCTGCTGCGCCGTCTGCCAGCGGTGAGGGCCTGAGCCTTTTGCTTTGATTGCAGATTGGGTTATTCCGTGCCTTGATGGGGAATGGAAGCGCGTGCCACATGGGCAGCAGATCAGGGCGTTTGCACAAAAAGCGGGGCGACGAGGCAGGACGACAAGCGGAGCGTTGGCCAATGGCGTTTCTTTGGTATGCATTGCAAGATGACAATCGGCCTGTCTGAGCAGCTAGGCCGTGGCGCTTCATTGGACTGGGCTGGCGCTACTTGGGCGCCTGGCGCTTTGTTTTTGAAGCGCAAGGCCTGCCCAAAAATAGGCGGGCGCTTTCTGATGCGTATCTCGTGCGTATCCGTCTTTGCGCCTGTACTTAGCTTAGCCTGTCACTTATTCAGCAACGGACGGCAGCGGGGCGGCGCGATTCATCGCTTCTGCTGCCGTCTTTGCCGCAGCGGGCGTGGCCCCATTGCCATTGCAGCTCGGCGACTTTTTGGCCCAGGGCTTCTACCTGCTGCCAATCGGTGAATTCGTTGCAGCTGCGCCCATCGCTGGGCCCGTTGGTGAGCCGCATGATCAGGCGGATGATCTGCTTATCGAGCCAAGCATAGAGCGGGTAGTCGATGCGCCCGCCAAACGCGGTCACATGCTGCGGCTGCCAGCCGGTTTGACGCAAGAATTTGCGCACATAGGGGTTGCCTTGCGCGCTTTGCTTTTCAGGCTTGCGCGCCACCGCGCTGACGGAAAAAAACAAGCTCGGCCGTTCGTGCAAAGTGGCTTTGTGCCGGACCACGAAGCGGTATACCTCCTGCTGGTGCCGTCCGTAACGGATGCTGGCCCCTAGCACCACCACGCCAAAGGCCGATACATCGAGCGTTTGCGCGGCGGCCACGGGCATGAGCTGCACGGGCAATTGGTGCTGTGCCAGCAGGGTTTGCAGACGCTCACAGATGCGCAGCGTCTGCCCATCGGTGGTGGAGTAAACGATCAAGGTGGGTTTCATCAATCAAGCCTGAAAGAAGCGCGGCTTGCCGATAGAGGCTTGGGCACAGGGCTTCGGTCTATTGAGGCGGGCCGTGATATGGCACGGGGAAATGAGCAATGGCGGGGGGCAGGCCAAGCGTTGTGCAGCGCATGACGAGCAGGGGTCGATCCGGTTCTGGTATGCGATGGACGTTTTTTGCTGGCCTGTGTTGGCTGCTTGGAGCCGATTCGCTGCAGCTCGCCGGGCCCGGCCAGCGCCTGTGTGCATCGGGCAAACAAAAACAGGAAGAAGACAGGGAGAGCAGAGTTGCCTGGGCCGCTTGAGCCATTCCACTTCTTGTTTTTTGCTGCAACGCAGGTCAGGCAGCGTTTCAAAATGGCTGTGCTGCCTCCGGGTCGGTGGCTTCCAACTCGTAGCTGGCGGCCAGCATCGCCAGCCGAGCCACCACGCCGTACATGTAGAAGCGGTTGGGCACGCTGGCGCCGGGTTTGACGCCGGGGTCGGGCAGTTGGTTTTTTTCGTCAAAGCTCAGCGGCACGTGCTGCGCGGCCCCCGCTTTTGCATCGCCAGATGGGCCGTGCAGGCGATAGAAGCCGCCCACCACATAGCGATCCAGCATGTAAACCACGGGCTTGGCGGCTGCCTGCTCGATGCGTTCATGGCTGGGCACGCCTTCTTGCAGCACCAAGTCCACACGCCCTGCATTTTCCGGCTGGCTGTCCTGCGAGGCCGGCAAGTGCCCGCCCAGATGCGGCAAATGTCGATCCAGTTCGTCCACCGAGTAGACAGTAATGCCCTTCATGCCAGCGGCAGCGCCCTGATCGGCCTTGATGCTCACGAAGGGTTTTTCGGGGATGCCGTATTCCTTGTATTTGCGTCGAAGGCGGCTCAGCAAGGCATCGACATGGCCGCGCAGGGTTTCCTTGTCTGCTGCTTGCGCCAAATCCAGCTCGCCGCAGGGGCTGAAAAGGGGGGCAATCAACCAGGGGTCGATGCCCAGCATGCGCCCGAATCGCTTGCCCACTTCTTCGTAGCAGGCCAGATGGCGGCTTCTGCGGCGCACACGCCAGCCCGCATGCACGGGCGGCAAGATGTATTGTTCGTACAGCTCTTCGAGAATGCCCGGCGCGCCTGCCTGCAGATCGTTGTTGATCAAGACGGTGCAGGGATCGAAGTTCTTGAGGCCCACGCGCCGTTCGCTGCGGATCACGGGCTCCAGCAGCAAGGGCTCGCCCAAAGCCTGGGCCTGGGGCCAGTCCACGCGGGTTGGCTCCTTGATGTCGTTGCTGATCGATCCCAGGCGCACATTCAGTCCCGCCATGCGGAAAATGCGCACCAGTTGCGCCACATTGTTCAGGTAGGTGGCGTCGTGCATCTGATTTTCGGGAATCAGCAGCAGATTGCGCGCCTCGGGGCAAATTCTTTCGATGGCCGCCTGCGCGGCCTGCACGGCCAGTGGCAGCGTGGCTTCGCTCAAATGGCACCAGCCCGAGGGGTAAAGATTGGTTTCGACGGCTGCCAGCTTGAAGCCTGCGTTGTGAATGTCGGCCGCGCAATAAAAGGCCGGCGTGTGCTCCATCCACTCCAGGCGAAACCAGCGTTCCGTGGCCGGCATCGAGTCGATGATGCGCTGCTCCAGTTCATTGATGGGGCCGTGCAGGGCCGTGGAAAGATGTGGAACCATGATGGGCAGTCCAGAGAGAAACAGGCAGATACAAGTGCAGAATCTTATAGCAAGATGATTTGATAAAAATATCATACTGCGCTTGCAGCGTCTGATTTCCGGGCTTGGCCTTATCTCTGCCATTGCTGGTCAAATTTTTGACGTTTGTTCAGTGGCCGCCTTCGCGTCTTTCAGGCGGGCTTGCAAGGCTTGCAACACCGGCCACACGGCTGCGGCCGCCACCATGTGCTTGAGGCTGTGGCCGCTGATGATTTCGCCCGTGAGCTGCCAAAAAGCATGGTCGCCCATTTCGCAGACTTTGGCCAGGGCATAAAACAGCAGCACCTGCCACCAGGCCACGCCCAGCACGGCTTGGGGCGCTTGGCCCTGTGCAGCTTGTGCGCCTGGGCCGCGCGTGATCCAGGGCGCCAGCAACATCAGCCCCAGCAGACCCAACTGGAACAGCACCCAGGGCATGGTGTTGTCGTGCAAGAAATCGCCCAGCGTACACGCCACGCCCAGCAGCAAGGCCACGATCATGGCAGGCAGCACGCGCACGGGCGCAAAGCGGTCGGCTACCAACAGGCCCAGCACACCGGCAAAGGCCACGCTCATGCCGAGCCGATCCAGCACCAGGCCGCGTGCATCCGGCTGCAGGTGATACACGCCAGAGCAAACGGCCGTCAGAATCAATCCCCAGCCCGCCACGTACAGCGCGGGCAGCACGCGCTTGTGCGCCACGCCGCTGCGAACATAGCGCCGCCCCTGCCACAGCAAGGTCCAGCCGGCCAGTGCAAAGGCCGCGTTGCTCAGCACATCGCGCGCATGCGGCAAAAAGCCCCACTACGTCACCTGATCGGCAAAGGCGTGGTAGCTGTCGGGCACGGGCACGCCGGGCAGGCACAAGGCCAGTGCGCACAGCAGCAGCGTCATGCCCGTGAGCCAACTGCCATGGTGCCACCAGTTGGCTTCGGCCTCGCTCACCCAGGGTTGCGGCGCTTGGTGCAATGGCCCTGCAGCGTTTGCCGGGGCAAGGGCGGCTGCGGATGAAAACAAACTTTTTCTGTTGCTCTTGTTCATGCTTTTCTCCTGTTGAATCAAACAAGCGAAGCGCATGTTGCGGGCCAGCCGTCCAAGCAGGCGGCAATAATGCGCGCAGTCGCGCAAGCAGCGCCTTGGGGTATCGCGCGGGGTTACCTGTTGCGCCAGCCAAAAAGAAAAGATTTGAGAAAAGATTTGAAGGAGATCGCCATGAGCGCCAGCAACGAACTGATCAGGGCCATCAAGGCCGAACTCAAAGACGCAGGCGTGACCTATGCCGAGCTGGCGCAGCGGCTGGGCATGGCCGAATCCAGCATCAAGCGCATGTTCGCCAAGGCCGATATGCCCCTGTCGCGCATCGATGCGATTTGCCGCGCCTTGCGCATCGACTTTGCCGACCTGGCCCAGCGCGCCATGAGCAGCAGCCCGCCCCTGCTGCAACTCACGCTAGAGCAGGAACGCGCCGTTGTGGCCAACGACAAGCTGCTGCTGGTGGCCATTTCGGCCATGAGCCAATGGACGCTGGAGCACATCATCAGCACCTACCGTATCAGCGAAGCCGAATGCATTACCCTGCTCGCGCAGCTGGATCGCATCGGCATACTGGAGTTGCGCCCGCACAATCGCTATCGCCTCAAGGTCGGCAAAGGCTTTCGCTGGCGGCCCAATGGCCCGGTCATGGAATACTTTCGCGAGCATGTGCTGCTCGACTATTTCGGCGGCCACTTTGGCGGCGAAGACGAATGCCTGCAACTGGTGCATGGCACCATTTCGCGCGCAGATGCGCCCCTGTTTCTGGAGCGCATCCGGAAAATCGTCAACGACTTTGCCCAGCAACACCTGAGCGATCAGAAAGCCGCCCCGCCCGATCGCGAGGGCTACACCCTGGTGCTGGCCATGCGCGCCTGGGAATTTGCCGCCTTCAAGAACCTGCGCCGCGCGGGCACGCAGCGCGCGCTGCATCCTTCACTGCAGACGGCCAGCAAAAAATCGCAGTCTTGAGTTTGCTGCGGCAAGTGCTCGTGGTCTGATGCAGTTCTTTCAAGCCGATTGGAGCGATGAAAAGAAAAGATCGCCGCTGCCGAAAGCCAGGCATAAGGCGCTTTGTGTCATGGTGAACATGCGATTGAACGGGCCGGTTTTTTCAGCGCCGAGCGGCTGGAGTCAACACGTTTGAACGGCCTTTGAACGCTCACCGCATCAACAGGAATGCCCCTTATGCAGCACGCTCTCCTCATCACCCATCTGCCCCAGGCCCAGCGTTTCGAGGCCGTTGTGGACGGACACACGGCCTACGCAAGCTACCTCATGCATGGCAACACGCTTCGTTTCATGCACACGGTGGTGCCGCAGCCGCTGGGTGGGCGCGGCATTGGCTCCGCCTTGGTCAAGCATGTGCTGGATCATGCGGCGCAATGCGGCTATCGAATCGATCCCCAGTGCAGTTTCGTTCGGGCCTATATCGAACGCCATCCCGGCTATCGCTGCCTGTTGGAGTCTGTTCAAAACCTCAACGCGAGGCAATTGGAAATGGGGCGGGATGGAGTGTAAGGCGCGAATCGAAAGACATGAGCGAAGTGCATAGCCTGTGCTATGGACGATATTGGCAGTGCGGCAGAGCGCCCGCTTCCATTTTCAAGCGCCCGCGGGGGAGATTGTGAACAGGCTCTTGATCCCTCAGGGCTAAAGGGAGTTCTCCTTTTTACGCGGCTGAGAAAAGCGCAAGCAAATCTCCTTTGGCTTCAGGCATGGGCGGGGTGTGGCGTGCGCTTTACCAATCCAGCTCGGGCTGCTGCGGCTGGAGTTTTGTCAATTGTTTTTTCAGTTGCGGGGTGAGCGGCACGGGCCCGTCGCTCACGGTGGCGGTGATGGCCTGGCCTGCGTGGAAATCGCTTTGGCGCGACAGCAAGCGGCCGCTGGCGTCTTGCAGCAGGGCAAAGCCGCGTTGCAGCGTGTGCTGTGGGTTGAGCAGGCGCAGGCTGTTGGCGCAGCGTGCCAGGCGCTGGCTGTGTTCTGCCAGTTGCCCTTGGCAGGCCGTTTGCCAGCGCTGCTGCAAGTGGTCGAGTTGGGATTGCCGCTGTTGCAGGTTGTGGCGCAAGCTGCCTTGCAAGGCTTGCGCGGCGCTTTGCAGTTGCAAGGCGTGCTGGCCGTGCCGCGTTTGGCGCAGGGAGGCTTGCAGCAGATGTTGCCGCAGATGCTGCAAGTGCTGGCGGCGGCTGGCCCCTTCGGCCCGGCGCAATTGCTGCAGGCGCAAGGCCAGTTCGTGCAGATGCAGGCGGTGCTGGCGCACGGGGGCGGCGCTGCGGCTCAGGCTCCAGGCCAGCCGGTCAAGCTGCTGGGCCAGCGCGTCCATTTGCCGTTGCACGCGCTGGTGCAGGCGCTGGGCGCAGCCCTGGGCCTGCAGCCACAGTTGCTGGCGGGGCAGGGCGGCCAGCTCGGCCGCAGCGGTGGGGGTGGGGGCGCGCACGTCGGCACAAAAATCGGCGATGGTGAAATCGGTTTCGTGCCCCACGCCCACCACAAGGGGCACCGGGCTTTGCACGATGGTGTGGGCCAGCTGGGCATCGTTGAAGGCCCACAGATCGTCCATCGATCCGCCGCCGCGCACCAGCAAAATGCTGTCGATCACGGGCAGCTGCAGGGCCGTGGCATCGCCCTGTTGCTGGGCGCGGGCCAGGGCGTACAGGCGCTGCAGGGCCGCGATCAAGGCCGCCGGGGCGGCTGCGCCTTGCACCGCGGCCGGGGCCAGCAGCACGGGCAGGTGCGGCGCGCGGCGCTGCAGGGCGGTGGCCACGTCGCGCAGGGCAGCGGCCCCGAGCGAAGTCACCAGCCCCAGCCCGCGCGGAAAAGGAGTGAGCGTGCGCTTGCGTGCGGCATCAAACAGGCCCTGCGCTTGCAGTTCTGCCTTGATGCGCAAAAAGGCCTCGTACAGCGCGCCTTGCCCGGCGCGGCGCACGCTTTCAACGATCAATTGCAGGTCGCCGCGCGCTTCGTACACGGCCAGGCGGCCCAGCACTTGCACCTGCTCGCCATCGCGCGGTTCCCAGCCCAGCAGGCTGGCTGCGCGGCGGAACATGGCGCAGCGCAGTTGGCCTTGCGCATCTTTCAAAGTGAAGTAGCAATGGCCGCTGGCGGCGCGGGCAAATCCGGCGATTTCGCCCTGCACCTGCACCGCGCCAAAACGGGCTTCCAGAGCGTCGGTCACCGCGCGGCACAAGGCCCCCACGGGCCAGACCCTTGGCGTGGCGCCGCTTGTAAGCCGATTTGGCGTTTGAGGGGGCGAATTTGCGTCAAATTGCATGCTGTGTACGGCAGTTGCAGTCAGGATTATCTACAGTTTGCTTGCAAGCTCCTTAATGCTTACCAAATCTTGCGCCAAGCCGCATGCGTACGTGCAACTTGTTGATTTTAAAAGAATTTTATTTTGATTAAAAGATCATCAATTTGTCGCAATCATCATAAATCAAGCTCTTGGAGCGGGTGAGAAGAGATTGTCCCCAAAGTTATCCACAGAAAATGTGGGCAACTGTCGGGGATGATGTGCCGCTTTGTAAGACATGGAAAAAATGAATCCATAAGGATTAATCACTGGATATTCAGCGATGGCTTGGCGGAGCTGCGGCGTTACGCCCCAAGCGCATGAGCGATAGGCGGTGAGTGGGCGCTTGCGGACGCCCGTTTGGGGGCTTGGGAAAGGCAGGCAACGCTCCCTGTTTGCCCTTTGGGCAGATGACGCTGTTCAAAGCGCCGCCTGTCAAACCTTTGTCCATAACGGGCCAGGCAGCGTAGTCGTCGCGGGCGCTGGGCCGCGATCTTTCTGCATGCAATGCAGGGCCGTGCCGGAAGCTGCTGGCTTGGCGCACCATGCTGTTTGCTGTGGGGGCAAGCGCGCTTGGCTGGTGCTGCGAACTGCAAAAGCACGGCAGCCAAGGGCCCATTCGGTGCTCAATTGCGGTGGCCCATCACAGTGGCCAATTGCTAGCGGCTCATCGCTTGAGTGGGCTGCATGCTAGCATCTCTTGCTCTTGGGGCCTGTTCACAATCTCCACAATCTTCTCGTTGGCGCTTGAAAATGGAAGCGGGCGGTCTGCTTCGTTGCAAACTTTGTCCATAGCTCGGGCCATACGCTGCAATTTGCGCCTTGCGTCCCATTCCGCATGCTGTCCAATCGCCTCGTGTTGAGATCTTGAACAGGCTCTTGTGGCGGATGCGGCATGCGCGTTTTTTGATGCAAGCCCTGAAAAATCCGCCCCCTTCTTTTCATGCCATGAATATGTCTGAAGAAGCCACCGCCTGCTCCGGCCAGCCGGCCAGCCCCCCCAGTCCATTTCCGCTGGTGATTGCCACGCGCCAAAGCCGTCTGGCCCTGTGGCAGGCGCACCATGTGCGCGGCCTGCTGCAAAGCCTGGGCCATCAGCAGGTGCAGATTCTGGGGCTGACGACTGAGGGCGACCGCGTGCTCGATCGCCCTTTGAGCGAAATCGGCGGCAAGGGCCTCTTCATCAAGGAAATCGAGCACGCCCTGCAAGACGGGCGGGCCGATCTGGCCGTGCATTCGCTCAAAGACGTGCCCATGACCCTGCCCGAAGGCTTTCGCCTGGCCTGCGTGCTGGCGCGCGAAGATGCGCGCGATGCCTGGATTTCGCCGCGCTACGCCAGCGTGCTGGACGTGCCTGCAGGCGGCACGGTGGGCACCTCCAGCCTGCGGCGCGTGGCGCAACTGCGCGCCTTGCGCCCCGATTTGCGCATCGTGCCCCTGCGCGGCAACGTCGATACCCGCCTGCGCAAGCTGGACGAAGGGCTGGCCGACGGCATCGTGCTGGCCGCTGCGGGCCTCAAGCGCCTGGAGCTGGATGTGCGCATCCGCCAGCATCTGGAGCCAGCCACCATGCTGCCCGCTGCGGCCCAAGGCGCTTTGGCGATTGAAATCCGTGCCGACCGGCTGGACTTGCTGCCGGTGCTGGCCCCGCTGGCGCACCAGCCCACCTGGCTGCAAGTCGCGGCCGAACGCGCCGTGAGCCGCGCGCTGGGCGGCAGCTGCACCGTGCCGCTGGCGGCCCATGCCGTCTGGCGGGATGAGCACGCTTTGGATCTGCGCGCCGCCTGGGGCATGCCCGATGGCGGCCTGCTGCGCGCCCAGCACCAGGCCGATTGCCGCACGCTGGATCAGGCCGAGCAGCTGGGCCAGGCCGTGGCGCAGCAATTGCTTGCCCAAGGGGCGACTGTGGCCGATGAAGTGGTGGAGAAAGTGGCGGAGAAAGTGGCTGGGGACGGCGCGGCAGTGGGTGCGCCGACAAGTGCTGTGCGGAGCGCTGCGGGGATTGATGCGAAAAGCGCAGCCAAGCCACGCGAGCACGGCGCATGAGCGGCCTGGCATTAGCCCTTACTAGCCCTTTCCACTTGTCCTTTTCTTTTCCCCTTTCATTCCTCAGGTGTTGTCCCTTTGCCAAATACGCAGCAGCGCTGCCTCTCAACATGCTTGGCTTGCATCAAAGCATGAATGACTGGCCTTGCTCCCCAGCGTCCTGCGCAGGCGTCTGATGCCTGCACGCTCTCCGTTCTGAAACGATGCCGCCCCGCCTGCCCCTCATCCTCACGCGCCCTGCCGCAGCCGCCTGGCTGTGGCAGGCCGCCTTGCAGGCGCAGTTGCCAGACCGGGTCTGCCACGCGCTGCCGCTGATCGACATTGCGCCCGTGGCCGATCCGCGCTTGCGCCAGGCACTGCAGCAGTGCTGGCAGGAGCTGGCGCGCTATCACGCGGCGCTGTTCGTCAGCCCCGCGGCGGCTGAGCATTTTTTTGCTGCCCAGCCGCAAGCCGCCAGCCGCTGGCAGCAGCAAGCCTTGCGCGCTTGGGCCGTTGGCCCCGGCACGCGGCGCGCCTTGCTGGATGTGGGCGTGCCCACTGCCTTGATCGACAGCCCCCCAGCCAACGCCCCCCAATTCGAATCCGAAGCCCTGTGGCCCCTGTTGCAGCCGCAGCTGGCGGCCTGCGCGCAGGCGGGGCGGCTCATTCTGCGGGTGCGCGGCATGGATGGCGATGCAGGCAATGGCGATGCAGGAAACCGCGATGCGAGCCAAGGCCACGGGCGCGACTGGCTGGGCGCAGCCATCACCCGGGCCGGGGTGGGCCTGCACAGCGTGGTGGCCTATGTGCGCCAGCGCCCCGTGTGGTCGATTGAACAAGCGCGGGATGCGTCTGCCCTGGCCAGTGAGCCAGCGCTTTGGCTTTTCAGCAGCGGCCTGGCGCTGCGGCATTTGGCAGCTTTGTTGCCCGCGCAGCACTGGGCTCACGCCACGGCGCTGGCCACGCACCCGCGCATCGCGCAGGCAGCGCAGCAGCTGGGCTTTGGGCGGGTGCTGCTCTGCCGCCCCAGCCTGCCAGACGTGGTGCAGTCGCTACAATCCGCGCCATGAATCAACGGCCCGATCTTCCCCAGCCAGATGGCTCTGCGCCCCTGCCCGGCAGCGCGGCCACGCCTGCCGTGGAAGATGCCGTGCTGGTGAACGAAGGCGCAGCGGCATCATCCCCCACAGCGCCTGATGCAACGGCCAATGCAGCGCCGTCGGCCCGCCTCTCGGGCGCTGCCCGCCTGGGGTTGGCTTTGGGCTGGGCACTGGCCTCGTTGGCCTTGGGCGCTGCGGGCTGGATGTGGCGCAGCCACACGCAACTGCGCATGCACATGGCGCAAGACCTGGCCCGGCTGGAAGCACAAGCCAGTGATTTGAAGCAACAGTTGCAACAGGCCACGCAACACAGCGCCCAGCACAGCGAGCAGGCCGCCCTGTTGGAGCAGAAAGTGGCGGCCATCGACACCCAGCGCCAGCAAACCGAGGCGCTGCTGCACACGCTGGCGCAATCGCAGAACATGGCCTTGTTGGCCGAAGTGCGCGCGTCCCTGCAAACGGCGCAGCAGCAGGCGCAATTCACGGCTCAGGTGCAGCCCTTGGTGCAGGCGCTCACGGCGGCCGAGCAGCGTTTGGCCGCCCAGCCCCGGCAAGCGCAACAGCCTCCACAGCAGGCTCGTTTGGCGGCGGTGCGGCAGGCCGTGGCGCAAGACCTGGCACATGTTCGCGCCGCCCGCGTCATGGACGTGGCCCAACTGCTGGCCGAACTCGACGCCCTGCTGCCGGGCATCAAAACGCTGCCTTTGCAAAGCCAGAGCGTGCCCTTGTTGGAAACGCCCGCTTCAGCGCCCAAACCGGCGCCCAAACGGCCCGTGGCGGTGCATGAGCCCCAATCGCGCTGGCTGCGCCTGTGGCAAAGCGTGAGCGAAAGCCTCGGGCAACTGGTGCGCGTGCGCACCTTGCCCAGCACCAGCGCGGCGCTGATGGCGCCCGAGCAAATCCCTTACGTGCGCGAACACCTGCGCCAACGCCTGCTGGGTGCGCGCATGGCCCTGCTGCTGCGCCAGCTGGAAGCCGCCCAGCGCGATCTGGATGCCAGCAGCAGCCTGCTGGAGCAATATTTCGACGGCCAATCGCCCGCCGTGCAAGCTGCCCAGAAAACGCTGCAGCAGTTGCAGTTGCAAGCCCGCGAAGGCGAGTTGCCCGCCATCACCCAAAGCCTGCAAGCCCTGGCCGAGGCGGAAGCGGCACTGCTGCCTGCCATGCCGCCAGGTGATGCGGCTTCGGCCGCCACGGCAACAGCTTCTGCAACAGCCACTGCGGCGCATGCCACGGCCAGCGCAGCTGCTGGCGCGCCAGTCAGTGCGGCGGCAAGCGCCCCTGTTCCTGCTTCTGCTGTCACGCCTGCTGGCCCGGCTGCAAACACACCAGCACCGCCCGCATCGGCCACCCCTTTGCCTTTAGCTGCCGCAGCAACCGCAAGGCACACGCTGCTGCCTGCGGCCTCGGCACCATCCATTCTGGCGGCTCGCCGCTGAGCTTGATCTGACCCATGCGTGCGCTGCTTTGGCTCTTGTTTTTGGCAACGCTGGCCGTACTGCTTGCGCTGCTCATGGGCGGCAACCAGCCCGTCGTCACTCTGTATTGGCCGCCGAACAAGGCCATTGACGTGTCGTTCAACCTGGCCGTGCTGGCGCTGGTGGGCCTGTTCGTGCTGCTGCAAATGCTGCTGCGAGCTTTTGCCCTGCTGCGCGGCTTGCCGCAGCAGGCGCGCCGCTGGCGCATGCGCCAACGCGAGCGGGCCATGCACGCGCATCTGCTCGATTCCTTGTCGCACTATCTGGCCGGGCGCTTTGCCCGCGCGCGCAAGCTGGCCCAGCTGGCCTTGCAACAAGAAGCCGAATGGCGCGAGGAATCAGGCTCTGCATCCCAAGCAGACGGCCCCGTGCTGCCCTACCGCATGCAGCTGCGCGCTTTGGCCCATTTCATGATGGCGCAGGGCAGCCACGCCTTGCAAGACATTCCCGAACGCGACAAATCCATGCAAGCCGCGCAAGCCGCGGCCGAAGCGGCCCGGGGCGAAGCCGCCATTGAAACGCGCGAGGGCCTGCGCCTGTGTGCTGCCCGCTGGCTGCTGGACGACCACGCCCCCCAGCAAGCCCTGCAACAGCTGGACGCATTGCCCAAAGGCACGGCGCGGCGCATCCAGGCCCTGCGCTTGCGCCTGCAAGCCGCACGCCAGTTGGGCCGGGCCGAGCTGGCGCTGGAAACGGGCCGCGCCCTGGTTCGGCACAAGGCCTTTTCGCCCGAGGCGAGCCAGGTTCTGATGGCGCGGCTGGGCAGCGACATGATCGCCTCGGCTTGCGACCCCGACCAGCTGTTGCGTCTGTGGGCGCGGCTGGAAGCCAGCGAACGCGCCCAGCCCGCTGTGGCCCTGCAAGCGGCCCAGCGCATGCTGGCCCTGGGCGGCGATGCCGCACGAGCCCGCGCCTGGCTGCTGCCCGTGTGGGAACAGTACGTGCAAACGCCGCAGGCGCTGACAGCCCCTCAGCGCAGCCAATTGCTGGCCGTGCTGGACGGCCCGGGCAGCGACGACATCGAAACCGAATGGCTGGAGCGCATCGAACAAGCCCACCTGCGCAACCCGCAGCAGGCGGCCCTGCGTTACCTCATGGGCATGGTCTGCATGCAGCGCCAGCTGTGGGGCAAGGCGCAGCAACTGCTCAAGCAGGCGGTGCGCGATCTGCGCGACGAGCCCGCGTTGCAGCGCAATGCTTGGCGCGCCCTGGCCCTGTTGGCCGAACAACGCGGCGAAGCGGCAGAATCCGCTGCCGCCTGGAAGCAGGCGGCCTTGGTGGATTTGTGAAATCTGTGAGGGGCGCTGCGAGTGCGCGCTCCGTCCGGAGCGGTTGACGGTAGCAGATGAATACGCAGTGAGCAGCATGGCCTGCGTTGTTTGCCCAACAAGCGATGGCCGCCTTGGCGGCAGCTTCAGCCCTTTGGCGCTGGCGCTCTCGGAACTTGTTCAAATTCTCAACGCGCGGCGATTGGAGATGGAGCAGCATGCAAGGCGCACATCTTTGTCTGCGGCGCAGTGCATAGCTCGTGCTACATGAGCAAAATGGTTGACAAGATTCGCAACGCAGCAAACAGCCTGCTTCCGTCATTCAAGCGCCTGCGCGGCGATATTGAACAGCTTCTCAGGATTTGGGCTTTTTGGTGGGGCGCTGGTAATTGGCTTTTTGCGTCAATGCGCCACGCACCACGCTCAGGGCATGGGGCGGGGTGTCGCGCCCGATGGTGCTGCCGGCGCCCACGGTACCGCCCTTGCCGATGGTCACGGGTGCGACCAGCACGCTGTTGCTGCCGATGTGCACATCGTCTTCAATCACCGTGCGGTGCTTGTTGGCCCCGTCGTAATTGGCGGTGATGCTGCCCGCGCCATAGTTCACGCGCGCGCCCACGGTGGCATCGCCCAGATAGGCCAGGTGGTTGGCCTTGGCGCCCTGGGCCAGCGTGGAGTTTTTCACTTCCACGAAGTTGCCAATGTGTACTTCTGCGCCCAGATGCGTGCCGGGGCGCAGGCGGGCATAGGGCCCCACCAGCGCGCATGGGCCCACGCTGGCGCCCAGCTTTTCGCCATCGATGTGGGTGAAGGGGTGGATGGCGGCGCCATCGGCAATCGTGCAGTTGGCGATGATGCAGTTGGCGCCGATGCGCACCTGGTTGCCCAGTGTGACGTGGCCTTCGAAAATGCAGTTCACGTCAATGTCCACATCTTGCCCGCAGCTCAAACGGCCGCGCACATCAAAGCGGGCGGGGTCGCGCAGGCGCACGCCTTCGGCCATCAGGCGCGCGGCCTGGCGCTGCTGATATTCGCGTTCCAGCTCGGCCAGTTGCTGCGGGCTGTTCACGCCGGCCACTTGCACGGCATCGTCAATCACATGCGCCACCACGGGCAGGCCATCGGCCACGGCGTGCTTGACGACGTCGGTGAGGTAGAACTCCTGCTGGGCGTTATGGTTGTCGAGCCGCGCCAGCCACTGCTTGAGCCGCTTGGCTGGCGCCGCGAGGATGCCGCTGTAGATTTCTTGCACGGCCAGCTCTTCGGGCGTGCCGTCCTTCTGTTCCACGATGCGCGTGATGCCGCCCTTGGCATCGCGCAGCACGCGGCCATAGCCAAAGGGATTGGGCATATTGAGCGTGAGCAGGGCCAGCTGTGTGCCTGCGCACTGTTCGATCAGGGCTTGAATGGTGGCGGCCTGCGTGAGCGGCACATCGCCCGAAAGCACCACGACGATGCCGTCATCCCCCAACACGGGCGCGGCCTGCTGCACGGCGTGGCCCGTGCCCAGTTGCGGCATTTGGCGCACGAATTGGCGCTTGGGCGTGCTGCTATCGGGCTGCGCCGAGTCAGGCTGGGCCAATGCGGCTTCTACCTGATCGGCCCCGTGGCCGGTGACGACCACCACTTGCCGCGCCTGCAACTGCGCAGCGGTATCGAGCACATGCTGCACCAAGCCCTGATGAGCGAGCTTTTGCAGCACCTTGGGCGTGGCGCTTTTCATGCGCGTGCCCTTGCCTGCGGCTAGGATGACGATGTCGATGGGGAAGTGGGTGGGTGTGTTCATCGAAGGAGTCCTGCTTGGGTCGCCGATGTGAAGAGTGACGGGGCGCTGGCAGCAGACATTGCCAGGCCTTGGGGCATTAGCCCTTGCTGCGCTTCACCCGCAAAATTTCATCCAGTATCAAACACGCTGCGCCGATGGTGATGGCCACGTCGGCGATGTTGAAGGCGGGAAAGTGCCCGCCGTGAAACAGCGGCGTGAGAAACCGCCAGTGAAAGTCCAGCATGTCCACCACGTAGCCGTGCCAGATGCGGTCGATCACATTGCCGATGGCGCCGCCCAGAATGCACGAGAGCGCAAAGCAGAAGAGCTTCTGCCCCGGGTGCTGCCGCAGCATCCAGACGATGAAGATGCCCGCGGCCACGCCAATGCCGGTAAAGAACCAGCGCTGCCAGCCGCCTGCGCCGGCCAGAAAGGAAAAAGCCGCGCCGTGGTTGTGCACGCGCACCACGTTGAAAAAACTGGTCACGGTGGTGCTGTGGTGCAGCGGGTAGTTGGCCACGATCAGGTATTTGGTGAACTGATCCAGCAGCAGCCACAGCGCAGCCAGGCCCAGCCACAAGCACAGGCTGGCCGGGCCGCTGCGGCCTTTGTGTGAACGGGTGGCGGCCATGTTCAGGCAAACTCCCGCGCTTCGCCTGCGCCATACAGGTTGCTGGTGCAGCGCCCGCACAGCGTGGGGTGTTCGGCATGGCTGCCCACATCGTCGCGGTAGTGCCAGCAGCGCTCGCATTTTTGTGCGGTGCTGGGGTGTACGGCGATGCGCAGTTCCTCGCCTGCGGCGAGTTCCACCTTGGAGGTGATGAAGATGAACTTCAGATCATCGCCCAGGCTTTGCAGCAGGGCCAAATCATCAGCCGGTGCGCTGATGTGCAGATGGGCTTGCAGCGAGGAGCCGACCTGGCCTTGTTCGCGCACGGTCTCGATCTCTTTGTTGGCCTGGGCGCGAATGTCGAGCAAGCGGCCCCATTTGTCCATGAGCGCCGCATCGGGCGCGGGCAGTTCGCTGTAGGTTTCGAAAAAGATCGAGGGCGAGCCGCCAAAGGTCTTGCCCGTGGCGTTGGGCGTGGCCCAGGCTTCTTCGGCGGTGAAGCTCAGGAAAGGCGCCATCCAGCGCAGCATGGCGTGGGTGATGTGGTGCAGCGCGGTTTGTGCGCTGCGGCGCGCGCGGCTGTTGGGCGCGGTGGTGTACAGGCGGTCTTTGAGCACGTCCAGGTAGAAGCCGCCCAGGTCTTCGCTGCAATACTGCTGCAGCTTGGCCACCACGGGGTGGAATTCGTACACCTCGTAGTGCGCGAGGATGTTGGCCTGCAACTCGGCTGCGCGGCTGATGGCGTAGCGGTCGATTTCAAAGAGCTGATCCAGCGGCAGGGCGTCTTGGCCCGCGTCGAAATCGTGCAGGTTGGCCAGCAAAAAGCGCAAGGTGTTGCGGATGCGGCGGTAGGCATCGACCACGCGGGCGAGGATTTTGTCGTCAATGCCCAGGTCGCCCGAATAGTCGGTAGAGGCGCACCACAGGCGGATGATTTCCGCGCCCATCTTGTTGCTGACTTCTTGCGGGGCCACCACATTGCCCACGCTCTTGCTCATCTTGCGGCCTTGCCCATCGACCGTGAAACCGTGCGTGAGCAGGCCACGGTAGGGCGCGCGATCGAAAATGGCGCTGGCCAGCAAAAGCGAAGAGTGGAACCAGCCGCGGTGCTGGTCGTGCCCCTCAAGGTAGAGATCGGCCTCGGGGCCTTGTTCGTGGCGGCATTGCGGATGGGTGCCGTGCAGCACGTGCCAGAAGGTGGAGCCAGAGTCGAACCACACCTCCAGAATGTCGCTGCACTTGGTGTAGTGCGGCGCATCGGCCGCGCCCAGAATTTCTTCGGTCGTCACGCGGCTCCAGGCTTCGATGCCGCCTTGCTCCACGATGTTGGCCGCCTGGTCGAGAATTTCCATCGTGCGCGGGTGCAGCTCGTCCGTTTCCTTGTGCAGGAAGAAGGGAATGGGCACGCCCCAGTTGCGCTGGCGGCTGATGCACCAGTCGGGCCGGTTGGCGATCATGTCGCGCAGGCGAGCCTTGCCGTTCTCGGGGTAGAAGGCGGTTTTTTCAATCGCGGCCAGCGCGGTTTGGCGCAGGGTTTGCGGCGCCTTGTCTTGGGTGAAAACGCCTTCGCCCTCGTCCATGCGCACGAACCATTGCGCGGCGGCGCGGTAGATCACCGGCGTTTTGTGGCGCCAGCAGTGCGGGTAGCTGTGTTCGATGCTGGCGGTATCCATCAGGCGGCCAGCCAGGCGCAGCGCGTCGATGATGGCGGGCACGGCCTTCCAGATCGACTGGCCGCCGAACAGCGGCAGCCAGTCGGCGTACACGCCGTTGCCTTGCACGGGGTTGAGGATGTCGTCGTACTTCAGGCCATGCGCGATGCAGGAGTTGAAGTCGTCCACGCCGTAGGCGGGGGCGGAGTGCACGATGCCCGTGCCGTCTTCGGCGCTCACATAATCGGCCAGATACACGGGCGAGAGGCGCTGGTAGCCTTTGTCCATCGCATACAGCGGGTGGCGGAACTGCAGGCCATCCAGCTTCTGGCCCGCGGTGGTGGCCACCACGGCGCCTGGCAGCTTGAAGCGTTCCAGGCATTTTTCAACCAGGGCCTTGGCCAGCAGCAGGTAGCCTTTGGGCGTATCGACCAAGGCGTAAGCCAGCTCGGGGTGGGCATTGAGCGCCTGGTTGGCAGGCAGCGTCCAGGCTGTGGTCGTCCAGATCACGGCGAAGGCGGATTTGCTGCCGTCGGGCAGGGCGGGCAGGCCAAAAGCGGCAGCGAGTCGGGCGGGGTCGCTGGCTTCAAACGCCACGTCCAGCGCGGAGCTTTTCTTGTCGGCGTATTCGATTTCGAATTCGGCCAGCGACGAGCCGCAGTCAAAGCACCAGTACACGGGCTTGAGGCCGCGATAGACAAAGCCGCGCTCGATCACGCGCTTGAAAGCGCGGATTTCGTCAGCCTCGTTGCGCGGGTTCATGGTTTTGTACGGGTCGTTCCAATCGCCCAGCACGCCCAGGCGCTTGAAGTCGGCCATTTGCTGCGCGATTTGCTCGGTGGCATAGGCGCGGCTCTTGGCCTGCATGTCGTCGCGGCTCAGGTTGCGGCCGTGCAGTTTCTCGATCTGGTTTTCGATGGGCAGGCCGTGGCAGTCCCAGCCGGGCACGTACATCGCGTCCAGCCCCTTGAGCTGGCGCGACTTCACGATCATGTCTTTGAGGATTTTGTTGACCGCGTGGCCGATGTGAATCTGGCCGTTGGCATAGGGTGGGCCATCGTGCAGGATGAATTTCTGGCGGCCCTTGCTGGCGGCACGCAGCTGCTGGTACAGGCCGCCCTCGTTCCACTGCTTGACCCAGCCCGGCTCGCGCTTGGGCAAGTCGCCGCGCATGGGAAAGGGCGTGTCAGGCAGGTTGAGGGTTTGGCGGTAATCTTTTTTTTCTGCGGACATGATGCGTGAAGAAGAGTGAAATCCGATGGGGTGAAGGGCCTGGCCGTTTCAGCGCATAGGGGCGGCTGCGTGCCAGATGAATGCGTATGGGGCTGCTGTTTGCTCCGGTTTGTTGGTTCGTGTTAGCCATGTGCCATGGCTTCATCCGCCTGCGCTTGCCGCATTTGCCGCGTTTGCGCCGGTTTTGCTGTCCGTACCGGGCCGGATGCCGCAGGCAATGAGCTTGCCGTGCACGCTGTTTGGTATTTGCCGTATCGCTGTCGGGCTTTGGCGCTTGTGCTGGCTGGGCACGCTGGCACGGGCGAACAACAGAGAGCAAGGAGGGGCAAGCACCAAGGGCTGCCATTTCACGGCCCTGCATGGCGGGTGGCCACAAGCAGCCAGCGTCAAATTCGGTCGCGCGTGGTTTGGCGGCGTGTTTGCAGGTAGCGCGCCTGCTCATGTCGGGCGAACCAGGCGCGCGCGTCATCGCAGTCCTGCGCAATGCCTGCTTGCAGGGCGGCCAGGTCGGCGTAGCGGCGTTCGTCGTGCAATTTGTGCAAAAGTTCCACGCGTGCGATTTTACCGTAGCCCCCCTCGGGGCCCAGCTCGGGCGGCCAGTGCAGGCAGTGGGTTTCGAGCAGCACGCGCCCGCCGTTCACGTCGCTGGCATCCAGCGAAGGGCGCACGCCCATATTGGCCACGCCGGGCAGGGCGCTGCCGTCACGCGTCAGGCCCCGCACCTGCACCACGAAAATGCCGCTGGCCGCGGGCTTCCAGTGGGCAAAGCGCAAATTCAGCGTGGGCGCTTGCAGGCTGCGGCCCAGCTTGCGGCCATGCACCACGTGGCCGCTGATGGCGTAGGGCCGGCCCAGCAGCGCCGTGACCGTGGGCATATCGCCCGCTTGCAGCGCTTGGCGCACGGCGGTGCTGCTGGCGCGCAGGCCCTGCACCATCTGCTCTTGCATGCAGCCCACCTCAAAGCCGTGCTGCGTGGCCAGAGCTTGCAGCAGGGCCAAGTCGCCCGCGCGCTTGGCGCCAAAGCGAAAATCATCGCCCACCAGCACGTAGCGCGCCCGCAATCGATCGAGCACGATGTGCCGTACGAAATCTTCTGCGGGCAAGGCCGCAAGCGGTGCACGAAAGGGCAGGATGATTGCATGGTCGATGCCCAGCGCGGCCAGGGCATCCATCTTGTCGCGCAGGGTGGTGATGCGCGCAGGCGCCAGATCAGGCTGTTGCAGCAGGCGGGCGAAATGGTCGCGCGGGTGCGGCTCGAAGGTGAGCACGCACACGGGCAGCCCGCGTTGGTCGGCCTCTTGCCGCAGCCGCTGCATCATGGCCTGGTGGCCAAGGTGCACGCCATCGAAGTTGCCAATGGTCAAGGCGCATGGCGTGGAAGGAAAGCGGTGCAGGCCGCGATGGATTTTCATGGGGGAGTATTATCTGCGCCCGGTGGCCGGAGCAGGCTGGCTGCTGTGCTCCGCCAATATGGGCAAGGCATGAAGGGCGTGCCACCTTTTAAGCCTTGGGCGCTTGGCTGGGCGTGCACACATATCGCGCCGATGAGAGCCAAGTGCTGAGCAGAATGCGCTGCGTCGAATCGGCCATGCGGGTGACGGGCGCAGTGCTTCTTTTTTATCTCTTGCAAAACCGGGCCAGCTTTTTACGTGCGTTGACGGGCTGATGGGGCGCCTGCCGCGCTTGCTTGCCGCTTCGATTCCAAGCCTTGTTTTTGCTCAATGTTCATGCCTTGGGCGCGGCAACGCTTTCAACTTCTGATCGTTCTTTCATGTCTCTTCAAGAAACTTCTTTTTCTGGTGTTGCCAACACGGGCCTCACGTGCTTGCAGTGCGTAGCCCGCATCAGCCGCTGGCTGGGTGTTGCGTGGATCGTTCTGAGCCTGCCGCTGGCGTGGTGGGATTTGCAAGGGCGTTTGATCATCGAGGCACGTGCAGGCGTGAGCCTGTTCAAGCTGTGGATTTTCTGGGCCACTTGGGCCACGCTGCCGCTGTTGCTGGATGCGGCCATCCAGTTGCTGCAAGCGTCCTGCCTCCGCATGCAACGCTGGGCCAAGGCCTTGTGGGCGGCGGGCTTGCTGCTGGTGGCCTACAGCGGTTTGTTGGAGCCGCGCCTGCTGCAAGTGCACACGCATCGCATCACATTGCAGGCGAGCCAAGGCGCGACGCAAGCCGCAACTTCAAGCCCTGCCGCGCAGCCCCTGCGCATTGCGCTGGTGGCGGATATGCATGTTGGCCTGTTCGTGCGCAACTGGCAGCTGGAGCGGCTGGTGAACACCCTCAACGCGCTGGATGTGGATGCCGTGGTGGTGGCGGGCGACTGGACCTACGAGCCGCAGCGTGATCTGCTGGCGGGGTGGGCGCCGCTCAAGCGCGTGCGGCATCCGCTGTTTGGCGTGCTGGGCAATCACGACACGCAAGCCCCCGGGCCGGATTTGGCCTCTGCCTTGCAGCAGGCCCTGCAACACAATGGCGTGCAGTTGCTGGATGGGCAAACGCGCCACTTCAAAGGCTGGGAACTGGTGGGCCTGAGCGATTTGTGGGGCGGCAATCCGCGCGCGGAAATCGCCCAGCTGCTACAGCCAACGCAGCAGCCGGCCACCGCACCGCGGCTGATTGTTATGCACCAGCCCGATACGGCCGCCTTGCTGCCGCCTGCGCAGGGGGCCACGCTCATGGTCAGCGGGCACACGCATGGCGGGCAAATCATGCTGCCGTGGATCACGCGGCGCTACGTGCTGCCGGGCATGAGTGCACAGGGCTGGTTTGAGGGGCATTACCGCACCGCGGCGGGCGATTTGTTCGTCACGGCCGGTACCGGCACCATCGGCCTGCCTGCGCGCTTGGGCGTGGTGCCGCGCGTGGATGTGCTGCATCTGAAGCCGTGAATCCTTGCGCTTTGGGCAGTGGCGGCGCGGCACGCTTTCATCGATTCGGTGGACTGGCTGATGGGCTTGTATTGACTGGTTTTAATGGCTAGACGCAC
Source organism: Allobrachymonas sp. (assembly GCA_030529505.1). Classification (GTDB taxonomy): domain Bacteria; phylum Pseudomonadota; class Gammaproteobacteria; order Burkholderiales; family Burkholderiaceae_C; genus Brachymonas. The sequence goes on along the minus strand of JAUMWT010000003.1, from coordinate 9,176 downwards.
TCGTCCTGGCGTGTGCAGCAAATGTGCCGTGAACAGGATTCAACAAAGACAATCCGGGATAATCCCTGCGCATGGCACCCTCGCAGCGCAACCTCGTGATCCTGATTTCCGGCAGTGGCTCCAATATGGCGGCCATTGTGCACGCTGCCCAGCGCGACAACTGGCTGCAGCGCCACGGTGCGCGCGTGGCTGCCGTCATCAGCAACAGGGCCGATGCCAGCGGCCTGCAGTGGGCCAGCGCGCAAGGCATTGCCACGGCTGTGGTTGACCACACGGCTTTTGCCGACCGCGCCGCTTTTGATGCGGCCCTGGCGCAAGCCATCGATCGGCATGCGCCCAGCCTCGTGGTGCTGGCGGGCTTCATGCGCATCCTCACCCCTGAATTCGTGGCGCGCTACAGCGGGCGGCTGCTCAACATCCACCCCTCGCTGCTGCCGGCTTTTCCGGGGCGGCACACGCACCAGCGCGCCATCGATGCGGGCTGCCGCTTTGCCGGGGCCACGGTGCACCAGGTCACGGCCGAACTGGATCATGGCCCGATTCTGGATCAGGCCATCGTGCCCGTGTTGCCCGATGACACGGCGCAGAGTCTGGCCGCGCGCATCCTCACGCAAGAACACATCCTCTATCCCCGCGCCATCGCCCAATGGTTGGCGCAGGCCACTTGAGCTGCTTGCACCGCTTGAACAGCCGCGCGGCTGCCCCTACCTTTTCTACTCAGCCACGCTTGCCGCAGTGGCAGCAAACCGCATCCCAGCCATGACACAAGACGCTTCTTCCTTTTCCCCATCCACCACCCCCGCCGCACAGCCTGATGCTGCGGGCAACCGGATCGCCGCCTGGCCCAGCGAGCCACAGCAACTGTTTCTGCTGCTGCCGGGCGAAGCCACCCAGGCCGACGATTGGCAGGCGCTGGCGCACAGCCTGGCCCAAACCTTTGCGCAAGGGGCCGTGGCCGTGCTGGCGCTGCCTGCAGACATGGCGCAGGCCAAGGCCGACCCGGCAGCCGCTGTAGCCGCCTTGCGCCAACTGGTGCAGCAATGGCAGGCGCGTGCCGGGCTGGACTTTGCGCGCACGGCCCTCATCGCCCAAGGGCAGTTGGCCAGCATCGCCATGCAAGCCGTGATGCGGCATGTGGATCTTTGTGCGCGTTTGTTTGCCGTGGGCGGGCATTTGCCAGAACAAACAATGCCCATTGCCGAACACACTTGCCTGCATTGGCTGCATGTTCAGGATGAGTCGGGCCCTTCTGCCGAGCAAGCGCATGAATGGGGGCAATGCCTGCAAGCGCTGGATGTGGACTTCACGCTGGATGTGCTGGAAAGCAGCGCGGTCACGGCTGGCCCGCCCGAGCTGCAACAGCGCATCCTGCACCTGCTGCAAAACCACGTGCCCCGCCGCCTGTGGCGCGAGGCCCTGGCCAGCGCCAACGCGCTGGATGCAGCGCAGTCAGCCACAAGAGGCGATCAGTCCACTTGGCATCAGGTGTAAGGATTGATTGCAGGCTGTGGCTTGCCTGGCCTGCACTGCACTGCACTTGCATCAATGTTTGGCGAAGGGCTGTGGCCGTGCAGCAGGCTTGTCTGCCGGGGAGGCAGACGCCGTGGTGCCATGCAGCGGGGTGTTGAGGGGCGCGCGCACGGGCTCCAGATCGCAGGGCATCAGTTCGATGGTGACGTGCAGGGTGGGCACGGCGGCGATCAGGGCTTGCTCGACCTGGTTGCGCAGCTCGGCCGCATCGCGCAGCGACCAATGGGCGGGCAGGTGCAGGTGCATGGAGGCAAAAATGCGCTGCCCGGCGGCGCGGGTCATGACGTGATCGAAAAAGATCTCGGGGTGATTGAATGTATCGAGCGATTTGAGGTGTTTGAGCGTGTCGTGAATCAACTGGTTGACTTCGCCGCTGGCGGTGCTGTCCATCAGGCCCTGGCTAGAGCGGTGAATCAGCTCCCCGCCTTCGCGCAGGATGTTGAGCGCCATCAATATGGCGATGAGCGGATCGACCCACTGCCAGCCGGTGAGCGCGCCCAGGCCCAGCGCAGCGATGACGCCGATGGTGGTGTACACGTCGGTGCGCAGGTGTTTGCCATTGGCTTCCAGCGCGATGGAACGGTGCACTTGGGCGGCCTTGAGCAACGCCCAGGCCATGCCGCCATTGAGCAGGGTGCTGATGAGCGACAGGCCCATGCCCCAGCCCAGTTGCTGCAAGGGTTGCGGGTGCAGCAGGCGGTCAATGGCCATCCACACAATGCCCAGGGCTGCGGCCACGATCAGCAGCCCCTCAAAGCCTGAAGAAAAGTATTCGGCCTTGTGGTGGCCATGCGGGTGGTCGGAATCGGCCGGGCGCTCGGCAATGATGACCATGATCAGCGCAAACACGGCGCCGGCCAGGTTCACGAAGGATTCGAGCCCGTCTGACAAGAAGCCGACCGATCCGGTGACGTACCAGGCCCCCATCTTGAACAGGATGGTGAGCACGGCCACGCATGCGGAGATGAACAGCAGGGTTTTGGGGCGGGGCAGGGTCATGGCAAGCGGGGCTGATGGCGATGGCGACTTGAAAGTGTATGCGGGCCAAGACCGGTTGAGGGGCGCTGCAAGCGGCAGTGGGCGGCAGATTGTGTGGTTGAGGGGCTTTTTTGCCGTGCAGATGCAAATCGCACGCAATCAATGGACTGGCGCGCGGGGTTGGGAGAGGCATGTTTGCGTATGCGGCCTGGTGCGCGCAGCTTGTGGATGGCGTGGGCTTGTATTTGTATATTGCGCCGTTGCCATCCGTGGCGGCCTGCCCGGTGCGCGAATGGAGGGAGCCTGTCTGCGGGGGGGCATTCGAATGGACTGAGGTTGTCTCGCTCCTGTGGCCCCTACGCCCTTGCGTCGCGATGCGACAGGCGCTTGCCAACATTTTTGTGCTGTGTTGGCCGGATCGGGAGCGGTGGCTGGCATGGGGCTGTGCGGCGCAGGTGGCATGCGCGGGTCGAAAGGAGAGGCGCCGTCGCTCGCCGTGAGTCCGTTTCTTTTCCGCTTATTCTTTTCGGCTGGCGCACGAGAAGCAATCATCCTGCTGAGCTTGCCCGCCTGCTCATCTGTCACACAGCGGCAGGCCTTGGCCGAGTGATGGCCGAACTGCTTTTCAAAAACGCAGGGACAGGGTCAAGCGCGCATTGAACAGTTTCCTGAATGCTTGGCTGAGTGCCCATCGCTTCATCATGCACAAACTGCTCGCTTTCATCGAAAACCATTTGCTCTTTCTGGCCGTGGCCACGGCCGCCCTGGGTTTGCTGTGGCCCGCAGCGGGTGTGCTGCTGGCGCAAGGCATCAGTCCTTTGCTGGCTTTGCTCATGCTGACGATCAGCCTGACCTTTGATGCGCAAGCCGTGAAGCTGGTGCTGCAAAAGCCCAGTCGGCAATGGTGGGCTCTGGCGCTGGTGTACGGCCCCATGCCGCTGGCGGGTTGGCTCACGGGGCGTTTGTTTTTTGGCGCGGGCCCGCTGGCGGCGGGGCAAACCCTGGTGGGCGCTTTACCCACGGATGTGTCGGCCCCCTTGCTGGTCTTGCTGGCGCGCGGGCATGTGGCGCTGGCGGCGGTGCTCAATGCCATCAATACCCTGCTGGCGCCGCTGATCGTGCCGTTTTTGTTTTTGCTGCTCACCGGCATTCAATTGCAAGTGCCGATTGTGGCGGTGGTGAGCGAGCTGCTGCTGATCGTGGTGCTGCCTACGATAGCGGGCGTGTATTTGCGCACGCGCTACCTGCAGGCCGTGGCGCGTTTCGATGGGGTTTATCCGGCGGCCGGTTCGGTGCTGTATCTGCTCTTGCTGCTGGCAGTGGTGGGGCCCAATGCCGCCACGATTATGGGCTACGGCTGGTTCGCCGGAGTGATTGCACTGGCCGCGCTGGCGCTGAATTTGATGGGCTATGCCGTGGGCAGTCTGGCCCGCTTCTTTGTGGCCGACAGAAAAGAGCTGATCGCCTATCTGTTCACCACGAGCAAAAAAGAGTTTTCCATCGCGGCGGCTTTTGTGGCGGCCTCTGGCCTGCCGGGCGAGATGGCGGTGCCTGCTGCGTTTTTTGCCGTGATTCAGATGCTGACTTCACCCATCGCCGCCAAGCTCTTGGCCGCGCGCGGGGCGAGGGATGAAGCCGCATGCTGAACACGCGTGAGCCTCCAGTCCTCGCCGACTGGCGTGGTAATGGTGAGCAGGGGATGAGCCGTGCGTTGTGTGCTTCCAGCTTTGGCAGTGAGTCAGGCATGAGGGGGATACAGCCGCACCGATGGCCAAGCAGCCGTGCGGCAATCGACAGCCGCTGGCCTTGGTTCAACCACCATCGAAAAAAAGAAAAGCGCCCGTTGTCACGGGCGCTGGGCTTGGATGGCTGGCCTGCCAGTGACGCAGGGCAGAGCGTTTAGTCAAGAGCAGCCCAAGTGGGCGTGCACGGGTGCTGAATCAGATGCTGAAGCTGGAGCCGCAGCCGCAGGTGGTGGTGGCGTTGGGGTTGCGGATGACGAATTGCGAGCCTTGCAGGTCTTCCTTGTAGTCGATTTCGGCGCCGACCAGGTATTGGTAGCTCATGGCGTCGATCAAGAGCGTGACGCCGTTTTTTTGCATGGCGGTGTCGTCTTCGTTGGCGATTTCGTCAAAGGTGAAGCCGTATTGAAAGCCCGAGCAGCCGCCGCCCTGCACGAACACGCGCAGCTTCAGATCGGGGTTGCCTTCTTCCGCGATCAAATCGGCCACTTTGGCCGCGGCGCTGTCGGTGAAGAGGATGGGCGCGTCTTCGCCAGCGTCGGCTGAGGTGGCGGGGAGGGTGTTGTCGGTCGCCGTGGTGTCTGACATGGTGTGCTCTAGAAAATGCGTTTGCCTGAATCGTACCGCAAAGCGTGGGAAAGGGTGTGGCGGGTTGTGAAGCAGCCCAACTCGCGCGCGCCATTGCTGCGCACGGACTCACCAATCTGGGTGCCTTGATCGAAGTGATTGAGCCAAGCGGCTGCTTTTTAGCTGTTGCTCAAGCAGAACGGCTCAGATGCATGCCCAGCACCTGCCTAGGCCATAGGTATTGGCTCATGCGGGCAAAAACAAGGCTTGCAGATCACTCAGAAAGTCAAAGCCGCGCGCGGTGGCTTGCACGCGGTGCAGGTCGCGTTCGATCCAGCCTTTGGCCTCGGCTTCTTGCAGGGCGGCTTCGATGCTGCTGCTGGTCAGCCCCGTGCGTGCGCTGAAATCAGCCAGGGCAAAGCCGTGGCGCAAGCGCAGGGCGTTGAGCATGTATTCAAAGGCCAAGTCGCCCAGCGGCACCTCGTGCTCCTGCGCCAAAGCCTGGCCCGCCGGGGCTTGCTGCAGATAGCGCTGCGGGTCGCGCAGGCGGATTTGGCGCACGATGCGGTGCGGAAAACTCAGCTTGCTGTGTGCGCCCGCGCCAATGCCCAGGTAGTCGCCAAACTCCCAATAGTTGCGGTTGTGCACGCAAGCGTGCCCGGCGCGGGCGTAGGCCGAGACTTCATAGCGCTGCAGCCCGGCTTGCGCGGTGGCTTCGGTGATGGCGTCGAGCATGGCGTAGGCCGTGTCGTCATCGGGCAGATGGGCCGGGGGCTGATTGGCAAAGGCGGTGTTGGGTTCGATGGTGAGGTGATAGACGCTTAAGTGCGGCGGGGCAAAGGCCAGGGCCTGTGCCAGATCGGCCTGCAGCAGAGGCAGGGTTTGGCCGGGCAGGGCGTACATCAAGTCGAGGTTGAAGTGCCGGAAGCTGCGCGCGGCTTCTTCCAGCGCGGCGCGGGCCTGATCGGCCGTGTGCACGCGGCCGATGGCGTGCAGGGCATCGTCGTTGAAGCTTTGCACGCCCACCGACAGGCGCGTAACGCCCGCCTGGGCAAAGGCGGCGAAGCGTTCGCGCTCGAAGGTGCCGGGGTTGGCCTCCAGCGTGATTTCGCAGCCGGGCAGCAGCGGCAGGCGCGCACGCAGTGCGGCGATCAGTTCGGCAATGGCTTCGGGGCTGAACAGGCTGGGTGTGCCGCCGCCAAAAAACACGCTGTAAATCGGGCGGCCCCAGATCAGCGGCAGGGCTTGTTCCAGATCGGCCAGCAGGGCCTGCAGGTAGGCTTCTTCAGGCAGCGGGGCTTGCGTGGCCGCGCGCTGCAAGCCGTGCGAGTTGAAATCGCAATACGGGCACTTTTGCAAGCACCAGGGCAGGTGAATGTACAGCGACAGCGGCGGCAGCGTGTGCAGTTGCAGCAGGCCGGGGCGCAAGTAATGCTCGGCCGCCGCCAGCGATTGCCCTGCGGCGTGCAGGGGGGTGATGGGCGTCATGCCTGCTTTGGCTGGCCCGTGCCCAGCCACTGGCTGCGCAGCAGTTCGATCAGGCGGCGGGCCGATTGGCCACGGTGGCTGCGGCGGTTTTTTTCGTCGGCGGGCAGCTCGGCAAAGGTTTTGCCAATTTCGGGCAGGTACAGCACGGGGTCAAACCCAAAGCCGCCATCGCCGCGTGGCTCGCGCACGATTTCGCCTGTGGCGCGGCCCGTGGCGACCAGCGGTTCGGGGTCATCGGGGCTGCGCACGGCCACCAGCGTGCTGACCAAGGCGGCGCGGCGGTCGTTCACGTTGTGCATTTGCTCCAGCAGGGCCTTGACGTTGTTGGCATCGCTTTTTTCGTAGCCGAACTGGGTGGCGTAATAGGCCGTTTGCACGCCGGGCTGGCCGCCAAAGGCATCCACGCACAGGCCGGCGTCATCGGCAATGGCCGGCAGGCCCGAGTGGGCGCTGGCGTGGCGCGCCTTGGCCAGGGCGTTTTCAAGAAAAGTGTGAAAAGGCTCTGCGGCTTCGGGAATGCCCAACTCGCCTTGGGCGATCAACTCCACGCCCAGGTTGCCGAGCAGGGCTTGCAGCTCGGCCAATTTGCCTTGGTTGTTGCTGGCCAGAACGATTTTCATGATGGATGGGTGCTTTGCTTTTGAAAAGGGTCAGTTGTTGGCGGCGGGCTGTGCCAGCGCGGCTTGTTGCAGGCGGTGCAGTTCGAGGATGCCTTGCTCGGCCAGTGCCAGCATGGCGTCCAGCTCGGCGCGGGTGTAGGGCGCATCTTCGGCGGTGCCTTGCACTTCGATGAAGCGGGCCTGGCCAGCAGCATCCACGGCCATCACCACGTTCATGTCGGTGGAGCAGTTGGCGTCTTCTTCGTATTCCAGGTCCAGCAAGGTGTGCCCCTGCACCACGCCTACCGAAATGGCGGCCACCGCTTCGCGGATGGGGCTGCGGGTGATCAGCCCGGCTTGCAGCAAGTGGCTTACCGCATCGTGCGCGGCCACATAAGCGCCGGTGATGGCTGCGGTGCGCGTGCCGCCATCAGCTTGCAGCACATCGCAGTCGAGCGTGATGGTGCGCTCGCCCAGGGCTTGCAGATCAAACACGGCGCGCAGCGAACGGCCGATGAGGCGCTGAATCTCTTGCGTGCGGCCAGACTGCTTGCCCTTGGCCGCCTCGCGCTCGCTGCGGGTGTGGGTGGAGCGTGGCAGCATGCCGTATTCGGCCGTGACCCAACCCTGGCCGCTGCCTTTTTTGAATGGCGGCACCTTCTCTTCAACCGAAGCGGTGCACAGCACGCGGGTGTGGCCGAACTCGATCAAGACCGAGCCTTCGGCGTGGCGGGTGTAGTGGCGGGTGATGCGCACCGGGCGCAGCTGCTTGGCCTGGCGGCCGGTGGAGCGGGTGAAAGAGTTGGGCATGATGGGTTGCTGAGTGAAAAAGGAATGTGGCAAAACAGAGCAAACGCGTTGCCGAGTTTGATAGGGGTTGGCTTGAGACTTTGGAATTGTGAATAAGCCGCTGCCAAGTCCCAAAAGCCCCACACTGTAATGGATGGAATCAGGGGCAACGACAGGCGGGGTTGTGGCGTTGGCTGTGCTTCAAAGCAAGGTCAGCGAGGCGCTACGCATGGCACAAGCCCAATGCTTGAAAAGATCAAGCACAATTTGCACAGCTCACATAGCCAGAAAGCCACGAAACATGGCGCGGCCAGCTGTGGGCGAAGGCTGTTTGGGCGCGGAAAGCCCTCGCGTTGGCAGAAGCAGCTCAATTTATTGGAGCAAGGAAATGAGCAGAGAAGAAAAAAAGATGAACCCCAATATGATGGATGGCCATTTCATGAAAATGATAAAAAAGTATGGGGTTGGCAAGGATTTTGCCGTGGCTCGTGCTTGGGCGTTGATTGTTCCAACCGTGTTGCTCTGCCTTGTTCCTCTGGCTAATAAATATTACGGTATTTTAGATGGCGCGTTGGCGCGAGCGATTTTCATTTTGCTTGTTGGTGTGGCATCTGGCTTGTTCTTGAGGAATGCCTTGTATCAATGCTTGGGAGAAGACAGGGTTGCATTTTTGAAAGACCTCTTCCCCATAGAAACAATACCTATTCTGAGCACGCCTTTTACCGATAATATTTTGTTCCAAAACACGCGATGGACGTTAACTTGCTGGGTTTTTTCATTTTTCGTGGTGTGGCTTTACTCGTTTGGAATGGTCTACTGGGCCAATTCTTTCAGTCTCGATTTCAAATTCTTGGCAAAATATGCCTTTCATGCTTGCATATTTGTTTTCTTCAATCTTGGTTGGGGAATGATGAGCTTTTGGCTGCTTCTTGCACTTGATTATTTCATGCTGGATGAGTGAAGCATTGCGCTACCCGCGCAGAATAAAATCATCCAGTCCAACATCAGCGTGGTTTGCGGTTGCTGCCATCAAGTAATAGCAGTCCAATAGGCATTGAGATATCAAAACGCCAAGCGTGTCATAAAAAACGGCATGGCCGTTAAGGGCGCATGCCGTAAAAATTTCTGGGTTGTGATCCGCTTTATCTCTGCGCAATCAAATCACGAATCGCCAGCAGGCTGGACGGATCTTCGATCGTGCTCAGGTCGCCCGGGTCGCGCCCTTCGGCCACGGCTTGCAGGATGCGGCGCAGCAGTTTGCCGCTGCGGGTTTTGGGCAGGGCGTTGACCACGTACACGCGCGCCGGGCGGGCCACGGCGCCGAGCGTGCTATCGACCTGGCGCAGGATTTCTTTTTCGAAAGCCTGCGTTTCCTCGGGCGTTTCCAGCGGTTTTTTGGCGGTGACGAAGGCCAGCGCAATCTGACCCTTCACATCGTCGGCCACGCCCACCACGCCTGCTTCGGCCACATTGGGGTGGGCCG
>JAUMWT010000066.1 GCA_030529505.1 Allobrachymonas sp. | reverse complement strand
GTTGGCGCGGCCCGAGACAGACAGGCGCGCAACGCATGCAGCACCTTCTTGATCGGGACGCGCAGAGCGTGAAGAACACGGACACGGCGTCTCAAAAAGGCTATGACGCAGGCAAGAAAGTTTCTGGCATCAAGCGTCACATCGCGGTGGATAGCCAAGGCTTGCCGCATGCCATTGCGGTGAGCACGGCCAACGTCACCGACCGTAAGGGAGCGCTACAGGCACTGCAGCGCTGCAAACACCGATTGAAGCGGGTGCAAAGCCTGCTGTGTGACAGTGGCTATGTGGGCAAGCCCTTTGCACAGGGCGTACAGGACATTCTGGGCGAGCACGTCCAGGTGCAGATGGCCAAGCGCAGTGAGTTGCACACGTTCAAGGTGATGCCCAAGCGCTGGATTGTTGAGCGCAGCTTTGCCTGGTTGGAGAAGAACAGAAGGTTGTGGAAGAACTGCGAGAGGCTGCTGAACACCAGCTTGCAGTTCATCCACCTCGCTTTCCTGGCTCTTGTCCTCAAAAGATCGTGAACAGGTTCTAAGGGCGCGTGCTACGCATCAGAAATAGGCGGCCGATGCAAAAAGCCCGCACAGACAGGCTGGGCGGGCTTTGATGGGCAGCGTCCCTCATGTCTGAGCGAAGGGCGCTGTGTGCAGCGTGCCAGGATCAGTGTGCCGCTGCGCCGGGCTTTTCGGGCATGCCAGAGGAGTGGTGGCTGGAGATTTTCCATTCGCTGCCATTCCAGCGATAGGTGAAAGTGTAGCGGGCGCTGACTTTTTCGCCGGTTTTGCCATAGGCAAAGGTGTACAGGCCGGAGTCGATCGCCTCGTTGCAGCCGATCTGGATGTGGCGCAGATCGATCTTGCCTGCAGGCTTCTTGGCCATGAAGTGCACGAAGTAGTCTTCGATTTCGGCCGGGTTGCGGCGCGGTTTGTTGGAGACGGTGGGCAGCAGGATGGAGCCTTTGTCATACAGGGCGACAACGTTTTTTGGGTTGCCCGTTTGCAGTGCGCCGTTCCAGCGATCGAAGAGGGAGGCAATCTCGGCTTCAGTGGCTTTTTTGCAAGCGGCCGTGCCACCTGGCTGGGCGCTCATGTGGGAGTTGCTGGTGGAGCAGCCAGCTGCGACGGCAATGGCCAGAACGCCAGCGGAAAGCTTGTAGAACTTGTGCATGATGATTCCTGTATGAAAAGCGTCAACACATCCAGAAAAGTCTGGGGCGTGATACCCGGCAAAAGCTGCAAGAAGCGGTGTTTTGCATGCCTTTTGCACGCCTTTGTTCTCAGGCGAGGCAGACTATATAAGTGATTTTGTATTTGCCATCTCAACAAAAGTAAACTATGTTATTTAGAGTAAGAAGAAACTGATTGTTTCTGGTCACGGCTGAATGTGTCTTGTTGGCGTCAAGCGGCAGAACTTGTTGGGTGATTTTTCTTTTTGCATTTTTTGCGGGTGCGCTGCGGTTCCAAGCTCGCCCTCGTTGTGTGTTGCCTGGGTAATTTGGTGCCGTTCAAGCCCGAGAACCTGTTCAAAATCCCCTCAATTGCGCCTGAAAATGGAAGCGGGAGGTCTGCTGCGTTGCAAATCTTGTCAACCATCTTGCACATGTCGCACGGCCATGCACTTCGATTTGTGCCTGCCTGCGATTCAAGCGCTCGTGAGGGAGTGCCGTGAGCAGACTCTCGGCGGTGGGCAGTTCGGGCAATGGTGGGCAGCCAGATGATTGCAGGGCTGCAGTGCAAGCGGCATGAGCACTCGGCCTGCCTGCCGGATGGGCCGTCGCTTTTTTGCATGCAGCAGCCATGTGGCGCAAAGGGACTTGAACCTTGGCCCGTTCGATCAGGAGGGATCGGGCGGCTGCTTGATGGGCATGGCAGAAGAGTGATGGCTGCTGATCTTCCATTCTTTGCCATTCCAGCGGTAAGTGTAGGTGTAGCGCGCGCGCAGTTGTTCGCCGGTTTCGCCGAACGTGAAGGTGTACAGGCCCGAATCGATGGCCTGGTTGTGCTCAATGTGCACGTAGCGTTGATCGATTTTGCCGATGGGCTTTTTCTCCATGAAGTGCAGGAAATAGTCTTCGATATCGGCGTGCGTGAGGCACAGCTTGTTCGATACGGTGGGCAGCAGCACGGCATCCTGCTCGTACAGCTCGGCAATGTTTTTCGGGTCGCCCGTTTGCAGGGCCGTGTTCCAGCGGTCGAACAGGGCGGCGATTTCGGCTTCGGTGGTTTTTTTGCTGAAGGGCAGATCGTCGCCCCATGTGGTGGGCGCTGGCGTGGCAGCCATGTTTCTGATTTCTGCCGCATCTGCTGTTGCGGGCGCTTGCCCGGCCCGGCGCAGGCGCAGGCGCACGTCCTGGCCCAGAAGGTGAGCCTCGCACAGTTGCCAGCGCGGCGTGGCGGCCAGATCGCCCAGGCTGGGCAGATCGGCAAGTGGCTTGCCCGGCCCCAGCAGCAAGGGGGCGATGTAGGCCACGATTTCATCCACCAGGCCTTGTTGCAGCAGAGCGCCGTTGAGGGTGGCGCCGGCTTCCACATGCAGCTCGTTGATTTCGCGCCGCGCCAACTCCTGCAACAGCGCGGGCAGATCGGGGCGGCCCTGCGCATCAGCGGGCAGCCAGATGATTTCGGCCCCAGCCGCTTGCAGGGCGGCGGCGCGTTGGCTGATGGCGGCAGCAGGCCCGCTGGGGCAGCGGCTGGGCGCAGCGTCTGGAGGCGGGTTCGACTGGCGCTTGGCAGGGTCTGGCGCAGTCGCAAGTGCGGCCGCAGCGATCGAATGCACGCCTGAAGACGTAGCTGCTTCCGGCGGGCGCTGGGCGTTGGTCGGCTGGCAGGCACACAGCCACACCTGGCGATCGGGCACGCCGAACAGGCGTGCGCTGGGCGGCGTGCGCAATTGGCTGTCGAGCACGATCAGATGCGGTTGGCGCGGCGCTTGAAGCAGCGGCTGGGCGGGGAGTAAAGCTGCGAGTGATGTCACCGTTTCCGCATCCATATCCGCAGCCGAAACCGCCAGCCCGGCAGGCGGCGGGCGCAGATTGAGCAGGGGATCGTCGTGCAGCACGGTGCCCACGCCGGTGAGGATGGCGCAAGCCCGCGCGCGCCACTGCTGCACGTCGGCGCGGGCGGCTTCGCCCGTGATCCATTGGCTGCGGCCATTGGGCAGGGCGCTGCGCCCATCGAGCGAGCTGGCGGTTTTGAGGCGCACCCAGGGCCGCCCGTGCTGCATGCGCTGCATGAAGCCGATGTTGAGTTCATGGGCTGCGCGCGCCACGGGTGAATCGGGTGTGAGCAGTTCCACCTCGATGCCCGCATCGCGCAGCCGCTGCAAGCCCCGGCCGGCTACCAGCGGGTTGGGGTCTTGCAGCGCCACCACCACTTTGGCCGCGCCTGCGGCCGCCAGCGCGTCGCAACAAGGCGGGGTGCGGCCGTGGTGCGAGCAGGGCTCCAGCGTCACGTACACCGTGCTGCCTGCGGTGGAGGTACCGCGGCTGGTGGCATCGCGCAGCGCCATGATTTCGGCATGCGCCTGGCCGGGCGCCTGGGTGCTGCCTTGACCGATGATTTGGCCGCTGGCGGCCACGATGACGCAGCCCACGCGCGGGTTGGGGTGGCTGCGGCCAATGGCATGCCGGGCCAATTGCAGGGCCAGATCAAAGTTTTCCATGACATGGATTATGCGCCGTGGTCGAATCGGTAGTGGCCGCGCCCTTGTGGGCCGTCATGCACATGACGCCGGAATCCAATGACAGCTTCATCGGTTCACAACAGCAGGGCTATTTGCTCTTGCTGTCGGTTTTCTTCAAGCCGATTTTGACAGTGCTGGGCATGCTGCTGTCCATGCTCATTCTGCGTCCGGCCATGGACTTGGTGAACATGGGCTTCATCGGTTCCATGGTGACGATCCAGGCCAACAGCACCACCGGCATTCCCTCCATCTTCGGCTTCATGCTGGTGTACGCCTTCATCACCTTCTCGGTGTTCATGACCGTCTTTGCCCTGCCCCAGGACATGAGTGATCGCGTGCTCAAGTGGATCAGCGCAGGCATCGGTAGCCTCGGCGAAAAAGAAGCCATGAGCAAGATCGAGGGCGGCGCTTCGGCCATGAGCCGAGAGAGCCTGCGCTCGGCTGGGGGCAATGTGTCCCGCCGCCACGCCGCCAAGCTGGCTGCTCAAGATAAAGCGCATGAAGGCAAGCTGAATGACAAGCTGCTGGCCAGCAACGAGCGCATCATCGCCGCCTTGGAGGGCAGAAGCTCCAAAGGCGATCAGCCTATGAATGATGGCTCTAATAGAAGGGGGGCATAAGTAGCACTACCAACAAAAAAGCACCTTCGGGTGCTTTTTTGTGGCCTGCAAAAACAAAAAACCCGCCTGGGACGGGTGTGTGAGCGTTTGGCGGTGACGAGGATCAGGCCAGTTCGGGCTCTCGTTTGTCAGAGCTCTGTTTTTTCGGAGGAATGTAGCCAGATCGTTTCACCCACTCTTTATGGAGTCTGGGGTCTCTTTTAAGTTCACCAGAGGCCAAGCGTTTATCAATAGCTTTATCTTCAATGCGCCAGTGTTGATAGAGATAGGTTTGTGCCACCTTTGGATCATCCATGTCCAATAACTTGTTGCGCATGCCTTGGTACGCTTCAATTTGCACATCTCGCATGGCGATGCCCTCTTCAAGCCAAGCGATCTTGTCATTGAGCTCCTGGATTTTGATGGCGGCAAGCATGGCGGCTTGCTGGCCCATGAGGTCATGGGTGCGTTCAACGCGACGATGTGATTTTTGATGGCGGGCTACAGCATCTGCGGTGGTTTGCAGAGCGTCTTGGTGCAGGTCATGAGAGATGGCATCAGCATCTTTCTTGTTCAAAAGCATGCCCAAAAATCCCATGTCGTTCTCCTTCGGTTTCAGATCTGGGCGCACCATAGCAGGCACCCGTTCAATGGTCAATGATACTTCTGCGACTGTAGCTTAGCATGGAAGCGTGATTTGCTCGCGCCAAGGCCAGATGATGGCTGCCGTGTGTTGAAATAGCCTTGGCCTTGGGCGATTTTGTGCTTATTGCACCGCCGCGCCCAGCTTCTCGCGCCAGCCGGGGTAGATTTTGTCGGCGTCGTTGGGGAAGG
>JAUMWT010000065.1 GCA_030529505.1 Allobrachymonas sp. | reverse complement strand
CCAGCGCCCGTCGCCCCGGCTCGGAGAGGCCAGTGAATGGCTTACGTCACGTCGCTGGCTGCCGCAGTTATCAAGGCCCACTTTCGGCCAACAGCCACCAGCTGCGCGCGTTGATGCCTGGCCCTGGCGGGCATGTGCTGGCAAGATGGCGCTTGCTGGGTTTGATCGTTTCACCACGCGCGCTTGAAACGCGGATGGCCTTGAAAGCCAGCGCTGACGCGGCTTTCGGAGTTGTTCCGTTTCAAACGGAGAAACCAAAAGAAAAACCCTCGGAGCCGGGAAGCAACCGAGGGCTTTCATCCAGAAATCGCAGTGGCGCAACACACTTCACGAAATCGCAAGGCGCATTACCCCGGCGCAATTGTCGCGCTTTTTGTCGCAGTTTTAAGGCAAAGTGCGACATTGACTTGCTGTGTATTTGTGACTGTTCGGGGCGAGGATGATCTTGCGCACATACCCTTCCTCAACCAACGCATCGGCGCATCGCTTCACCTGCTGCCTGCTGGCTACGTACTCGCGCATCACCTGCCGCACCTGCACATCGGTTGCTTGGTAGGCCGCCACCTGCTGCACCAGCTCGGCCATCTTCCACTCGCGCGTCGGGTACTCCCTGAACGCGCGCTCTACCTCGTCGAAATACTTCAAAGGCAATCCTTTCGCAGGCATAACGAAGATCGGCCTCATAGAGGCCAAGGGAAAGCCCGAGCAGCCGCGCCGCCCGTGGCCGGGGAACTGCTTGTTTGCGGAAGCTGTACTTGCCGAACCCGAACACCTCTGCCCGCAAGACCTTGCGCGGCCGTGGCTCCAGCAGCACGTAGGCAGCGCTTACACGTTCCGCGCTGCGCAGGTTGTAGCTTTGTGGGGCAGGGCAGTCTTCTTGCTCGACCACCAGCGAGCCATCCACTTCCACCACTTCGCGGGCAATGGCACTGCGGGCCAGATTGGCCCATGAGCTTTGCCCTGGTGGCATGGGGTGCGGCAATGCACCGGCCCAGGCTGCCCTGCGCCAGTTGTCCAGTTCTTCGGCAAGTCGTTTCGGTATTTGGTAGCCGTCGCTCAAGACATGCCCTCCATGCCACAACGAACCATGTAAACGTTTCCCCCATCAAGCGAAATCGGCAGCGACCATGCAGAAACCCATGCGCCACAAACAGTGCATCCGCCGGACGCATTGCACGACTTGTAATAAGCCTGCCCGCCACAGTTGGGGCATCTATAAGACGGATATGTCCCATCAACCGGGTCTTCGTAAAGAATGATTGAACAGTCCGCAACCATCACCCCTCCGGCAAGTCATAAAATGTCACCCCCACCCCTCAACGATCATGTCCAGCAGCCGGTCTGCCTTGGCCCTGTCCAGTTGGGGCAGGATGTGTTGCAGCACGGCGTCGATAGCGTTTGAATAGAACGCCTCGAAGTCCTCTTGCCCCATCGCCTCGAAGCTGATCGACTTGGGCACCTGGATGATTTCGCCGGTGAGCGGGTGCACAGCAGGCTCGAACAGCCCCGTGGCCAGCTTCACCCCCACCAGCGCCTTGTCGGCCGTGTCGTACACCTCGCTGTTCTCGGTGATAAGCTGCAGCAGGGCGAAGAACTTTCGGTGGTGGGCGCCATTGCGCGGCGTGCTCCACTCAAAGCGCATGTAGGCCCCTGGCGGCATCGTTTCCAGCTTGCGGCGGAACTTGCACCAGGCTTCGTGATCGTCTGGCGTGCTGCCCCGCAGGCCAGTGGGCGTTTTGACCAACACAGCCTTCATTCCCGCCCCTTCCGCAGCTCTCTGGCCTTCTTGCGGTACTTGTCCCTGATGGCCTGCAGATCGTCGATGCTGTAGTGCCGGGGTGTTTGATCGGCCTCCAGCGCCAGCACGGCCTCCTCGCCAATCCGAGCGATCAGCCCAGCCCTGTACCCAGCCACGTCAAAGCGGTAGCGGTTGCACTGCTTCAGTTGGGCATGCACGTTGCGCTCATCAAAACGCAGGTGCGGCGCGCTGCCGCGGCTGCGGTAGTGGCCCGCATCGACCGAATTCGCGGCGCCCGCCGTGGGCCGCCCGCAGCAGATGCAGGGCTTGCCCCAGTCACGCTGGCGGATGTAGTCGTTGAACGCAGCCTGGGCCTCGGCGACATACTGGCCCTTGGTCTTGAGGCGCTCACGCTTGGCCTTGTCCGCCTTGCGCTGCTTGACCTGCTCGGCCTTTTCAGCCTTGGCCCGCGTGGACTTGGCCAGCGTCAAAGCGCAGGCCGGACTGCATACTGACTGCATCGGCAGGCGTGGGTCAAATGCCTTGCGGCAGGCTTTGCAGCGCCTACTCATTCACGATCTCCTTCGCTCTCGCCTCGATCCATTCCATTCCCACATCCAGCCAGCCCCGGCTGATCGCATCCGCAACCGCCTGCCTGTGCCGTGCATAGACCACCCTGTGCGCAGGCGTGGCCTTGCCCTTGGGCCAAGCGGCGGCCAGATACCGCGCGGCGCATTCGGGGCAGCGGAAGCTGTACACCCCATGCGCGGGCTGCTGTTTCGATGATTCGCAGTGTTTGCATGTCACTCAACCAAATCCCCCGTAACACGCAGCGCCCAGTCCACCAGATAGGCCGGATGGTCGATGCCGTCGCGCACCTCTTTGAGCACGCGGTGGGCGATCCAGTTTTCTTCGCGGGCGGTCATTGCGACACCTCCATGCGCCTTTGCAGGCCCAGCGCAACACGGGCGTTGTTGAGCGCGCAAACGCCAACCGTCATGCCGGCCTCATGCCGCGCCAGAATGCGCCGCGCCCAGTCCTTGCCGTCGCTCTTGGCCTCGAACGACACCGGCTTTTCCTCGGCCTGCGGCGGCGGCAGGCTTTTCCAGCCTTGCTGCTGGGCGTAGGTTTGTCGTGGCGTGCAGGCTTTGCACAGAGCCTCAAACTCCGCCAACGATGGCGCAAACGACGGATGCGCCTCACGGCATCGCTGCGCGGCCTCTTGCACCACGGCATCGCTGTAGCGTTGCAGGCCGGCCTGCCAAACCATCATTGCGGACAGGGTGCCGCGATCACGGCCCTTTTCGTCGAGCTTGCCCGTGGCAAACTTGGCCGTGAATGGCGAGCCGTAGCAGCCGTGCAGCAGCATGAAAAGCTGCTTGATGCGCTGGCCGATGGCCTCCTGCGGCTGGGCGGGCTGGGTTGCGCTGGGAATGCGAACAAGGTTTGCAACTGCCTCAGACATGGCTGGCCCCCTCGAAGATGGCGCTGGCCGCGCCGGCGTACCTCACCTCCTGCGATGGGCGGGCCGCGCTTCGCACGCCAGCCCGCTGCTTTGCCGCCGCCAGCATCCATGCCCGTGCATCCGCAGGCTGTTCTGCCACGGCGGCTTCCACTAGATCGCCGAGCGCCGTCGTGTTGCTACCCAGCTCTTTGGTCAACTTGCCGATGAAGGCCCGCGCCTGGCTTTCCCCCATGCCCTGCGCAGCCAGCAAATCAACCGCCGCTTTCCACACCTCGGCCTGCGACAGCGGCGCAGCAGCGCCCGTTCCGATAGGAACGGAATTAATGGGTATTGGGTAATGGGTAATGGGAGCTTTGCCTTCGCTTTTTTCTGGGTTACCCAGAACTAACCGGCTGGGTTCTTTCTGGGTTTCTTCTGGGTTCGGTTTGGCTAACCCAGAAATAACCAGCTGGGTTTCTTCTGGGTTTTCTGTGGCTTTGCCTTCGCTTTTTTCTGGGTTCGCGCTGGGTTTGCGCCCACCCTTCTTGCCGTTGGCGCGCGCCTTCTCGGCAACAGCCCTGGCCCTCTCGATCTCTTCTTCGCAGCGGCGGTGCTTCCAGCCCGTGGCGGTTTCCTCGAAAAACTCGCGCAAGACCGTTTCCACGGCCTGGCGTTCCTCGGGGCTGGCTGCGCGCACAAGCCTGCACGCTTGCCCAATATCAGCAGGGATGCACTGCTCTCGGCTGTAGTACACATCCAGCAGGCGCCGGTAGGCCGCATCCTCCAGCCACGACAAATGCACCGTGGCCGTGAGGTAGTCGCCGATGTGGTGTTGGTAGTAGTTCATTGCCGCTCCTGGGTGCGATCAAGCTCCACGAAAACGGATGCAGCAATAGCGGCAGACAAAACGTGCCGCTGCCGAGGGGTGAGCTGGACTTTCCCGCCGTCTTGACAGCCCTCGTCTTTTTTGAATACTTGGGCGACTACACCAAGAAGCTCTGACACAGCGAAGCTCTGCCCAGCCACTTCTCTCAACTCGTCGATGTTTTTTGCCTGGTCTATATCAATCATGGTTCCCCGCTCCCTTAATGCGCCCCAAAAACACGAACGGCAGGGCGTGAGGATTGCGCCTTTTCGGTAGCGAACCTAGCCGTGTGAAAACCATCTAAAACGTCTCCAAAGCCCTGTCGAGGGCCGCTTCCATGCGCGCCACCTGCTCGGGGCTGCGCTGGGCGATCAGGCGCTCCATTTCTCCGCGCCGGAAATTGACCATCGCCGAGCAGCCATCCAACTTTGCCCATTCCAGTAGAAGCGCGGCCTTCTTGATTTCCAGCTCATGCAGCGCGTCTTTGATCTCTGCTTCCGTTGTCATGCCCGCACCTCCGGCAGCCCCAGCAACTCGCGGTACTTGCCCGTGGTACGGCACTTTTCCTCGCCACGCACGGCCAGCACGCCCTTGTCCAACAGCGAGCGCACGCGGCCGCACACCCCATGCAGGGGCATGCCGATCACGCAGGATAGCTGCTGGCGGGTGTAGGCCACGTCCGGGCCAGTGAATGCGCCCATGACTTGGCGCTCTTTGTCCTGTAGCTCGCGTACAGACATGCTGTGAAACGCCTCAAGCGATGTGGTTGCGTTACGCCTCATGTGTCGATCTCCTTGTTAGGCCCAGCCGCTGGCCGCTGGTGTGGCAGATCAGCATCTGCGCCGCTTGCTGCTCGCCCGGCAACGCTGGCAGCTTGGCGAAAAGAATCAGCGGCACTTGCCCCTGCCGCTCCGTGCGGGCGTCCACGGGTTTGTCGGGGGATGGGGTGTTGTTCATCCTTTTTGCGCCCCTACTCGTCACGCACGGCCCCTGCTAATAAGTCCCGATGCGGGCTAAGCTTTCCGTAGACGTGTTCGCGGAGGATTTGCCGGATGAACGGACTCAATGAATCGTGGCCAGCCAGTGCGGCCAGCTCTTTCAGGTCGCCCTTGAGCTTTTCGCCCAAGTGCAACTTGATCTCTTCGGTGCATTTCTCCCGCCTAGGCATGGCTGGCCTCTTTGGTGGG
>JAUMWT010000064.1 GCA_030529505.1 Allobrachymonas sp. | reverse complement strand
GGGCCATTTCGTTCACCACCCAGCTGCCGTCTTGCAGCACGAAATATTCCACGCACAGCACGCCCACATAGTCCAGCCCTTGGGCGATGCGGGCGGTGGCCTGCACCAGCTCTTGCGCCAGGTGGGTGGGCACGGTGCCAGCAAAGGCGTAGGTGGTGGCGAGGATGCCGTCGTGGTGCACATTGCGCTGCGGCTCGAAGTGCACCACGTGGCCATCGGCACTGCGCGCGATGATGACGGAGCATTCCAGAGCCAGCGCCAGTTTTTTCTCGACGACGCAGGGCACGCCGCCCAGCTGCTGCCAGGCGTGCAGGGCTTGCTGGGCATCGTTGGCGCTGGCCTGGCCCTTGCCATCGTAACCCATGCGCGCGGTTTTGAGGATGGCGGGGAACAGTTCCGGCGGCAGGGCGGCTGCGTCGGCTGCACTCGTCAAGGCGCGATAGGGCGCGCAGGGCACTTGGCAGCGGTCGAAATGCTGTTTTTCGTGCAGGCGGTTTTGCGCCTTGGCCACGGCTGATGCAGGCGGCGAAACGGGCGATACGGTTTTGTCGGGCCGCTGCTGCGCCAGATATTCCAAGGCGGCGGCGGGCACGTTCTCGAACTCGGTGGTGATGGCATCACACGCCGCTTGCAGCTGCTGCCAGGCGGCCTTGTCGTCGTAAGCGGCCACGATGTGGCGCTGGCTGGCTTGGGCGGCGGGGCAGTGGGGGTCGGGGTCGAGCACCACGGTGCTATAGCCCATGCGCTGCGCGGCGTGCACCAGCATGCGGCCCAGCTGGCCGCCGCCCAGAATGCCCAGCGTAGCGGGCGGATGGATGGCAGGGTGGTGGGGGCTGGTGTGCATGGGCGGATGAGGGTGTCAGGGGGTGGGGGGCAGCGTCATGCCGCGGGCGGCTTCGGTCTGGCGCGCGCGAAAGGCTTGCAGCTTTTGCCGCAAGGCCGCATCGTGGTTGGCGAGCAGGGCCACGGCAAACAGCGCCGCGTTGGCCGCACCCGCTGCGCCAATGGCAAAGGTGGCCACGGGCACGCCCTTGGGCATTTGCACGATGCTGTGCAGCGAATCCACGCCTTGCAGATGGCGGCTGGCCACGGGCACGCCCAGCACGGGCACGGTGGTTTTGGCGGCCACCATGCCGGGCAGGTGGGCCGCGCCGCCCGCGCCGGCGATGATGGCTTGCAGACCGCGCGTCTGGGCGCTTTCGGCGTAGGCGAACATGTCGTCGGGCATGCGGTGGGCCGAGACGACGCGGGCCTCGTGCGCGATGCCGAATTCTTCAAGAAGGTGTACGGCGTGCTGCATGGTGTCCCAGTCGGAGCTGGAGCCCATGATCACGCCCACCAAAGGCTGGTTGGGCTGCATGGCGGTGTTCATCAAAGAGGGTGAGGGGCTGTTGGCGAGGTGTGCACGGGCGCTTGAGTCGTGGGGATGGCAATCAGTGGGCAGTGGGGATGCGGGCGGCGCGGCCGTCGGGCATGGCCGGTGGCAAGCACAGGCACGGACGCAGCACCGGGCGGATGATGCACGCGCTGGGGGCTTTGAACCGTTTGCCCCATCGCTGCTTCGCCATGACCCACATCGCCAACAGGCCCCGCAAAAACAAAAGCCCCCGCACAAGGCGGCGGGCGCGTGGCTGCATGGCGCGGGCGCTGTCTGCGCGCTGGCCGCGGGGCCTGGATCGCAACCGAGCGCAATTCAAGGCAAGCCAAGGCAATCAAACGCCGCCAACAACAGCAAGCATTTGCCGCACAATGCAGGCTTGGCATTGTAGTGCGCCGCCCCATCTGTTATTGAGTTGACGGGCGGCACATTGTCCTGCGCAGCCCCTTGCAGCCAATCCGCAGCCAAGCATTCCATTCGACACACAGCAAGCATAGAAAGCCCCTCACCCATGATCGACGTCACCCTGGCCACTTACGAGCAAGACATCCTCGAAGCCTCCATGACCCAGCCCGTGCTGGTGGACTTCTGGGCGCCGTGGTGCGGCCCCTGCCAATCGCTCATGCCCATCCTCGAAAAGCTCGATGCCGAATACGCCGGCCGCTTCACCCTGGCCAAGGTCAACATCGACGAGTCCCCGCAGCTGGCCGCCATGTTTGGCGTGCGCAGCGTGCCCACTTGCATCCTCATCAAAAACGGGCAGGCGGTCGATGGCTTCATGGGCGCGCAGCCCGAAAGCCAGATCCGCGCCATGCTCGATCGACATGTGGGCGCTGCCGGGCTGATGCCGCAAGCAGAAGCCGATGCCGATGCTGATGCCGCCCCGGCCGAGGCCGAAGACGACGAAGCCCTGCTGCAACGCCTGCAACACACCGTGGCGGCCGAACCCGAAAACGACAACGCCCGCTTCGACTACATCCGCCTGCTGCTGCAATTGAGCCGCTTGGAAGAGGCCCAGGCGGCTTTTGCGCCTGTTAAAGACAAGACACAGATCGTGCGCTTGTTCGACAGCTTGCAGCGCTGGATGGATGCGATGGCTGCCGAGCGCCAGCAGCCCGCCGATCTGGCTGCGCTGGACGCCGCCATTGCCGCCAACAAGCGCGACTTTGCCGCGCGCCACGCCCGTGCGCTGACTCTGATGGCGCAAGAGCGCTTCACCGATGCGATGGACGAGCTGCTCGAAATCCTCATGCGCGACAAAAGCTGGAACGAAGACGCCGCACGCAAAACCTACATCGCCGTGCTCGACATCATGGAGCCGCCCAAAGTGCCCGTGGCCGAAGGGCAAATCCCGCCCGAAGACCCCACCGTGGCCAGCTACCGCCGCCGCCTGAGCAGCGTGGTGCTGAGTTGATGGCGGCTTGCCCCATGAGCACGGAAGGGCGCTGAATAAAGAGGGCGCTGAAAGCGGCCAGGGCCGAAAGCAGTTGAGAGGGCAAATCGAAAATGGCAGAGCACAAGCAGGAGGACAAACCGCCAGCGCAGCCACCAGTGGAAGCCATTGAAGCCGCTGTTGGAGCCGCAGCTGGCGCTGTTGCAAATGCGGCAAATGCGGCAACCGCGGGCGCAGATGCTGGTGCAGGCACTGGCGCGGCAGGTGTGAGTGGTGCCACTGCGTCTGTTGGCGCAGACTTGGGCGCAGCGCCTGCCAAGACCTTGCCCGCTGGGGCGCCGGTCATGCTCGTTACTGGTGGCAGCAAAGGCATTGGGGCAGCCACCGTTTGGCTGGCGGCGCAGCAGGGCTGGCGCACGGCGTTTTGCTACCGCAGCGACACGGCAGCGGCCGAAGCGCTGCTGCAAAGGCTGGGCGACGCGGGGCACACCGCCTTGGCCGTACAGGCCGATGTGGCCGACGAAATGGATGTGGCGCAACTGTTCACGCGCACGGTGCAGGCCTTTGGCCGCATCGACTGTTTGGTGAACAACGCCGGTATCGTCTTTGCCAAAAGCCGCCTGGCCGATATGGAGCTGGGCCGCTGGCAGGCCCTGTTTGCCACCAATGTGCTGGGCAGCCTGTTGTGCGCGCGGGCAGCCGTGCGCCACATGAGCACCACTTACGGCGGGCGCGGCGGCAGCATCGTGAATGTGGGCAGCGTCGCCTCGCGCCTGGGTGCGGGCGGGCGCTATGTGGATTACGCCGCGAGCAAGGGCGCGATCGATAGCCTCACCATCGGCCTGGCGCAAGAGTTGGCGGCCGAGGGCATTCGCGTCAACGCCGTGCGCCCCGGCGTGGTCGATACCGGCATCCACAGCGACAGCCCCGAGCAAATGCAGCAGCGCGCGCAGGCCATTCCCCTGCAACGCATCGCCACGCCCGACGAAGTGGCCCAAGCCATCGTCTGGCTGGCCAGCCCCGCTGCCAGCTATGTGACTGGTGCTTTGATGGACGTGGCCGGAGGGCGATAGCGGTGATGGTTGGCGCGCATCATTCGGTGCCAGATGCGCTGGGAGGCGGAAGGATTGCTGGCGTTCACGTCAATACAGCCCCCATGCGATGTCAGCCGTTCAATCGATGCATAAATGTGAGCGCATGCTTTCAATAAACGCCTTGTTTTATAAGAATGAATGCGTAGAGCATCGCTGTTTCACCAGACCAATGACTGCTACAAAATCGGTAAATGAACCAAAGCAAAGATATGCAAAGGAGTAAGCGCTGATGGCCCCGCGCCTGTACTGCCCCTTGCCCCTGCAAACCGGGGCCGAAATCGCGCTGCCCGCACATGCGGCCAAGCACGCGCAGGTGCTGCGCCTGCAGCCGGGCGATGCCATCGAGCTGTTCCACGGCGGCTTGCCGGGCGATGGCGCTGCGCTTGCGGCGGCCCCATCCTTTGCGGGCGGTGCGGCTGCCGCTTCGACGATTGGCGCAGATTCGGCTATCGCAACGGCTGGGGCAGCTGAAACAGCGACCTGCACCACGGGCTGGTTCGATGCCGTCATCACCCGCATGGGGCGCTCAGAAGTTGGTGCACGCATCGGTCAATGGCATCATGTGGCGTGCGATTCGCTTGTTTGCGTACACATTGCTTGCGGCGTGCCCACCAATGAACGCATGGACTGGCTGGTGGAAAAAGCCACCGAATTGGGCGTAGCCAGCATCCAGCCCTTGCTCACGCGGCGCAGCGTGTTGCGCTTGAGTGGCGAGCGGGCGGCCAAGCGCGTGGCGCATTGGCAGGCCGTGGCTATTGCCGCCTGCGAGCAATCGGGCCGCACGGCCGTGCCTTTGGTGCGGCCCTTGCTGGCGCTGGAGGATTTTTTGCGGCAGCAAGGCAGTGGATCCGCCCTGGGCGCAGAAGCGTTAGAAGTGGCCTCTGCTGGCGGCGCGGCGGCCAGCCCCCAGCCTGCGCGTTGGCTGCTCTCCTTGCAAGCCGATGCGCAACCCTTGGCCGCTGCAGCACAGACCTTGGGCGTTGCCACGACAAGGGCCGAGGGCACCGCGCCAGCGGTTTGGCTGCTTTCCGGCCCCGAAGGCGGGCTGGAAGCGGCCGAAGAATCCTTGGCGATGCAGCAGGGCTGGCAGCTCGTTTCGCTGGGCGGTTACACCTTGCGCGCCGAAACAGCGCCTGTGGCGGCGCTGGCCGTGTTGAATATGGGGCGTTTGTGATCGCTGTGGCCTGTTGCTGCAGGGCTTGGTAGGCCTTGGCAGCCAGGCTGATGTGTGTGCCTGCGGCGGGCTGTCGGTCTTTTTCAGTGTGAGCCAAGTTCAGCCGAAGTTCAGCGTTTGCGCGTGGCTCTTGCGGAGCGTTTTCAGTTCGCTTGATTGCTCGTCGTCTCCCGTCGCTTCACGCAAATAGATGCATGCGCCTTTGCTGGCGGTTTGCCCGTCTTGTCGGCTGCCCGCAACAGATGGCCGCCACAAACTCCTGAAAGACGCGGTTTGCGGCGCGATTGGGCGCTCAAAGCCTTGGCAAAACGCGGGCTTGCGCGTTATACTGGCGAGCTTTTCGGCGTGGCCGAGGTCTTTTCGTGGCCGCGCG
>JAUMWT010000063.1 GCA_030529505.1 Allobrachymonas sp. | reverse complement strand
GCGACGTGACGTAAGCCATTCACTGGCCTCTCCGAGCCGGGGCGACGGGCGCTGGTAAAAGTTTGTTGAAGTAACAGCCACCCCTGCGGTGGCTTTTTTATTGACCAATCCGGCGCAGACCGGAGCAGCAGCCCACCATTGAGCGGGCTTTTTCATGCCTGAAAGGAGCCAGCTATGGAAATTCAGCTGTTCGACCAAAACATCCGCATGCTTGATGGCTTGTTCTGCCTGAATGATTTGCATAAAGCGTCAGGGGGAGCTGCGAAGCACAAGCCTTCATTCTTCCTTCGCAACGAACAGACCCAAAAACTACTGGCTGAATTAAGGGTTGCAAATTCGCAACCCTTGCGCAGAGTGGTCGGCAAGGGCAAAGAGCAGGGCACCTACGTTTGCCTGGAGCTGGTGTACGCCTACGCCATGTGGATCAGTGCGGCCTTTTACTTGAAGGTGATTCGCGCCTACCACGCCATGAGCATACGCGGCGATGCTTTGCGCCAAGCCTTGGCCAAGGCTGAAATTGCCCACGACACCGCCAAGGAAAGCGCCAGCGACTGCGGGCGCGGCCTTCGGGCATGGCGCTTCAACGGCCCTGTTTTTCGTGATGCCATAGCGCAGATCAAGCGCGAGCTACAGCTCTGCCTGGTATTTTGAGTTTTTTTCAAAGCGGCTCCTTTGCTTTGACATGCCCCGCCCTTTGTGGCGGGCTTTTTATTTGTCTTCGTCTTTTTGTGGCGGGAGGGGATCGTCTGGAGCGAACTTGATCTTTCCCATGACCTTGCCGTGTATCTGCTCAATCATGTCTTCTAGTCTTTTGATGGCAGCATCTTTGGAAAAAGGCTCAACCATGGGCAACTTTCCGTATGCGGAGGCATGCTGGACGAATGATTCTTGCAACCGCGAAACGATCTCGGCATTGAACGTGCGGTTGTTCGCTGCGGCCGCCTCGTGAAGCTGCTTGTGCAGATCGGGCGGGACGCGCAGGGCTGTCTTGATGAACTCGTCTTGCTTACCCATGTTGTAAGTTTACAACCGCCTTCACAATAAAGTTGCCTTCATAGCGAAGTCTGATATGATTCAGGGCATGCCTTCATGGTGGAGGCAGTAAGGAGCAAAAGATGATTGAAGACCGTGTAACCGTGACCTTGCGTATCCCAGTGGCTTTGCGCGACTGGCTGCACCAGCAGGCCAAAGCAGACCGGCGCAGCGCGCACAGCCTGATCTTGCGCATTCTGGAGAAGGAGCTTGAGAAGCAGAAGGAGAAAGCGTATGAGCCAGCGTGAAGCTGCAAAAGGAAAAGCCCCGATAGCGGGAACTATCGAGGCTTCAAGTGCAAATAACCAAAGTGCAAAGGAAATTGCAATGACAGATTCTATCGTTTCAGTCCGTGAAGATCAAATCCAAGCCATCGTAGGTGAGCTTGTGAGTGAAGATGGTCGTATCTACACCACAAGCATGCAGGTGGCGGAGCATTTTGGGAAGGCGCATCGCTCTGTGTTGTTGGCGATCAGGCGCATGGAGTGCAGTGATTCTTTCCGTCTGCATAATTTTGTGCAGACGGTCGTGACGCGAGAGAATCCTAGTGGAGGCGCTCCTATTCAATCGCCCGCCTACCGCATCACCCGTGACGGCTTTGTGTTTCTGGCAATGGGCTTCACGGGAAAAGAAGCGGCGGCATGGAAAGAGGCTTACATCACGGCCTTCAATCAGATGGAGGCCGAGCTCAAGCGCATCAAGTACGTGGTCAATCCAGATGATGTGCTGACAGGCGATCAGGCAGAGACATTGCGCCTGATGCTGAAAACCAAGGCAGACCTTCTGCCCAAGTCGCAGCAAGGCTCTTTCATGATGAAGGGCTGGAGCAAGCTCAAAAGCCACTTCAAAGTGGGCTATCGGCAAATCCCACAGTCTGAATACACAGAGGCCATGTCGATTGTGACGCGGCACGTTGCAGAGTGGGAATTGGTAGAAGACGAGCCGCGCTTCCACGCTAGCCAATACGAAACCCTGAACCAACTGCTTGCCCGCTTGGCCAAGCAGCTTGCAGAGCCAAACGGCTACAGCGTGATTACGTTCATGCCGCTCTATGAGGTGATCTGCCAAAAGTTGGGCCACAGCCCGCGCTACGTGGAACGCTTGCCGGAGCTACTGGCCGACCCGGGCTTTGACATAGAGCCGCAACTGCTCTCGCAGATCAACCAAGCATCGCACCAGCGGCTGATGCAAAAGCTGGCCGATGCCTACGAGGGCATGGAGATGCTGGGAACCGCGATTCGGCGCATCAAGGGGCCCAAGCCCCGGGCGCTGCCTGCATAGGGCGCGGCACCATTATTTCAGCAGATAAGTCAGGAAGCCCCCCAGTGCGGCTGCGGCCAGCGCCGCAACCAGGGGGTGCGCAAGGAAGCGGCGAAGCCTGCTTTGGGCTTCCGCCTTTTCCTCTGGGTGATGAACGCGGCTAATGTTGATGATCTGTGCTGTAGCTGCAGTTGGCTGGCGCGGAGGGAGGATTTGAAGATTCTCCTTAAGGGTTTTGGTGCCTTTGGGCGTTAGTCGCGCAGAGGAAAGGCGCAGGAAATTTGGGTCTGCGAACAATACGGAACCCATGAGGTCCCCCTCAACAAGGCCGAGCTCTTTCAAGATAGAGAACAGGCGCCGGCATTCGTTGTGATTAATCCCAGTCACATCCTTGCCTGGGCCGAGGTCGAGTCTATCTGCGCCTTCTGCACGGTCATCTATTTGCTCACTACGTATATGAATGGCCAGCAAGAGCGCACGCAGCTTTTCTTCTTTTTCTTGCATCAAGACATCCTTTCTGATTGGTTGATCTTCGCGGCATCGGTCACCAAGGGCGCGAGTATAGATAGACCGCTGGTCTGCGGATCGTTTTCGTCAATGGCAAACCGTGTTGAAGCTCATGATTCAGTGTGGGCGAGCAATGAAACCCTAAATAGGTACTTCCGTATTAACGAGGGTGCGGGTCGTTCGGACGCGCCCTTTCTCCCTGTTACATATTTTTTCTTAAGGGCATAAGTGGCTAAGCCAGCAAAAGCGAACGTGATTGACTTGGGGGCAAAGCGGTCGCCCAGGGCAATTGCGCGTGTGATTGGCATAGCTGAAACCAATGTCAGCTCTGCAATTGGTGATGGCCGCATTTCGGGCGAAACCAATGGCGAAGTCATTCAGTCTTACTGCGAGAGGTTGCGTAAGCAGGCGTCTGGTCGCGGGTTTGTGGATGGTGAGGATGCGCTAGACCCAGCGCAGGAAAACGCAAAGCTCAAGCGGTCGCAAACCGAGGGGCAAGAAATCAAAAACGCGGTTGCTCGCGGCGAATATGCGCCAATCGGGCTGTTGGCTGACACGCTGGCAGCTGCGTCGGCTGCTGTTGTTACACGGTTCGATCAGCTCGAAGCGACCATGCGCAAGTCATGCGGCGATGTGTCGCCCGAAGTGATAGATGTTGTGCGCACAGTTATTGCCAACGCTCGCAACGCATGGGTCGATCAAACGCAGTCCCTGATTAACGAGCGCATGGATGCCGAGGGGGATGAGGATTGATCCCATTGGAAACAGCCGCGGCCATCAAAAAAGCGGTTGCAGATGGCTTGGGCGGCTTACGTGCGCATAAACCATTGCCTTTGTCCGAGTGGGCAGAGGAACACTTTGTGCTGGCCGGTGAAAGCTCCCAGCAGCGCGGGCAGTGGAAGGCGTGGACGTTCCAGATCGGCATTCTCGACTGGATGTCTGACGACCGAATCCGCGAACTGGCGGTGCAGAAGTCAAAGCGTGTTGGATACAGCAAGATGGTCACGGCCTTTGTGGTCTACAACATCGCTCACCGCCGCAGAAACCAGGCGATCTGGCAGCCCACGGACGACGACCGTGACAGCTACGAGAAAAGCGAAATCCGTCCGATCTTGGATGGTGTGCCTGCCGTCAAAGCCATGCGCCGAGATAGCAAAGAACGTGAAACCATCCAGCTCAAGCGCTTTCTCGGCAGCGTGCTGCACCTACTGGGCGGTAAAGCGGCCCGTGCATACCGACGCATTACCGTGGCCGTGGCCATTCTTGATGAGTGGTCGGCCTTTGATCTGAACATTGAAAAATCTGGCGACCCTGGCGGCTTGGCTAAGGGGCGTCTTGAGGGCGCGGCCTATCCGAAATTCGTCGGCGGCAGCACCCCGCGCGTAAAAGGGTTATGCCACGTCGAGCGAGCGGTGGATGAATCAGATGAGATCGTCCGTTACCACATCGCATGCCCACACTGCGGCGCAGATCACCCCTTGATCTGGGGGCCCAACAAGCGGGCTGGCATGGTGTGGGAGCCAGGCCAGCCAGAAACCGTGCGGCACGTTTGCCCGCATTGCGAGGGCGAAATACGCCAGAGCGATTATTTGATTGCCGGAGAGCCGCCGCCTGGCGAATGGGTGGGCGAAAAAACCGGCATCCGTTTTGGCGCCGACAAGGTTTGGCGTGACACCCTGGGCAATCCGTGCAATCCTCCGGAAAGATTGGGCGTTCACATCTGGTCTGCCTACAGCCCGCAGCGTGACTGGCCCAGCATCGTGCGCGAATACGAAAACGCGCAAAAGGTGCTGGAGCGAGGTGAAGAAGGCCCGGCGCAACTGTTCGCCAACGAAACCCTAGGCATGACCTGGGAGAAAGTCGGCGAATCTGGCGACGAGCACGCCTTGCAGGCTCGCGCAGAGGATTACAGGCTTGAAACCGTGCCGAAAGGCGGCCTGGTGTTGACTGCGGGCGTTGACGTGCAGCGCAACCGTTGGGAAATATCGGTGTGGGCCTGGGGGCCGGGGCTGGAATCGTGGATCGTCGATCACATGGTGATCGAAGGCAATCCCAGCGTGCCCGACGAATGGGATCGTGTTACAGAGGCTTTGCGACGCGTGTATCCGCACGAGCTTGGCGGCTCCATTGGAATCGGTGCCGTGGCCGTGGATTCGTCCGACCAGACGCAGGACGTGTATAGCTGGGCATACCGGGCGCAGAGTGTGATTCGCAATCTGCGTGTTATTAAGGGCGCCAGCCAGCAGGCTAAGCCGATTGTTGGCACAAGCACCCCCATTGAGGTGACGTACCGTGGGCGCAGGGTGCTCAACGGACTGCACAAATGGGAAGTTGGCGTACACGCGGCAAAAGACTTGCTGCTGGGCCAGTTGGGCATCACCAACCCAGGGCCGGGCTACATCCATTTCAGCAAAGATCTGTCGCCCGAGTTTTACGAACAGTTGACTGGCGAGAAAAGAGTGATCGCCCTGGTGAACGGTCAGCCTGCGCACAAATGGGTGCGCATCCGACGCAACGAGGCGCTGGACTGCCGAAACTATGCGCTCTACAGCGCCCTGGCTATGAAGTTGGAGCGCATGACAGAGAGCCAATGGGAAAGGCTGGAAGCGGGGCTGACGGCTGGCAAGGAAAAAGGCGATCGTGCGCCAGCGCAGCCAAGGCCGCAGGGGCGGCGCGTGTATTCGAGAGGGATCGTCTGATGCTGACCATCAAAGCCACCGGCCCGGTCAAAGACATCATCGAGCACGCGCGCAAGCTGCACGGCCACGTTGTTCCCTA
>JAUMWT010000062.1:4365-5624 GCA_030529505.1 Allobrachymonas sp. | reverse complement strand
GCGCCCAGCTTCTCGCGCCAGCCGGGGTAGATTTTGTCGGCGTCGTTGGGGAAGGAGACGAAGGCGCGCGCGAATTCGCGGTGCTGCTTGGCCCATTCGATGGGGTCGGCACCGGCCTTCCAGCATTCGTAGGCCTGGCGCAGCGAGCGTGCACCGGCTGCCGGGCTGTCGATGTGGCCGTAGCTGCCGCCGCCTGCGGTGTTGATGACGTTGCCGTGGCCCAGGTTCTTGAAGAAGCCGGGCAGGCGCAGCGCATTCATGCCGCCGCTGATGATGGGGGTGGTGGGCTTCATGCCGTACCACTCCTGGTGGTAGACGGGGCCGGTGTAGCTGTCGCGCTCGATGATGTAGGCGATGGCGCGGTCGTCTTTTTCGCCTTCCATCTTGCCGTAGCCCATGGTGCCCACGTGGATGCCTGATGCGCCTTGCAGGCGGCTCATCTTGGCCAGCACGTAGGCGGTGTAGCCGCGCTTGCTGCTGGGGCTGGTTACTGCGCCGTGGCCCGCGCGGTGGTAGTGCAGATACTGGTTGGGGAAGTTGCGGCGCGCGGTGGTGATCATGCCCGGGCCGCCCACATAGCCATCCACGAGGAAGGCAACTTTGTCGGCATCTGGCCCGAAGGCTTGCAGGATGAATTCGCCGCGCGCGAGCATTTCGTAGTGGTCGTCAGCCGTGATGTTGGCCGAGAAGAGCTTGGCCTCGCCCGTTTCGTCCATGGCACGGCGCATGGCGTCCACCACGAGCGGGATCGTTTGCTTCATGGGCGCAAAGGTCTGGTTGCCTTGGGGCTCGTCGTTCTTGATGAAGTCGCCGCCCAGCCAGAACTCGTAAGCCGCCTTGGCAAAAGGCTCGGGGCGCAGGCCCAGCTTGGGTTTGATGATGGTGCCGCTGATGTAGCCGCCGTCTTTGACCGGGCGGCCCAGCGTGCGCCACAGGTCGGAAATGTCTTTGGAAGGGCCGTCGAACAACTCGATGGCGCGGCGCGGCATGTAGAAGTCGATCATCTTGGCGTGTTCGATGTCGCCCATGCCCTGGTTGTTGCCAATGGTCAGCGTCAAAAAGCTCACCATCATCATGCGCCCGTCGAGCATGTTGCGGTCGAACAGCTCGATCGGGTAGGCGATGCGCATGTCTTCAGTGGCTTCGTCGATGTGATAGACCAGCGCATCCACGCCCTTGGTGAAGTCGTCGGTGGTGGAAACCTCCACATTGGTGCCGGTGGACGATTCGGCGGCAAAGTGCGCGGCGGCTTCCAGATA
>JAUMWT010000062.1:2968-4265 GCA_030529505.1 Allobrachymonas sp. | reverse complement strand
GTGCGCAGCGACAAAAAGCTCAGGCCCATGCCGGCCATCACGGCTTGCTTGATGGTTTCGTTGCTGGGCATTTCCATCGCCACCTTGAGGGCGATGCCGTGCTGCTCGAACAGGCGCTCCATCGCTGCGCGCGTGCCCGACCCGGCCTCGCGCACCACAAAGGCGTGATCGGCCAGCGCAGTAAACGGAATGCTTTTGCGCGCAGCCAGCACATGCTGTGGCGGCGCGATGATGCCCAGGGGGTTGGTGGCAAAAGGCACCGCCTCGGTTGCCAGATTGGCGGGCGCGCGGCCCATGATGACCAGATCGGCCTCGCTGCGCGCGAGCAGGCCCAGCACGTTTTCGCGGTTTTCGATGCGCAGCACCACCTCGATATCGGGCAACTGCTCGGCAAAACGCACCAGCAGCATGGGCACGAAGTATTTGGCGGTGCTGACCACGGCCAGCGTGAAGCGCCCTTTCTTGGCGCCAGCGTGCGCGGCCATGAGCGACTCCAGCTCGTGCAGCTCGGCCAGCACGCGCATGGCGCTGTCGGCAAAGGCGCGGCCCGCGTCCGTGAGGCGAATGCCGCGGCCATGCGGCTCGAACAGGGCCAGGCCAAAGGCTTCTTCGAGCTGGCGAATGTGCATGGAAACGGCGGGCTGCGTCACGAACAGGCGCTCGGCCGCCTTGGAGACCGAGCCTTGCCGGGCCACTTCCATGAAGGTCTGGATTTGCTTGAGGGTGTAATTGCGCACGCTTGGAGGGGCCTTGCGTCCTGCTTTTCTTTCATCAGGACTTGTCATCAGAAAATCTTGATGATTTCGACAATAAAGATGATTGGTGCTGATGATTCTATGCCACTACAGTTTGTGGTGAAAAGAGGAGCCGCGCAGGCCTGTGGGGCGCTGCGGCTGTGCAGATGCATGCTCATCCTTGTGCCCATGGGCGCTTGTCTGGCTGGGCGGATCTGCCCTTTTGCCCATTTGGATCCATAGAAAGAAACCATGCTGCAAGCCTTGATTTTTGATGTTGACGGCACCCTTGCCGATACCGAAGCCGCCCACCTGGCCGCGTTCAACCGCGCCTTTGCCGAAGAGGGGCGCGATTGGCACTGGAGCCTGGCCGAATACACGCGCCTGCTCGAAGTGTCTGGCGGCAAAGAACGCATCCTGCATTACTGGAAGCAGGTGCAGCCCGATCTGGTGGACATTGGCGGCGGCGTGGCCGACACGGTGGCGCGCCTGCATGAGCTCAAAACCTCGTTCTACGAACAGGCCGTGCAGGCCGGTGCCGTGGCGCTGCGCCCCGGCGTGCT
>JAUMWT010000062.1:0-2868 GCA_030529505.1 Allobrachymonas sp. | reverse complement strand
GGCGCCGATCTGGTGCACTTTGACGTGATGGACAACCACTACGTGCCCAACCTCACCATCGGCCCGCTGGTGTGCGAGGCCATTCGCCCGCATGTGCAAATTCCGATTGATGTGCATTTGATGGTTGAGCCGGTGGATAGCCTCATTCCCATGTTTGCCAAGGCCGGCGCCAACCTCATCACCTTCCACCCCGAAGCCAGCCGCCATGTGGATCGCACCCTGCAACTGATTCGCGACCAGGGCTGCAAAGCGGGGCTGGTGCTCAACCCGGCCACGTCTTTGGCGTGGATGGATCATGTGATGGACAAGCTCGACATCGTGCTGCTCATGAGCGTGAACCCCGGCTTTGGCGGGCAAAGCTTCATCGACACCGCGCTGCCCAAGCTGCGCGAGGCGCGCCGCCGCATCGACGCCCACATGGCCGCAGGCGGCCAGCCCATCTGGCTGGAGGTGGACGGCGGCGTCAAGCCCGGCAACATCGCCGCCATTGCCGCGGCCGGAGCCGATACCTTCGTGGCGGGCAGCGCCGTGTTTGGCGCGCCCGATGCCGATGGCGGCTACCGCGGCGTGATGCAGGCCCTGCGCCAGGCGGCCGCATCCGCCGCGCCCGCAACGCCGCCGGCCACTGCATAAACAACTTTCGTATCAGGAGCGACTGCCATGCCCCAAACCGCCATGAAGCTTTTGCCCCAGCCCTTGCCCCATCGCTACACGCTCACGCAGTACCTGATTGACCAGCGCAAGCGCTACCCCGAGGCGACGGGCGATTTCAATGCCCTCATGCTCGACGTGGGGCTGGCTTGCAAGGCCATCAGCCGCGCCGTAGCTTTCGGCAAGCTGGGGGCCATACCGGGCCATCCTGTGGTGGATATGGAAACAGACGCCTGCTGCGCACAGCATGCTGCGCCGCCCCAGGGCGCATCGCCGGGCGCACAAAAAAAGGCGCTGGACGATGTGAGCAACGCCTGCTTCATCCGCATGAACAGCTGGGGCGGCCATCTGGCGGGCATGATCTCTGAAGAAATGCCGCAGCCCTGCCAAATACCGACCGGGCAGCCGCGCGGCAAATACCTGCTGGCTTTCGACCCGGTGGACGGTTCCGTCAACATCGACGTGAACGTCACCGTGGGCAGCATCTTTTCCATCTTGCGCGCGCCGGATGAAGTGGTGAACAGCGGGCGCGACGTGGTGGTCGAAGACTTTTTGCAGCCTGGCTGCAAGCAAGTGGCCGCAGGCTATGCGCTTTACGGCCCCATGACCATGCTGGTAATGAGCGTGGGCCACGGCGTGTTCGGCTTCACGCTTGATCCCAACCTCGGCCAATTCATGCTCACCCACCCCGACATGCGCATCCCCGAAGAAACGCGCGAATTTGCCATCAACGCCAGCAACGCCCGCTTTTGGGAGCCGCCCGTGAAGCGCTATGTGGACGAATGCCTGGCCGGCGAAAGCGGCGAGCGCGGCAAAGACTTCAACATGCGCTGGGTCGCCAGCATGGCGGCCGAAACGCACCGCATCCTCATGCGCGGCGGCGTGTTCATGTACCCCGTGGATACGCGCGACCCGGCTCGCCCGGCCAAGCTGCGCCTGCTGTACGAGGCCAACCCCATCGCCTTTTTGGTGGAGCAGGCCGGCGGGCGCGCCTCCACCGGCTACGAGCCGGTGCTGCAAGTGCAACCCAAAGACGTGCATCAGCGCGTGGGCCTCATCTGCGGCTCGCGCAGCGAAATCGAGCGCATCGAACGCTACCACCAGGAAAAAACGCACGACGCCCCGCTGCGCAGCCCGCTGTTTGCCGAGCGCGGCCTGTTTCGCCAATGCTGAATCACGAAGGGATCGCTGCTGCGTCAATGCTGTGCCCAGATGCTGCAGTGCCTGAATGCTTGAATGGCGCATTGGCCTCGCCGCCATGTTGCGCAGCAATGAATGCCCGCCGCGCATCCACGCATGCACGGCGTTTCATGCATTGAGCAACTCGCTCCATCGTTTCTTGTGTGGCCCGCTTTTTTGACTGTCATCACTTTTTGCCCATCCTGCCATGTCTGAACGTCACCCCATCATCGCCATTACCGGCTCGTCTGGCGCCGGCACCACCACCGTCACCCGCACCTTCGCCGGCATCTTTAAGCGCGAAGGCGTGAAATACGCCGTCATCGAAGGCGACAGCTTTCACCGCTACGACCGCAAGGAAATGAAGATCAAGCAGGCTGAGGCCGAAGCGCAGGGCAACCAGCACTTCAGCCACTTCGGCGTGGACAACAACCTCATCGGCGAGCTGCAAAACCTCTTTGCCACCTACGCCAAAACCGGCCAGGGCCGCGCGCGCAAATACCTGCACAACGCCGAAGAAGCCGCCCCCTACGGGCAAGAGCCCGGCACCTTCACCCCGTGGGAAGATCTGCCGTCTGACACCGACATGCTCTTCTACGAAGGGCTGCACGGCGCCGTCGTCACGCCCGAATACAACGTGGCGCAATACCCCGATCTGCTCATCGGCGTGGTGCCCGTCATCAACCTGGAGTGGATCCAGAAGCTCTGGCGCGACCAGAAAATGCGCGGCTACAGCAGCGAGGCCGTGGCCGACACCATCCTGCGCCGCATGCCCGATTACGTCAACGTCATCTGTCCGCAGTTCTCGCGCACGCACGTCAACTTCCAGCGCGTGCCCGTGGTCGATACCAGCAACCCCTTCATCGCGCGCGACATTCCCAGCGCGGACGAAAGCATGGTCGTCATCCGCTTTGCCAACCCCAAGGGCTTCGACTTTCCCTACCTGCTCTCGATGATCGACGGCAGCCACATGAGCCGCGCCAACACCATCGTCATCCCCGGCGGCAAAATGGAACTGGCCATGCAACTCATCTTCAC
>JAUMWT010000061.1 GCA_030529505.1 Allobrachymonas sp. | reverse complement strand
GGGCCTGCTCCAGGATTGGAAGGATCTGTTTGAACTGCTCACGGCTGATGTCGCTGGGGTAGGTTCTTTGGCGCATGGCTTCAGTATGCACGCAGCAAAAGATCGTGAACAGGTTCTTACGGGCCAAGCCAGCCGCTCTACATCCAGCCCCACGGCTTGACGCTGGCCGCCGCCTTTGCCTTGGGCCCCTGCCTGCTTATTCCTAATTCGCGCGATCCAGACTCAGCCCCGCATGCTCGCGCAGCGGGTGGAAGGTGATTTTCGGGAAGCGCTCCTGCGCCAGGCGCACGTCGTAGGGGCTGGTGCACATGTAGGCCAGCGCACCCGCCGCATCGTGCGCCATGCGCAGGGGGTAGGCGGTTTCGAATTCGCGCAAGTCCTGCGGCGTATCGGCGGTGAGCCAGCGCGCGCCGGTGTACTGGCTGGGCTCCAGCCGCACTTCACAGTCGTATTCGGTTTTCAGGCGGTGCTGCACCACCTCGAACTGCAATTGGCCGATAGCGCCCAGCAGCATGTTGCCGCCCGCATCGGGCTTGAAGACCTGGATCGCCCCCTCCTCGCCCAATTGCAGCAGGCCTTGCTGCAATTGCTTGGTGCGCAGCGGGTTTTTCAGCACCACGGTGGCGAACATTTCCGGCGCGAAGAAGGGCAGGCCGGTGAATTGCAGATTCGCGCCGTCAGTGATGGTGTCGCCCAACTGCACGCCGCCGTGGGTGGTGAAGCCGATGATGTCGCCCGCGAAGGCCTCGTGAACCGCCTCGCGGCGCTGGCTCATGAAGGTGACGACGCTGGTGGGGCGCAGCTCCTTGCCGGTGCGCTGCACTTTCATCTTCATGCCGGGCTTGTACTGGCCGCTGGCCACGCGCACGAAGGCGATGCGGTCGCGGTGGTTGGCGTCCATGTTGGCCTGCACCTTGAAGACCACGCCCGAAAACGCCTTGTCCTCGGGGCGGATGGTGGTTTCGGTGGCCTCGCCGCTCTTGGCGATCAGGCGGCTGATGCGCGGGCCGGGCGGGGGCGACATGTCCACCACGGCGTCCAGCACCTCCATCACGCCGAAGTTGTTCACGCCCGAGCCGAAGAACACGGGCGTGAGCTTGCCGGCCAGAAACGCCTCGTGGTCCCACTCGGCCGAAGCGCCCTGGGCCAGCTCCATGCTCTCCAGCGCGTCGTCAAAGGTTTTGCCAAAACGTTCGCGCAGCTTGTCGGCCTCGCTCAAGGGGATGACTTCAAAGTCTTGCGGGCGCTTTTCGGTGCCGGCCTGGAACACCGTCATGCTTTGCGTGCGCAGATTGATGATGCCGCCAAAGCTTTTGCCCTGGCCCACGGGCCAGGTGATGGGGCAGCAGGGCATGCCCAGCTCGCGCTCCACCTCGTCGAGGATGTCCAGGGGGTCGCGTACCTCACGGTCCATCTTGTTGACGAAGGTGATGATGGGCGTGTCGCGCTGGCGGCAGACTTCGATGAGCCGCCGCGTCTGCGCCTCCACACCGTTGGCCGCGTCGATCACCATCAGCGCCGAATCCACGGCCGTGAGCACGCGATAGGTGTCTTCGGAAAAGTCCTTGTGGCCGGGCGTGTCCAGCAGGTTGATGACGTGGTCGCGGTAGCTCATCTGCATCACGCTCGATGCCACCGAGATGCCGCGCTGCTTTTCGATCTCCATCCAGTCGGACGTGGCGTGGCGGCTGGCCTTGCGGCCCTTGACGGCCCCGGCGATCTGGATCGCGCCGGAGAACAGCAGCAGCTTTTCGGTCAGCGTGGTCTTGCCGGCGTCCGGGTGGGAGATGATGGCGAAGGTGCGGCGGCGGCGGGTTTCGGAAACGTAAGTCACAAAAAATCAGCCCAAAAAGAAAAAAGCAGATGCGTGGATCAAGCAGCAGCTGCAAGCAATCATGTTCAATCGATCGGGGAGCTCAATCCGCTTGCCCAATGGCCGTGCGCCCAGGGCTTGTTGCCTGGCCTGTCAGCAAGTCAATGCGCGGCCCGCAAACTCTGGCAAGCGCTGTATCGGCAGCGCCTTTGGCGCCTTTGCCCCCCCTTCTGGCAACAAAGCTCGGCAATGGCTTGACCGTGTCAGCACACGCCACAACAGCGCTCGCCCTGCCCAGCCGCCCGATAACAGGGCCGCTATTATCCTCCGCCCTTGTTTACGGGCTGCCTTTTCGGGCCATCTTTTACTTGCCTCCACCTGCAGGCACTGGGTGTGCGGTTATTCACAGCCCGCCGCCAGCATCGCATCTCTCAAGCAGCGTCACACACGCAGCAACTGCGCCCGGTAGCGACGGGCATGGTCGCTATAGCGCAGCGCGCTTTGTTGCAAAGCAGCGATCTGCTCAGGCGTCAAGGGCCGCACCACGCGCGCGGGGCTGCCCAGGATCAGGCTGCCGTCTGGAAAGGTTTTGCCCTCTGTCACCAGCGCGCCCGCGCCCACCAGACAATGATTGCCGATCACGGCACCATTGAGCACCACCGCACCGATGCCGATCAGGCTTTCGTCCCCAATGGTGCAGCCATGCAGCATGGCCTGGTGCCCCACCGTCACCCGCTGGCCGATGTGCAAAGGCACGCCCTCATCCGTGTGCAGCACGCTGCCATCCTGGATATTGCTGCCCGCGCCGATGGTGATGGGGTCGTTGTCGCCGCGCAGCACGGTGTTGAACCAGATGCTCACATCCTCGTGCAAGCGCACATCGCCAATGATTTGGGCACTGTCCGCCACCCACGCGCTGCTGGCCAATTGCGGCTGTTTGCTGCCGAGTTGATAGATGGGCATCGCGGTTTCTTCCTTTCTCGTGCTGCTTGCTGCTGGCCTGCTGCGCCGGGTTGTGCCTGCCGCCGCCCAAGTCAATCATCCATGCGTATTCAACGCCCTCAATATCCGCCCTGCCCTAACGCTTACTGGCTGGCACGCACCCGCAAACATCACCCCCTGGGGTGGTGCTGGGCATGCAGGGTTTTGAGTCGCTCGCGCGCAATGTGCGTGTAGATGGTGGTGGTGCTGATATCGGCATGGCCCAGCAGCAGTTGCACCACGCGCAGATCCGCGCCGTGGTTGAGCAGGTGCGTGGCAAAGGCATGCCGCAAAGTGTGGGGCGACAGCGGCGTTTGAATATCAGCCTGTGCCGCATACTTTTTCACCAATTGCCAGAACATGGCGCGCGTCATGGCCTGGCCAGCACGTGCGCCACGCGCAGTAACGAACACGGCATCCGTCTGCCGCTGGCCCAGCAATGCCGGTCGCGCTTCCAGCAGATAACGTTGCAACCAGTCATGCGCCTGTGCACCAAAAGGCACCAGCCGCTCTTTATTGCCTTTGCCGGTGATGCGCAGCACCTGCTCGGCCAGGCTGATGTGCAGCAGCTTGAGCTGTACCAATTCGCTCACGCGCAGGCCACTGGCGTAGAGCAGCTCCAGCATGGCACGGTCGCGCAGGCCCAGCGGGGTTTGCACATCGGGCGCGGCCAGCAGGCTTTCCACCTGCGATTCGCTCATCAGCTTGGGCATGCGTGGCGGTGTGCGCGCCGCTTGCAATCGCAAGGTGGGGTCTTGCTTGATCTGCCGCTCGCGCAAAGCCCAGCGGTAAAAGCGCTTGAGCACGGTCAAGCGCCGATTGGCCGTGGTGGCCTTGTGGCCTTGGGCAAACAAATGACCCTGATATTGCTGGATGTGGGTTTCTTGCGCTTGCAGCAAGTCGTTTGGCCTTGCGGATTCTTCTTGTTCTTGCCCTTGTCCCTGCGCTTGCAGCCATTGCGCAAACAGCCGCAGATCACGCCGGTAGGCCGCCAGGGTGTTGGCGGCAAGACCCTCTTCCAGCCAAAGGGCATCAATGAATGCATCGATCACGGGCACGGCAGCGACCGCAGAAGCTGCCTTGCTCATTGTGGATAGTGGTTTAACGGGCCAGCATCCATTTGGTGATGGCGCGTGCATCGGCATCCGAAAGCTGCGGCTGCGCCGGCATGGCCACCGGCCCCCATGCGCCAGCGCCACCGTTCTTGATTTTGTCGATCATGGCCGCCTCCACATTCTTGCCGCGGTAGCGGTCGGCGATTTCCTTGAAAGAGGGGCCCATCATTTTGCGCGTTTCCACGCCATGACAGGTCATGCAGTTGTTGGCGCGGGCAATGGCCGCACCGTCTGCAGCCTGCGCTGCCGCAGGAGCACACATCAGCACGGCCAGCATCCATCCAACGCTCCACTTCATGCTCTTCATTGCAAATCCTCCGGTAGGCGGCCATCATAAAGGCTTTGAAATCGCCCTGTCCGATTGGGCTTGATCGTGCCTTGGCCGTTTATTTTCACACTCCATCTCACGATCTGCATATCTTTACCCTGATTGGTGAGATGTTTGAACCAGACGATGAATGAAAACAGGCTTCAAATGTCAAATAAACGACAAAATCCATCAAAAACAATCAATTAATCTTGTCATATTTGCATACATAGTGTTACGATTGGCGGGTGGGGTTTGTTTCCATCAATGTTTTTGGATACGGAGTGCTGGTCGTCATGGCTACAGGTACAGTCAAATGGTTTAGTGATGCCAAAGGGTTTGGTTTTATTGAGCCCGATGAAAAAGGCGCTGATGTTTTTGCCCACTTTTCCGCCATTCAAATGGACGGTTTCAAAACCCTCAAACAGGGCAGCCGCGTCAACTACGAATTGGTAGATGGCCCCAAAGGCCCGCATGCCAGCAATATCGTGGCCGCTACTTCGGCCAAAGTGGCTGCCACGTCAGAAGCAGCCGAGGCCAACGCCCGGCCCTGCAGCCATGCGACTGCAGGGCTCGGCAGCGATTCAGGCGAAGAAGCAGCTTCTGCCTGATACGCCAAGTGCTTAACGATGGCTTGAAGACAACACCCCATACACAATGGCCTGCCTCATTTTCAGGGGCAGGCCTTTTTGCATGCAAGCGTCCCCAAAGGAGCGGCTCAGGCATTCATGCCCACTGAGATCCAGGCAGCCCAAAAGCTTGCCATCATGATGTCAAAATAGGGTTTGGGATTTCCCTTGCATGCAGCCGTCGGCTTGATGTCACCAAGGCTGCGCCTCTTCAACCAATCATGGAGTTTTGGCATGCGCGCCATCAAAGAAGCCCGCAAACTGATCGAAAAAAACCCGGACAGCGATGCTGCCAAAATCCTGTCGCAACTGGTGCTGGCCCTGGAAGCCGAAGGCGACTTTCTCATCGCAGACATTTACCAACTCAACTACCACCACTTCAAGCTGGCTTTGGAAATTCTGCAAGAGTGGCGCATCGACCGGCACTTTGCCAGCAAGACCAAGCTGTTTGATGCTTCGCGCCACTTGGCCGAGCTGACTGAATCGGCTGAAGCGCAGGCAGAACCCGCGCCG
Organism: Allobrachymonas sp.; assembly: GCA_030529505.1. Taxonomy (GTDB): domain Bacteria; phylum Pseudomonadota; class Gammaproteobacteria; order Burkholderiales; family Burkholderiaceae_C; genus Brachymonas. The sequence goes on along the minus strand of JAUMWT010000061.1, from coordinate 362 downwards.
TCCAAAAAAGCAGCCGCAGAGCCTGCTTCGAAAAAACAGAAAAAATCCGCAGAAAAAAGCGGCAAGAAAAGCAGCGGCAAGTCATGAAAAAAGCCCGCCTGATGCGGGCTTTTCTGCTTTGATCGCCGATTCCTCAGAGCCTGTTCACGATCTCAAGGCGAGGCGATGGGATATGGGGCGGGATGGGCTGCAAGGCGCACATCAAAGTACATGAGCGAAGGGCATAGCCGACTATGGACGAGGTTTGCAACGCAGCAGACTGCCCGACTCCATCTTCAAGCGCCCGTGAGGAGATCGTAAACAGGTTCTTAGAGCCTGTTCACGATCTTTTGCTGCGTGCATACTGAAGCCATGCGCCAAAG
>JAUMWT010000022.1 GCA_030529505.1 Allobrachymonas sp. | reverse complement strand
CACGGAAAGGCCACACAACTGCGCGGCATCCGTGGCGGTCAAATCCATGGCAAACGGGCGCAAAAGGTGTCGAAATTTGGCCTCACTGATTTTTGAATGGCGGTAGTACTTGTTTTTCCCTTGCATCTCAAGAGGTTGGCATGTGGTGGGCACATGTTTGCTTCCTGAGCCCCAAAGTTTTTTTGAACACTTGATGGTGGTTTTCGGCCGTCTAGCTGGCGGAGGCATCGTCTTTCAAATAACGGGCGATATAAACACCTTGCCCCACCAAGAAGGCGAGCGGAAACACATAGCCCCAGAGCTTGAAGCTGATCCATTGATCGGTGCTGAAAAACAGCACCATCACGGCATTGATGCCCGCCATGAACAGGCAATAGGCCACCCAGGTGATGGTGAGCCGGTGCCATACGCCCGTGGGCAGTTTGAGCTGTGCGCCCAGCAAGATGTGCAGCAGGTTTTTTTTCAGGCCCCACAGGGCCACGGCCAGCGTCAGCGCCATCGCTACGTAGAGCACGGTGGGCTTCCATTTGATGAAGCGTTCATCGCGTAGCAGCAGGGTCATGGCGCCAAACAGCAGAATCAAGACCAGCGTGACCTTGTGCATGAGGGCGAGTTTGCGATCCAGCGCATAAATCACGGCCATTTGCAACACGGTAGCGGCCATCAGCACGCCGGTTGCGAAATAAATGCCTTTGATTTTGTAGGCCAGAAAAAAAAGCACCAGCGGAACGAATTCGAGCAGTTGTTTCATGGTTCAAGAATAAACGGCTGCGCTGCAAAGAGCGTGGATGGGTGCGGGAAGCCGCAACGCAGCAAGGCCTTTCATGGCAGGGCCGGTCAAGTGATTGGCCATTCACGGGCAAAGCATGGGCGGCTGCCAATTCGCCGGGCCGGGGCGGCACAGATGGCGCGCCAAGCCCTGAGCCGAAAGCGGCTGCGGCGGCCAGATGCCATCAAACGCTCCGTGGATGGAGCCGCGCATCGTACACGCATTCCACACATCGGCCACGCGACCGTGGGCATGCACGGCGGTGCAGCAGGCGCGCCAAGCGGCCAGCCAGGCATCTGCTGGCGTGGCTGGCGACATCTGTGCCTGCGCTTGCGCCCAGTAAGCGCCGACGCAACCGGCTAGCACGTCGCCCGTACCGGCCGTTGCCAACAGGGCATTGCCCGAATGGTTGATGACGGGGGCTGCTGTGTTTGCAGTTTCGTTTTCGGGCAACAGCTTAGAAGCGAGGGCGCATATGCTGCCCGAGCCTTTGAGCACCACGATGCATTGAAACGCATTGGCCAGTTCCTGCGCAGCTTGCAGCCGATTTCGTTGAACGGCGGCTGCGCTGCTGTGCAACAGGCGGGCGGCTTCCAGCGGATGCGGGGTGAGGAGGGTGCAAGCGCCTTGCGCCGCGCGTTGGCGCAGCAGGGTTTGCAGTGCAGGTGCGGCGGCAATGGCGTTGAGCGCATCGGCATCCAGCAGCAGCCTGGGCGCTTGCTGCAACACAGCGGGCAGCCAGCGGGCAATGGCCTGGCCGCCGCCACAGCCGCACACAGTGCTGGCTTGGCGGCAAGGCAGGGCGGCAGCCAAAGCCGAATCCAGAGCCGGATTCAAATCCGAACCCGTCGCTGGCACGGACTCGTCGTCTGCGGGCAAAGAAAGTGTGGGCAAAGGGCGCAGCATCAGACCGGCATCGTGCGTCACGCTTGTGCTGGCTTGCAGCAAGCCCACATAGACCCGGCCTGCGCCTGCGTAAAGCGCCGCTTCGCCCGCCAGAATGGCCGCGCCTTGCATGCCCGCGTCGCCGCCAATGATGCAAACATCGCCAAAGCAGCCTTTGTGGCTGGCGTGGGCATGCGTTTGGGGTGAGCAGGGGGCAGGGGCAGTGAAGGTGAAGCGGTTTGCGCCTGAGTCCAGCGATGCATCAGGAGCGAATCTTGGCCGCTTTACATCATGCTGGGGCTTGGGGAATGCGCTGGCCACAATGCCTTGCAGCCAGGCGTCTGCTGCCGGGGCTTCGGGCGTGTCTATTTCAGGCGCGTCTGTGGATGCATCCAGATCGTGCCACCAGACTTGGCCCGCGGCGTCGCGGCCTTGCGCGGTAAAAAGGCCAGGTTTCAGCGTCAGCAGGCTGAGGGTGTGGTCGGCCGCCACGCCGGGCGCATTGCCCGCCCAAGCGCCGGTATCGGCCAGCAAGCCGCTGGGGATATCCACAGCCAATATGGGGGCCGGGCTGTTGCGCATGGCTGCGATATGGCGCTGCATGGCGGCGTCGGGCGGGCGGCTGGCGCCGATGCCCAGCAAGGCGTCGATGCACAAATCCTCGGCTTGCAAGGCAGGCGGCTCATCAACCCAGCAAACGCCCGCTTCCATTGCGCTTTGCCAGGCGGCTTGGGCATCTGCTGGCATGGCCGTTTGCGGCGCCAAGGTGCTGATTTTGACCTGCTTGCCCCATTGCTGCAGCCAGGTGGCGGCTTGCAGGCCATCGCCCCCGTTGTTGCCGGGGCCGCAGGCGATCCAGATGCATTGGGCATGGGGTGCCACGGCCAGGGCCACGCGCGCGATCGCCAAGCCTGCACGTTGCATCAGGGTGTGCGGCGGCAGGGCGTTGACTGCGGTTTCTTCCCATTGCCGGGTGGTGCGCACGCCGTGCAAGGGCAAGCGCTCAAATGCATGCGGGCTGGCCCGAAGCAAGCGCGGAAAGGACGAGGGGGCTTGCATATGAAAAAAGAAGCGGGGGTGGAAAGAGGAGGGCCTTGGCGCCTCGAACAGCCGGGGCGGTTCCAGCGGAAAACACGGCATGTGGCTTGGGGCTGTGCGTCCATGCTACAATCCGCCAGTTTTGCTGGGCCTTGCTTTGAACAGTTTCTTAAAGGCCTCAAGACAAGTCGCAAATCCGTTTTTCCGGGTGTTGCCCATGCCAAAGCCGCGCACAGGTTTTGGCAGGCAAACTGAACGGATTTTAGAACCAACCTTTGGAGCAAATATGTCCGTCACCATGCGTGAAATGCTGGAAGCCGGTGTGCACTTTGGCCACCAAACGCGCTTCTGGAACCCCAAAATGGCACCCTACATCTTCGGTGCCCGCAACAAAATCCACATCGTCAACCTGGAGCACAGCCTGCCCATGCTGGAAGAAGCGGTCAAATTCGCCCGCCAGCTTTCGGCCAACCGCGGCACCATCCTCATGGTTGGCACCAAGCGCGCTGCGCGTGAAATCGTTGCAGCCGAAGCCCGCCGTGCCGGTACGCCTTATGTGGATCAGCGTTGGCTCGGCGGCATGCTGACCAACTTCAAAACCGTCAAGACTTCGCTCAAGCGCATGAAAGACATGCAGGCCCAGCGCGAAGCTGGGCTGGACGCCATGAGCAAGAAAGACCAGCTCATGTTCACGCGCGAGCTCGACAAGCTCGAAAAAGACATTGGCGGCATTCAGGAAATGAATGCGCTGCCCGATGCCATTTTCGTCATCGACGTGGGTTACCACAAAATCGCCGTGGCTGAAGCGCGCAAGCTGGGCATTCCGCTGATTGGTGTGGTCGATACCAACCACAACCCAGATGGCATCGACTACGTGATTCCGGGCAACGACGACTCGGCCAAGGCCGTGACGCTTTACGCCCGCGCCATTGCCGACGCCATTCTGGAAGGCCGTGCCAACGCCGTCGATGAGCTGGCTCAGGCTGTTTCCACACAAGCTTCCGACGACGAGTTCGTGGAAGTGGAAGAGGCCAGCGCATAAAAAACGCGCTTGTATGAAGGCAGAGGCGTACCGCCTTCATCGCAATCACATCCAAAAAAGGGGCGTCAGGCCCCTTTTTCTTAGTCAAAATTTCTGATTCACCGATTTAGTCAAGCGAACAAACCAAGGGAGAACCACTATGGCAACAATCACAGCAAGCATGGTTGCAGAGCTGCGCGCAAAAACCGATGCGCCCATGATGGAGTGCAAGAAAGCCCTGAGCGAGGCCGATGGCGACATGGCCAAGGCTGAAGAGCTTCTGCGCGTGAAGCTGGGCAGCAAAGCCAGCAAGGCCGCTTCCCGCGTTGCGGCCGAAGGCGCTGTGGGCAGCAGCATCGACGGCCAGGTCGGCTCTTTGGTCGAAATCAACTGCGAAACCGATTTCGTGACCAAGAACGACAGCTTCCTGGCGATGGTCAATGCTGCAGCGGGCTTGATTGCCAAGCACAATCCGGCCGATATCGATGCGCTGGGCGCGCTGCCCTACGAGCAAGATGGCTTTGGCCCCACTCTGGAAGAGGTGCGCAAGGGCCTGATCGGCAAAATTGGCGAGAACATGAGCTTCCGCCGCTTCAAACGCTTTGCCGATGGCAGCAAGCTCATGAACTATCTGCACGGCACCCGCATCGGCGTGATGGTGGAGTACGAAGGCGACGAAACCGCGGCCAAGGACGTGGCCATGCACGTGGCCGCCATGAAGCCCGTGGCGCTGGCTGCTGCCGATGTGCCGGCCGATTTGATCGAAAAAGAGCGTGCCGTGGCCCAGGCCAAGGCGGCCGAATCGGGCAAGCCTGCCGATATCGCGGCCAAGATGGTCGAGGGCGCCATTCAGAAGTACCTGAAAGAAGTGGCGCTCTTGAGCCAACCCTTCGTCAAGAACGACAAGCAAACCGTTGAGCAAATGCTCAAGGAAAAAAACACCACCGTCAAAGCCTTCACCCTGTATGTGGTGGGCGAAGGCATCGAGAAAAAGACCGACGACTTCGCTGCCGAAGTGGCTGCGCAAGTCGCCGCTGCCAAGCAAGGCTAAAGCCTTGCTGCCTGGGCCTTGTGAACAGGTTTCGATAGCCGGTTCTTTCAAGGCCCGGGGCCGTTTGGGGCGGATTTGCTGTTGCGCTTGGTGCAGGAGCAGGCCTAGGAACCTGTTCAAACTCTCCTCTCGGGCGGTCGAAAATGGAAGCGGGCGGTTGCGGCGTTGCCAATCTCGTCAACCATCTGGCTCATGCTGCACGGGCGATGCACCGCGCCATATACAAAGATGTGCGCCTTGCATCTCATCCCGCATTCTGTCCAATCGCCTCCCGCTGAGATTTTGAACAGGCTCTAGGGACAAGCCCGTCATGATCCCCATTCGGTTTTGCTCGCGTTTTTCTTTTCGTTTGATTAGCCCGCTGTTTTTCCTCTGATCTGGAGCCGCCATGTCTGACCCCCAACCCGTTGTTCAAAGGGTGCTGCTGAAACTTTCAGGCGAAGCCCTCATGGGCCCCGATCCTTTCGGCATCCACCACGAAACCATCGTGCGCATGGCCGAAGAAATTGCCGAAATCGTGCACATGGGCGTGCAGGTGGCAGTGGTCATCGGCGGGGGCAATATCTTTCGCGGCGTGGCCGGCGGTGCTTTCGGCATGGATCGGGCCACGGCCGACTACATGGGCATGCTGGCCACCGTGATGAATGCGCTGGCACTGGCCGACACCATGAACAAGGCACGCCTGACCACGCGCGTGATGTCGGCCATCTCCATCGAACAGGTGGTGGAACCTTACGTTCGCCCCAAGGCCCTGCAATACCTCGAAGAGGGCAAGGTGGTGGTGTTTGCCGCCGGCACCGGCAACCCTTTCTTCACCACCGATACGGCCGCCGCCCTGCGCGGGGCGGAAATCGGCGCCGAGCTGGTGCTCAAGGCCACCAAGGTGGATGGCGTTTACACAGCCGATCCAAGCAAAGACCCCGGCGCCAGGCGTTACGATCAATTGACTTTTGACGAGGCCATGACGCGCAATCTGGGCATCATGGATGCCACGGCCTTTGCCTTGTGCCGCGATCAGAAGCTGCCGATCAAGGTGTTTTCCATCGTCAAGCCCGGGGCGCTCAAGCGCGTCGTTACCGGGCAGGACGAAGGCACGCTGGTGACCGTTTGACATTTGCCTGGGCTGATTGCTGCCAGTCTGCGCAGACTCCAGCCTATTTGACCTTGCGGAGCCCGCATCACTGCTGCAGATCTCGCAAACTCATTTATCCATCTCGTACATCTTTCTGGGAGAAGCACATGTCCGTGGCCGATATTCTGAAAACCATGCAAGGCAAGATGGAGCAATCCATCGCCATGCTCAAAACCAACCTCAGCAAAATCCGCACGGGCCGTGCCAACCCGGCCTTGCTCGACACCGTGCAGGTGGAGTACTACGGTTCCATGGTTCCCTTGAGCCAGGTCGCCAATGTCTCTTCGCTGGACGCGCGCACCTTGAGTGTGCAGCCCTGGGAAAAAGACATGGCCGCAAAGGTTGAAAAAGCCATTCGCGACAGCGACCTGGGTCTGAACCCCGCTGCCATGGGCGATTTGATTCGCGTGCCCATGCCGCCCATGACCGAGGAGCGCCGCAAGGAAATGACCAAGATCGTGCGCCACGAGGGCGAATCGGCCAAGGTCGCCATCCGCAATCTGCGCCGCGACGCCAATGAATCGGTCAAGCGCCTGGTGAAAGACAAGGAGATTTCCGAAGACGATCAGAAGCGCTCCGAAGCCGAAGTGCAGAAAATCACCGACAAGGAAATTGCCGCGGTGGATCAGCTCGTTCAGGAAAAAGAACGCGACATCATGGCGGTTTGAAGTGCTGCGCACCGAATCGACCTGATCCATTTTGATTCGCCCCGATGCTTCTGCATGGCCTGATGCATCGGATGCCGGCATCGGCTTTCGCATTGATTCTTGGCCCCGAGCATGTTCCACTCCACCCGTGCGTCTGCCCCAGCTGCCGTGCCGCAGCACGTGGCCATCGTCATGGACGGCAATGGCCGCTGGGCCAAAAAGCGTTTCATGCCGCGCCTGGCGGGCCACCGCGAGGGGCTGGAAGCCCTCAAGCGCTGCGTTCAGGCCTGCGTGCAGCGGGGCATCCGGGTGCTGACGGTTTTTGCCTTTTCGTCCGAGAACTGGAACCGTCCAGCCGATGAAGTGAGTGGCTTGATGGATCTGCTCCTCAAAGCCGTGAGCAAAGAAGTGCCCAAGCTGCACGAGCAAGGCATTCAGTTGCATTTTGCAGGCGAGCGCAGCGCCTTGTCGCCCGCCATGCGCCACGCCTTGGCCGAGGCCGAAAAAACCACCGCCAAAAACCAGCGCCTGATTCTCAACGTTTGCGTCAATTACGGCGGCCGCTGGGATGTGGCTCAGGCCGCTGCCAAGCTGGCCCGGCAAGGGCAGGCCATCACCGAAGAAAGCTTGCAGCAGGCGCTGGCGCTCAGCCATGTGTCCGATCCCGATTTGCTGATCCGTACCGGCGGCGAAAAACGCATCAGCAACTTTTTGCTGTGGCAAAGCGCGTACAGCGAGCTGTATTTCACCGATACCCTGTGGCCGGAATTTGACGAGCAGGCGCTGGATGCCGCTTTGCGCGACTTTCAAAGCCGCGAGCGGCGCTTCGGGCAAACCTCCGAACAAGTCTCCCAACAAACCCAACTCCAAGAGCAGCCAGCACGAGCCGATTCAGGGCAGAAAGGCCCCGCATGCTGAAACAACGCGTCATCACCGCGCTGGTGCTGCTCGTGGTGTTGCTGGGGGTGTTGAGTCACCCCTCGCCCAGAGCCTTTCCGCTTTTCATGGTCGCGCTGATCGGTGCGACCGGTTGGGAATGGGGGCGTTTGAGCGGCCTGCCCAGCGCCGGGGCTTGGGCGTTTGGCGCAGTCATGGCAGCCAGTTGCCGCTGGATGCTGGCCACGCACGCCCATTTCGGCGCCAACATCTTCTGGGCGCAAGTGGCCTCGGCCTGGTCGGCCCTTTGGCTGATCTACGCCTGCAGCTTGTTGCGCCTGGGCATTCCCGCCTGGCAGCGCCTGCCACGCCTGTTGCGGCTGCTGCTGGGCTGGCTGTCACTCTGCATGGCCTGGATCGCCACCGTGCGCTTGCATATGAAGGGCTCGGGCTATCTGCTGTCCGTCATCGCCTTGGTGTGGATGGCCGATGTGGCGGCCTATTTCGCAGGGCGCGCTTTTGGCAAGCGCAAGCTGGCGCCGCAGATCAGCCCGGGCAAAAGCTGGGCGGGCGCTGTGGGCGGCACGGTCGGTGTTTTGCTCATGGCGCTGATCGGCGCACGTGTCTGGCCAAATGCCAACAACTTTTATACGCAAACGGTGGAGCAAGCGGGCTGGCCGGTGCTGGCGCTGCTGGCAGCGGCCATTGCCGTGGTGAGCATCATGGGCGATTTGGTCGAATCGCTGATGAAGCGCAGCGTGGGCATCAAAGACAGCAGCCATCTGCTGCCCGGGCACGGCGGCATTCTGGATCGCATCGATTCTTTGTTGCCGGTGCTGCCGCTGGCTTTTGCCGCCACGATGTGGATGCAGAGCTGAAGCCGCAGCGGGCAAGCCTCAATCCTGAAGCACATTCATGTCAAACAGCGCAAAACAATGGCTCACGGTGCTGGGCGCTACCGGCTCGATCGGCGGCAATACGCTGGACGTGATGGCGCGTCACCCCGATCGCTTCGGCCTGCTGGCCATCAGCGCGGCCACGCAGGTGGACAAGATGCTGGCGCTGTGCCGCCAGCAGCAGCCGCGCTATGCCGTCATGGCTTCGGCCCCGCATGCCGCGGCGCTGCGCGAGCAATGTCAGGCGCATGGCTTGCCCACGCAAGTGCTGGCCGGTGAAGAAGGGCTGGTAACGATCGCCTCGCACTCCGATGCGGACATCGTTATGGCCGCCATCGTGGGCGCGGCGGGCCTGGCGCCTTGCCTGGCCGCAGCACGCGCGGGCAAGCGCCTGTTGCTGGCGAACAAAGAGGCGCTGGTGATGGGCGGGCAGGTTTTTTTGCAGGCCGTGCAGCAAGGACGGGCCACGCTGCTGCCGATTGACAGCGAGCATTCGGCCATCTTCCAGTCTTTGCCCGAAGACCCCGCCACTTGGCCCGATAGGGTGGAAAAAATCATCCTCACCGCGTCGGGCGGGCCGTTTCGCACGCTGGATCCGCAACAGCTCCCGCACGTCACGCCCGAGCAGGCCTGCGCCCATCCCAACTGGTCGATGGGGCGCAAGATATCGGTCGATTCGGCCACCATGATGAACAAGGCGCTGGAGGTGATCGAGGCGCATTACCTGTTCGGCATGCCGCCCGAAAAGATGGAGGTGGTCATCCACCCGCAAAGCATCGTGCACTCGATGGTGCAGTACCGCGATGCCTCCATCGTGGCGCAACTGGGCTTGCCCGACATGCGCGTGCCGATTGCCTACGGCCTGTCGTGGCCGCAGCGCATGGCCAGCGGCGCGCAGGCGCTGGACTTTGCCGACATGGTGCAGATGACGTTCGAGTCGGTGCAGCATCACGGGCATCCGCAGCGTTTTCCGTGCTTGTCGCTCGTTTGGCAGGTGCTGGCTGCGCCGCCGGGCAGCGCCGTGGTGCTCAATGCCGCCAACGAAGTGGCGGTGGCCGCTTTTCTGGATCGGCGCATCCGCTTCGATCAAATCTACGCACTCAATGCAGAAACCCTGCAACGCACCGTGTTTGAGCCACCTGCTACGCTGCCGGACTTGATGGCGCTGGATGAACAGGCGCGCCGCATGGCAACCTCACTGATTTAAAAATTACCGACATGATCACAGTACTGGCATTCATCGTGGCCATTGGGCTGCTGGTGGCGATTCACGAATACGGCCACTTCCAAGTCGCGCGCTGGTGTGGCGTGAAAGTGCTGCGCTTTGCCGTGGGCTTTGGCAAGCCGATTCTGCGTTGGAAAGGCAAAAACCAGGAAACGGAATTTGCCCTGTGCCTGCTGCCACTGGGCGGCTACGTCAAGATGCTTGACGAGCGCGAAGGCCCCGTTGACCCGGCCGAGCGGCATCTGGCCTTCAACACCCAGCCGGTGTGGAAGCGTTTTGCCATTGTGGCTGCTGGCCCCATTGCCAATCTGCTGCTGGCCGCTGGCTTGTACACCGGCATGGCCTGGCATGGCATGCAGCAGGCCCAGCCCATCGTGGCCCAGCCCCCGGCGAACAGTCTGGCGGCCAAGGCGGGCCTGCGCAGTGGCGACAAGGTGCTGCAATGGCGCCACGCTTCGGCTGACGATTGGCAGCCCGTGGTTTCGCTGGAGCAATTGAGCTGGAACCTGAGCCAGGCCGCGCTGGACCGGCGCAATGTGGCACTGGAAGTGCGCTCCACCTTGGCTGGCGATGCCAATGCAAGCAAAGAGCGCACCATCGTCATCCCTTTGAGCGAAATCCAGCCCGGGCAAGAAGCCGACGAAGGCTTTGCCCGCCTCATCGGCGTGGGCAGCCCTTGGATGCCCCCCGTGGTGCGCAAGACGATCGCTGATGGGGCAGCTGCGCGTGCAGGCGTGCGCGACCAAGATCTGGTGCTGAGCATCAACCAGCAGCCTGTGGACGATGCCCTGCAATTGCAGCAACTGATTGGCAGCGACTTGTCCGGGCAAGCGCAGAGCTGGCAAGTCAAGCGCGGGGAACAGAAGCTGAATTTGCAAGTCACCCCGAATCTGGAAACGGTCAACGGCAAGCAAGTCGCGCGCGTGGGCATCTATTTCGGCGCGGCGCCGGCTACCGTGATGGTGCGCTACGGCTTGTTCGAAGGTTTGCGCTATGGCGTCAAGCAGGTGTGGGATGTGGCGCTGATCAGCATCAAGGGCTTTGTCAAGATGCTGAGCGGGCAGATCTCCGTCAAGAACCTGAGCGGGCCGATCACCATTGCCGATTACGCCGGGCGATCGGCCCAGGCGGGCTGGAGTGCCTACATCGCCTTCCTCGGCCTCATCAGCGTGAGCCTGGGCGTGCTGAATTTGTTACCCGTGCCGGTCTTGGACGGGGGGCACTTGATATATTATCTCTGGGAGGCTGCTGCGGGCCGCCCGGTATCGGAAGCTTGGCAATTGCGCCTGCAGAAAGCGGGCTTGATTTTGCTGGGATGCATGATGCTCATTGCCACTTTCAATGACATTGCCAGGCATTTCCATTGAACTTCGTCGTGGCTGGCCTCAGTCCCGTTCGTTCACTCCTTGATTCATGCACGATCGTTTCATTTCATGAGCCGTACCACATCCTCTTTTTCATTGAAGCCTCTGGTCGTCGCGGCCAGCCTGCTCTTTTCTGCCAATGCCGCCTGGGCGGCCGAACCTTTCGTCATCAAAGACATCAAGGTCGAAGGTTTGCAGCGCGTGGATGCGGGCACCGTTTTTGCTTCCATCCCCATGCGCGTAGGTGATACCTACAGCGACGAGCAGGGCGCCGCAGCCATCCGTTCGTTGTTTGATCTGGGCCTGTTCCAGGACGTGCGCATCGACGTGCGCGGCAACGACATGGTCGTGGTGGTGCAGGAGCGCCCCACCATCAACACGGTGGAGGTGAACGCGGGCAGCGAATTCAACAAATCGACCTTGCTGGGTGGTTTGGCGCGTTTGGGCGTTGGTTCGGGCCGCCCTTACGACAAGGCGGTGGAAACGCGCGCCGTTCAGGAATTGCTGCGCCAGTATCAGGAGCGAGGCTTTTACGGTGCGGAGATCACGCCCACCGTCACGCCCATCGAGCGCAACCGCGTCAACCTGCTGTTCACGGTCAAGGAAGGCTACAAATCGCGCATCAAGGACATTCGCTTCGTGGGCAACCAGGCCTTCAGCAGCGCCACGCTGCAAGACCAGATGGAGCTGAACACCGGCAACTGGCTCTCTTGGTACACCAAGTCCGATGTCTATACCGAAAACAAGCTCAACACCGATCTGGAAGCCCTGCGCAAGTTCTATCACGATCGCGGCTACATCGAATTCCGCGTGGATTCGGTGCAGACCGTGATCTCGCCCGAAAAGAAAGACATGAGCGTGGTTGTGCACGTGACGGAAGGGCCGCGCTATGTGGTTTCCAAAGTCACGATGGATGGCGACTACCTGGGTAAAGAGGCCGAATTCCAATCGCTCATCCAAATCAAGCCGGGCACGGCTTACAAACTCGAAGACGTGCAAGCCTCGATCGACGGCATTCAGAAACGCTTCGGCACTTACGGCCACGCCTTTGCCAAGGTCGAGGCCAAGCCCCGCATCGACCCGGCCACGCAGCAGGTGGAACTGATTCTGGCGGCCGAGCCCGGCCAAAGGGCCTACATCCGCCGCATCCACGTGGCGGGCAACACCAAAACGCGCGATGAAGTCATCCGCCGCGAGATGCGCCAGTACGAATCGGCCTGGTTCGATCCCGAAAAGGTCCGCCTTTCGCGCGAACGCTTGGAGCGGCTTGGCTATTTCACCGATATCGACCTCGAAACCCGGCCCGTTGATGGCTCACCCGATCAGGCTGATATTGTGGTCACGGTCAAAGAGCGGCCCACGGGATCCATCCAGCTGGGCGCCGGTTTTTCAAGCACAGACAAGCTGACTTTCTCGTTCAGCCTGAGTCAGGACAATATTTTCGGTTCCGGCCAGTCTTTCGCGCTGAACATCAACACCGGCAAATACGATCGCACGTACTCGATCAGCTCGACCGATCCCTACTTCACCACTTCGGGCATTTCCAGAACGTTCTATGCCTCGCACTCCATGGCTGAGCCGCGGCCGGGGCAGGGCGGCGATTACCGCGTGCGATCCGATAGCGCCGGTCTGAGCTTCGGCGTGCCCATTTCCGAACGCGACACGATCAACTTCGGTTTGGGTCTGGAACGTTACGGCATCCACAAGAAGTCTTCGGCCTTGCCGCCTTCGTATCAACGCTACATCGATTACTACGGCAAATCCGCTCTGGGCGTGCCCTTGAGCATCGGTTGGGCGCGCGACAGCCGCAACAGCGCGCTGGTGCCCACCGAAGGTTCTTTGCATCAGGTCAACGGCGTGCTCAGCCCCGCAGGCAGAATGCGCTATGCCATGGCCACCTACAAATACCAGCAGTACTTCCCGCTGACCAAGAACGTGACCTTCATGTTCAACACTGATCTGGGCTACGGCAAGGGCCTGAGCTGCCGCAAGGATGCGGCCTCCGGCCTGAGCCACAACTGCTTCCCCTTCTACAAGAACTTCTTTGCGGGCGGCACGGGTTCGGTTCGCGGCTTTGATTACGGCGGCATCGGCCCGCAAGAGGTGGATCCTGTCACAGGCTCTTCCTACTCGGTGGGCGGCAACAAGATGTTCAACGTCAACCTGGAGCTGATCAGCCCCTTGCCCGGCGCCAACAACGACAAAACCCTGCGTCTGTTTGCCTTTGTGGACGCAGGCAATGTGTATGCCGATTCTTCGCCCAGCTACAAATCCACGCATGCAGACCGCAGCGTGAGGGCCTCGGCCGGTTTGGGGCTGCGCTGGATCTCGCCGCTGGGGCCGCTGAGCCTGTCTTATGGCCAGCCCTTGCGCAAGCAGCCCGGTGACAAGTTGCAGAAGTTTCAATTTCAAATGGGGACGACATTCTGATGAAACCATCCAAACGCTTTCAACGCACATCCATCGGCTTGCTGCTGGCAGCCAGTTGCTTGTGGACGACCCATGCGGCACAGGCGCAAGAGGTCTTTCCCACGCGCATCGGCTTCGTGAATGCCGAGCGTCTGTTCAGCGAAGCCGAGGCTTCCAAGGCCGCGCAGAACAAGCTCAAGCAGGAGTTTTCGGGCCGCGAGCGCCAATTGGTGGCGCAGGGCAGCGCCTTGCAAAAAGCCATCGAACAGTTCGAGCGTGACGCGCCCAAAATGAGCGAAGCGCAGCGCACGGCCAAGCAGCAGCAGTTGATGGCGCAGGACGAGGACTTTCAGCGCAAGCGCCAGGAGTTCCAAGAAGACCTGAACAACCGCAAAAACGACGAGTTGCAGCGTTTCATTCAGAAAGCCAACCGGGTGATCGAGCAAACGGCCCGCCAAGAGCAGTACGACGTCATCATCCAGGAGGCGGCCTACATCAATTCCCGCATCGACATCACCGACAAGGTCTTGCGTGCACTGAATGCGGCCAAGTGAAAAATCCTCAAGGAGCAAAGGCGCTGCAAAGCGCCTTTTGTTTTGCATGCAGGGGCTGTTTGCTGGCATGCCACAGCGCAGCCCGCTGCTTCAGCGTTGATTGAAAGCGTCCATCATGGCTTACTCACTCGGAGAGATTGCCGATTTTCTGCAAGCGCACGGTGGCGTGCTGCACGGCGATCGCAGTCAAAGCATTGCGCGCATCGCGCCTTTGAAAACGGCCAATGCCCACAGCATCACTTTTCTCAGCAATCGCCACTTTCTGCCGCATTTGCAAGAGAGCACGGCGGGCTGCGTCATCGTGGCGCCCTGGGCACAAGAAGAGGCACACAGCCGCGGCTTGAATCACATCGTCATGGCCAACCCCTACGCCGGGTTTGCATACCTGAGCCAATGGTGGAAGCAGCGCAGCCAGCCCCGGCCCGACTACCACATTCACCCCACGGCCTTTGTGCACCCCCAGGCGAATGTGGCCCCCGATGCCATCATCGGCCCCATGTGCGTGGTGGAGCAGGGCGCTTGCGTTGGCGCAGGCTCCTGGCTCAAATCGCGCGTGACGCTGAGCGAAGGCTGCTCCATCGGTGAGCGTTGCATCGTGCACGCTGGCGCCGTGATCGGTGCCGATGGTTTCGGCTTTGCGCAAGAGCAGGGACAGTGGATCAAGATCGAGCAATTGGGCCGCGTGCGCATCGGCAACGATGTGGAAATCGGCGCCAACACCTGCATCGACCGCGGTGCGCTGGATGACACCGTGATTGAAGACGGCGTGAAGCTCGACAACCTGATCCAGATCGCCCACAACGTGCACCTGGGCCGCAACGTGGCCATGGCAGCTTGCTCGGGCATTGCCGGCAGCACCACCGTGGGTGCGGGCTGCACCATTGGCGGCGCGGCCAACATCATGGGGCACATCACGCTGGCCGAAGGGGTGCATATCTCGGCCACATCCTTTGCCTCGCGCTCGCTGCACAAGCCGGGGGTTTATACGGGCTTCTTTCCCATCGACGATAATGCCGCCTGGGAAAAAAATGCCGCCACGGCCAAGCAGTTGCACAAACTGCGCGACCGCATCAAAGCACTCGAACAAGAACTGAAAGCATTGCAAAAATCATGACGCAGCCAGTGCCTCCAATGGACATTTTCAAGGTGATGCGGCACTTGCCGCACCGCTATCCGTTTTTGCTGATCGACCGCGTGATCGAAGTCGATCTGGAAAACAAACGGCTCAAGGCCATCAAGAACGTCACCATCAACGAACCGTTTTTCGGTGGTCACTTTCCACACCACCCGGTCATGCCCGGCGTGCTGATTCTGGAAGCCATGGCGCAGGCCTCCTCGCTCCTGTTCACCTACCCCAATGGCGATACCGGCCTGGCCCCGGACACCGTGTATTACTTTGCGGGCATTGACAATGCACGCTTCAAACGCCCCGTGATCGCAGGCGACCAGATCGTGTTTGAAGTCACCGCCGATCGCGGGCGTGGCGGCATCTACAAATACCATGCCACCGCTTCGGTTGACGGCGAGCTGGCCTGCGAGGCCGACCTGATGTGCGCCGTGCGCAAAGTCTGAGACCGGATTGCAAGGAAAGCCCGTGGCGCACATCCACCCAACCGCCCTGATTGACCCTTCCGCCCAGGTGGCGACCGACGCCACGATTGGCGCTTTCACCCTCATCGGCCCGCATGTGACGATTGGCGCGCGCAGCGTGATCGGCTCGCACTGCGTGGTCGAAGGGCACACCAGCATCGGCGAAGACAACCGCATCTATTCCCACAACGCCATCGGCGGCGCGCCGCAAGACAAGAAATACGCAGGCGAACCCACCCGGCTGGAAATCGGCCACCGCAACACCATTCGCGAGTTTTGCACCATCAACACCGGCACCGTGCAAGACAGCGGCTGCACCTGCGTGGGCGATGACAACTGGATCATGTCATCCGTGCACATCGCGCACGACGTGCAAGTGGGCAACCAAACCATTCTGGCCAGCTACGTGGGGCTGGCCGGCCACGTGCAGGTGCACGATTGGGCCATCATCGGCGGGCAATCGGGCATCCACCAGTTCTGCCGCGTGGGTGCGCATGCCATGCTCGGCTCCAACTCGGCCGTGAACCAAGACATTCCGCCCTATATGCTGGTGGACGGCAACCCCGGCAAGCCGCGCAGCTTCAATATCGAGGGGCTGCGCCGCCGGGGTTTTTCAGCCGAACGCATCGTCGCCATCAAGGCCATGCACAAATACCTGTACCGCGACGGCCTGCCGCTGGAACAAGCCCGCACGGCCATCGAGGCTTTGGCAGACCAATACCCCGACGCGGGCCACGATATTTGCTGCATGCTCGACTTTTTGGCGGGCAGCAAGCGGGGCATGGTGCGGTGATTTTTGCAACGCTTTCAATAGCGGAAGATGGCAAATTCATGCACTTCTTCAAATCCATCATTTTGCTCACCAAAAGAGGGTATGCATGCCTGTCCATCGCAGCATCCGCATGTTGCTTGACGCTTGCTTATCTTTATTTTTTCTCCAAACACTATAGTCCGTATTGGTGGCTCATTTCCATTCCATTGATTATATTGAATTGGGTATTCAGTAAAAATCTAAGAGATGAAAGTGTCATCAACTCCAATCAAGTAAATTGGGGAATTTTTTTGGTGACCATGGCATTATTTGCATTTCCCGGGATATTTTTTGTTCCAGGTTTTATTTGGGAAATAATTGGAGACAAAGATGTTATTTTTTTCTTTATGCCTTTGTGGGGCATGATTGGATATTTTTTGGCGTGGCATTTCTTGGTAGTGGGGGCGATTCTTATTTTCTTTGCCCGGCCCAAAAAAAATCAAAAATCCAAAAGACCTAGAAAATACGGCAAGATCGATAGCGGACATATCCCATTTGAAAAATAAATTTTCAGCGGGCATACTTCACAATGCAGCAATCCAGTTTACGCATCGGCATGGTGGCAGGCGAAGCCTCGGGCGACTTGCTGGCCAGCCTGCTGCTGCAAGGGGTGAGCCAGCATTGGCCCCAGTGGCAGGCCAGTGGCATTGGCGGGCCGCGCATGCAGGCGCAGGGTTTTCAGGCGTTGTGGCCCAGCCAGTTGCTGGCGGTGCATGGCTACAGCCTGGAGGTGTTCAAGCGCGTGTTCGGCCTGTGGCGCATTCGCTCGCAGTTGCGCCAGCGGTTTCTGCAAGAGCGGCCCGATGTCTTCATCGGTGTGGATGCGCCCGATTTCAACTTTGGCCTGGAAGAAAGCCTGCGGCAAAAGGGCATTCGCACCGTGCATTTCGTTTGCCCTTCCATCTGGGCCTGGCGGCCGCATCGCGTCCACACCATTCGCCGCAGTGCCGATCATGTGTTGTGCTTGTTTCCTTTCGAGCCCGCCTTGCTGGAGCAGCACGGCATTGCCGCGACCTACGTGGGCCACCCATTGGCCAGCGTATTGCCGCTGGAGCCCGACCAGGCAGCCGCGCGCACCGCGCTGCAACTGCCGCCCGATGCCGAAGTGCTGGCTCTGCTGCCGGGCAGCCGCGATTCCGAAATCGCTTACTTGGCTCCCCGTTTTTTGGAAGCAGCCCGTCTGCTGCATCAGCGCCGCCCGGGCCTGCGCTGTTTGCTGCCCGCAGCGCCTGGTTATCTGGCCCGCTTGCAGGGCAGGGTGCAGGCGGCTGGCCTCGGCCATGTAGTCACGGTGCTGGATGGCCAATCGCACGAGGCGCTCACGGCCTGCAACGTCACGCTCATCGCCAGCGGCACGGCCACGCTGGAAGCGGCCTTGCTCAAGCGACCGATGGTGATCTCTTACGCCGTGCACCCCCTCTCGGCGCGCATCATGCGCAGCAAGCAGTTGCAGCCCTGGGTGGGCCTGCCCAACATCCTGAGCCGCGAATTCGTGGTGCCCGAGCTGCTGCAAGAAGACGCCACGCCGCCCAAGCTGGCCGATGCCGTAGCGGCCTGGCTGGACGACCCCGCCCGCTGCGCCACTGTGCAGCAGCGTTTTGCTGAACTCCACCATTGCCTGCGGCGCGATACTGCCGCCTTGTCTGCCCATGCGATCCAGCAGGTTCTTGCAGGCTGAGCAGGCCAGCCTGTGTTGGGATGCGCCCGGCGGCTTGATTGCCGGCGTGGACGAAGCCGGCCGTGGCCCCTTGGCCGGGCCGGTGGTGGCTGCCGCGGTGATTCTGGACGAGCAGCAGCCCATCAAGGGCCTGACCGATTCCAAAAAGCTCACGGCTGCGCGGCGCGAGCAGTTGTTTGACGAAATTCAGGCCAAGGCGCTGTGTTGCAGCATCGCCAGCGCCAGCGTGCAAGAGATTGCGCAGCTCAACATCCTGCACGCCACCCTGCTGGCCATGCGCCGCGCGGTAGAAGGGCTGCGCCTGCTGCCCGCCAAAGTGCTGGTGGATGGCAACCGCCTGCCTGTGCTCAAGGTGCGGGCCGAATCCATCGTGCAAGGCGATGCCAAAGTGCCCGCGATTTCGGCGGCATCCATTCTGGCCAAGGTCACGCGCGACCGCTGGTGCTTGCAGATTGACGCGCAATACCCCGCCTACGGCTTTGCCCGCCACAAGGGCTATGGCACGGCCGAGCACCTGGCAGCCTTGCAGCGCCTGGGCCCCACGCCCGAGCACCGCTGCGGCTTTGCGCCCGTGGCTGCTGCCTTGCAGCAACACCAAGCGCCCACCAGACAGCAGGGAACCCATGCAGATGCCAACCTTGATGCGCATGCCCATGCTGCAACGGTTCCCGCCCAACAAGGTTCAGCGAAAAGTGCAGTTGGATCATGAAAAAAAGCACAAGCACAGCATCTGCAGCACACGCCGGGGCCAAAGTGCTGCCCATCAGCTCGCGTGACAACGCCTTGTTCAAATCCCTGCGCAAGCTGGCCCACGAACCGGCCGCTTACCGCAAGCTGGGCAAGCTCTGGCTGGAAGGCGATCACCTCTGCCAGGCTGCCTTGCAGCGCGGCTTGCAACCGCAAGCGGCCCTGTTCAGCCACAGCCTGTGGACGCGCAGCGCAGCCACTTGGCAAGCCCGCTTGCCCAACTTGGCGCGCATCCACGTGCTGGACGATGCGCTGTTTGCCCAACTGAGCGCACTGCCATCTGCAGCGCAAATGGGCTTTGTGCTGGATGTGGCAGCGCTGCCGCAGGTCGGTATCGCTATTGATCCAGCCGCCAACACCATCATCCTCGATCGCATTCAAGATGCAGGCAATGTCGGCTCCATTTTGCGCAGCGCCAGCGCCCTGGGCTTTAAACAGGTGCTGGCTTTGCAGGGCACGGCGGCGCTGTGGTCGCCCAAGGTGCTGCGCGCAGGCATGGGCGCGCATTTTGCCTTGCGCTTGTTTGAAAATGCCACGCTGCATGAAGTGCAGCAATTGCAAGTGCCGCTGCTCGTTACGCATCTGCAGGGGCAGCATCTGCTGCATCAGGCCGCTTTGCCATCGCCCTGTGCTTGGGTGTTTGGGCACGAAGGGCAGGGCGTTGCCAGTGCCTTGGTGCAACGGGCGGAACGGATGGTGCGCATTGCCCAACCGGGCGGGGAAGAATCGCTCAACGTGGCCGCAGCGGCCGCCATTTGCCTGCACGCCAGTGCGTGCGTTCAAGCAAGCCAAGCAAACGCATCGGCCGCAGGCTGAACCCATCGCTGCGCAGGCGCAGAGCTGTGTATTCCACGCATCACTGCCGCCAGTTTTTCGGCAAAAGTGCACGGATACTGGCAGACAGCCGTGCTTTTCTGCGCATTGATGCAAACAATGGTGTAAGTTCGAGTACTGAATAGCCACCACACCTCGCACAACAAACCGAAGTGAGCCTTATCCATGAAACTCTACAGCTTTCCCCTGTCATCGCTTGAAAAAGCCATCAACAAACGGCTTCTGACCCTGGAGGCCGAGCACAAGGAATGGTTTGCCAACCGCTGGCAGCAAAAGCCTTACAAAAAATCCTTTCTCGAAAACAAGGCCATGCCCCTGGTCTACTGCCTGGCCAAGTGCAAAAACTGGTCGGATGAAGAGTTCGACAAGGAACTGAGCGACTGGGAGGTGCGCTTTTACCCGGCCGAAGTAGCCGTGCTGCGCCCCATGGTCGAGGGCGACGGCCTGATCCAGCTCATGCAAAAACGCATTGCACCCGAGCGCATTCAGGCGCTGCTCAACAAGCTGGAGCAAAACCCGCATGACTAAACGGCCCTATATTTGGCTCTACCTCTTGCGGGCCTTGGTCGCATAGCAATGAGGGGCCTTCTGCATCAAGGCGGAAAGTTGACCTTGTAATCTTTTGGGGCAGCCATTCATTCTTGTAGCAATCTGCTGGGCGCCATGACTTATACAAAAGTTTGCTTTATATTAACATTCTGAAAACAGACTTATGCATATCACCTCATTTTAAATCTGCTTAAGCATTGCAAAGGTGACGACGTCGTACATTCTGTGCGAAAATTCAAACAAATCATCTGTTTTTTTCAGAACGATACTTGACTTTTAGAAGAAAAATCAAAGCAGAATTTTTAAGAGATTTTGATACCTGATCTTTTGGATGGCTATTTGTTCTTCTTTGTCTGCCTATCATAAAAATATCGAATATTTTATGATAGGCATGAAGACATAAATTTATTGGGATATCTGCTTGTTGTTTTAATGCCAATCGAGGTGATTTATGTTGGATGGATTTAAAAAAATTGGCTGCTCTGCATGCATCATTCTTTTTTCTTGCATTCTGGGTTGTTCGGATAAGCAGCATTCAATAATTGAAAAGAAGCATATCTCTCATGAGATAAAAGAAGTTACGGATATGCGGGGAAAAATAATATCTATTCCCAAGGATCCCAAAAGAGTCGTAATCATAGATAAGGGCTTCGTGCTTCAAAACATGATAGCCATGAATTTGAAAGAAAAAATAGTTGCAACAGGCGGAATTATAGACTCAAAATTAAAAAAAGAAAAAAGAGATACGACTGTTTTGTTTCCTGAAGTTTATGAGCTGCCAATTGTTGGCTACCCTATGGGCGCTGTTGATTTTGAAGCCATAGTGGCCAGCAAACCCGATTTGGTGATATTAAGAAACTCGGAATACATAAAAAACAGTGAAATAACAAAAAAAGCCATCGAAACAATAGAAAAACAACTAAAAATACCTCTCGTGGTGATAAATGGATCGGGCTATTATGAGAAAGTTGAGCTTCAAAAGCATTACGATGGAATCAAGCTTCTTGGCGAGGTTTTCAATAAAACAGAAAGGGCAGAAGAGATAATAAGCCTCATGAATGAACAAGTGGAGTTCATTCAAAATAGAGTGTCCGGCATAAAAGAAGAAGATAAGCCAAGGGTTTTGTATATAAGCCTTTTGAAAGGAAAAGAAGTTGGCTCTGTTTGGGGAAAAGACACTGGCGATGCAAAATTTGTAAGAGAACACGCGGGAATCAAGAATGCCTATAGCGATCAGAAAAAAACGAAAATGTCGGCAGAGCAGTTGATCCGCTTAAATCCTGACGTTATTATCCTTAGTACAAGCTCTGTCGCTCCAAGCATTGATATATTAAAGAGAGAGGAGTATAAAAACATCTCAAGCATCAATGCTATAAAAAATAACAGAATTGCATCTTTGGGGCTTTTAACATGGTGGGGAGACTGGAGGCTTGAAGTTCCTGTTATTTTAAGCATCTCCGCCAAAGCTGCTTACCCAGAGAAATTTACTGATTTTCATGTAAATCAGTATGTGGACAAGTATCACAAAAAACTATATGGCTTAAGCGAAGAGAAAATAAAAGAAATAAAAGAGGCCCAACTTTTGACTTGGATGGAGAAAAATAGTTTTTAGTTATGAACATAAAAAAGCTTGATGCCATATGGAACGAGTCATTCGATGAAGAGATTGAAAACCTGTATGACGATCCTGAAGAGGCCGGGAAGTACAATGATTCAAATCTCATTCGACAAGACGGAATAATTCGAGCTAAGAATTTCAATTTTCCGGAGCACTACACCGTTTTGGACATAGGCTCGGGTCCAGGGGTGCTCTCATTGCCCCTTTCCAGAATTGTGAAAAAAGTTGTAGCAATAGAGCCTTCCCTGGAAATGGTAAAGCACTTTAAACTCCATATTGAGAAGGAAAACATCAAAAACATTGAAATCATCAATGAAAAATGGGAAGAAGCGGCATGTCTCCCTCAATTTGACGCAGTTATTGCCTCTTATTCTTTGAGTATGAAGAATATTTCAGAGGTCATATCAAAAATGAACAGTTCAAGCAAAAATCACTGTTACATATTTTGGTTCTCAGGCATGACTTCTTGGGAAAAGGAGCAGAAGGCCATATACGAAATTCTTGGGAAAGAATATAGGATAAAATTAAACAAATCGGATATCATATGCCAAGTCTTACGGCAGTTTAATATAAGTCCAGAGGTCAAGATTTTGAATGATACGCATTTCGATAGATCGCACAAGACAATTGGAAAAGTTCTTGATTTCATAAAGTCAAGATATAAAATAAAAACAAATGCGTTTGATGATTCAATCAAGAGCTATATAAATCAAACATATCTTAAAAGCGAGCAAGGGTATGTTTACAAAGACGACACTAAATATACGAAAATCCATTGGAGGCTATGATTGTCTATGAAAGGAGTCAATAAATCGTTTTCCGAGAAAGTCACATCTATTCAAAAGAAGAAGAGAATCTATATATTTTTATTATTCTTGGCTCTGATAGTCATGACTGTTTTTGCAACAAGCTGGGGAAGCTATAAAATAAAAATAAACGAAATAATAACCATATACGAATCTATTTTTATTAAAGTTGACGAGATCCACGACGAGAACTCTGTTTCAATCATTTTAAATGTAAGAACCCCTCGAATCCTAATGAGTGCACTGGTAGGCGCATCTTTGAGCTTGTCTGGACTTTTGTTTCAAGGAGTGTTTAGAAACCCGTTGGTTGAGCCCTATGTTCTAGGTATATCTTCAGGCGCAGCATGCGGCGCAGCATTTTCAATAGTTTTTGGACTCTTTCCCATTGAGGTTTCATCCTTTTTATTCTCAATATTGGCGATGTTCATAGCCTATTTCATCGCAACAAAGAACAAGTCAACCCCTTTGGTTAATTTAATTTTGGCAGGACTGATAGTTTCTTCCATTTTTACATCAATACTTAATTATCTAAAAATCATATCTTCCGACTCAAGCTTAAGAGAGATTTCATTCTGGCTCATGGGCGGATTTTACACCTCAGACTCAGCATCTGTTTTAAAACTACTCCCTGTTTTTATTTTAGGATTTATTATATCTTTAGTTTTTTCCTGGAAGTTGAATATCCTTACCATGGGTAATGAAGAAGCAAAATCCTTGGGAATAAATATTGAATTCGTCAAGGCTGTGCTTATATTGACAGCGACTTTGCTTTGCTCAACTTCAGTGTCGCAAGTTGGAATTATTTCATGGATAGGGCTCATGATTCCACATATTACCAGGCTTTCATCTGGCACAGATCATAGATATCTGATCCCTATAACTTGTCTTTTGGGAGCTTCTTTTATGATAGCATGTGACTCAATAGCGAGGACTCTTATCATGGGGGAAATACCAATAAGTATAGTAACTTCTCTTCTGGGCTCCCCTTACCTGGTTTATCTATTGAGATCAAAAAGAAAGATGTATTAGCATGAGGTGCATCATTGATGTGAACAACCTGAGCTTCTTTTATGGTAAAGAGGCAAGGATTTTAAATGATGTTTCTGCAATATTTGAAAAGAATAAGATAACAGGAATTTTCGGTCCAAATGGTTGCGGAAAAACAACTCTACTTAAGTGTCTGGCGAATATTTTTAAAAACTATCAAGGGAATATTTCTTTCAATGAAAGAGAATTGAAAACTTTGACTCCTTTGGAGACCTCGAAATCCATATCTTTTGTTCCTCAAGAGCACGGTGCCTCTTTTTCCTATCAAGTATACGAGATGGTTCTCATGGGAAGAAATCCGGGAATGAATGCCATTTTTTCCCCTTCTCTGAAAGATATAAAAATATGTGAAAAGGCGCTAGAAGAAACAGGTATGCTGGATATGGCATTTAAGCCATATACAAATCTTTCCGGAGGCCAAAGGCAATTGGTTCTTATTACTAGAGCCATTGCTCAAGAAACGCCAGTCATGATTCTTGATGAACCTACATCTGCATTGGATTTCAGAAATCAAATTAACTTGTGGAGTATTTTGAATAAATTAAAAGAACAAGAAAAGACCATCATAGTATGTACTCATGATCCCAATCATATTATTTGGTTTTGTGATAATGTTGTGATCATGAACAATGGCGAAATTATAAAATCTGGACCGGTGGATAAGGTGATGGATATCTCCACCTTAAATAATCTTTATGGCGATATATGTTCAATGAATGATTTCGGGGTATTCCCCAAGACAAAAACAAAAATATCGCAAATTATTAAATAGTTAGTGTTGGACGACTTGCCTAATTTATTGCTGCGAGACAAATATTCATAAAAAACCCCTTCCTCTCTGCGTGACAGAAAGGAAGAGTTAATCAATAGCAAATACTCTATAGCTAATGCATGATCAAATCTTTTCTTTCTCTTGTTATGTATTAAAAATTGAGTCGTATAGAAACATCGAAGCCACGAGGCTCTCCCAAATAGAACATGCGTGAATGTGTTATATTGTTGGCATAAAGCTTATTGGTAGCATTTCGCAAATTGGCTCGGAATGTTAGATTTTTGTTTTGGGTGTAGTCCAAACCAAAGTCAAGCAAAGTGTAAGCTGGGGCCTTGATCGTATTGGCATTGTCGCCATACACACTTGACACTCTTCGCATGCCCATAGATGCATTCCACCCAGGCCTAAATGCATAATTAAGCCAAAGGTTGGCTATACTGCGCGGCGTATTGTTGGGCGTGTTGCCAGCCCGTGAAACAGGCTTGCCTTTAACCACTTCTGTGAAGTTATCAAACTTGGGTTTGACAAAAGCCATATTGGCTTGAGCCCTTAGCTGCTTGGTGAGCTGAGCATCCACTACAAACTCTATGCCTTGAGCAGACTGCTGCCCAACCAAAATGGTTTTTTGTGGGTCGAATGGGTCACGTGTGGCCAAGTTCTTGCGTACGATATGATAAGCTGCTACCGTCCCTGTTGCGCGGCCGTCCAGTAATTTGAATTTACTGCCGATTTCAAACTGTTTGCCAGTGCTCAAGTCGGTATTAATGCGCGCTTGACCAAAGCTTGTCGCAGTTAGCATGCCAGAAGGTGGGTCCGCCGACATGGAGTATTGCAAATAAGCATTGGCTGACGAAGTGATGTCCCACATCAAACCAACTCGCCCTGTGGTTGCAGCGTAGTGCCGGGTGAAGCTGGCAGGGTTGCTTGCGTTGATCGCGCGATGATTTTTTAAGTCAATCTTGATGCGGTCATGGCGCAAGCCAGTTAATAAAGAGAAGGAGGGTGTAAGCTTCGTACGATTCTCTGCGAATAAGCCTAATGTACGAACCCTTACTGTGCGATCTGGATCGTGCTGCCTTCTCATCCCGGAAATATCATAGAATCTCTCTGTTTGAAAATTGTAAGGATCTACTGTGCTTATCTCTGCATTTAAAATGTAGGGGAATCTCGTTTGCTTGTTGATGCTGTAGTCAACACCGAGCAGCCAGTCGCTTTTCAGTTTCCCTAAATGGGTTTCAGCCAAAACTTCTGTTCTATTTCCGATAAGTGTTTGTTTGTGGCGCTGCAGCACGGCTTCATTGCGAGCAACACGCTTATTGTCGGGTGTCAAGCGATATGTTTCAACATTTTCATAATCGCGCTGAGCCTTGTAGTGATAGAGGGTGTTTTTTATACTGCTTCTATCTGACAAGCGATAGTCGAAAACAGATCTGGCCCATTTGACATTTTGCTCGTATCTGCCGTCGCTCGAATTATAGTTCTTGTAGCGCGTACCCTCAAGTATTATTCCTTTTCCTATACTGGGGTTAAGCAAAGGTGTTCCCCAATACGGGCGGTTTATTTTTTCATGCTGATACTCAAGGGCAAGAGTATGTGTGAGCTTGGGCGTCAAATCAGATAAAAGTGATGCAGCAATTTGCTGGCTGCTGTTGACATTGCCCTGCATGCGACTGCGACTGCGTTTTACATTGGCATCCAATCGGAAAAAATTCCCACGCTTGGAATCGCCATTCACGACATGATTCAGCCCTACAGCAGCTTGAGCCGTACCATTTGATCCTAAGCGCAGAAGGCCTTCGTATGCATTGCTGCGTTGAGGCAAACGGGTGATGTAATTAATAGAGCCTCCTACTGCACCTGCTCCATATAAAAAGCTGGAGGGGCCTCCTATTAACTCAACACGATCATAGATCCAGCTATCTACCGGTCGCCCCGCTATCATGTCGAATTGAACCGAAGTGCCATTGAACAGGTGGGTGATCTGAGCGCCGCTGAAACCACGGTAGCTCAGGGAGCCTCCTACGTTTGGCTTGTTGGCGTCATGGATACCAGGCATATTCCGTAGCGCCTCATGAGTGGTTCGATCGCCTCGTGCTTCCATCGTGAAACGATCAACTTGATAAACAGAGGCAGGCGTTTCCTTGATGCTCAGTCCCAGTCTACTGGCAGTGTTTGTTGTTGCATCTAAATCAATTTCTCCAGGGGGCGGCCTATGTGCTTGAACTTCTGTGACGGGAAGCGTGCTGACTTCTTGTGCCTTGGCAACACAGCATGCCCAGCAAATGGAGGTGGCAAAGCAACTCGCAAAGATATGGCGGGGGGGCATAAACAGTCTCCTTTCCATGACACGAAACGTATAGTTGCAATTTTATAAGATTTTTTATGCAACAGATAAGAAAAACGGAAAGGGGGAAGATCAGACAGCTTCTAAGTCGTCTCGGCAGTTCATTTTTCTGTTTCTTGGGCCCATGTATCTATATAATGAGCAAAGAGTACAACCTAACCTACAAGCATTTATCAAACAATCCGCCCAGCGTTCCGCTTGGCGGTTTTCTTTTGGAGTTTTCCCATGAGCACCGTTCCCCTGACCCTCAAAGGCGCAGAAAAACTCAAGGCCGAGCTGCACCGCCTCAAAACGCAAGATCGCCCAGCCGTGATCGCCGCCATTGCCGAGGCGCGCTCGCACGGCGACTTGAGCGAAAACGCCGAATACGATGCCGCCAAAGACCGCCAGGGCTTCATCGAAGGCCGCATCAAAGAGGTGGAGGGCAAACTCGCGGCTGCGCAAATCATCGACCCCTCCACGCTGGATGCCGATGGCCGCGTGGTGTTCGGCGCCACGGTTGATCTGGAGGATGAAGACTCCGGCGAGCGGATCACCTACCAGATCGTGGGTGAAGACGAGGCCGACCTCAAACTGGGCCTGATCAACGTGGGCAGCCCCATCGCCCGCGCGCTGATCGGTAAATACGCAGGCGATACCGCTGTTGTCGAGGCGCCCGCAGGCACACGCCACTATGAAATCGTGGACGTGCGTTACGTTTGATGCCTGAATGACGCAGTGATGTTCGTGATGGCAAGGGCGCATCAGAAGCCCAAGCTGGGTGACGGAAAGCGTTGAGCCTTCAAGCCTTGCATCGAATCCAGCCGCAACGCTCATCCTGCATTTGCCAACACAGCAAGCAAAAAGCCGCCCGATGAGGCGGCTTTTTGTATGGGGAACCAGTCAAAACTGCAGTCAGAGCAACTCAACAAGCGTTGGCGGCTGCACTCAAAACCTCTTCCGCCCATTGATTCAGGCTTTTGCCCTGTGCTTGCGCTGTGATCAAAGATGCGCGATGCACTTGCGGAGAAACCCTCAACATCAGCTTGCCGCTGGCTGCTTTTTGTGGCTCTTTGCCCAGTTTTTGGCAACTGGTGATGTAGTCGTCAACCGCCTCTTCAAACGCATGCTTCAGATCAGCGACAGTGTCTGCATGAAAACCGATGATGTCGCTGATGCCCAAAATACGACCAAAAAAGATCTCGTCACGGTCATCGTATTCAATGTATGCGGTATAGCCTTTGTGGCTCATCTTGCTCATGGCTTGATCTCCAGCTTTTCCAGAAACTCGCGGGCCTGCACAACTTGATAACGCTTGGCTTCTTTGCCCGGGTGCGGGCGGTGGCACAGCATGGCGTGTCCGCCTTTGTCGAAGCGCACGCGGGAGCCAGCCCCTTCTGTCAATATGCAACCCACCGCCAGCAGCAAGCTCTCCAGGTCCGAAAAGGCGATCGTCGCTGATGTGAGTTTGGCATAAACGGCTTTCAGCGTTTTTCGATGCTTGCTGATTTTTGCAAGCACTATTTGCAATCAGGCCATGCCCTGCGTCTTTCAAGGCTTGCGCTTGCATGGCAGTTTCCGGTGCGGGTATTCAGCCAAATCTCATACCTCAATCAAAGGGTAGGGCAGGGGGTGGAGTTGCAACACCGGCCCCTGGGCATGGCCCACGCGCAGTTGGCCTTGGCTAGCAAGTGCCGCTTCAACGCTGCTGTTTTGCAGCGAGGCAAATACCAGGCTGTGGGCTGTTGATGCATCCGAAGCGGGAGCAGTTTGTGCAACTTGCACCAGGGTGCCGCAGGGCTCGGCCTCGGGCGGGGTGTTGGCCCCTTCAATGGTTGCGCCTGCGGACTGTGCTGGGCTACTGCTATCGCCGCTTGCCAGCGGACAGAACCAGACCTCATCTCCTGCGGCCAAGCCCGTGGCTTGCGCAGCGGCAATCTGCCCGCGGCGCTTGATGGCGCCGCGAAACTGGCTGCGTGCCACCACTTCTTGCCCAGGGTAGCAACCTTTTTGAAAGTTCACGCCACCCACGCTTTCGAAATTGATCATTTGCGGCACGAACAAGCCGCTGCAGGCTTGCTCGATGCCGGGCACGCCGCTGGCGGCTTCCGACCATTCCCATTGCCACAGGGGCAGGGCAGGGCCATCAGGTGCGGGCAGGCCGGGCATTTGCAGGCAGACGGTGCGCGGCAGGGAGGTGGATTCCAGCGTCGCAGCATCTACCGTGGCCGGGTACAGGCTGAGCAGATAACGGCGTTGCGCGTTCTCTTGCACGCTCAGGCACTGCCAGGGCGCAGCGGGCGGCTGTTGCCCATGTGCTTGCCAGGCTGCCAGAGCCGCATCGCCCAGCAGGCCGTAAACGCTCATGGATGCGCTGGCATCTTCGATCACGACCTTGCTGCGCAGGACATACATCTTGAGCTTTTGCATGAAGCCTGCCATCACATCGCGCCGGCACAGCAGCAGGTAAGAAGGCTCATCCGCGGCATCTTGCGCACCCTGTTCACGCAGCAGCACAAAGCTCGCCAGCATGCGCCCCTTGGCATTGCACCAGGCGGCCAGGCGCGCGTCTTTGGGGCCCATGCGGTTCACATCTTGCGTCAATTGTTTGTGCAAAAAGGAGGTGGCGTCTGCGCCGCGCACACGCACCAAGCCCCAATTGCTGCGCGGGCTGGCTTGCGGCCCCAGCAGGGCGATGACGCCGTGGCTGGCGAAGCCGCTATCGACGGGCGTAGCGGCAGGGGCATCTGTGAAGGGGATGGAGGCGTGGTTCATGGCGTGAAAAGCAAAAGGGCGGGGCTGATGCGACTCTGAATTATGATTCTTCGCTCTTGGGCTGCAAAGCTTTGCGGTTGTTTGCTCCGTAGCGGGCATGGTTTTTTCAAGACGAGATTTTCAGGGTGCGCAGTTTCTGGAAAAAAGTGGGCACAGCCGCGCTGTTGTGCATGCTGCTGGCTGGCTTGGCGGGTGCCGGGGTGTTTTGGTGGGCGGGCCAGCCTTTGCCGCTCAAGCGTTCCACGGTTGAGTTTTCAATCCAGCCCGGCGCCAGCGCCGCTGCCGTGGCGCAAAGCATGGTCGATGCAGGCGTGCAGCAATCGCCCTTGGCCTTGCGCCTGTGGCTGGGTGTGACTGGGCAAAGCAGCCGCTTCAAGGCCGGTGATTACGAACTGCGCAAAACCGACACCCCGCGCAGCCTGCTGCGCAAATTGGTGCGTGGCGAATTTGCGTTGAAAAAGTTCCGCATCGGCGAGGGCTGGAACATGCGCCAGTTGCGCGCTGCCTTGGCCAAGGCCGAGGGGCTGAAAAACGACAGCGCCGCCATGAGCGACGCCGAACTGCTGCAAGCCGTGGGCGGCCAGGGCGCACAGGGCACGCCATCGGCTGAGGGGTGGTTCTTTCCAGACACCTACAAATACGCACCCAACACGTCTGACCTGCAAATCCTGCGCATGGCCCACCAAACCATGCAGCGCAAGCTCGATGCCGCCTGGCAAAGCCGCACCGACGATCTGCCCCTGCAAACACCCTACGACTTGCTCAAGCTCGCCAGCATCGTCGAGAAAGAAACTGGCTACGGGCCGGATCGGGCGATGGTTTCTGGCGTGATGGTCAACCGCTTGCGCATCAATATGCGCCTGCAAACCGATCCCACCGTGATCTACGGCCTGGGCGCGGCTTACGACGGCTCGCTCAGCCGGGCCGACTTGCAGCAAGACACCCCATTCAACACCTACACCCGCCAAGGCCTGCCGCCCACGCCCATTGCCATGCCCGGCGAGGCCGCCCTGGCCGCCGCAGCCAGCCCGGCTGACACCAAGGCGCTGTACTTTGTCGCCCGCAACGACGGCACGGGCGCGAGCGAATTCAGCGAAACCCTGCAACAGCACAACCGCGCCGTGCAACGCTTCATCCTCAAAAAACCATGAGCACACCTTCTGCCCCCAGCGCGCCGCGCGGCCTTTTCATCAGCCTGGAAGGCATTGATGGCGCGGGCAAAAGCACGCACATCGCGCCTTTGGCGCAAGCCTTTGCAGCCAGCGGCCGCCAGGTGCTGTGCAGCCGCGAACCTGGCGGCACGCCCCTGGCCGAAAGCCTGCGCCAACTGGTGCTGCACGAAAAAATGGATGCCCTCACCGAAGCCCTGCTGGTGTTTGCTGCCCGGCGCGACCATTTGCAACAAGTGATCGCCCCGGCGCTGGCCGAAGGGCAGGTTGTGCTGTGCGACCGCTTTGCCGACGCCACCTTTGCCTACCAGGGCGGCGGACGCGGCTTTGATTGGCAAACCCTGCTGACCTTGGAGCAGATGGTGCTGGCCCAAACGTCTCCCCAGCCGGCAGCGGGCGCGCCAACAGGGCAGGGCGGAGCCGCGCAGGCTGCAGCCTTGCAAGAACCGGACTTGACGCTCTGGTTCGATCTGCCCGCTGCTACTGCTGCCGCCCGCTTGAGCGGCGCGCGCCAGCCCGACAAGTTCGAGGCTGAATCCGCCCAGTTTTTTGAAAACGTGCAGCGCGGCTACGCTCGCCGCGCGGACGAAAACCCGCAGCGCTTTGTGCGCATTGACGCGGCCCAGTCTGTCGATGCCGTGCGCGAGCAGGTTTTTGCGGCCATTCGCGCCAAGGGCTGGTTATGAGCAAAACGCCATCTGCACCTGCTGCCGTGGCCGATGCTGCGCCCGCCTTGGCCCCTTGGATTGAGCAGCAAGCCATTGCGCTTTTGCAGCAACGCGGCCATGCCTGGCTGCTGCAAGGGCCATCGGGCCTGGGCCAGCAAGAGCTGGGCATGGCCCTGATGCGGGCCTGGCTGTGCGAGCAGCCACAGCCCAACGGCCTGGCCTGCGGCACTTGCACCAGCTGTCATGCGCTGGACGCACACACCCATGCCGATGCCTGCATGCTGATGCCCGAAGCGCAGGCTTTGGAGCAAGGTTGGCCGCTGGACGAAAAAGCGCAGAAAGAAATCAACGACAAAAAGCGCAAGCCCAGCAAGGAAATACGCATCGAAGCCATGCGCGCCGCCATTGAATTTGCCCAGCGCACCAGCAGCCGCAACCTGGGCAAAGCCGTGCTAATCTACCCGGCCGAGCGCATGAACATCATCACGGCCAATGCCTTGCTCAAAACGCTGGAGGAACCTGCTGGCGACACCCGCTTCGTGCTGGCCAGCGAGGCGGCCCACCTGCTGCTGCCCACCATTCGCAGCCGCTGCCAGTTGCACACCATGCATTGGCCCGCGCACGATGCGGCCCTGGTCTGGCTGCACACGCAGGGCCTGGGCGCAGAAGACGCCGCCACCTTGCTCACCGCCGCAGGCGGACGCCCGCAAGACGCGCTGGACCTGGCCCGGATGGGCATCAACGGCCAGCTGTGGAAAGGCCTGCCGCGAGCCGCCTTGACAGAGCAGGGCGCTGCCTTTGCTGCTTTCAGCCCCATGCAAACCCTGGTGGTGCTGCAAAAAATCTGCCACGATCTGCTCGCCATCAAGGCAGGCGGCATGCCGCGCTTTTTTGCAGCAGACGACTTGCCCCGCCCGCAGAACCTGCAAGACTGGGCCACGCTCACCGCCTGGGCGCAAGACCTGGCCCGCGCCGCCCGCACAGCCGAGCACCCCTATATACCCGGCCTGTTTCTGGAAGATTTGCTGGCCCAGGCTACCCGCATGCGCCGCAGCATCTCCACACAGCGCCAGCCATTGGCAACCCTTGAACACAGGCAATGAAAACCCTGCTCATGTTTTTTTTGAAGGTTGGAAAAGGGCAGTGGCAGTCGAGCTGCTCTGTTTTGAATGATGGCCTTGGCTTGCCCTCCTTGCTTTTTGCGGTTGCACGATTCTGGCCAGCTCAGCCATCTTTTGCCAGGCTAGGCGGCTTTGCGTGAAGGCCAGCAACATTCATGCTCAGCAAGCCGTGCGAAGGGAAAATAGGCCTGTAAATTCTTGTCACACACGCTGCCGGGCTGTTACCATACGGCGCATTCTTCATCCAGTGCCTGATACCAATGCCTGACAAAACCCCCGCTACCGGCGTAACCAGCGCCACCCCTGCTCTAGACCCCAACGAACGGGTTGTGGTGCTGCCATTCAACATCAAGGAAAAAGGGCTGCTCTACGCCACCTACATGTCCATGATCCAGAACGGCGCGATTTTCGTGCCCACCAACAAGGACTTGCGCCTGGGAGACTCCGTTTTCGTCATGCTGACACTGCCCGAAAAACTCACGGGCGACGAGCGTTTTCCCATTCGCGGCAAAGTCATCTGGTGGACGCCCCCACGCGCCATGTATCAGCGCGTGCAGGGCGTGGGCGTGCAATTTCCCGATTCGCCCGAGTCCGAACACCTGCGCGCCAAAATCGAGTCCATTCTGGGCGCGCACATCGGTTCCGAGCGCGAAACGCAAACGTTCTGAGCCTGTTGTTCCTGCTGTTTGTGCCCGGGCGCCCAATGACGCTCTTGCTGCAAGCGTTTGACTTTCAAAAAACGCCGGGCAGGGTGATCGGCATGCAGCAAATGCCGCACTGCAAGGCGGGTGCCATAAGCCTAGGCTCTGTTCACCACGCTCCTTTGAGCATACGAAGCTGCCTGCCAGAGCGCCAATTGAGACGTGCGCCGCAGTGCAGACCATGTGTCTGCGCAAGAAGCACAACAAAGAGAGGCGCTCTCTGGCAAGCCGCTTCCCCTCGGGTTGCACTAAAAAGGCCATTGCCTGCGCTGCCAGCCTGGCCAAGCGTCGCATGGCAGCGCCTGGCGCCTTGGCCAGTGACCTTTTGAAGCGCAACGCATCGTTCAAAGGAGTGCGAACAGACCCTAATCGAAAGATGGCAAAAGAGCGTACACAGTTTGAGTCGCTTGGCCCCTTGTCCTCAGCGGGCTTGGTGCTTGAGCCTTGGCCGCTGCTGCATCACCATCGGCTTTGAACAGATCGATCAGATGCTGGCCGAGCGCAAATATTTTTGCGGGTCTGCTCTCTGGTTTTGCCGTTTCAATTGCTGCAAGCCTCGCAAAGGCAAACGCCAGACGGCAAACAACAAACTTTGCCTTTTGCAGGCAACGCTAGGTTCTTTGCAGGCAGACGGCCTGTTGTTCTTTTGTAGCCAAGACCGGCTTTGAATCCGTCCCGTCTTCCAAGCCTTGAAACAGCCGCTGCGTCGGCAGCTTTCCTTTCTCTGCGCCAGCTGTAAAAATAAGCGCTTCATTCCCGTCAACGCGCTTGCAAGAGCTGTTGGCTTTGTCGTTCAAACCATGTTCATCGATTCACACTGCCATCTCAATTTTCCTGAATTGCGCCCCAATCTGCCAGCCATACGGCAGGCCATGCAGCAAGCGCAAGTCAGTGGGGCGCTGGTCATCAGCATCAGCCTGGAAGAATTTGACGAGGTGTATCAGCTCGCGCAGGATTACCCCGATTTCTGGGCCAGTGCTGGCGTACATCCCGACAATGAAACGGGGAAAGAGCCCACGCTGGACGACCTGCTGCAACGCGGCAGCCTGCCCAAAGTGCTGGCCATTGGCGAAACCGGGCTGGACTACTACCGCCTGAACGGCCGCAGCGTGGCCGACATGCACTGGCAGCGCGAACGTTTTCGCACCCACATCCGCGCCGCACGGCAATTGGGCAAGCCCCTGGTCATTCACACCCGCAGCGCCGCACAAGACACTTTGGCCATCCTGCGTGAAGAAGGCGAAACCGGGCAGGGCAGTGACTGCTGTGGCGGCGTTTTTCACTGCTTCACCGAAACGATGGATGTGGCCCGCGCCGCACTGGACATGGGCTATTACATCTCGTTCTCGGGCATCATCACCTTTCGCAATGCGCAAGACCTGCGCGACATTGCCGCCTACGTACCGCTGAAGCGCATGCTCATCGAAACCGACAGCCCTTATTTGGCCCCTGTGCCTTACCGTGGCAAAACCAATTCACCCGCTTACGTGGTGCATGTGGCCGAGCAAATCGCTGCTGTCAAACAGCTATCTGTGCAAGAAGTGGCTGCCCAAACCACGCGCAACTTTCAACAGTTGTTTCGTCCGTAGCCTTTTCATTAAATAACAAAATGGATAAATTAAATTTATCATCTCATTGATTTTCCTTATGTTTATTGCTTCTGAAGCATTGCACTCCAAACCTTATAAAAAGCTTTAGAAGTTCGCTGCAACCCACTTATTTTTGAACGGATGATCTTATGAAAAGCATTAATAGAATAAAGTATCTATCTATTTTTTATGGATTTTTTTTGTTGAGTGTTGCAGCTTCTGCCGCTTCCCTTGATGAGCTGATTGCCGCCGTCATCCGCAACAATGCATCGGGTGTGCGCACGCAAATCGCAGGGGGCGTCAACCCCAACCGGCAAGACAGCAAAGGACGCACGGCGCTGACCCTGGCCATTCACCAGCAGTCCGAAAAAGCCATTCCGGTTCTGCTGCAAAGCCGCCAGGTTGATGTCAATGCACTCAATCGTGCTGGCGAGTCGCCACTCATGCTGGCGATCATCACTGGCCAAGATGATTTGGCCAAACAATTGATCGCCCAGGGTGCTGCCGTCAACAAACACGGTTGGGCGCCACTGCATTACGCCGCCACCAAAGGCAATATCGCCATGATGCAATTGTTGCTGGATCACGATGCTTTCATCGACACCGAGTCGCCCAACCGCACTACGCCGCTCATGATGGCAGCACAATACAGCGGTAATGAAAAAGCCGTGCAGCTCCTGTTACAGCAAGGTGCCGACCCCTGGGCCAAAAACCAGCTCGGCATGACGGCACTGGACTTTGCCCGCCGCGGCGCCAATCCCAACATCATCCAGACCATCCAAAACGCTCAGCGCCAGCGTCAGCCAGCCTACAACGTGCAGCCCGCAACGCCGCTCTCGCCTGCTTCAGCGGCCGAACTCAAAGGCTTGCCCATTCCGCAAAGGCCTGAACCACCAGAAATGATCAAGCCGGATGGCATGCAAGCCACACCGCCTGAAGCTGCAGCACCATGAAGTGGACGACTTGCCAGGCAACTCATGGCGGCAATTATGTAAAGTGCGCTCGCTGACATGAAAGAATTGCGCACATTGCCGTCGGCTCCAGCCCAGATAGCAGTACAGGCAACGCAGCCGCAAACCTTGTTCCATGCGGCATAGCCTGCGCAGACGCTGGCGTCGGGTCTCTTTATTGACTTGATACGATGTGCATTATGTTAAGTTGAAGTTATCCGGCACGACGCTGCTGCCGGTTTGCTGGTAGTTGGCTTGGGCTTTGAGGTCGATATGGCCTTGGCTGGATGTCACCAAGCTGCCCGCACTGCTGGTCTTGCAGGTTCCTGGCGCCGCCTGTTGGCGCTTGGACATGGCCTCCCTTGATCGCTTTGGGCAAGCCAGACTTGGCCGCTAGCCAGTGTGGACAAGGGGCCGCCTATTTCCGTGCCCAGTTCCACCACGCGCGGCAAGTGCTCAATCTTGCCCCCCAGCACTTGGTAGCCTGCCCCCAGAAGGGTGCCGGTGCCCGGCAGGTCGTTGGCATAGGCATCTTGCAAGCGGAACAAGCCGTTTTCCAGTTGTTCGCGCATGCTGGGCCGACGCACATCTGCCACGCTGGTGATTTCAGGATGGTTGAGTCCGCCCAGATCGTACGGGCTTGGGCTGCGGGCTACGGGGCCTGCCAGTTTGTACTCTGGCGTGCCCAGGTTGAGCTTGTTGCCCATGTCCTTGGCTTGTTTGGTGAGAGCACCGCATTCAAGCGACAAGCCATTGCCGCAGGTGCTGCGCAGTTGGGCGTCGCGCTGGCGCGAGAGTTCCCACAGGGCTTGCTGTTTGCCGCAGGCTTCTATATGCCAACAGGCATATCAGGCTTATTGATTGCTTTCTTTACTGCGTTAAGCCAATCACTCCATGAAGCCGAATCAGCAGGACCTCCATCAAATATTTCCCAAGATAATGAACCCAACATTCCGGCAAGCTCTTCCGAATGAGTAAGCTCATATTCATTTTCAAGAAAATAAAACATTGCTCGATATGCTTGTTCAACTGTTATTTTTTCCATGATTACTTCCATCCTGGTCGCGTAGGAGAAGAAAGACCCGTAGTAGGATTAAATGATTTTGGTGGATTGTTTAATCCGCCATTCCAAATTTGTCCGCCTCTAGTTTGAACCCAAACTTGAGAGCCATCAGGAAATGTTTTTGCAGACCATGTATTACCAAGCTTATCTTTTCCTAATGTAGTTGATGAGTCATTGGCAACATTCAAAAGTAAATTGCGGTTTTCTGGCGTATCTGGTAAATGTCCTTCTCGGTTCCCAAAAATTTTAGGAGCACGATTTTCTTTTAAAACAAAAGGAACCTTATGCTGAGAAGTCACCGGGCCTGTATTAGCAGCCACATCCGGCTTGGCTGCGGTAGTTGACGACTTCTGTCCTCCATTGTTCTGCGCAGCAGCTGGCTGGTTTTTGCCAGCTCCTGCCTGTGCATGGGTTGCTGGCTCATGAGCAGCTGTGGTTGTTGTTTTCCCTTTCGCTTGGCTGTTGCTTGCATCAAGGGCCAGCTTGCCTGTTAGTACATAGATTCCCTTGGGCAAGCCAATGGGCATATTCGCACCGTTTTCATCCAGTGCCAGCCTGTCAATCCGCCTGCAAACTGTGTGCCGTCGATTTTGCCTTCGCGGTACTGCTTGATGAGCAGTTCTTTGTTGGCATGCCGGGCCAGTTCATCAGCTGAGGTTTGTCCAAATCCCAGCGTGCCGTTGGCATCCATTTGCCAGGACTTGTCGGCAAACTGGGCAAACTGCTCTGCCAAGTCACGTTTGCCTGACATGTTGAGCAGCTGCTGGTAGCCTTTGTCCACGATACCACTGTCAAAGACTTGGTTGATGTCTCGCGTGACTTCTCTGTTGGCTTGAATGTCGCCTTTGGCGACGGTTTCGAGCAGGCCCGCATTGTTTTTGTCACTGATCTGCTTGTACTTGCTGAATACGGCATCGCAAGCAGCTTTGCCTTGGCACTGCCCCAGTTCCTTGAGCATGGCCTCGTATTCGTGATGTTTGAGGTAATTGTTGTCGGTGATGTTCAGCCCAGCCGCAGCGCCTGCTGCGCCACCTGTGGCCGCACCAATGCCCAGACCGGCTGCGCTCAGCAGGGTGTTGCGCAGGTCTTGTGGGACGTCTTGCCCTTGCAGGGCTTCGTCCAGATGCGGGATGAGGGTTTGACTGCTGAGGGCGCCGACCGCAGCAGGTAGGCCACCGCTCAAGCCTGCGGCAAAGGCGTGCGCGGCCAGGCGCCCCGGTTTGCCTTCACCCCAGGTGTTTTTCAGGCTTTGAGCCTGTTGGCGCAGTTCGTTTTGCTTGGCTGGGTCGCTTTCGTTCTGGGCTTGTTTTTCCAGCAAGGCCGCTTTGGCCAGTTGGCCTTCGGCATAGTCGGCAATGGCTTTGGGGGCAACTTTGCCAAATTCTTTGCCGATGTGCACCTGCGCACCGATGTCTTTGGCGACTTTGTCTTTGTCAAAGATGGGCGCCAGGCGCTGGCTGGCGTCTGCTTCGCTGGTGATGGCAGTGTTGAGTGCGGCCAGTGCTTCAGCACTGCCCTGCCCTGTTTTTTCTTGCTGGGTGGCTTCGTCACGGATTTCGATGCGGCCGGCACTGATGCCGCTTCGGGTGAGGCTGCTGGCGCTGCCTTGGGCTTGGCCCACGCCCATGCTGGAGTCGGGCTTGCCTTGGCCTGGCTTGGGCTGCTTGTCTCCTTCTTGAGTCTGCTTGTCTGTGGCCTGCTCGGGCTTGGTGGTTTGCCCAAAGGCAAAGCCCATGCTTGCGCCTCAGCCGCTGGCCTGGTAATCGGCCTGGTTGGCGATGTCGCTGGTTTTTAGATATCGTCGTCATGAGATATTGAGCCACAACATCAAACAACGGATTTGAGC
>JAUMWT010000060.1 GCA_030529505.1 Allobrachymonas sp. | reverse complement strand
TACGCGCGCGTGCTGCGCTACCCCGGCTGGCAGGGCTTTTGGGAGCAGGCCCGGCCCGATCCGCAGCGCCTGTTTGCGCTCACGACCCAGGGCCGCCGCAGCTTGCACGATGCCGCTTTTGCTGCAGGCGACTGGCTGCTGTTTGGCCGCGAAACCACGGGGCTGCCGCACGAGGTGGTGGATGCCTGCCAGCCCGCCAACCGCCTGCGCCTGCCCATGCGGCCCGGCCAGCGCAGCCTGAATTTGTCCAACGCCGTGGCCGTGAGCGTGTTCGAAGCCTGGCGGCAGACAGGGTTTGAGGGCGCTGTTTAAGTAAGCGGCTGGTTGCATTGACGCGCTTTTGGGCTGGCGTGTGCGCTTGCTCCGTGGCAGACCGTTGCCACTCTTCGCGTTGCACCTCTTCGGTTTGCGCCCAGCCCGGCATCCCGCCCCTTTTTCCGCTCGGTTCGTGCCTGAGTGCCGCGAAGAGCTGCGACATGGGCGAGGGAATATGGTTCCGGAAGGGAAGTGCCAGGGCGGGAGGCTTGGGTTCACGAAAAACAAAAGCCGGATAACAGCCTGATTCCGAATTGGCGTGAGGCTGCGGCAGCGGTCATGGCGGAGGCCGCGCGCACAGGTCAGCGACAAGGCATTTATGCACAGTTTCAGACGGGCGATGCGGCTTTGCCAGGGAGTTGGCCGGTTCGCTTCATGGCTTCGTGATGCTTGGGTAAGTAATTGATTTCATTGAAAATGATGATGTGCGTCGCGTTTCATCATGTGCGTTTAAGTGCTTGATGCTTCGTTGTTGAAAGGCCGACATCGGCATTTGTGCACAAAATTATCCACAGCTTGAGCAAAGCAGAAAATCACGTCAAAACAGGCGCTTGCATCTCAGTCCAAAGGTGCTTTGTCGGGCTGCGCGCGTATCTGTGAATGGCTGGGTTGGCTTGGGTTCGGGCATGTGTTTTGTGCCTTGCGCTGGCACGGGATGATGCGGGTAGGCGCGGCCCAAAAAAGCGGTTTGAAGCCAGTTGCTGCGCATCGCCCTGAGCTTGCGGTTTTTGTAATTTGTCTCTTGGGGCCTTTGTTGGCAGCAGGCAAAGTGCGCGGGCAAGGCTTTCGGTGCACAGTGTGAAGCACTGCGCAGATGGGCGGATAGTGAGTGATCGCCAACACGCTGCCATCGAGCTGGACCACGGTGCGCGCTGCGCGCAGAGGCGTTCAGGTGGTGCCAAGGGCGGGAGCAAAGGGCTGGATGCGTGCCCGTTTTTTTGGCAGGTCAAGGCTGCCCTTGAGGCATGCGGCCTGCTGCTGCTTGGGGCGGAAAAAGAGGCGACTTGTCCACAGATTGTGTGGACAGAAGCGGGCCTGCCGGGCCGGGCAGGAGAGGATCTTGGCGGAGGGTATCCATCAGCGGTCAGCGCCTGGGCCATTTCTTGCGGGGGATGGCCGGCCTGGCTACCCGGGGCCTGGGCGCAGCCGTCATCACTGGGGCATCAGCCACTTTTGCTGCGCGGCAAAAACGGCGTTGGGGTATTGCGGGCGCCCGCGCGAGCCGTTGTAGCGGCCCAGCGCCATGTACAGATCGCCGTTTTCGCGGTGCAGGTAATGCCGCAAGATCACGCAGCCAAAGCGCAGATTGGTTTGCATGTGAAAGAGCTTGCCCGCGTCGCCATCGCCAATCACGCGCGCCCAGAAGGGCATCACCTGCATCAGCCCGCGCGCACCGGCGTGCGAAATGGCGTATTTGCGGAAATTGCTTTCCACCTGAATCAGCCCCAGCACGAGCGAGATTTCCAGCCCCGCGCGCGCGGTTTCGTACCACAGGGTTTGCAAAAACTCCTGCCGCGTGCGCTCGTCTACCATGCGCTTGCCGATGCGCGCGCTCATGGTGGTGAGCCAGTAGCCGTATTCCAGCCGGCTTTTGCGATCCCTGAAGACGGGAATAGGCGGCGCGCTGTTGCTGATGGCCGCGCTCAAGGCCGTGCGCACCGAATCGACCATGAACTCTTCTTTTTGCGCACCAGCCACGGCAGGCGCGCCGTGCAGCGTGCCCAACAGGCCCAGAGCGCCTGCGCCTGCCAGCTTCAGGCCGCCCAGCAGGCATTGCCTGCGGCTGATGGCGGGCTGATCGGCTGCGGTGAGCAAGGCCGCATCAGTTGGCAACAGTGGCATTGAACAAGAAGAAGAGTTGTTGTTGGACATGGTGTTGGGTTTTTGAGGGGCCGTGCGAGAGTATGAGCTGGCGCGGGGATGACCGCTATCTGCCGAGAGCAGCCACACAACAAGCCAAAAATGGATAGTTTAAGCAAGCCGCATGGCGCAGCGGCTTTGCGATGCGGCCAAGAGCCTGTTCACAGTCTCAAGGCGCGGTGATTGGAGGTGAAGCGCGAACAGGCCTGCCGAACGGGGCGGCGGTCATTTTCAGCCAGCGTTTCGCGCCTGAAAAAACGCGCACAGGACGCTTGCAGCGCACAGCTTGGCCAGAAAATGGCTTTGTGGGCCGCCTTTGAGTCTTTTATCGAGTCAGCAAGCGCGCAAAGCGTTGCTGCAACCATGCTTCCAAGCCGAACGATTCGGCCAGCGCCTGCATGCGTTGGGCGGCGCTGCGTTTTTTCTGGCCTTGCCAGCTGGCCAGAATCAGCTCGTTTTTCAGGCTGTGCTCCCAACCCACCAGCTCGGTCACGGTCACGCGGTAACCCTGCGATTCCAGGTAGAGGCAGCGCATCACATTGGTGAGATGGCTGCCCATCTCGCGCGTGTGCAGCGGATGGCGCCACAGCTCGGCCAAGGGCGTGCGCGCCAGTTGCAGTGCTTTGTTTTTTCGCAAGTAAGCAGCCGCTTCGGCTTGGCAGCAAGGCACCAGCACCAAGTGCTGTGCCTGCTTGTGCAGGGCAAAGGCAATGGCGTCGTCGGTGGCCGTGTCGCAGGCGTGCAGGGCCGTCACGATGTCTATCTGCTGCGGCAGTTCGGCCGTGTGGGCCGATGCCTCGGAACTGAGCGCCAGAAAGCGCATGCGCTCAAAGCCCAGGCGCTGCGCCAGCGCAGCCGAGCGATCCACCAATTCCTGCCGCGTTTCGATGCCGTAAATCGTGCCGTTGCTGCGCGCGCGCAAAAACAGGTCGTAGAGCAAAAAGCCCAGGTAAGACTTGCCCGCGCCGTGGTCGGCCAGTTGAATGCCTTGGGGGCGTTGGCTTTCCAGCTCCTCCAACAAAGGGCGAATGAAGCCGAACAAATGCATCACCTGCTTGAGCTTTCGGCGCGAATCCTGATTGAGCCGCCCATCGCGCGTGAGGATGTGCAGCTCCTTGAGCAATTCGATCGATTGCCCGGGCTGCAGCAATTCCTGCAAGGCGGCCTGATGGGATGGGGAAGGGCGATCTTTGGGCATGGCAGGAGGGGCAAAGGTGGATGAGTCGGTCAGATGCCGGTCGGCGAAATTGGCGGACAATGCATCAAAAAGAAGCAAGAATGGCAAAAGTTGGGTGATTTTTCCGCCTTTTAAGCAGGGGCTGCGTGCCGGAGGGGCTGTTGTGTTTCAAGCCGGCATCCGGGCATCGGCATTCAAGCCCGGACGGCTTGGCTGATAATTCCAAGCACTAGATGTAAATGGCTGTTGCCAGAAAAACGGCTCGTGGAGCTTGCCTGCGCCAGCCGGTTCTTCAATATGGCCAGTGGTTTGAAATTTTGGGAGAAAGAGCGAATGGATTATGCGTGAACTCCATCTCCACCATACGGATAAAGCGGCGATCTATCAGGAGATCCTGCCGCAAATCGCGAGCCTGATTGCCGATGAAGATGATCTGATCGCCAATTTGGCCAATATCGCTGCCGTGCTGAAGCAGGCTTTCGGCTGGCTCTGGGTGGGCTTTTATCTGGTCGATGCCCAGGACAGCGAACTCGTGCTGGGGCCGTTTCAGGGGCCGTTGGCCTGCACGCGCATCCCGAAAGGGCGTGGGGTGTGCGGCCAGGCTTGGGCCGCAGGCCGAACGGTGGTGGTGGAAGACGTGAACCAACACCCCGACCACATCGCCTGCTCCTCGCTCTCACAATCGGAGGTTGTGGTGCCCTTGTTGAACAAGAAACGGCAGTGTTGGGGCGTTTTGGATGCAGATGCCGATCAAATCGGGCAATTTGACGCCGTGGATGCGCAATATCTGGGCCAGTTGGCCGACATGATCTGCGCGCGGCATGCTTAAAAGCTTTTCCGCGGCCTTTGCTTTTTTTGACTGGACAGTGCGTCCCGATCAAAGGCTGTTTGCGCTGCTGATGCGGTGGGCTGGGGCGGCATCTGCTACGTTGCAAATGCTCGCCGGGCGGCTAGCCTGCCTGTGCTTTGCGCCTTGCAGCGACTGCCTTTTGCCAAGCAACGGACACGATGCGAAGACTATGAACAGGCTCTCAGAGCCTGTTCATAGTCTCTGCACGGCGAGCAATCAAGCGGATTTGGGCGGTCTGCGGTGTTGCAAAACTTGCCAATAGCACGCACTATTGGCCGCGTTTTGCGCCTTGCATCCCATCCCAAACCGCTTTTTGCCCACTCACGCCGAGATCTTGAACAAGCTCTGAGAAGCTGTTCACCCCCTCAAAGACGCTTGAACACGGAAACGAGCGATCTGCTGCGTTGCCAATCTTGTCATTCGTCTGGCTGATGTCGCATGGGCCATGCACTGCGCCACATGCAAAGACGTGCGAAAGATGCGCGCCTTGCAGCCATCCCGCCCCATACCCAATCGCCTTGCGTTGAGGCTTTGAGCAGATTCTGAGCAAGGCTGAATAAGCAAGCGCCTGGCGCGCATGGACCGGGGACAGGCTGCCGTGGCTGAGAGATGGGCTGCTTGGCCGTGATGGGGGCGGCTGGCGAGCCCCCGGGGAAATAGGGGAATGGGCAGCAGCGCGCACTTGCTTCTTGCTTATTCGGGCACTGGCTCGAACACGCATTGCAACGGGTGGCCGGCGCTGCGGGCGGCTTCCATCACCTGGTGGGCCTTGGTTTGGGCGATGTCGCGCGTGTAAACGCCGCAAATGCCCTTGCCCTCGGTATGCACCTGATACATGATGCTGGTGGCCGTGTGCAGGTCTTTGTTGAAAAACTCTTGCAGCACCAGCACGACAAATTCCATGGGCGTGAAATCGTCGTTGATGAGCAGCACCTGATACATGGCCGGGGGCTTGAGCGGCTGCAGGCGAGGTTTGACGACCGTTTCGGTTGCGCCACCATCGTGCTGCGGTGGATTGTGGACAGGCGCATCTGGAGAAGACGGCGCGGACGGCGGCAGAGGCTGACGGGGTGCGGGCATGGACAAAACGGGCAATGAAAACTGGGAACAGCTGGCCACATGGCGCAAAGAGCCTGAGAACCTATCTCATCACGGGCGCTTGAAAATGGAAGCGGGCGGTTTGCTGCATTGCGCCAACCTTGTCAACCATCTGGCTCATGTTGCACGGGCGATGCGCTTCGCTCAGGCCTTTCGATGTGCGTTTGGCCTCTCATCCCGCCCCTAGCCCATCGCTTCGCTTTGAGATCTTGAGCAGATTCTGTGGCCAAGACGGACACTGACAGGCCAGCCAAACATGCGAGCGGCCTCTTTGGCTAGAGGCTGCTCTTATGGCTTGGGTGCAGGTCTGTTGTCAAACGCCATCGTGTCGGCCAGATGTCGCGAACGCAGCATACATGCGCGATGTTGCATCAAGACAGGGCTGTGGGCGTGTAGCCCGCTTGCGCGATGAGGGCTTGCAGGGCAGTCGCATCCAATTGGCTGCTGCTGACGGTGACGTGGTGCTGCGCCAGATCAGTGCTGACCTGGGCGTTGGCGTCTTTGGCCTGAATGGCGCGGGTGATGGATTGCA
>JAUMWT010000021.1 GCA_030529505.1 Allobrachymonas sp. | reverse complement strand
ACGATCAAGAAGGTGCTGCATGCGTTGCGCGCCTGTCTGTCTCGGGCCGCGCCAACTTGATTTTTTTAAAGCCTGCTCAAGCAGGCTCACCCCCTCAGCATTCACTTCGCTCCATTTGGCAAAGTATGCATGTACCGTTGGCCATTTGGGAAAGTCGCTGGGTAAAGCTCTCCACTGGCAGCCGGTGCGCAGCAGGTACAGCACGGCACAAAACACCTCGTACAGATCCACGCTGCGAGGCTTGGTGCGTTTGCG
This sequence comes from Allobrachymonas sp., assembly GCA_030529505.1. Classification (GTDB taxonomy): domain Bacteria; phylum Pseudomonadota; class Gammaproteobacteria; order Burkholderiales; family Burkholderiaceae_C; genus Brachymonas. The sequence continues at coordinate 38,786 of JAUMWT010000021.1, read as the reverse complement.
GGCCTGCTCCAGAATGGGAAGGATCTGTTTGAACTGCTCACGGCTGATGTCGCTGGGGTAGGTTCTTTGGCGCATGGCCTCAGTATGCACGCAGCAAAAGATCGTGAACAGGCTCTAAGGGCGGGCGCATGGTGGTTGCGCCGCTGAACCACGCTGTGCAACAAGAAGTGCCGCATCAGCCGCAACGCCAGTCCTCACACGCCGCCCGGCCCTGCTCGGGGGCAGGAAGCAAAAGCGCAGCGGCGCTAAACGCAGGTGCAAGGCGGAATGCGGCCGCGCCAACCCCGATCAGGCCGCCGTGACGGTGACCAGCGCCGGGCGCAGCACGCGCTCGGCAATCAGATAGCCTTTTTGCAGCACGGTCACGATGCTGTTGGGCGGCAGGCTCACGCCATCGGGCGCAGGCGCCACGCTGATGGCCTGGTGCAGATGGGGGTCGAAACGCTCGCCCTGCGCCGGGGCAATGGGCACGACCTTATTGCGCTCTAGCGCCGAAAGCAACTGGCGCAATGTGGCCTGGCTGCCTTCGTGCAATTGCTCGGCCGTGGCGTTTTCAACGTTCAGCGCCGCTTCCAGGCTGTCGATCACGGGCAGCAGGTGCTCGGCAAAACTTTCGATGCCGAATTTGCGCGCTTTGGCCACATCCTCTTCGGCGCGGCGGCGGGTGTTTTGCACCTCGGCCTGGGCGCGCAAGTAGTCGTCGCGTAGCTGTTGCAACTGGGCTTGCACATCATCGGCGCTGGTGGCGTCGGCTGCAGGCTCTGCGGATTGGGCGGCCAGATCGGAATCGGTCACGTCGTGTTCGGGGGTATGGTCTTGGTTCATGGAGGCGTCCAGGAATCAGAGGGGTTGGTCAGTACAAAGATGCAGCCCGATCAAAGCGCAGCCCGTCAGCAGGGCTTGGCTGGTTGTGGGTGCTGCTCGTGATGAAGCGACGCAAGCGGTTGGCCGGGGCAATCAGGCGGGCCTGGCTGGCCGCCAGAGTGTCATCCTGCCTGATTAACTGAGGTTGAAACAGGGCGTTTCAAGGCATGGATGCGAAAGGGCCGCGGCATTGTGGTGGCCGTTGGCAGATGCCGGGACGCTCACAAGCGGCTTGGGCAGAAAAAACACTGGCAAGCGCGTGGGCCTGCCAGTGCGGGGAGGGTTGGCCCGGTTGCGGCAGGGGTGCGCTCGCCGCAGCCGGGGCCGGCATCAGGTCTCGGGAATCACATGCATATGCCCGGCGGAGTGGCCGTGCGGGTGGGCGTGGTCGTGGCCGTGGGCATGGCTTTCTTCCAGGCTCACGGGCACGATGTTGATTTGCCCGTGGCGCACGCCGCGTTCGGCCATCACGGCCTCGCCGAAGCGCCGAACGGCCGCCGTGGGGCCGCGCAGCAGCGTGGTTTCGAGGCAGTTGTCATGATCCAGATGCACGTGGGTGACGACCACCACGATGTCGTGATACTCGTGCTGGATCTGCATCAGGCGCTCGGCCAGATCGCGGCCGTGGTGGTTGTAAACGTAGGACAGACTGGCCACGCAGAATTTGGCCTGATCGTTTTGCAGGTTGACTTCGGTGAGCTTCTGGCGCAGCAGATCGCGCACGGCTTCCGAACGGTTTTGGTAACCGGCTTGCACAACCAACTGGTCGAACTGTTGGGCCAGGCTCTCTTCCAGGGAAATGGTGAAGCGTTCCATGTCTGAACTCCGAAGCAAGAAAAATTTCCAAAATCATACAGGCATATTGCCGCCCTTGGGCAGATGCGCTGGCGCGGGCGGGCGCTGGGCGCCAAGCAGCCCTGAGAAGCTGTTCAAAATCCCAACGTGGGGCGCTTGGGTATGGCAAGGTCTGAATCGGGACGCAGAAGGCGCGGAGATTTCGCCAAAGCCGCAGAGTTTGTCAAAGCTGTTTTCACCGCAGAGATACAGAGGGGGCACCGAGATTCGCAGAGTTCTTTGGTTGTCTGTGTCATGTGAACGCATCGCGGCGTAGCAAACAGCCTGGGCACGTAGGTTGTCGTTCTTGATGAGCCAACTACTGCGCCTTCTTTTGAAGTTTCTGCGCCTTCTGCGTGACCTCTGCGTTTTCTGCGTCCATCCAGCAGTTTGATTGATCACAGACCGATCGCATCCATTTTCAAGCGCTTCGTGTTGGGGCTTTGAACAGCTTCTGAAAAAAGCGTGAACCGATGCTGCTGCGGCAAGTGGGCGCTGGGCGGTTGCATAATCGCCGCAGCCTGTTTGCAAACGGCCTGTTTGACCTTGAAGCGGGCAAGCCCATCGAAAATGCGGAGTTGCTCCAAAGGCGCTTGAGAGCTGGTGCCAAGGCCTGCCAAGATAGTGCGGGGTTGAATTGCATCAGCGCCTTGCCGCCACTGCTTATTCGCCTGATTTGCGCCCCGGCCATCGAAAAACACCGAACGGCTTCTTGAGGAGACATCGCCATGCCTGTTGAACCACGCTTGACCTACCCCCGCCTCTTGAGCATTGCCGGCACCGATTGCAGCGGTGGCGCGGGCATGCAGGCCGACCTCAAAACCTTTGCTGCGTTGGGTTGCTACGGCATGTCGGCCATCACCGCCGTGATTGCGCAAAACACCACGGGCGTGCAAGCCATCACGCCCGTTACGCCCGAGCTGCTGCGCGCGCAGATCGATTCGGCCGTGGGCGACGTGGGCTGCGACGCCGCCAAGATCGGCTTGGTGCCTGACGTGCCCAGCATCCGCGCCGTGGCCGATGCCCTGCGCGCCCACCGCCTGCAACCCGTGGTGCTGGATCCTGTGGTCGTGGCCACCAGCGGCTGCACCTTGATGGAACACAGCGCCGCATCCGTGCTGCTGCAAGAACTGGCGCCCTTGTGCCAGCTCATCACGCCCAATCTGCACGAGGCGCAATTGCTGGCCGAGCAAGAAATCAACGACGTGCCCGGCATGCTCGCCGCCGCGCGCAGCCTGCAAAAGCGTGGTGCATCGGCCGTGCTGCTCAAGGGCGGGCACCTAGCGGGCGATGCGCTGAGCGATGTGCTGGTGCTGGTCGATGGCAGCGAGCATGTGTTCACCGATGCGCGCATCGACACCTGCAACACCCACGGCACGGGCTGCACGCTCTCGGCCGCCATCGCCTGCTATCTGGCCCTGGGTTGCGACATGCTGCAAGCCGTGCAGCGCGGGCGCGTTTATTTGCGGGGGGCGCTAGCCGCTGGCGCGAATGTGCGCGTGGGGCAGGGGCACGGGCCGGTCAACCACGGTTTTGATCCGCAGCCCATGCAGACGCGGCCTTGGAACGAGCAGGCTTAGAGCCTGTTCACGATCTTTTGCTGGGTGCATACTGAGGCCATGCGCCAAAGAGCCTACCCAGTGACATCAGCCCTGAGCAGTTCAAACAGATCCTTCCCATTCTGGAGCAGGCCCGCAAAATTCAAGGAAAACGCAAAAGCTTGACCACGCAACGGTTCGCCTGCTGCCCGTCGACGAGGCCTGCTTCAAGCAGCATGTGGAAGAAGGCCGCACGCGCCTTTGCCTTGAAGAGGATTGCTTACAAGCCCAGCACGGCCGAGTCGCCCGCGCCCTGGCGCACCAGCACGGCATCACCACCCTTGCCCATTTCGGTCAAGTCCACCACGGTGGTGGGCATGTGCGGGCAGGGGCCGGCATCCACGATCGCGGCCAGTTGTTTGCCCAAGGCGGCTTCGATCTCTTCGGCCTCGTACAAGGGTGCATCGTCGCCGGGCAGGATCAGCGTGGTGCCCAGCACGGGCTGGCCAAGCGCCTCCAGCAGGCTTTGCAGCACCGTGTGCTGCGGCACGCGCAGGCCAATGGTTTTGCGCGAAGGGTGGCTCAGGCGGCGCGGCACTTCCTTGGTTGCTTCAAGGATGAAGGTAAAAGCCCCCGGCGTGCCTTGCTTGAGCAGGCGGTACTGGCGGTTGTCCACCCGCGCGTAGTTGGCCAGTTCGCTCAAGTCGCGGCAGAGCAAGGTGAGGTGGTGCTTGGCATCCACGCCGCGCAATTGGCGCAGGCGGTCGCTGGCGGCCTTGTCGTCGATGTGGCACACCAGGGCATAGCCCGAATCAGTGGGCACGGCCAGCACCTCACCCTTGGCGAGCCAAGCCACCGCCTGCTGGATGGCGCGGGCTTGCGGATTGACGGGGTGCAGCGAAATGATCTGTGACATGGCAGGCCTTTGTTCAACGTGGCTGATTGTAGGAAGGATGCAGGCAGAAGCGGAAGCCGCGCGAAACGCATGAGCCACACAGGCCAGATGCGCTGCTGGCGGTGGCGGGCACGCCACATGCAACTGCAGCTGCTTTTGCGACTGAATTCGCAACTGGATTTGCATCGGCCAACGCGCCAGCCACTGACGGATGAAGCCAATGCCCGCGAAGGGCCGCGAAGACCGCATGAACTGAAGGGGACGGCGCTCAACACCAGCCATGCCCCAGGCGGCCTTCACACCCCAGCAACATTGCGCCCAGCACCCCCTCGCTGCCAGAACATGCGCCTGCGGCCCTGCTGCAACCCCTGCGCTTCTGCGCGCACACGGCTGGCACATCCAGCCCAGCCGCCCGGATCGGAACGGGCCAAGACCATTTGGCCGCCCCGAACCGCAGCCACGGGCCACACGCTGCGGCTCGAAAAAACGGGCGATCAACGCGCGCCCAGCCAACAGCCATTCATGTCTATAATGCCGCCAATTTTGCGGAACGCCGCTGCCGGCCAGCGTTCTCTCGCCACAGACACACGGGCTTTTTCTGTACCGCCCGCGCCGGCCTTCTTTCTCACCTCCCACCCCTTCCCCGCTTTTCCAATCCATCTGCGTCATGCACGAATACGGCGATGCGTTTGCATCCAGGGCGCCGGGGTGATCCTTTTTCATGTTCTGTAACCTCTGCCCCTATGCATCTGAACGAACTCAAGGTTCTGCACGTTTCCGAAGTGCTCAAGCAAGCCGAAGAGCTTGAAATTGAAAACGCCGGCCGCCTGCGCAAGCAGGAGCTGATGAGCGCCATCATCAAAAAGCGCGCCAAGATGGGCGAGCAGGTGTTTGCCGATGGCGTGCTTGAAGTGCTGCCTGATGGCTTTGGCTTTTTGCGCAACCCCGACAGCAGCTACACCGCCAGCACCGATGACATCTACATCAGCCCCAGCCAAGTGCGCCGCTTCAATCTGCACACGGGCGACATGGTCGAAGGCGAAGTGCGCACGCCCAAAGACGGCGAGCGCTATTTCGCGCTGAACAAGCTCGACAAAATCAACGGCCTGCCGCCCGAGGCCAACAAGCACAAGGTGATGTTTGAAAACCTCACGCCGCTCTTTCCCAAAGAGCAGATGCGGCTGGAGCGCGACATCAAATCGGAAGAAAACATCACCGGCCGCATCATCGACATCATCGCGCCCATCGGCAAGGGCCAGCGCGCCCTGCTGGTGGCCCCGCCCAAGAGCGGCAAAACGGTGATGATGCAGCACATCGCCCACAGCATCACCGCCAACTACCCCGACGTGCACCTGATGGTGCTGCTGGTGGACGAACGCCCCGAAGAAGTGACCGAAATGATGCGCAGCGTACGCGGCGAAGTCATCAGCTCCACATTTGACGAGCCCGCCACACGCCATGTGCACGTGGCCGAAATGGTGATCGAGCGCGCCAAACGCCTGGTCGAGCTGAAAAAGGATGTGGTCATCCTGCTCGACTCCATCACGCGCCTGGCCCGCGCCTACAACAACGTGGTGCCCAGCAGCGGCAAGGTGCTCTCGGGCGGGGTGGACGCCAACGCCCTGCACCGCCCCAAGCGCTTTTTCGGCGCAGCGCGCAACATCGAAGAAGGTGGCTCGCTCACCATCATCGCCACTGCGCTGATCGACACCGGTAGCCGCATGGATGAAGTGATTTTTGAAGAATTCAAGGGCACGGGCAACAGCGAAATCCATCTGGACCGCCGCCTGTACGAAAAGCGCGTGTTCCCGGCCATTCAGCTCAACCGCAGCGGCACGCGCCGCGAAGAATTGCTGCTGCCGCCCGACATCCTGCAAAAGTCGCGCATCCTGCGCCAGTTCATGTACAACATGGACGAAATCGAGGCGATGGAGCTGGTCTTGAAGAGCATGAAGGCCACCAAAAACAACCTCGAGTTTTTCGACATGATGCGCAAGGGGGGCTGACGGGGCTGACCCCAACAGCGCCTTCCTGCCGCAGCTTCATCGGCTCCGGCTTCAAACACAACACCCGCTTTCAGCCCTCGCTGAGCGGGTGTTTTGATGTGTGTCATACAAAGAAAGTGCGCGCCGCTTGGCAAGCAGTGAGGCCATGCCATGCCAACCACGCCAAGGCCTGGGTTTGTGTCGTGTCGGCAGCATCGGCCCACTCATTCAGCCTTTGCTTCTCCTGCTGCCCAAGTGGCTCGCCTGCTTCGCCACAGGCTGATCCGGCTGGCGCGGCCGGCATGTCCGCGGTTTACTTGTTTCGTCCTTTTCGTTTCGTACTGGCTCTTTTTTGTACGCACCCGATGCTCATGCCTTGCCCGGCGCAGGGTAATGTACATCCAGCACCTCTATCTCCTGCACGCCCGCAGGCGTTTGCAAGTTCACCACATCGCCCACGCGGCTGCGCAGCAATGCGCGGCTGATAGGCGCCACCCAGCTGACCTGGCCTTGCAAGTTGTCCACCTCGTCCACGCCCAAAATGGTCAGCGTGTTTTCTTCACCCGCCTCGTTGGCATACGTGACGGTTGCGCCAAAAAACACCTGGTCGCTGCCATGGTGCACGCTGGGGTCAGCCACTTCAGCACGTTCCAGCCGTTGCGTGAGAAAGCGAATGCGCCGGTCGATTTCGCGCAAGCGCTTTTTGCCATACAGATAGTCGCCGTTTTCCGATCGATCGCCATTGCTGGCGGCCCAGTGCACCACCTCCACCACCTTGGGGCGCTCTTCATCAATCAACTGCATCAACTCGGCCCGCAGCCGTGCATAGCCCTGCGGCGTGATGTAGTTCTTGACGCCACCGGGCAAGGCCGGCGCGGCGTCTGGCGCTTCATCGTTGTCGTGATCGCTTTCTTTGGTAAAGGCTTTGCTCATGGTGTGCTGGGCTTATTTCAATACGGGCGACTCGTTGGCGGCTGCGGATTTTCTTGACTCATCCCGCCTGCAGGGGCGAGCACAGTTCCACCAACACCCCATCGGGGCAACGCACATAAGCCACGGTCTGTCCCCACGGCTTGGCTTCGGGCGGTTTGATGTCTGTTGCACCCGCTTGCAGCGCCTGCGCATGGGCCGATGCCACATCGGGCGTGACCAAGGCGATTTCAAATCCCAAAGGCTGTGCCGATTCACTGGCCGCCACAAAGCCTTGGGGCAAGTTGGATCGGCCCATTGCCAGAGAAGCAAAGGCCAAAGTTGTCGCGCCTGTTTCCAGCTCACCGTACTCGCCCGATTCGTGCAAGAAGCGGCGCTTCAGACCAAACGCCTGCTCGAAAAACGCCAGCGATTGCGCCACATCTGGCACATAAACAATGGTGTAGCCCAATTGCATCTTCGCCTCCTTTCAAAACAAACATCAAACGGACACAGTGTAGGCACAAAGCTCAGCCCGGCACAGCCTGACCCACAACAAGATCTCCAGCAACCAAGGGCCGGTGCGCGCATGCACCCTTGCGCTTCCCCAATCGCCCGGCAGCAGGGCCCCGCATTCATAGCTCGCATCAGCGATGCCCCCACCCGCCCCTTAGAATGCAGCCCCATGTCTTATCTGGTGCTGGCCCGCAAATACCGTCCCCGTCATTTTGGAGAAATGGTGGGGCAAGAGCATGTGGTGCAAGCTCTCACCCACGCGCTGGAACAGCAGCGCCTGCACCACGCCTATCTGTTCACGGGCACGCGCGGCGTGGGCAAAACCACCATCTCGCGCATTCTGGCCAAATCGCTCAACTGCACGGGGGCAGATGGCACAGGCGGCATCACTGCCACGCCCTGCGGCCAGTGCCCGGCTTGCACGGCCATTGATGCGGGCCGCTTCGTGGATTACACCGAGCTGGACGCCGCCAGCAACCGCGGCGTGGACGAGGTGCAAGGCCTGCTCGAACAGGCCGTTTACAAGCCGGTACAGGGGCGCTTCAAGGTCTTCATGATCGACGAGGTGCACATGCTCACCAACACGGCCTTCAACGCCATGTTGAAGACGCTGGAAGAGCCGCCTGAATACCTCAAGTTCGTGCTCGCCACCACCGATCCGCAGAAAGTGCCCGTCACCGTCCTCAGCCGCTGCCTGCAGTTCAATCTGCGGCCCATGGTGCCCGAAACCATTGCCGCGCACTTGCAGCAGGTGCTGCAGGCCGAGCAGATCACGGCCGATCCCAAGGCCCTGTACCTGCTGGCGCGTGGCGCGCGCGGCTCCATGCGCGATGCGCTTTCGCTCACCGACCAGGCCATCGCCTTTGCGGGCGGTCAGGGCGTGCAAGAAGCTGCCGTGCGCCAAATGCTGGGCAGTGTCGATAGCAGCCATGTGCTGGGGCTGATCGATGCACTGGCGCAAGGCGATGCCGCACGCATCATGGCTGGCGTGCAAGCCTTGCAAACCCAGGGCCTTTCGGCCGCCAGCACGCTCGAAGACATGGCCCGCATCCTGCAGCGCATGGCCGTGCAGCAAGCTGTGCCTGGCATGGCCGTGGACGAAACCGACCCCGACGCCGCCGAAGTGGCCCGCCTGGCCGCCACCCTGCCTGCGGACGAAACCCAGCTGCTGTACAGCATCTGCATTCATGGCCGCGACGAGCTGGGCCTGGCCCCCGACGAATACGCAGGCCTGAGCATGGTGCTGCTGCGCCTGCTGGCCTTCAAGCCCACGGCTGAAAAAAAAACGCTGAAAACAGCTGCTAGCGCCCCAAAGCCATCTGCGCCAGCGCCTGCTGCAACGACTCCTTCGGCCGCACCTGCTGCCGCTGCATCGGCCCCAGCACTGGCGGCCCAGCCTGCCAACGCGGCTGAATCAGGGGCCGCAGCAACTGCCCCTCCATCTCAGGCCGCATCTCGCGTAGCCGCAAGGGCCAGCGCCCCAAGCGCACACGCTGGGTCAGCACCAGCAGCAGCTGCAACGGCTGCTGAATCAAGCACGGCCCCCGATAACACGGCGCCCGCATCCCCTGCGGCACCAGTTACGCCAGCTGTCGCAGAGCCACCACCTTGGGAGGATCTGCCCAGCGAACCCGCTCAGGCAGCACTCGCTTGCACAGCGCCGCAAACGCCAGCTCATCAAGCCGCAAGCGCCACGCCCGTGGCCGCCGATCTGGTGCTGCCCGTGCGCCAGCAGCCCGAGCCACAGTCCCCGCCACGCCCTGCCCCTGCACCCGCAACCACTGAAGAGGGCTCAGCCAGCCCATCACAACGCCGCCTGGTGCCCACCGAATTGGGCGATGCCTGGTACGCCTTGGCGCAAGCCCTGTGCGGCGAAGGCGGCATCACCGCCCTGGCACGCGAACTGCTGCTGCAAAGCCAGTTGATGCAACAACCCGATGCCGCCGCAAGCGCGGCAGACACTGCCCCTGCCGCATGGGTGCTGCGGGTGGAGCAGGAATCGCTCAACCACGAGCCCAGCCGCAAAAAGCTGGAACAAGCCCTGGCCGCGCACACCGGCCAGCCCGTGCGCCTGCAAATCGAATACGGCCGCGTGGTGGACTGCCCGGCGCTGCGGCAAGCCGCCTTGCGCGCGCAAAAACAGCAAGCGGCCGAGCAAGCCTTTGCCGCCCACCCCTTTGTGCAGGCTATGATGCGCGACTTTGGCGCCCGCATCGTGCCAGGCAGCGTGGGCCATGCCAAGGCTGCACCCGCTGCGCCCGGCACGCCAGCGGCGTGAAAACCGCGCGGGCTCACCGGGCCATCGCTGCGAAGCGAGTGTGCGCAGCCCAGCCACGCTCTGGATGGGCTGGCGATTGGATCAATGCCCGCAGCGGCTGCAAGCAACCGCTTCTTTTCACGCCCCATCTTTCTTGATTGCTTTTTGACTTCTTTTTGCTGGAGCCCCACACCATGTTCAACAAAAACCAACTCGCCGGCCTGATGAAGCAAGCCCAGGCCATGCAAGACAATCTGAAAAAAGCCCAGGATGATCTGGCCCTGATCGAAGTCAGCGGCGAATCGGGCGCAGGCCTGGTCAAAGTCACCATGACCTGCAAGCACGACGTCAAGCGCGTGGAAATCGACCCCAGCCTGCTGACTGAAGACAAAGACATGCTCGAAGACCTGGTGGCCGCCGCCTTCAACGCCGCCGTGCGCAAAGCCGAAGAAACCAGCAGCGAGCACATGGCCAAATTCATGCCCGCTGGCATGCCCGGCCTGCCTGGCGGCATGAAGTTCCCCTTCTGAGCGATCGCTTTCCACCCCCCCCCTTTTTTTCCTGCTGCACCGCGCGCCGTGGCCCACGCTCTGGACAACTTGATCGAGGCCCTGCGCCGCCTGCCCGGCGTGGGCGCCAAATCGGCCGCGCGCATGGCCTACCACCTGCTGCAGCACGACCCCGCCGGCGCGCGCCAACTGGCGCAATCGCTGGTGCACGCGGTTGACCACATCCGCCACTGCCAGCTCTGCCACACCTTCACCGAGCAAGAGGTGTGCGCCACCTGCAGCAACCCGGCGCGCGACCGCAGCAAGCTCTGCGTGGTGGAAACCCCCGCCGACCAATCCGCCGTGGAACGCACCCTGGCCTACAACGGCCTGTACTTCGTGCTCATGGGCAAACTCAACCCGCTGGATGGCGTGGGCCTGCGCGATATTGGCGTGCAGCAACTGCTGCAACGCGCGGGCGACGGCGTGGCGCAAGAGGTGATTCTGGCCACCAACTTCACCGCCGCTGGCGAGATGACGGCCCACGTGCTGGCCGAACAACTCAAGGCGCGTGGCCTGGCCGTGACGCGCCTGGCGCGCGGCGTGCCCATTGGCAGCGAACTGGAATACGTGGACCTGGGCACCATCGCCCACGCCCTGCACGACCGGCGCTGAAGCCACCGCATCCCCCGGCGGCCTGCAGTGCCATCAAGGCAGCCTGCCCCCCGCCAACACACACAGCCGCAAAGAATGCGCCGCACTGCGCCCTGCAGGTCAACGCCCACGGCAAACGCTGACAAAAAAGCGTCGACCAAACCGCGATAGCCTGCGCCTGGCACGCGGCGTGCCCATTGGCAGCGAACTGGAATACGTGGACCTGGGCACCATCGCCCACGCCCTGCACGACCGACTCTAGGTTCCACATCCCGACGCCGCCCATTTGAACGACTTGATCGTCGTTCACTTCTTGCACCCCACATCAGCCATGTTGCCTTTTGGCTCAAGCCACGTTGCCTAATTGGCACGTGCCGTCATCACGCGCATAGCGATCAGCGACAATAGCCCGCATCACACAAACAGCAAGTGCCATCCCATGCAAAAGGTGTTGTGACCATGCCCCAAACCCATTTCGGCTACGAAACCGTTGAAGAAAGCGAAAAAGCGCAGCGCGTGCGCGGCGTCTTCGATTCGGTGGCGTCCAAATACGATGTGATGAACGACCTCATGTCCGGCGGCCTGCACCGGGCATGGAAGGCTTACGCCGTGCTGGTGGCCAATCTGCAAGCGGGCCAGCGGGTGCTCGACATCGCCAGCGGCACGGGCGACTTGGCCCGCGCCTTTGCCCGCAAGGTGGGGCCCAGCGGCCAGGTGGTGCACAGCGACATCAATCTGGCCATGCTGCAAACGGGGCGCGACCGCTTGCTCGACAAGGGTCTGGTGCTGCCCAGCGTGGCCTGCGATGCCGAAGCCCTGCCCTTTGCCAGCAACCATTTCGACCTGGTGAGCGTGGCCTTCGGTCTGCGCAACATGACGCACAAAGACCGCGCCCTGCAGGAAATGTGCCGTGTGCTCAAACCGGGCGGGCGGCTGTTGGTGCTGGAGTTTTCGCGCGTGGCCGCGCCCCTGCAAAAAGCCTACGACTGGTACAGCTTCAAGGTGCTGCCCAAGCTGGGGCAATGGGTGGCGGGCGATGCCGACAGCTACCGCTACCTGGCCGAATCGATTCGCATGCACCCCGATCAAGAGGCGCTGCGCCAGATGATGCGCCACGCGGGCTTTGGCCATGTGGACTATCACAATCTGAGCGCGGGCCTGGTGGCCCTGCACGTGGGCATCAAGTGCTGATTCACGCCATCGGGATCGCCCTGTTGGGACCGGCGTGTTGGGATCGGCGTGCTGGAATGGCCGCTTCGGGATGGCAGTGTTGAAATCGTAGGCAAGCTTTGAAAGAACAATCATGACAACTTGGCAAATCGTCGCTTTGATCCTGGTCGTGGCGGGCGTGCTGGCCGCCCTGTGGTTCGCCATGCGCGCGCGCCCCACGCAGCCAGCCCCCAGCAATCCAGCCACTCCCGCCGCGCCACCCGTGCCGCCCCTGTCGGCGGCCACGCCCCAAGCGCCCGCCGCGCCACGCAGCTACAACCCGAGCAAGGTGGGCAACGATTCGGCCGCGCGGCTGTGGGATTCGGCCCCCGCCAACGTGGTGGCTGAAGTGGAAAACGAAATCGATCACGAAGTGCAGGCGCACAACGAAGAAGACGCCCTCATCGCCCAGATGCGTGCCTGCTTCATCGAGATGCAACGCGCCTGGGACGCCGCCGATGTGCCCCGCCTGCGCGCCATGCTCACGCCGGAGATGGCCGAACTGCTGGGCGAGCGCCTGCAAGAACGCGAAGAGCAAGGCCCCAGCCCGCACGCGGCCGAACTGGTGGTGCTGGAAGCGCGCCTGCTCAGCCGCGAATCCACCGCCGTTGAACACTGGGCCAGCGTGGAGTTTTCGGGCATGGTGCGTGAAGCGCCCACGCAAGCCCCCACGCCGTTTCGCGAGATTTGGGAGATGGCGCAATCGCGCCACATGCCCGAGGCGCGCTGGCGCGTGGCCGCCGTGCAGCCTTTGCAGTAAGCGCCTGTTCACAATCCCAACGCGAGGCGTTGAGATATGGAGCTTGGATATGGCAAGGTTTGAATCAGGACGCAAACGACGCAGAAGGCGCAGAGATTTCGCCAAAGCCGCAGAAGTTTTTCAAGCCGTTTTCACCGCAGAGGCACAGAGGATGCAGAGATTCGCAGAGTGCTTTTGATGTCTTTGTGTGATGGGGCGAGCGCATCGCGGCATGGCAAACAAATGGGGGCACGGAACCAGCCGTTCTTGATGAGCCAACTTCTGCGCCTTCTTTGAAATTTCGCTGCCCTTTGCATGACTTCTGCGTTTTCTGCATCCACCAAGCAGCCCAGCAGTTCGATTGACCCCAGACCGCCCGCTTGCGGCAAGCGCCACGCGCTGCGCCTGCTCCCCACCATCAGCGAGAATGCCCCGATGAACCCCACCGACCCCTTCCAATTCCTCTCGGATCTGCTCGGCGCGGCGCGCGACAAAATCGGCGCGCCCAAGCTGCCCGCTGCGCCCGAATGGCTCAGCCACGAAATCCGCAACCGCCTGTTGCTGCTCATCAACCACGTGTTGCAACAACACCCGGCCGCGCAGCAACGCCTGCTGGCCCAGCAAGACAAGGTGGTGCTCGCCCGCTGGAACAATCTGACGCTGCGCCTGCAAATCACGCCCGCGGGCCTGTTTGCCTTGGCCGACGACAGCCTGCGCGAACACCTGCTCCTGCAAGTGGACGACAGCGCCATGCAACTGGCGCGCCAGGCCGTGCAAGGCCAGCGCCCGCAAGTGCACATCAGCGGCGATACGGAACTGGCCGACACCGTGCATTGGCTGGCCGACAACGTCCGCTGGGACAGCGAGGCCGACCTGGCCCGACTGATCGGCGAACCGGCCGCCCAGCGCACCGTGCAGGTGCTGCGCCAAGTGCGGCAAGCGCTGCAAGGCTTTGTGGATCGCATCGCGCCCATGCCCAGTACCCAGCCGCACATGGGCGAAGCGGCTGATGACTACAGCACGACGCATGACCCATCCACCGCGCCACCGCCCGATCAGCGCAGCCAGAGTGGGTACCACATGCCCGCATCGGCTGATCCCGCAGGCCCTACCGCCATCCATCCGCCACCCCCACGCCAGCCGGAGTAAACCTGCATGAAACTGCTGCGCGGTACCTATATCTTCTGGATTTTTTTTCGCTACGGGCTGGACGAGCTGGCGCTGTCATCTGCGCCGCACAGTGGCCTGCGCACCCTGGGCCGCCTGATCACGCTGGGCCGTAATCTGGATGCGCCACGCGGCCAGCGCCTGCGCATGGCGCTGGAAAAGCTGGGCCCGCTCTTCGTCAAATTCGGCCAGGTTCTCTCCACTCGGCGCGACCTGCTGCCGCCCGACATCGCCGCCGAACTCACCAAGCTGCAAGACCGCGTGCCGCCTTTTCCGGCCGAAGTGGCTATTGCCACCATCGAACGCGCCTTCGGCCAGCCGCTGGATCAACTCTTCGTGCAATTCGAGCGCGAGCCAGTGGCCAGCGCATCGGTGGCGCAAGTGCACTTTGCCGCGTTGATTGACCGCAAAGGCCAACGCCGCGAGGTGGCGGTGAAAGTGCTGCGCCCCGACTTGCTGCCGGTCATGGAAAAAGACATCAGCCTCATGCGCTGGATGGCAGGTTGGATCGAACGCGTGGGCGGCGTGGATGCACGCCGTTTGAAGCCCTGTGCGGTGGTCGAAGAATTCAACAAATACCTGCACGACGAACTCGATCTGATGCGCGAAGCAGGCAACGCCGCGCAACTGCGCCGCAACGCGGCCAGCAGCGAGCGGGTGCTGATCCCCGAAATGTATTGGGACTTGTGCGCGCAAGAAGTGATCGTGATGCAGCGCATGCAGGGCGTGCCCATCAACCAGATCGCGCGTCTGCAAGCGCTGGGGCTGGATACGCGCGCCTTGGCCACCCAGGGCATGAAGGTGTTTTTCACCCAGGTGTTTCACGATGGCTTTTTCCACGCCGACATGCACCCGGGCAACATCCAGGTGAGCACCGACCCCGCCACCTTCGGGCGATTGATTCTGCTGGACTTCGGCATCGTCGGCTCGCTCACCGAATTCGACAAGGCCTATCTGGTGCAGAACTTCATGGCCTTTTTCAAGCGCGATTACCGCCGCATTGCCGAACTGCACCTTGAATCCGGCTGGGTGCCAGCGGGCGCCCGCGTGGAAGAGCTGGAAGCCGCCGTGCGCACCGTGTGCGAGCCTTGTTTCGAGCGGCCCCTGCGCGAAATCTCGCTGGGCCTGGTGCTGATGCGCCTGTTCCAAACCTCGCGCCGCTTCAACGTTGAAATCCAGCCGCAACTGGTGCTGCTGCAAAAAACCCTGCTCAACGTTGAGGGACTGGGCCGTGAGCTCGATCCTGAAATGGATCTGTGGTCCACCGCCCGCCCCTTCGTTGAGAAATGGATGATGGAGCAAGTCGGCCCGCGCCGCCTGCTGCGCGAATGGCAAAAGCAATCACCGCAGCTGTTCAAAGTCCTGCCGCAGCTGCCCGTGCTGTTGCACGACTATCTGAAGCAGGGCGCCCAAGCGCAGGCCCACAGCGAGGAATTGAAGCAGCTGATCAACGAGCAACGCCAAACCAATGCCCTGCTGCAACGCCTGCTGTACGGCGCGGCGGGCTTTGTGGCGGGCATCACGGCCATCGCGCTGCTGCAACGCCTGCTGAACGGTTGGGCGTTTTTCTAACTTTCCAGTGCGGCCTCAGCAACGCATTTGTGCACAAGCTGGCCTTGATACGTGCTGTTGCTGGCGTGCATGGCAAGTGCGCCTGATTCAACGGGGCGATAACAGGCACCACCGCCCAACAACACAGGCGGGCGTTGCTCCTATCCTTGCACTTGGCAATTCACGCACACGCTTGCATCGGCTACGCCCATCTGCTGTACTCGTCTGTCGATTCGCAGCAAGGCCCACGCTTCCAACCACTTGCATCACGCCGCCGTTTGATCGTTGCTTGATCGCTCTTCAACAGCCCTTGGGCAACTAGCCCCCCTTGATGCATCCAGCTATCGCCAAGGCGGCGGGCGGCTACGCCCTCACAGGCAAAACCACCCGTAAAAACCCCCATTGCCTAGCCCGCAACAAGCGGCCCAACACCCCAAAACCTGCCCTTACAATGCGCTGCGCGCGGCCGACCCCCCGTGCCTTCGGCACGCGCTGTTGGGGCATGTGCCATTGGCGTTTGCTTCGTACGCGGGCCGGTGCGGTTCGTGGCTTGTCAACTTCTTTTTTTCTTCAAGGTGTGTGGCGATGAACACAAAACACTTTTTGATCGCAGCAGCCAGCGCGCTGTTGCTGGCAGCGTGCGGCGGCAAACAGGGCGGCAACGCGCCGCAGGCAACAGGCAATGCGGCTGACAGCGGCTCGCAAGAACCCAAGGTGCTGAACTTCTACAACTGGCCCGATTACATGCCCGAAAACCTGCTGGCCGATTTCGAGAAGGAAACCGGCATCAAGGTCAACTACCAGACGTTTGAAAACAACGAAATGCTCAACGCCAAGTTGATCGCGGGCAATTCGGGTTACGACCTGGTGGTGCCCGGCTCGGTGTTCGCCAAGACCCAGATCGAAGCGGGCCTGCTGCGCAAGCTCGACAAGGCGCAAATCCCCAATCTGGCCAATCTGGATCCGGCCATCATGTCCAAGCTGGACAAGGTGGATCCCGGCAACGACTACCTCGTGCCCTGGGGCTGGAGCTATGTGACCGTGGGCATCAACAAGAAGGCGGTAGAAAAAGCCCTGGCCGGCACACCCATGCCCGCCAATGCCTGGGATCTGGTCTTCAACCCCGAATTCACCGGCAAGCTCAAGTCCTGCGGCATCGCCTATCTGGATGCGCCGTCTGAGATCCTGCCCTCGGCCTTACGCTACATCGGCAAACCTGCTTATTCCACCGACCCGGCCGACTACAAGGCCGCGGGCGAGATGCTGGCCAAGGTGCGCCCGGACGTGCGCATCTTCTCCAGCACGATGATTGACGATCTGTCCAGCGGCAAGGCCTGTGCGGCCATCGGCTGGGCGGGCGACATCAACATCGCGCGCAACCGCGCGGTGGAGAACCAGTCTGACGTGCAGATCGAAGCCCTGGTGCCTGCCACCGGCGCCATTCTGTTCTTCGACAATCTGGCCATTCCCAAAGACGCCAAGCACCCCGAGAATGCGCAGACCTTCATCAACTACTTCCTGCGCCCCGAAGTGTCGGCCTCGCTCACCAACGAAATCGCCTACCCGGTGGCCAACAAGGCCGCCAAGGAATTCATCAAGCCCGAAATGGTGGCCGACAAATCCACCTTCCTGAGCGATGAAGACCTGGGCAAAATGGCTGCGCCCGAAAGCTTCAGCAACGAAGCGCGCAAGGCCATGAACAGCGTCTTCACCGAGTTCAAGAAAGGCAAGTGATCGGGCACACCTGCCACGCGCACCCCCAGGGCGAACGCCAGCAGGCGTTCGCCCTGTTTTTTGCCATCGCCCCCTGCCATGCAAGCGGCACGGACGACGCAGGCGGCCAACGATGCACGCATGCCGCCTCTTTCAGCCGCTGGCCCTGCATAGAATAGGCCGCAAACCACCCTGGGCGCCCATGCGCATGGGGCGAATCGAAAAGACCGATCGACAGGGCTGCCCGCCGATCTGCCAACAAGAGATACCCGTCGCACCCACCTTCATCGCCCAAGCACACGCATCATGAAAGTTCTTCTCACAGGCGGCACCGGCTACATCGGCAGCCACACGGCCGTGACCTTGCTCGAACAAGGCCACGAGGTGCTGCTGTTCGACAATCTGTGCAACAGCCAGGCGCAGGTGGTGGATCACATCCAGCGCATCAGCGGCCAGAACGTGGGCTTTGTGCAAGGCGACATCCGCGACACGCCCCTGCTCACGCAAACCCTGCGCGGCTTCCGCGCCGAAGCCGTCATTCACTGCGCCGGTCTCAAGTCCATCGGCGAATCGCTTGAGCAGCCCATCGCCTATTACGCCAACAATGTGCAAGGCAGCATCAGCCTGCTGCAAGCGATGCAAGCCTGTGGCGTGCGCCGCATCGTTTTCAGCTCCAGCGCCACCGTGTATGGCCAGCCGCAATACCTGCCGATCGACGAGGCCCACCCCACTTGCGCCACCAACCCCTATGGCCGCAGCAAGTTACAGATCGAAGAAATCCTGCGCGATCTGGCCGCTTCAGACCCCAGCTGGCGCATCGTCTGCCTGCGTTATTTCAACCCCTTGGGCGCACACCCCAGCGGCCTGCTGGGCGAACGCTGCGACGGCACCCCCAGCAACCTCATGCCTTGCATCGCCCAGGTGGCCGCAGGCATGCGGCCCTTTGTACAAGTCTTCGGCCAGGACTACGACACGCCCGACGGCACCGGCGTGCGCGACTACATCCACGCCTGCGATCTGGCTGAGGGACACGCTGCCGCGCTGGGCTTTTTGAAGCAGCAGGCGGGCTGGCACGCCATCAACCTCGGCACCGGCGCAGGCACCAGCGTGCTGGAACTGATTACCGCCTTCGCTGCCGCCAACGGCGTGGATGTGCCCTACCGCATCATGCCGCGCCGCGCAGGCGACGTAGCCAACTGCCTGGCCAACCCTAACAAGGCCCGCCAAGTTCTGGGCTGGCAGGCCAGCCGCACGATTCAGGACATGTGCCAAAGCACCTGGCGCTGGCAAAACGGCTTGCGCGCAGACTGAGGCAAGCGGCAAGCAAAGCCATATGCGTTCGCTCAAGCTCGTGCGGATGCTCCGCTCTGCCGAGCGAAATACCGCTCGCTGAAAAGCCTCCCCTGCTTTTTGTTGCCGCCCGATCCGCCATCGGCCCATCATTGAACCCCAAAATCGAATCCAGTTGAATCCACCAGGAGGACATGCAATGACACAAGACTACACACCGCCCAAAGTCTGGCAATGGGAACAGCACAGCGGCGGGCGCTTTGCCGCCATCAACCGCCCCACAGCCGGCGCCACTTTCGAACAAACCCTGCCCGTGGGCGACAAACCCCTGCAACTGTATTCGCTGGGCACGCCCAATGGCATCAAGGTCACCGTGATGCTCGAAGAACTGCTGGCGCAAGGCATCGCGCAGGCCGATTACGACCTGTTCAAGATCAACATCATGGAAGGCGATCAGTTCGGCTCAGGCTTTGTCGCCATCAACCCCAATTCCAAAATCCCGGCCCTGCTCGATCGCAGCGGCGCACAAGCGCAGCGCGTGTTCGAATCGGGCGCCATCTTGCTCTATCTGGCCGAAAAGTTCGGGGCCTTTTTGCCCACCGATCCTGCCCTGCGCACCGAATGCCTGAACTGGCTCTTCTGGCAAATGGCCAGCGCACCCTATGTGGGCGGCGGCTTCGGGCACTTCTACCGCTACGCTCCGGTCAAACTCGAATACCCCATCAACCGCTTCACGCTCGAAACCAAGCGCCAGCTCGACTTGCTGAACCAGCAGCTGGCCATTCAACCCTACATCTGTGGCAATGCCTACACCATCGCCGACATGGCCATCTGGCCCTGGTACGGGCGGTTGGTGCTCAATCAGGTGTACGAAGCGGCGGAATTTCTGGACGCGGCCAGCTACCCGCACCTGCTGCGCTGGGCCCGGCAGATTGCCGAGCGCCCGGCGGTGCAAAAGGCCTTGGTGAAGGAGTATCAGCCGATCAAGTGAAGCAAGCCGTTTGGGGGCGGGCGCACGTTACTCACGCGAGCATGCCCCTTTCTTGAGTCACCCATGGGCACAGGCGCTGGCGATGGGCGCGTTTGAACACCAGCCACGTGCAAGCCGGCACCGCCCCACCTTTTCACGTCATGGAATGGGAGCGTGAATGCGCCAAAGCGCTCTGGCAGCAAGGCACGAAACAAGGCCGCATTCAAGTGAATGCATGGGCTGCGCTGATTCTGCTGCTCCATGAAGAATCAAAAACGCACGAAAAAGACGCCTGATGGCGGCTTTGTTTTGGGCATGAAGCGACTCCATCACACTGGGCACTGCGCCGATCTGGCAGGCGCTCAACAGCCAACCCTCAGTGCGTGATCTGCACGAAGATTTCGTTGGGCTTGACCAGGCCCATTTCATAGCGCGCCTTTTCTTCGACGATGTTCAAGCCTTCTTGCAGGTCTTGAATTTCCGATCGCAGGCGCAGGATGTCAGCCTCGGTCTGCTGGTTTTTGGCACGCAGTTCGCTCAGGTTCTTTTGCAGTTCGGCCACCTGGCCCATGCTGCCACGCCCCGTCCAGATGCTGTACTGCAACAGAATCAGCAGCAGCACCAGAACCAGAGGGATGAGGGGACGTGTGGTCATGGCCAGTGAATCAAAAAGGGGGCACAAACAAGCTACGAAGAAGGCGCAAAAGCAATGGGACGGATGCTGCGGATGAGGCCTGCGGGTTTGCTCACCAAGCCCCGCGTGCATCGCCGGGCCTGGTGTTGTTGAAGCGGGCGGCCTGCACAAAAACGTTGAAGCGTTTAAACAGGCTGTGCCCGCCAACCCTCAAGCAAGCACCGACCAGCCAAGCTGGCAAGGCATCAGCGCAAATTGTAGAACGCCTTGCGGCCCGGGTACACGGCCACGTCGCCCAGGTCTTCTTCAATGCGCAGCAGCTGGTTGTATTTGGCCATGCGGTCGGAGCGAGAGAGCGAACCGGTTTTGATCTGCCCGGCATTGGTGCCCACGGCGATGTCGGCAATGGTGCTGTCTTCGGTCTCGCCGCTGCGGTGGCTGATCACGGCGGTGTAGCCCGCACGCTTGGCCATCTCGATCGCCTCGAACGTTTCAGTGAGCGTGCCGATCTGGTTGATCTTGATGAGGATGGAGTTGGCAACGCCTTTTTCGATGCCTTCTTGCAGGATCCTGGTGTTGGTCACGAACAGGTCGTCGCCCACCAGTTGCACCTTCTTGCCGAGCTTCTCGGTCAGCAGCTTCCAGCCCGCCCAATCGCCTTCGGCCATGCCATCCTCGATGCTGATGATGGGGTATTTGTCACACCAGGTGGCGAGCATATTGGCCCATTCTTCGGCGCTCAGTTGCAGGCCGCCTTCACCGGCCAGCACGTATTTGCCGTTTTTGTAAAACTCGCTGCTGGCGCAGTCCAGGCCCAGCACCACATCCTGGCCGGGGGTGTAGCCCGCGTTGGTGATGGCTTGCAGAATGAGCTGGATGGCCGCTTCGTGGCTTTCCACATTGGGGGCAAATCCGCCCTCGTCGCCCACGGCAATGCTCATGCCCTTGTCGTGAATGATTTTCTTGAGCGCATGGAACACCTCTGCGCCGTAGCGCAGCGCCTCGCGGAAGGACGGCGCGCCCACGGGAATGATCATGAACTCTTGCAAGTCCAGATTGTTGTTGGCGTGTGCGCCGCCGTTGATGACATTCATCATCGGCACGGGCAAATCCTTGCCGCCCATGCCGCCCAGGTAGCGGTAGAGCGGAATGCCCGCCTCTTCAGCCGCGGCGCGGGCCACGGCCATGCTCACGGCCAGCATGGCATTGGCGCCCAGGCGGCTTTTGTTCTCGGTGCCGTCCAGGTCGATCAGTGTCTGATCCAGAAAGGCCTGTTCGCTCGCATCCAGCCCCAGCACAGCCTCACTGATTTCGGTGTTGATGTGCTCCACGGCCTTGAGCACACCTTTGCCCAGATAGCGGCTCTTGTCGCCATCGCGCAGCTCAATCGCCTCGCGGCTGCCGGTGGACGCGCCGCTGGGCACGGCTGCGCGGCCCATCACGCCGCTTTCGAGCAGCACGTCGCACTCGACGGTGGGGTTGCCGCGGCTGTCCAGCACTTCGCGGCCAACAATGTCAACAATGGCACTCATGGTTTACCTTTCTGAATCAAACGTTCATCAACAAAAATCAATCATCGCTGCGGCGATCGCAGCGCCCACAGCGGCGCGCCTTGGCCGCTGGGCAACATGACCGCCGCGCCTGAAACAGTCGGGCTGAATCATAAATCGCTTGCGCCGCCGATCAAAAGATCAAGGCCCTGAAACGGTCAAGCAGCAAGGTGCACATTGCAGCGCATAGCTGCGCCATGAACAAGATTGGCAAGGCAGCAAGCCACCCGCTGCCAGCATGCAAGCGCCCGCAGGGGGATCGCGAACAGCGTCTCAAGTCACAGCCAATATCTGGAACGCACACACCCAACCCAGCGCGAAATAGCTCCAGCCCAGCAACAGCTTGCCCCACCATCGCCGCCAGCATGTGATGCCCACTGCCATAGCGGCGAAAGCGGCCACATACAGCAGCGGAAAGAAGGCTGCTGCCCACACCGGATAAGCATCGAGGAAGGTGAAGTAAATGCTCACGAAAAGCCAGGGGGCCAGCGCAATGCCCAGCGGCGCTTCCAGGGCTCCGCCCCATCCGCCTGATACACCACCGTATACGCCTGCCAGCAACCAGGGGGCAAGGGCCAGCAGCCAGGGCCATGCGGCGGATGCACAGGCCAAAGCCCTGTTCGGCACCGCGGGCTTGGGGGCAGGAGTGTGCTGGGGCGTAGGGGCGGCGGGCATGGCGGAGGTTACCAAACAGAGGCCATCTTCCAGAACAACCAGCCCAGGCCCAGTTTGAATAGGCCGGGCAGAAAGAAGACGAAGGGGTCGAGTATTTCAGCCTGCTCGGGGTTCTGGGGCTTGAAGGCCACACGCACGCGCTCACCCACGGCATAGCGCGGGGAAGGCAAGGCGTAACTGCTTTCAAAGATGACGATTTGCTGCCCGTGGGTAAAGCACACCAGCGGCGCGTAATACGCGCGAGTGTTGTCGTGGCCGGGCTTTTCAGCGAAGTCAATCACCTCGCCGTGTGTGCGTGCAGCGGTCAGCCAGGCGTGCACGGCCACGCCCAAGCTGAGTGCGCCCCAAGCCATGATGAGCAAGGCGATAAGGGCAAAGCCATACCCCATCAGCTTGGCTGAATAGACCAACGGGTCCACGTTTGGCAACACTCAGGCGCTGAAATGGTTTTCCAGAAAACCGTTTTGCTTGGTTACCGCATCCAGTTCCATCAAGGTTTCGAGCAAGACTTTCATGTGCTTGAGCGGAACGGCATTCGGCCCGTCACTCAAGGCGTTTTTCGGGTCTGGGTGCGTTTCCATGAACAGGCCCGCCACGCCCACGGCCACGGCCGCGCGGGCCAGCACGGGCACCATTTCGCGCTGGCCGCCGCTTGCTTGCCCCAAGCCGCCGGGCAGTTGCACGCTGTGGGTGGCGTCAAACACCACGGGCGCGCCCGTTTCGCGCATGATGGCCAGGCTGCGCATGTCGGAAACGAGGTTGTTGTAGCCAAAGCTGGCGCCACGCTCGCAGGCCATGAAATTGTCTTCGGACAGGCCCGCCTCGCGCGCGGCGGCGCGGGCCTTGTCGATGACGTTTTTCATGTCGTGGGGCGCGAGGAACTGGCCTTTCTTGATGTTCACCGGCTTGCCCGACTGCGCCACGGCGCGGATGAAGTCGGTTTGGCGGCACAAAAAGGCAGGGGTTTGCAGCACGTCCACCACGGCGGCCACGGCGGGGATTTCGGCCTCGGTGTGCACGTCTGTGAGCACGGGCAGTTGCAGTTCTTTCTTCACCTTGGCCAGGATTTCCAGCCCTTGTTCCATGCCCGGGCCGCGAAAGCTGGCGCCGCTGGAGCGGTTGGCCTTGTCGTAGCTGCTTTTGAAGATGAAGGGGATGCCCAGCTGTGCGGTGATTTCTTTCAACTGCCCGGCCACGTCCATTTGCAGCTGTTCGGATTCGACCACGCAGGGGCCAGCGATGAGGAAGAAGGGCCGATCCAGCCCGATGGGAAAGCCACAGAGATTCATGTCGGTGAGAGCGCACGCTCGAAAAAAGTGTTGAGGAAAGTGGAAACAGCGTCAGGCCACTTGGCCTGCACCGCATGGTTGGCAAAGGGCAGGTTCAGCAACGCGCTACCGGCGATGCGCTGTTGCAGCTCGGCCAGTTCTTGCAGGCTGCACAGTTCGTCCCTATCGCCACGAATCAGCAAGGTGGGCGCGGAGATGCTGCGCACAGCCTCGCCCGGATAGTTGCCCGCTTGGCTGTTGGCCCACATGGCTTTGACCTGTGCCAGTAGGCGGTCAAAATCAGGCGCGGGGTTGTGTTTTTCGTAATGCGGCTGCGCCTCGGGAAACATGCCGGCCCAGTCGGCCGAGGTGAGCCCTTGCAGTAAGGGCAACGAGGGGTCGTCGGCCAGCAAGCGCCATTGCGCGCCGATGGTGGCCAGTTGCTGCACCTGGAACGTGCTGTCGCCTTCAGCCGCCAAGCGCAAGGCGGTGATGCCGCCATCGCTGAAGCCCAGCACGCGCGCCGCTGCAAGGCCCAGATGCCGCAACACCGCCCGCACATCGGCCTGGTACAAGGCGTAGCTCAGCGGCCGGTTGCCCAGCGTGGAACGGCCATGCCCGCGAAAGTCGATGCCGATCAGGCGAAAGCGCCCGGCCAAGGCGGGCAGCACGGGGTTGAGATCGCGCATATCGCCCAAGCCACCGTGCAGGCACAGCAGGGGCGGGCCGTTGGGCTTGCCGGCTTCTTCAAAGTAAAGCTGCGCATCGCCCACGGCCAAGCTGCGGCCGCTGGCGTGATCGAAGGCGGTACGGACAGTTTCAGATGGGGGTGTAGATGTGGCAGCGGGCATGGTGGTTCCTTTTCTTGCAGTGGGCATCCCGGACGGCCAGGACACTGCGGCTAAAAGCTGTTGACTGCGCCCACCGAAAGGGATGCCAGCAAGCCCCGGCGGGAGACGGCAAGGTTGTCAATGGCCTTGCATTCGACTGTTTTTTTCACTCGCTGCCTCGCCCAACGCAACCCGCACCACAGGCCATTTGTTTTTTTCAAATGGCCTGCAAGCCCTGTTGTGCCGCGATCTGCACATGCGCACGTTCGGTGCGGCGAATCAGGGCAAACAGCAAACATGCAGCGATGCCAAAGCAGAAGCAGGCGAGGTTTTCCAGATGTATAGCCACCGTCAATGTATCGATATCGGCGATCAGTTGGGCCATGTCCTGTGATTCGAATGCAGCCTTCTGAGTCATGAACGCACTGATGCGATTAGAGAACATGCCCGCCAGATATGTCAGCCACCAAATCAGCAACGATGCACGTGGCGCAGCCTCTCCGATCAATGCCAAGCTGCCGGAAACCATTTGCTTCATTGCCTGGTAGGGCATGAAAAAAGACACAATGGGGATGAAAAAACTGACAACAGCCATGGCCGGTGAATGCCGGATGCCCTCTACGCCCAAAGCACGGGCATTTTTATGGGCACGGTTTATCCAGCATGCAATCAATATCGCGGATGCAACAAACAGCACCACGCTGATCACCATCAAAGCCGAGCCTGCCAGTTCCACCCGCGCATACAGCACCTCGTCTGTGTCTTCGCCGTTTTGCATCGCACGTTTCAACTCGCCCAAGAGCGATAAGCCGTAAAGATTCAAAGGCAGCGTCACAACGTAGCACACCACATTCAAAGCCATCAGGATGCATGCCCACAGCACCAGGTTTTTAGCCGGGCGGTAAGCATGCGGCGACAGTTGTGCCTTGTTGCCCCCCGTCATGGTCGGTCAACTGCCTGTTGGCGCACCAAGGCTGCGGCGATGTAGCTGTCAAACAGCGGATGGCTGCTCCACGGGGTGGATTTGAATTCGGGGTGGAACTGCACGCCCATGTACCAGGGGTGCACGGTTTGCGGCAGCTCGACGATTTCAGTCAGTTGCTCGCGCTGGGTCAGCGCCGAAATCACCAGGCCCGCCGCACGCAGTTGATCGAGGTAGTTGACGTTGGCCTCGTAACGGTGGCGGTGGCGCTCGGTCAGCACGTCGCCGTAGATCTGGTGGGCCAGGGTGCCCGGCTGCACGTCGGAGCTTTGCGCGCCCAGGCGCATGGTGCCGCCCAGGTCGGAACGGGCATCGCGCTTCTGGATGCTGCCGTCCTTGTCTTTCCACTCGGTGATGAGGGCGATGACGGGGTGGGGCGTTTCGGGGTCGAATTCGGTGCTGTTGGCCTGGGCCAGGCCCGCCACATGGCGCGCGTATTCGATGGTGGCGACTTGCATCCCCAAACAGATGCCGAGGTAGGGCACTTTGTTTTCGCGCGCATAGCGGGCGGCGGCGATTTTGCCTTCCACCCCGCGCTTGCCAAAGCCGCCAGGCACCAAGACGGCATCAAAGGCGCGCAGTTGATCGGCCACGTTGTCGGGCGTGAGGGCGTCCGAATCCACATAGGTGATTTGCACCTTGGCGTGATTCTTCATGCCCGCGTGGCGCAGGGCCTCGTTCACGGATTTGTAGCTGTCGCTCAACTCCACATACTTGCCCACCATCGCCACTTGCACGGTGTGCTCGGGGTGTTGCTGGGCGTGTACCAAATCGTCCCAACGCTTGAGCTTGGCGGGCGGCGTTTTCAGGCTCAGCTTGTCGCAAATGAGCGCATCCAGCCCCTGCTCGTGCAGCAGGCGCGGCACTTTGTAGATGGTGTCCACATCGGGCATGCTGATGACGCCCCATTCGGGCACATTGGTGAAGAGGCTGATTTTTTCGCGCTCGTCTTGCGGAATGGCGCGATCGGCCCGGCACAGCAGCGCATCGGGCTGGATGCCGATTTCGCGCAGCTTTTGCACGGTGTGCTGGGTGGGCTTGGTTTTGAGCTCGCCCGCGGTGGGAATCCACGGCAGATAGCTCAGGTGCACAAAGGCGCTGTTGTTGGGGCCAAGCTTGAGGCTCAGTTGGCGCACCGCCTCCAGGAATGGCAGCGATTCGATGTCGCCCACGGTACCGCCCACTTCGGCAATGGCCACGTCCACCGCATCGGGCGTGCCCACGCCCGCGCCGTGCTTGATGTATTCCTGAATCTCGTTGGTGATGTGCGGAATCACCTGCACCGTTTTGCCCAGATAGTCGCCCCGGCGCTCTTTTTCGATCACGCTTTGGTAGATGCGACCCGTGGTGAAGTTGTTGGCCTGGCGCATGCGCGTTTCGATGAAGCGCTCGTAGTGGCCGAGGTCGAGATCGGTTTCTGCGCCGTCATCGGTCACGAACACTTCGCCGTGCTGGAAGGGCGACATGGTGCCCGGATCGACGTTGATATAGGGATCAAGCTTGATGAGCGTGACCTTGAGGCCGCGCGATTCGAGAATGGCGGCCAGCGAGGCCGCAGCGATGCCTTTGCCGAGCGAGGAAACCACACCGCCGGTGACGAAAACAAATTTGGTGATTGACATGGCCAGAGCAGGCGGGCGCAGACCCGCGCGGGGAAATGGTGATTATAAAAGAGCGCCTGCTGGACACCCCCCGTTGGACACCCCATAGGCACTTGCCGCATGCCGGACCTAAGCACCCAGCTGCAAGCGGTGGCGAGGGCAGGCCGCAACACATGCACAGAGGGAAAGACTCGCAGCGCCATACAGCCCATGTCATCGACCGAAGCACAGCCACCCCAAGCCATATGCTTTTGGGCCGATTTGACTGGTGCAGCGCTGCCCGTGCCAATAGAAAAATAAAGCAAGCAGGAAGCGCGCGCCCGCGCAGCCGCCGTGCCAACCTCACGACTGACGTGGCCTGCGCAGGGGGACTGCACCTAACGCTTGCGCAGCCAGTGGCTGGTGACAGCTCCTTCGGTTTGCTGTTGCAGCAGGGTGTGGCCGGTTTGCTTGGCAAACACGGCAAAGTCGCTGGGCGCGCCGGGGTCGGTCGTCAGCACGCGCAGCACCTGCCCGCTGGGCAGTGCCGCCAGCGCTTTTTTGGCTTTGAGAATCGGCAAGGGGCAATGCAGCCCCTGCACATCGAGTTCGGCATCGGCATGCATCGTCACGCTTGTTCTTCCTTGTTGATTGATTGATCGTCATCAGAGGCCTTCGCACCCAGCTCCATCTCCGCCTGACACCCGCTTGACTCGAAAGCACTCAGAGCCTGTTCAAAGTCTTTCCATGTGTACGCAAGTCCAACAAATGGTCAGGATCCCGGCGCAAGCTACAGCCAGGACGGCCCCGTCTTGGCAAGGGGTACGACAAAGATCACGCTCATTTATTGCCTTTGCCAAGCAATGCATACGATGCGAAGGCTTTGAACAGGCTCTCGGGGCCATGCCCGGCCCTCAAACAGGAAAGACCCCGGTAGAGAGATAACGGTCGCCCCGGTCGCACACCACGAAGACGATGGTGGCATCGCGCTCGCGTTCGGCCAGTTGCAAGGCCGCGCAACAGGCGCCCGCAGCCGAAATGCCAGCGAAAAGGCCCTCCTCTCGCGCCATGCGGCGGCACATGGCCTCGGCCTCGGTCTGCGACACCTCCATCACTTCGTCCACCCACTGCGGCTCGTAAATGCCGGGCTGGTAAGCCGCCGGCCATTTGCGAATGCCCGGTATGCGCGAGCCATCACCCGGCTGCACGCCCACGATGCGCACTTGCGGGTTCTGCTCTTTCAGGTAGCGCCCTGTGCCACTGATGGTGCCCGTGGTGCCCATGGCGCTGACGAAGTGCGTGATGCGCCCTGCGGTCTGCCGCCAGATTTCGGGGCCGGTGGTTTCGTAATGCACCAGGCTGTTGTCGCGATTGGCGAATTGATCGAGCACACGCCCCTTGCCATCGGCCTGCATCTGCAAAGCCAAATCGCGCGCATATTCCATGCCGCCGCTGCGGGCCGTGAGCACCAACTCCGCCCCATAAGCGCGCATGGTCTGCGCGCGCTCCAGGCTCAGGTCCTCGGGCATGACCAGAATCATGCGGTAGCCCTTGATGGCAGCCACCATCGCCAAGGCGATGCCGGTGTTGCCGCTGGTCGCCTCGATCAGGGTGTCGCCGGGGCGGATCTCGCCACGCTGCTCCGCTTGCATGATCATCGACAGCGCGGGCCGGTCTTTGACCGAGCCGGCCGGGTTATTGCCCTCAAGCTTGCCTAGCAGCACATTGCCTCGTGCCGCCAGATCGCCGCCCAGCCGTTGCAGCCGCACCAGCGGTGTTTGGCCGATGCATTGTTCGATCGTGGGGTAGTGGGAAGGCATGAGAGGGCACATTCACGAAAAAGCGGCTGCTGGCAACAAGCACAAAAAAGCCGCGCATGCAATGACACGACACAGCCCGAAAAAGCACAAAGGCTTGTGCCATAATGGCGGCCTTGTATTTTACTGCTCCTGCCGGAGTGGCGAAATTGGTAGACGCAGCAGATTCAAAATCTGCCGGTGGCGACACCGTGCCGGTTCGATTCCGGCTTCCGGCACCAAATTTGAATCAGCAGCCCCTCAACGGGCTGCTGTTTTTTTATCTGCATCCCTCTTATCTCGCCGCCCAAAGCCATGCGGAGCCGGGTGATGCCAACCGTTTCGCCTGCAGCCCAAAACGGCATCGAGACACCACCTCTTGCTCTCACCTTTGCAGGCAATGGAGCCATTTGCATGCCCGCTACCCGCCCAGAACTGAGCCTTTCATTGCAATTCGGCCGCTTGGCCGACGTGGCGCAGCACCGCGCCGCCTTGCCGCGCCATCGCGTGCGGCGCTGGCTGCGCCATGCTTTGCTGAACGATGTGCAAGCGGCCGAAATCACCGTGCGCATCGTGGACAGTGAAGAAGGGCAAACGCTCAACCGCGACTACCGCCAGCGCGACTACGCCACCAATGTGCTCACCTTCGATTACAGCGCCGCGCCGCATGTGTGCGCCGACCTGGTGCTGTGCGCCGATGTGGTGGCACGCGAAGCGGCCGATATGGGCAAAACGCTCACTGCTCATTACGCCCACCTGCTGGTGCATGGGGCGCTGCACGCGCAAGGCTGGGATCACGAAACCAGCGAGGCCGATGCCGAGGCCATGGAGGCCGAAGAAATCCGCATTCTGGCCGAGCTGGGTTTTGAAAACCCTTACCGCACCTAGCTTGGACGGAGCCGTCACTCCTCTTGCAACCTGCAAACGCGCAGCCCCTCGCAAGCCTTGACCTGTGCCTTTACGCCATGCCTTGTCCGCACGGCTCTTTGTCAACATGCTCACACCCGACCCCGGCATGGCGAATCCGCCGCTGACAAAGCGCCAAGCCCGGTCTTCTCTGCCAGCCCGGCTGTAGTCAAGGTTCAGATCCTGTCCCAAGTCTCAAGGCGAGGCGATTGAAGACAAACCCCGGCTGCGCTATGTTTTGTTGCTGTTGGGCATCACGGGTGCCTGCCTGTTTTATGGCGATGGGGTGATTACGCCGGCTATTTCCGTGCTGGCGGCGCTGGAAGGGCTGGAGGTGGCGTCCGCCGCACTCAAGCCCTACGCCCTGCCCATTGCCTTGGCGATTTTGCTGATGCTGTTTCTGTTCCAGAAAAAAGGCACGGCGGGCATTGGGCGCTTTTTCGGGCCAATCACGCTGCTGTGGTTCCTCACGATCGGCGTTTTGGGGCTGCTGCAAATCATCCAGCAGCCGGGCATTGTGGCTGCGCTCAATTCCGCGCATGCGTTGCGCTTCATCGTGGGGCAGCCGGGCACCACTTTCTTGATCCTGGGCGCAGTGGTGCTGTGCGTGACGGGCAGCGAGGCCCTGTACGCCGACATGGACCACTTCGGCCGCAAGCCAATCCAACTGGCCTGGTTTTCGGTGGTGATGCCTTCGCTCGTGCTGTGCTATCTGGGGCAGGGCGCTTTGCTGCTGCGCCAGCCCGAGGCAGCCGCTAACCCTTTCTTCATGATGGTGCCCAAGTGGGCGCTCTATCCCGTGGTGGTGCTGGCCACGGCGGCCACGGTGATTGCTTCGCAGGCGCTGATTTCTGGCGCTTACAACGCCACCAAGCAGATCATTCACCTGGGCTATTTGCCGCGTTTGCAGATTCTGCACACCAGCGAGCACGAAACGGGGGCATTCCCTTTGTGAACTGGGCGCTGTTCAGCGTGATCGTGCTGGTGATCATGAGCTTTCGCAGCTCGGCCAATCTGGCCGGGGCCTATGGCATTGCCGTGACGGCCAATATGCTCATTTCCACCATCATGGCCTATTTCGTGATGCGCCACGTCTGAAAATGGCCGCTGGCGCTGGGCTTGGCGATCACGGGCTTTTTCATGGTGATCGACAGCTTCTTCCTGTTCTCGAACATTCTGAAAATTCCCGAAGGCGGCTGGTTCACGCTGTTGGTGGCCGGCATCGTGTTTTTGCTGATGCTGACCTGGTATCGCGGCAGCCAGCAAATGGCGGCGCAGCGCGTGGCCAGCGATGGCTTGCAGTTGGGCGAATTTCTGGAAGCGATTTTTGCCACACCGCCGCAGCGGGTAGAAGGCACGGCCGTTTTTTTGTATACGCCGGATGTGGCCGTGCCCAATGCCTTGCTGCATAACCTCAAGCACAACAAGGTGCTGCACCAGCAGAACCTGTTTGTGGCCGTGCACTATCACGAAGTGCCCTGGATCCGCGCCAAAGAGCGCCTGAAAATCCACGCGCTGGGGCACGATTGCTGGCAGGTGGAGGTGCACTACGGCTTCATGGATCAGGTGAATCTGCCGCAGGCGCTCAAACAGCTGGAGGCGCAGGGATGCAGTCTCAATCCCATGCAGATGAGTTACTTCCTCTCGCGCGATACGGTGGTGCCTGCAGCCGCCCGCAAAGGCATGGCGGGTTGGCGCAAGAAACTGTTTGCGCAGATGCACCACGCGGCCACCAGCGCGGCCAGCTACATGGGCATTGCCCAACAATGCAGTGGTGGAATTGGGTGGCAAGGTCGAAATCTGAAGGCGGCTTTGCGCTGCTTTCCAGCGCCTGGATCAGCGCTCGAATCCGTGCGATATGCAAAGGGGCAAAACGCCCTGCTTGCGGTACGCCATCTGTTATTGGGCCGAGCCTTGCCTTGCCGCTTCAGCCGGGTGAGTGTGAGTTCGATCAGCACGCAACCGGCGCTCATTCCACAAGCAAGCAGGGCAAGATCCGCTGCTGCTGGTGCTGTTCATAGGCGCTCACTTGTGCAACACGATAGGCTTTTCGTCCACCTGTTGGGGTGTTTGTGGCGGCTTGATGGCGCAGCTTTTTTCTTTGCCGCAGCCCGAGCAGCCGCAGCCTTTTTTGACGAAGATTTTGCGCCACAGATAAAAGCCGGCAATGGCGAGCACCGCCAGCACGATGGCCCATTCGCTCCAGCCGAAGGCTGATTCGTGGCTCAGGTCGATGGTAGGTTGCATGCTGTGTGCCTTTTCAATTGAAGTGTGGCTGAGAAAGCGGTGCGGGCTGGCGCAAGTGCCGTTTGCCATGCTGCCAGCCAACGCCAAACCCGCCGTGCAAGGATGCCATTTGCAGCGAGTTGTGTTGATGGCGGGCCGGCGAGCATTCAATTCGAGCAGTTGCAGCGCCCCGCTTGGCGGGGCGTATGCGCAGCGGGCCGATCATCATCAGGCTGACCGGCCAATGCGGGGCCCGGCCGGCCATCGCTTGCATGGCCTGTTGCAGTTGTGGCTCTGCTGCTTGTGGCGCCGCCTGCTGCCACAGAGCTTGCCGCTTCGCCAGCTTGTTGGCCTGGCTGTCTGCCTGCCGGGTGCTGGGGCAGATGGCCGGACGCTTGGCGCCGGTGGTACAGGCCCACGATCAGCAGCAGGCCCAGCGCGATGAAGTACACGGCCGAGAAGGCCTGGATGCCGCTCAAGCCCAGCGCCGTGCCGATGGTGTAGACGCCACTGGCCACCAGCAGCCCGAGCAGGGTGGGAAAGATCATCGAAAACACCATCCATTTGTACGAGCCGGTTTGCACGCGGATCATGATGGTGGTGGCCAGGCAGGGCGGGTAAAGCGCAAAAAACAGAATCAGCGCGGTGGCAGTCAGCGCATCGTAGCCTTGGGATTTTTGCTCTTCGCCCATGCGCTCTTCGAGCGTGACGTTTTCTTCATCATCTTGCCCGAAGAGCACGCCCAGCGTCGCCACGCTGCTTTCGCGCGCGGCAAAGGAGCTGAGCAGGGCCACGTTCACCTTCCAGTCGAAATTGGCGAATTGCGTGATGCCTTCCAGCCCGCGGCCCACGCGGCCCAGTACGCTGTTCTGGATGCGCAGTTCTTTCATTTCGCGGCGCAGGTTCTTGCGCGTGTCGTCGAGCTTCTTCAAGTTGCGCGCGGCTTTTTTGCCGTGGGCATCGCCCCCTCGCTGCAAGAAAGGATAGAAATCGGGATACTTCGCGGCGTATTGCGCATCCACCTTTTCGGCCGCTGCCGGGCCGGAGGCGTTGAGCTTTTGCGCACGGTAGTCGTTGTAGACGTTGATCAGGGCGATGAGCTTTTCCTGGCTATCCACCGCGTCCAGATGGGGGTTGCCGCGCATGCCTTTGTAGAAGCCGGCAATGGCCTGCTCGGCCTGGGCGCGGTAGTCTTGTTCTTGCTGCTGCGTCAGCCCCGGAAATTGCAGCAAGAGATAGACCGCCGTGGCCACGGCCACCACCACGCTGCCCACTTTCTTGACGTAGAGCCAGGTGCGATCCACCGCGCGGCGCAGCACGCTTTTGATGCCCGGCACGTGATAGTGCGGAAGCTCCATCACGAAGGGCGCGGTTTCCATTTGGCGCAGCACCGACACGGTGAGCAGTTTGGAAACGAGCAGTGCGGCAATCACCGTGATGGTGGAGATGTAGAACAGCACCAGCCCCTTGTCGGCCGCGAAGTAGATGTTGACCAGCAGCACGTACAGCGGCACCTTGGCCAGGCAGTTCATGAAGGGCACGGTGAGGATGGTGGCCATGCGCGCGCGCGTATCGGGTATGCCCTTGGTGGCCATCACGCCGGGCACGGCGCAGCCGCCAGCGAACACGCCCGCCAGAATCAGCGGCAGGGTGGATTGCCCGTGCAGGCCGAAGCGGTGTAGGATGCGATCGAGAATGAAGGCGATGCGGGCCATGTAGCCGCTGTCTTCAAGGATGGCGATGAGCGCGAACAGAATCAGGAAGATGGGCACGTAGTTGAGCAGGGTGTTGGCCGAATCGACCATCCACAGGCCGACGGAGCGCAATTGCGGATCGACCAGAAAGCCCGCATCGGGCAGGAAGGAGGCCACCAGATTGCGCAGGCCCGCCAGAATGGGCCAGGTGATTTTGGTGAGCTCATAGCCTTGCACGATCGAGAGTTGGTAAATCAGCCAGATCGTGAGCACCAGAAACACCGGCGCCAGCCAGCGGTTGAGCAGCACGCGGTCCACCCGTTCGGTCAGGCCGACCTTGTTGGGATCGGTGCGTTCCACCGCCACGGCGCAGGCGGCCTTGGCAGCCTGGGTACGCAGGCGGGGAATGGCGTCGGCAAAGGGTTGGCCCGTGTTGTGGGTGTATTGCGCCAGCAGCGTTTGCGCGAGTTGCTCCAGCTGTGCCCATGCTGCGGGCGCGGATACGCGGGCGGCCTGCGCCAGGCTTTCGTCGTTTTCCAGCGTCAGCAGGGCGGCCCAGCGCCGCGGGTAGCGGGGCAGCAGTTCGGGGTGTTGCGCCCATTCATCGGCCAGCGTCTGCACCGCGCCTTCCCACTGGGCGTAAGAAAAGTTGGGTGCGGGCTGCCGGGCCGCAGCCGCTTCGGCAATTTTTTCGCGCAACTCTCTGATGCCCGTGCCTTTGCTGCCCACGGTGGCGATCACGGGAATGCCCAGATGCGCCTGCAGCTTGTCGGCATGAACCGTCAGGCCTAGTTGCTGCGCCACGTCCACCATGTTCAGCGCCAGCACGATGGGGCGGTTCAGCTCCATGAGCTGAAAGGTCAGCAGCAGACTGCGCTCCAGATTGGCAGCATCGACCACGTTGACGATCACGTCGGGCTGCTCGCCAATCAAGAAGTCGCGCGAAACGCGCTCTTCGGGCGAGAAGGAGGTGAGCGCATAGGTGCCGGGCAGATCAACCACTTCCACCCGCAGCCCGGCGTGGCTGTAAAAGCCGCTTTTTTTGTCAACGGTGACGCCGGGGTAATTGGCGATGTGCTGCTGCAAGCCCGTGAGCGCATTGAACAGCGTGGACTTGCCCGCGTTTTGCTGGCCAGCCAGGGCCACCAGCAGCTTGTCTTTTTTCTCGATCATGATGGGTTGGGGGCTCATCGCGGATTCACTGGGCGGCGACTTCGATCAAGGCGGCCTCTGTCCGGCGCAGCGAAACGAAGGCGTTGCCCACGCGGATCTCGATGGGGTCGTTCAAGGGGGCGGCGCGCAGCAGGGTGATTTCCGCATCGGGCATCACGCCCAAGTCCATCAGGCGGCGGCGCATCAGCCCCGTGCCGCCCACGGCCAGTACGCGGCAGTGCTGGCCGATCGGCGCATCGGCCAAAGTTTGACTAGACGCGGCAGGCGCTTTATGGTCGCCTGGGTCGCAGGCGGTGCCGCCATCGGCAGGGTGGAGACTGGCCTGATCAATTGGGCGGCCCGCATGATTGGTCGCGACTTGGCTGCTGTTGATTGGGGAGAGTGGCTGCATTGCATGCCCCTTTGAAATCGCAAACCTCCGCGTTCCGGAGGCAACGCGGAGGTTTGCTTCACTGCACAGGCAAAAAATGCCCGTCCTTCATGCTGCATCGGCAGCGGGCCTTACTCCATCTTGTCGGCGCGGATCCAGATCACCGCGTCCTGGCTCAGCTCCTTGCCCTTGTATTTCTTTTTGGGGCCGGAGCCCAATGCGGCAAAGCCCCAGAAGCCTTCTTTGGGAATGCCAAAGGTGAACATGCCCCTGGCATCTGTCACCGCCACGAGCGTGCCGCCCTTGGCCGAGGCCGAGCCCTTGGACGAAGGCCGGTTGGTTTGCACATCAGGAGGAGCAGCCATGTACTCAATCTCGATCTCGACGCCTGCTGCGGGCTTGCCCTTGCTCAACACCTGGCCGGTGAAGGTTGAGCCCGCCAGCACATTGGTGGGTTTGTTGAAAGGCACGATTTCGGTGGGCAGGCCCACGGGCTTGTCCCAACCATCAGGGATGCCGCCCTTGTTCAGGTAAGACTTGGTGATCTGCTGGATGTAGATGTCCTCGCTCTTTTCATAGTAGGGCGCGGGCTGCAGCACGAAGATGTAGTCACCATTGCGGCGGATGTTGACATTGGCCTCAAACGCCTTGGCCGAATTGTCTTTGCCCGTGAAAGTGATGGGCTTGAGCGATTAGCGCAAATCCACCTTGCCGTCTTTGGCGACGTAGAAAAACTGCTCGGGCTGCCCCATGTCCATGACGTGGCCGTTTTCCATTGGATGCCAGAACACCATTTTGACGGGCACGTTTTTGGGATCTTCCAGCTGCACCTCTGGCGTGTAGAGCAACTGGAAATGCGCCTGTGCCGAGCCGGCAGACAAGGCCAGCAAAGCGGCGGACGAAAGGGAAGCGAGCAGTTTCTTGTTCATGATGGGATAAGTTCCTAGTGGTTGGGAAAGGGTTTACTTGCTGATTTTTGAACTGGGGATGGTGATGCGGTGGCCTTCGCCGGCATCAAACAGCACGGAATAGTTGCCGGCCGGCTTTTTGAAGGAATAGGTGCTGCTCTTGTCCATCTTGCCTTGCAGCACGACCTTGCCGCTGGCATCCATCACCTTCATCACAACGCCGGCGGCCGAGGAGCCGTCGGAAAAGCCTCCTTCGCACTCCACCGTGCCGTCACCGTTGTCGTAGCAGCTGCACAGCGGGGTGTGCGCCCAGGTGGCGGTGCCCGTTGCCAAACCGGCTGCCAGCAGGGCAGCGGCTTTCCATTGACTGACTTGCATTTCTGATCTCCTAGAAAAACGTGGGCGGCAGGCTTGACCTGAGCGTGCCACTGACGAAAAAAGCACTATCACATTTCACAAACCCTGATAAGGATCGGGGAATTGATGGCAGGCGGCGAATCATATCACTGAATAAGAATGCGTATCAATACTTCTGCGGTTGCAATCAATTGAAAATTAGGATGAATTATATAAAAAATCATAACAGAGTGTTTTCCTCGGGCATTGCTCTGTGCACTGTACTCAGAGCCTGTTCAAAATCTTTTCCGTGCTGTACCTGCTGCGCACAGGCTGCCAGTGGAGAGCTTTGCCCAGCGACTTTCCCAAATGGCGCACCGTACATGCCTACTTCCAGATCTGGAGCCAGATCAATGAACAAGGCACAAGTTTGCTGGAGCAAGCTTTGAAAAAATCAAGTTGGCGCGGCCCGAGACAGACAGGGGCGCAGCGTATGCAGCACCTTCTTGATCGTGGATGCTCAGAGCGTGAAGAACAGTGATACAGCAAGCCTGAAGGGCTATGACGCCGGCAAGAAAGTCTCGGGCATCAAGCGTCACATCGCGGTGGATAGCCAAGGTTTACCGCATGCCATCGCAGTCGTAAGCTTCCCCAATCACCAGACATTGCATAAGTAGAACTTTCTGGCCTGTTTCCCCAGCCAGGAGTTTTCATGAAGAAGTCCCGTTTTACTAAAAACCCAGATCGTCTCCATCCTCAAGCAAGCCGATGCCGGTGTCCCCGTCAAGGACATCTGTCGGCAGTCCGGCATCAGCATGCCGACTTCACAAGTGGAAGTCGAAGTACGGCGGCCTTGAGGCCTCCGGGCTGCGCCGGATCAAGGATCTGGAAGCGGAGAATGCCAGGCTCAAGCGGCTGTATGCCGAGCTGGCACTGGACAACGCAGCGATGAGGGACTTGATCGCAAAAAAACTGTAGGGCCGACGCAGAAACGCGAGGCGGTGCGGTATCTGACCCAGGTACACGCCCGCCCCCTGAGCCGGTCCTGCGAATGTGTCGGCCTGTCACGAGCCGCCTGGTATCGACCGCCGCTGCACTGGACAGTGCGCGATGCCGAGATCATCGCTGCACTCACCGAGCAGGTTGCCACACGTCCCAGTCGCGGCTTTTGGAAGTGCTGTCAGGTCTTGCCGCGTGCGCGGCCAGACTGGAATCACAAGCGGATTTACCGGGTCTACACCGCCATGCAGCTCAACCTGCGGCGCAAAGCCAAACAACGATTGCCCAAGCGCGAGCGCGTGCCGCTGTATGTGCCGAAGCAGCCGGACATCGTCTGGTCGGCTGACTTCATGGCCGATGCGCTGGCCTGTGGCCGCCGCTTCCGAACCTTCAATGTCGTCGACGACTTCAACCGCGAGGCCATGCATATCGAAGTGGATACCTCCATCTCCTCGGCGCGCCTGGTCCGGATCTTCGAGCAGCTCAAGCAGAGTCACGGCCTGCCGCAAGTGCTGCGTACCGACAACGGCCCCGAGTTCCTGGGCGAAGCCTTCGTGCAGTGGGCCGAGCTCAACGGCATGTCCCTCCGCTATATCCAGCCCGGCAAGCCGAACCAGAACGCCTACATCGAACGCTTCAACCGGACGTTCCGGGAGGAGGTTCTGGATCAACACCTGTTCACCCGCCTTGAGGATGTGCGCGAAGCCGCCTATGGATGGATGCTCGAATACAACCAGGCGCGTCCCCACGACGCACTCGGCCATCTCACCCCCTCCGAATACCGCAATCACCTCGCCGGAAGTTCTACTTTTGAAGTGTATGCTTGACGGGGAAGCTTGCGCATCCACTTCGGCCGCGAAATAGCACTCAAAAGGCAATGGCACGCCACTGTGCGCATTGAGCTGCGCCATGCGTGATTCCACGGAATCGGCCTCGGTTATACCGATTTTGACGATGCCGGGCATGGCTTCATTGGTGAGAACGTACACAATTTGAGACATAGCTGCTTCTTTCAGGTTCAAACAAGATCGTGTTTATTACGCACTGTTTTACAAAAATTTTTAAAAAATGTATGCATATATTGTCAGAGGTCTGAGGCTTTTATCACTCCACTCCTCTATCCCTTAACCATTCATTAAGTGATTACCGGTAGGTAAATCCCACACCCGCCCTCGCTGCGCAAAGTGCGTGCGCAGTTGCTGGGTTTGTTCGCGTTCGCGGCGGGAGAGGTCGCTATCGCCCAGGCGCTGGCCCCAGTAGCCATTGACGATCAGGGTGCG
>JAUMWT010000059.1 GCA_030529505.1 Allobrachymonas sp. | reverse complement strand
CTTTCGCGCCCACTTTGCAGAAATCCGCCAGCAGTTTCGCAACGAGCAAGCCTATTTGTCGGACTTTTTGCACAAGCAGGGCAAGCTCGCCTACTGGCCGGCCGACTGGTGCCCCAGCTTCAAATACCACTGCATCCCTGCTTGGCCCAGTAATTACTGGAAGGCCCCTTTCGTGCCGCCCAATGCGCGCATCGTGATCTTTCACGGCGAATGCAACCCGCCCGACGCCCTGGCCGGACGGCGCAACCGGCGCTTTCGCCACATTGAGCCTGCCACTTGGGTGGCTGAACATTGGCAAGAGTGAAGTGAAGGCAACCGCCACTTCATCTGCCAGATGCGCACAAGCCAGGGCACGCAACCAACCGCCCACCCCAAAAGGGGAAACTCCCCCATCTACCTACAGGCACGGCTTCTAACACTGCGTCTGATCCCACTTTGAGCTGCTCCAACCTGCGATGCCCACTCTGCCTGAAACACCCTCGCAACTCACCGGCTTGGTGCCCATCTGCAATGCCAATACGCGTTTGCTGGTACTGGGCAGCTTTCCGGGTGTGCGTTCGCTACAGATGCAGCAGTACTACGCCCATCCGCAAAACCAGTTCTGGCGCATTCTGGGTCTACTCTGGCACATGGATTTACCCGCTCTGCCCTACGCCGAACGTTGCGCAGCCGCCTTGCAGCACGGCCTGGGCATTTGGGATGTTTACGCCCATTGCGAACGCCAAGGCAGCCTTGACAGCGCCATTTGCAACGCCCAAGTCAATGATTTGGCGGCGCTGCGCAAGCAATGCCCGCAGCTACTAGCCATTGCCCACAACGGCGGCGAAAGCTGGAAGCACCGCAAGCACACAGCTGCCC
Source organism: Allobrachymonas sp. (assembly GCA_030529505.1). Classification (GTDB taxonomy): domain Bacteria; phylum Pseudomonadota; class Gammaproteobacteria; order Burkholderiales; family Burkholderiaceae_C; genus Brachymonas. The sequence continues at coordinate 5,177 of JAUMWT010000059.1, read as the reverse complement.
TGGGAGTGGCTGTGCATCGCCTGCCATCCACCAGCCCAGCCCATGCCAGCTGGAGCCTGGAACGCAAATTCACCGCCTGGCGCGAAGTGTTCAAACCATATGGCTTGTGTGATTAATAAAGGTTTGGACGCCCTCTAAGTTTGTTTTGAACAGGACACAATAAGAGCCTCAAAGCACAATGGCTCCACCTTGCTCGAAGCCCTCTCATACCGCATACGCTTGCCTCATCACATATTAGGCAACACCCAATGCTTAACACCTAGGCCAAACTGACATTCACAGGGGAGTCTAGATAATTTGCAATATGGTAGGCGCGCGTAGGCAGAGCATGTTGGCACGAACCAAGAGACCCACAATGCAATAAGAAGTGCACGGAAAGCATCATTTACCGTGCAAATCCTGTGATTCTGAACACAAGCCAAGCAGCTCGAATACCCGTCCTTTTTCAAGGGTGGTTTTCACGTTGAAATGGCTTGCTGCCGCACTATAGCAAATACAAAATTTATAAGTATTTCACGTCCCAGGCTGCTGGCAGACTAGAAGGTTTTTGCTTGCTGGTTGAAAGCAATAAATACCTGCGTATTGGATAAAAGCGCCAGCTGTCGTTTCCCGTTTCCCAATAGATTGTTCATCCGAGGTGAACTCAACCCTCCCCGGATGAACACCCATAAGAATGTCTCATTGACGCCTAAAGGGCGATCCCATCTGGTTTCTCGGCTGGCCGTGTTGGGTTTGGTAGCGGCAACTCGAACAACCGACATCAGCACTCGCAGCTCGCTTGCCGCCTTTGCAGGGAAGCGACACCCGTACGCCGTTACGAGCACAAAACCGCAGGCGAATTACTGTACTTGGATGCCAAGAAGCTGTCGCGCTTTGTCCAGCTCTGTCATCGTGTCACAGATGATTGCGCCCGCTACACGCCACCTAGCATGTGGCCCATTGATGAGCGCTTCCGTGTAGGCTTTAGTCTGGTACTGCCCGATGAAATGGTCCCGAATGCTTGTATCCACCTGCTGGCGGCATTGTGCCATTACCTCAACTTGGGCGTGGAGATCAAGCAGATGACGAGCGACAGTGGCATAGCATACAGGTCACGGAGCTTTGCAGGCTGCTGCGCCAGTAGCGCTTATATGTACCGGCATCCCAGCTTGGCGCATTACACCAACGAGCTGGTGCCTTGGATGTATATCAAGACAACCTCCATCGGCCTCACTCAGCCACCGGCCACTTGCCTCCCACGCGCCTGCGCTTTGCAGAGAACAACGTAGTGAGAAACCAAAGTTAGTCAGTGCTTCAACTCCCACTGAAGCCAACTGAGATAAATGGATAGGGTTGGGTGAGATAAATCGGGGTTTCGGGGGATTTTGGGGATGTATTGGGACGGGGTTCTGAAAACGCTTTGCACATCGTGCAAAAGAAAAAGCCGGTGCAAAACCGGCTTTTTTGTGGGCTGCGCGGCTTGGCTCAGCCGCTGTCTTCCATCTTTCACCGTTTGCCCTTTGACTCTGCTACCAGCCCTTTAACCCTCAAGATGTCAATGAGCAACTCTGCATCATCAGGGGCCAATGTACCAGCCTCGGGGTCGGCAAACAGCAGGTCACTGCGGGGCATGTGTTTGGCGCCGAACTCGTGGAAAGTTGCATAGCCTTTGTCGAAGCCCACGCGCACGCTGTTGGCATCGGCCTGTGAACTGAGTCCCGCCAGCATATCCTCGTAGCGATCCGGCAGGCGCTTGTGCGGCGGCTTGCCCGCTTTTTTGGCTGCCTTGGTTCCGGCTTGCGGGCAGCTTTTGGTGGTTGACGCAGCCCACGGATGCCAGGCGCTGCGCTTCAGTAACTAAGCCACAGACTACCTCGATAAAGCCGACGCGTATTTTTTCACCCTGCAAACATCATGAAAAAAGCCCCGAAGATCGGGGCTTTGGGGTGGTCTGTCGAACAGAGCCGTTTGGCTAGATCGAATAGATCAAGCAGCTCGTCAAGCGACGAGCGAGTCCATCTTATCGCTGCATGCCGCTCACGGTCACTTCCACGCGACGATCAGGCTGCAAGCAGTCGATCAGCTCGGCCTTGGGCATCTTGTTGCCGCAAGAGCTCAAGGGGTTGGCTTCGCCACGGCCTGCCACGCGAATGCGGCTGGCGTCGATGCCACCTTGGTTCACCAGATAGTCGCGCACGGTTTGTGCACGCGCCAGCGACAGGCGCTGGTTGTAAGCGGCGCTGCCCAAACGGTCGGTATAGCCCGTGATGGTGAGATCGCTGCTCACATCATGCTGCTTGATTTTGCTGATCAGATCGTTCAGTTCAGCCTCAGCACCCTCGCGCAAGGTGCTGGAGTCAAACGCAAACAGCGCATCGGCCGAAAGGCGGAAAGATTGCGGCTGCGGCGCAACAACGGCTGCCACAGCGGCTTGGGTAGGCGCCTGCTGGCAGCCTTCGGGCAGCCAGTGGTAACTTTGCGCGCGCAGGTCTTTATCAAACAGCACCTTGAGCTGGCAAGGATCGTTCTTGCCCTTCTCGCCCAGATAGAGCACATAGTCCCACTCGCGCACGCGGAAGCCTTCCGAGAAATGCGGACGGCCCAGCAATTGATAGAGCTGGTCGCGCGACAGGCCCGGGCGCAGCAGCGGCACCACGCTCCAGTCGGCTACCGTGCCTTCGTGCAGATCCATGCGGGCCTTGTCCAGCTGCGGAAAGACCGGCTGATCCGTCTTGCCGTGCTGATCGACCTTGGACAGCCCGCCCGCGCAGGCCGAAAGCAGAACAAGGGCTGCGGCCGATGCCGCATAGGCCACTTTGCGTGCAAAAAATGTCTGGTTCTTCATGGTTTTTTCCTTTGGAAGATGATTGATCGCACCAATGCTGCCTGCGCTCTGCGGGGCCAGTCTTGGCCTGGGTCAGCCTGTCATCCGTGCACCGCATTCAAATGCCTGAACACTGTGCGCAGCAACAAGCCGTGCCCGGTCGGCCAGCCCCTCCGCCCGATGATCCGCCAAGCCATGAGGCCACCCCGGCACACCGTGCGCGGGGGGATGGGGCTCATGGCTAGCGGCTCATCCTGGCAGGCAGCGCCGCATTACCACTGGTAGCCTGCGCCCAGGGTGGCGCCGACATTGCCCTTGTTGTTGGCGTTCACGCTGCCCTTGATGATCCAGCGGCCGTTGTCGGAGATGGTCGACACGCCCACCGCCACAGCCGAGCGGCCCTGGTAAGCGCCCACGCCCATGGCAATCATGCTCTTGCCGGGCAGGTAAGCCTGGGGCAGGCCCGCACTGGCCATCGCGCTGGCAATGCCGCCCATGGCCTTGTCGTGGTTGACGTTGATGCGGTTGTTCAAGCCGCCAATGGCCGCATTGGTTTGATACAGCTGGCTGCCATTGATCGCATCGGTGCTGGTGGGGCTGACCAAGCCAGCGGCCACGTTCTGGATGCGGCGCTCTTGCCCCACATCACCCACGCTGACCACGCCCGCTGGCGTACCGCCTGCGTAGTGGTGCGTCACGCCATCAATCGTCTGCGCGTTGTAGGTGGCCATGCCTGCGGTTTGAGCCGTGGGCGCAGCCGTGGCGGCTGCGCCAGCGCCCAGATACACCGAGTTGGCCACGCTGGTCACCACGTTGTTGCCCAGCACGAAGGTATCGGCGGTGTTGACCGTGTTGTTGTTACCGATGGAGTACGAATCGGTCGCCGAGGCGATGATCGTCGTCGGGTCACCAATCGCGCCCGAGCGTTCAGCATGCACCAAGTTGCCCGTACCGATGGAGATCGACTTGTTGGCCAGAGCCTGCGCGCCATCGCCTACTGCCACGGCCGATTCGCCACCAGCAACGGCTTCATGGCCAACTGCTATCCCTTTTTTCCCACGGCGAAGCACACGGGCACGATGACCAGCCGCAAAGCCACTCTCGGCTTCTTTGTCAACAATGGCGTTTACGCCAGTTGCCGTCGAAGCCAGCGCCCCGGCGCTGGCAGCATTGCTGGGGCCAATGATGGGCGCCTCGCCATTGTCCTGGGTGTGAGAGTACTTGGTACCCTCACGCTTGACTTGGTTGAGCGCTTCGATCACGGTTTTATGTTCCGTGAGGGTTTGCTTGGACACGTCGTACACCTCGAGGCCTTTGGTGCCATCCGGGTTGGTCAAGTTCGGGCCCACCAGATTGGTCACGTCCGTCACACGCGCATCAATTCCTCCCACACGGCCGCTCAAATCGGTCACGCGCGCATCCACCTGCGTCACGCGGTTGTCAACGTTGGTCACGCGCGCATCCACCGCACCGATCTGATGGGTGATGTTGGTGATGTTGCCCGACATCGCACGCAGTTGGCCCATATTGGCCGCGTCCGTATCCGCTACGCCGTTGGCCACGTTTTGGATGATGTTGCTACCCATATCCACATTGGTATTGGGTGCAGCAGTCAAATTACCAGCAACCGTCAAACCACCATTGGCTGTAACCGGACCACTGAATGTGGGGTTATCCACCACATCCACCTTCAGTTCATTGCCATTCAGTGTCACTTTGGTGTTGCTGCCATCCACCACATTCACCGTGCCATTGGATGGCACATTACTGGCCGCACCGCCATTGGCTTGCAGGTTCCAGCCTGCGCCTGCTGTGGTGTTGATGGCATTGAGCGCATCTTGCACACTGGTGTGCGTGGTACCGCCCACGTTCAAGCCAGCCGTGACCGTGCCCGTTGCCGGGTCAAACGCCGAGGTGCCGCCCAACGCTGCCGCCGTGCTGCTGCCCACGGCATGCAGCTGGCTGCCATTCACGGCTTGTTTGCTGGTCGCGCTCAGCTCAGCCGGCGCCACGTTGTTGATGGTGACACCACCGGCGCTACCCGCCGCTCCCAACAGGGTGACCTGGTTGGTCGGCGTGAACTGATCGGCATTGGGCACATTGCTGCCATCGGCATTGTTGGTGCCGGTGTACTGCAAGGCACCGGGCGCAGCCGATACGGTCACTTTGGAATTGCCATTGGTTGCGTCGTGCGTCACATCCACCTTGGTGCTGCTGTTGCCCGCCACAAAATCAACCTGCGCGCCAGGCTTGACCGTACCCACGGGGGCTGCACCGCCATTGCCAATGCCCCAGCCACTGTTAACAGTATTTTGCAATGCCTGCAGCTGGCTGAAGTTGACCGCATCGTTCGGGGCCGCTCCATCAGCCACGT
>JAUMWT010000020.1 GCA_030529505.1 Allobrachymonas sp. | reverse complement strand
GCCCTTCCAGCACGCCGTTGAACAACAAGGCCCAGCCCGCCCAGATGGCCGCCCGCCGCAAATCGGGTACTTGCGACAGACGAAAGGCATCAAACCGCGCATGCTGGCCCCAGCCCAAGCCCAACAAGGCACCGCCGTAGCCTATGTAGAGCGCCACCAACAGCAGCTCTACCCCGTTCCAATAAACCGGGCCAGCCCACAGTAAAGCTGCTGTGAACGCTGCTGCCAACCACGGCAACCAGCGGCTGATACGCCAAGTCGAAAAAGGTGCACGGGCGGACACGTGAGCGGGTAGCGTAGCGCCTGTTGCACCACCACTTGAGCGATCAAAACACAACCACGCCAGCGGCGCTTGCACGCTCGACACCAATGCCACAGCAAACCACAGATAGGGATGCGGAAAGCTCCAGCGCAGTCCCACCAGCAAGGCCACGCAGGCGCTGAGTGCAACAAGGCCGATGGTGCGTGCATCACCCCCCGCCGCTGCATCAACAACGCCGCCAATAAAGCCTGCAACACAGCTGACAGATAAGGCAGAGGAAGACTCAACACCATGCGCCTTTCTTTTGCTCAAACACTTTTGCAACCCATACAACCCACATCCACACTGGCAAAGCCCGGTGCGCTGCGCGTGATTCAAGCAACGGGCATGGGTAAGCATCTTTTCATATCGCTACACATCCAAACCTACCAGCGCTTTCAGCGCCGCTTGCACTTCTCAGCCGCCCGCATCATCGCCCGTGCAATGCCGCGCAGGATATGGATTTCTTCTTCTTGCAGCGTGGCACGGTGAAACAGTTGTTGCAGGCGTGGCATGAGTTTGCGTGGCGTTTGCGGGTCGAGAAATTCCAGCGCCACCAGGGCTTGCTCCCAATGCGCCAGCATGCCTTGCACCTGTGCAGCATCGGCCCGGCGGGGGGCGTGCTCTGCTGCGGCAACCGGCTCGTTAAAACCACCCAGCGCCTGCCGCCACTCATAGGCCAACAGCTGCACGGCTGCGGCCAGGTTGAGTGAACCGTAGGCAGGATGGGTGGGAATGCGCAAGCAGGCGTGGCAGCGATAGACCTGATCGTTGTGCATGCCATATCGCTCGCAGCCAAACACCAGCCCCAGGCTGCGAAAAGGCGGCTTGGCTTGGTCGAGATCACTCACCTGCACGGCCTGTGCAGCCAAATCGGCAAAATGCGCACGCGGTGCGAAGGTGGGCGGGCCAAAGTCGCGCGCCGTCATGGCCGTGGCGCACAGGTATTCGATGCCCTGCACGGCCTCTTCCCAGCTTTGCACGATGCGGGCTTGCTCCAGCACGTCGGTGGCGCCGCTGGCACGCTCAATGGCCTCGGGCCGCTGCAACACATCGGGCCAGCGGGGCTGCACCAGCACCAGGTCGTTAAAGCCCATGACTTTCATGGCACGCGCTACAGCACCCACATTGCCGGCATGGCTGGTGTTGAGCAAGATGAATCGGGTATGCATACAAACAATCAGGGCGTGTTTGAGTAGTGAAAACACAACCCGCGCCTGCTGAACTCTTTTACTTGAGCGCCTTGTAACGCACGCGCTTGGGGCGGGCAGCATCTTCGCCCAGGCGTTTGATTTTGTCGGCCTCGTATTCCTGATAGTTGCCGTCGAAGAAAACCCATTGGCTGTCGCCCTCGGCGGCGAGGATGTGGGTGCAGATGCGGTCGAGGAACCAGCGGTCGTGGCTGATGACCATGACGCTGCCGGCGAATTCAAGCAGCGCATCCTCCAGCGCGCGCAGGGTTTCCACGTCCAGGTCGTTCGAGGGCTCGTCCAGCAGCAGCACGTTGCCGCCCTGCATCAGCGTCTTGGCCAGGTGCAGGCGGCCGCGCTCGCCGCCCGAGAGCATGCCCACCTTTTTCTGCTGGTCGCCGCCATTGAAGTTGAAGCGGCCGCAGTAGGCGCGGCTGGGCATCTGGAACTTGCCCACGGTGATGATGTCCAGCCCACCCGAGATGTCTTCCCACACGGTCTTGTCGTTGCTCAGGTCTTCGCGGCTCTGGTCCACGAAGGCCATTTGCACGGTCTTGCCGATCACCACTTCGCCGCTGTCGGGCTGCTCCTTGCCCGCAATCAGGCGGAACAGCGTGGACTTGCCCGCGCCGTTGGGGCCGATGATGCCCACAATCGCGCCAGCGGGCACCTTGAAGCTCAGGTTGTCGATCAGCAGGCGGTCGCCAAAGCTCTTGCTCACGTTCTTGAACTCGATCACCTCGGTGCCCAGGCGCTCGGCCACGGGGATGAAGATTTCCTGCGTCTCGTTGCGCTTCTGGTATTCGTAGTCGCTCAGCTCCTCGAAGCGGGCCAGGCGCGCCTTGCTCTTGGCCTGGCGGCCCTTGGGGTTCTGGCGCGCCCATTCCAGCTCTTTCTTCATGGCCTTGGCGCGCGCATCCTCGCTCTTTTGTTCTTGCTCCAGGCGCTTTTCCTTCTGCTCCAGCCAGGTGCTGTAGTTGCCCTTGTAGGGAATGCCGTGGCCGCGATCCAGCTCCAGAATCCACTCGGCCGCGTTGTCGAGGAAGTAGCGGTCGTGCGTGATGGCCACCACCGTGCCGCCAAAGCGTTGCAGGAACTGCTCCAGCCACTCCACGCTTTCGGCGTCCAGGTGGTTGGTGGGCTCGTCCAGCAGCAGCATGTCGGGCTTGCTGAGCAGCAGCTTGCACAGCGCCACGCGGCGCTTTTCGCCACCCGAAAGGTTTTTGATCACCGCTTCCCACGGCGGCAGGCGCAGCGCGTCGGCGGCGATTTCCAGCTGGTGCTCGCTGTCGGTGCCGGCGGCGGCGATGATGGCCTCCAGCTTGCCCTGCTCTTCGCTCAGCGCATCGAAGTCGGCATCTGGCTCGGCGTAGGCGGCGTAGATTTCATCGAGGCGCGCACGCGCATCGTTCACCTCTTTCATCGCCTCTTCCACCGCCTGGCGCACGGTGTGCTCGGGGTTGAGCTGCGGCTCTTGCGGCAGGTAGCCGATGTCCAGTCCCGGCATGGGCGTGGCTTCGCCCTCGATCTCCTTGTCAATGCCGGCCATGATCTTGAGCAGGGTGGACTTGCCCGAGCCGTTCAGGCCCAGCACGCCGATCTTGGCGCCGGGGAAGAAGCTGAGCGAAATGTCTTTCAGGATCTGCCGCTTGGGCGGCACGATCTTGCTGACGCGGTTCATGGTGTAAACGTATTGCGACATGGCGTGGTTTTCCTCAAAACAATCGAAATCAGTATCTAACGTGAAATGTGTGTGGACTGCGTTGGCTGAACACTATGGCAAAAAGGCTGGCAAGCCTTGCAGCACCAATCCAATAAAGAGGCCCGCCGCTACGGCAGGCCGTGTCATGCCAAGCACCCTACCCCTTTGTGGTGCAAAAGGGCGAAAGGGTTGGATTATCCCTGCTGGCATCAATTTCTGCTCACCTGCCACATTCAGTTGGGCGGGCCTTCGTCATCCGCCTCGTCTGGCAAGGTCCCCGGCGCGGGCGGCACAAGGATGGCGCGCAAAGCCGCAGGCAAATAGCTGCGCGTTACCCATTCCGGCAAGGGCGGCAAGTTCCAATCCGCATGCTGCAGCACCATGTACATGCCACGCAGCCAGCGATGCAGCCCTTCGCGGTCAAAAGTAATGGCCAGCTCGCCCTGCGGCGTTTGAAACGACAGGCCCGCCTCTTGCGAACCGGCACTCACCCGTGCCGACGTGCACAGCAGATATTGCATGCCCGATGCGCTTTGTGGGCGCGGCGCTTCGTCTCGCCCTGTTTGCATGGCAGGGCCGCCTGTGACGCTGGGGCGGTTGATGGCTGCATCGTGCTCAGCCGCCGCGCGGGCGGGCGCATCAGCATCTGGTGCACCTAAGGCGGATTGCTCCAGCACGCGGCAAACGGCTTGCATCACTTCTTGCGCGCAGCGCCGCGTGATCCACAGGCGGTGTTCCCATACCGAGCACGCCATCCAAACCCGGTCCTCCACCGGGTTGTAGCCAAACGTCGTGGTGGCCATATTTCAACAAGCACCTTGCAAAAAGAGAAAAAGAAAAGGGGCGCGCCACGATGGTTTCGTGCCACCCCGATCCAGCTCATTGTAGGCGGCCTACCCCAAAGCCCGTACAACACGGCGCATCTCCCGCACGCTCTCTCTATTAGGGGTATTTCTTTTGGATCGTTGTTTGTGGCTGCAACTCCCCCTCCTGCTCTTCATTGCTTATTACCAGCAAACTGCCCGCTAGCCCACCCATAGACTTCGCCAACACCCACAAATACCGTAACTTGCGGCAACAAAAAATCGTGCGACAATATTCCCGCTGCCAGCAACCAGTATCTGGCAGCCAGCGTCTGTGCTGTACGTTGCCCGGCTGATCCAGCCTGCATGGCTGCTCCACGCGGCTTCAACGCCTGTTCGGCAACATCTCTTTCCGGTTTGCTCCCACTGGTTGGTTTGATCGCCTCTGCTTTAACGCAGCGCGCTCGCCGTATGCGGCAAACCTTGACCTCACCTGGCGCCCAGGGCGCTCCAATGATGACATTTGAACAATTAGAACTGGCTCCGGCCATTGTCAAAGCCGTGCACGCCATCGGCTACACCGAACCCACCCCCATCCAGCAACAAGCCATCCCCCTGATTCTGGCCGGGCACGATCTGCTGGGCGGCGCACAAACCGGCACGGGCAAAACCGCCGCCTTCACGCTGCCCATGCTGCATCTGCTCAGCCAGCGCCCGGCCAAACGCCCCGGCTGCGTGCGTGCGCTGGTGCTCTGCCCCACGCGCGAACTCGCCGCACAAGTTGAACAATCGGTGCGCGACTATGGTCAGCATCTGCAACTCACCTCCACCGTCATCTTCGGCGGCGTGGGCATGCAGCCGCAGATCGACCGCCTGCGCAAAGGCGTTGATATTCTGGTCGCCACCCCGGGCCGCCTGCTGGATCTGCACGGCCAAGGCGCGCTGGACCTGTCGGACGTTGAAATCTTGGTGCTGGACGAAGCCGACCGCATGCTCGACATGGGCTTCATCCACGATGTGAAAAAGGTGCTGGCCCTCTTGCCGGCCGACAAGCAAAGCCTGCTGTTCTCGGCCACTTTCAGTGACGACATTCGCGAACTGGCCGCTACCCTTTTGCGCAATCCGCAGCAAGTGCAAGTCACGCCGCGCAACACCACGGCGCAGCGTATCGCCCAAACCATCTACCCCGTGGGCCGCAATCGCAAAAAAGAATTGCTCGCCCACATCATCCAGCAAAACAACTGGAACCAGGTGCTGGTCTTCACACGCACCAAATTCGGCGCCAATCAGGTGGCTGACTTTCTCAACAAGCAGGGCATCAGCGCCATGGCCCTGCACGGCAACAAAAGTCAAAGCGCCCGCACCCAGGCTCTGGCCGATTTCAAAAGCGGCGCCCTGCGCGCTCTGGTGGCTACCGATATTGCCGCGCGCGGCATCGACATTGACGACTTGCCGCACGTGGTGAATTACGAAATCCCCAACGTGCCCGAAGACTACGTGCACCGCATTGGCCGCACTGGCCGCGCGGGGGCCGAAGGCCAGGCTGTGAGCTTTGTCTGCCTGGATGAAGAAGGCTTCATGCAAGCGATTGAGCGCTTCACGCAGCAGCAAATTCCCGTGCAGGCTGTGGATGGCTTTGGCCCCGAGCCAGACGAAAAAGCCGAACCCATCGCCATGGGCCGCCAAACCCTGTGGGGCGGCGCAGGCAAACCCCCGGGGCGTGCCGTGATGGCCGCTGCCGCCCGTGCGGCCCGCCAAGAAATGATGCAACGCATTCGCGAAAAGCGCGCACCTGAAAAAGCCCGCCGCCCAGCAGCAGCCACACCTGCGGCTACAGCGCAGACACCGGCAACAACTGACGCCAGCACCAGCACGCAAGGCGAACCTGATCTGCGGCCTAAAGACGCCGACGGCAATCCCTTGCCGCGCACGCCCTATCAACCGCGCCCACGCAAACGCCGCAACCGTTTCCGCAGCGGTGGCGGCGGCCAGCGCCTGCAAAAAGACCAGGCCGCCGCGCAGGCCAGCAACCCGCCTGACGCACCGCAAGGCAGCCGCACTGGTGGGCAACCGAGCCACACAGCCGGTGCGGCACGCCGCCCCGCCAACAAAGCGCCCAACCGCGTGCGCCACAACCACCAGGCCGAGACCCAACCGCGCAGCCACGAAAGCACCCTGTTCAAAACGCATCGCGACGAATTCAAACCGCTGCGCAGCAAAGGCAACAGTGGCCAGCCCGACCCCCTGCGCACCAGCGTGGACGATATTCGCCGCAGTTCCCGCAGCGGTACGGGCAAGCCCCGCCGCGGCTGGTAAGGGCAAGCACTGTTCATCACTTTCGTCACAAGTGATTGACATGTGATCGAAGGGGGCAATGAGGGATAAAAACCGATCTGCGATTTTTTTCCCTCTTCCCTTTTTAATGAGTAAGAAGCACAGTGTGCAATGTCGCCACTTAGCAGAAATTGATGATCTGAGCGTTTGGCTGCTTCAACCCTGCATTGCTCTCTGAAGCGGGGAGCCCATTCCAAATCGCAGCCTCAAATCGGCACGCGCTTCTAAACTGAAGCTGTTGGCGAACCAGCGGTCAGGCAATTGCGCCTTCTTGCTGATTTGCATCCCTAAATAAATAGCGCCACAGTTCGCACAGCAGCGCCATCGGAGCGTTTCGTTCTTCAATGACCATCTTGACCTGCAAGACTCCACTCACTGGATAGCTAGAAAAAACTTGCACTTAGCGCCCGAGCCACAGCACTTCCACACCTTCTTCTCTCGTACCTAAAAACCGTGTCGCGCCACAACCTACACCATCTGCCCGGCATCTTGCCTTTTGCACACAATCTGCTGCGGCACGCACTTCAGCCGGGCGATTGCGCATTGGACGCCACCGCAGGCAACGGACACGACACCCTGCTGCTGGCCCAATGCGTGGGCGCACACGGCCATGTTTATGCCTTTGATGTGCAGCCGCCCGCATTGGCGGCCACCCGCGCTCGTTTGCAGCAGGCTGGTTTGTTGGAGCGCGCCACGCTGATTGCCGACAGCCACGCTCATCTTCGGCAACACATCACGGCGGGCTTGAAAGCCGCCGTTTTCAATTTGGGCTATTTACCCGGCAGTGACAAAACCGTGGTCACGCAACCCACAAGCACCGTATCGGCCCTTACGCAGGCGCTGGACCTTTTGCTGCCCGGCGGCGTGCTGGTGGTGGTGATCTACCACGGCCACAGCGGTGGTGAAGAAGAACGGCAAGCGGTCGAACACTGGTGCGCCGCACTCGATTCGCAATACGCCGTTGCGGTGCGTTACCAACTGGTCAATCAATCAGGCCCGCCGCCCTATGTGCTGGCGGTGGAAAAGCGTTAACCCCCTTGTTGTGGCCGATTGCCAAGAATCACACACACCTGCCGCGCGCCAGAAACAAAGGTTTTGATCCGGCTTTCAACGCCCAGCCAAGCGGCAAGCCCTCTGCTTGCTCTGCCGCTTCACCATGAGGAAAGCCGCCATCTTCCGCAAATTGCGCAGCCTGGACTCTGGCCAACATCTGCCTGCTTTCTCCTCTACATCAGACTCAACCATTGCTAAGCTTTCTGTCAGCCTGCACGCCCATAATGACCTTTCCATTCTTCTCAATACATCCACAAGGAGGTGTGTCATGGCCGGTTGGTTTGAACTCAGCAAGAGCAAAGACGATCAATTCCGCTTCGTGCTCAAAACATGGGATGGCGGCACCATTTTGGTGAGCGAGCTGTACACCACCAAGGCGGCCGCCCAGAATGGCATTGCATCGGTGCAAAGCAACAGCCCGCAAGACGAGCGTTACGAGCGCAAAACGGCCGTCAATGGCAAGTTCTATTTCACGCTCAAGGCAGCCAACCACCAAGTGATTGGCACCAGCGAGATGTATGCCAGCGAAGAGCTGCGTGAGCAAGGCATTGTCGCCGTCAAGGCCAACGGCAGCGTGGATCTGGTCAAAGACCTGACGGCCTGATTCACCTGTTTGGAGGGCAGCCCAGAGACTCCACATCACAGGCATTTGAAAAAGGGCATGGGGCGAACCGGTTACAGGATCGACCATGCCCTTTTCCTTTGGACGAATTGAACACAGGTGCCAAGCGGCATGCTCGCAGTGATACAGGACGCTGGTGCAGCTCTCTGATCCGATCCGCTTCGCTACCACACGCTGTGCGGCTGCATGCGCAAATCGAATCCTCAAACCACCGCTCCTTATGACGCACGCTGCAGCAGCATGGCATCGCCATAGCTGAAAAAGCGGTAACGCTGGACAATGGCGTGCCGATACAGGGCCATGATGTGCGCGTAGCCAGCAAAGGCGCTCACCAACATCAGCAAGGTGCTTTTAGGCAGGTGGAAGTTGGTCAGCAGCACATCCACCACCTGAAACTGAAAGCCCGGCGTAATGAAGATGCGTGTTTCCCCTTCAGCCTGCCCGCTGGCGGCCCAGCTTTCCAAAGCGCGTACGCTGGTAGTACCTACCGCCACCACGCGCCCACCACGCGCCCGGCAAGCCGCGATGGCTTCAACCGTCTCAGACGGCACCTGATAACGCTCGGCATGCATTTGGTGCGCAGCAATGTCTTGCGTGCGCACAGGCTGGAAGGTACCCGCGCCCACGTGCAGGGTAACGCTGGCCGTAGCAATGCCCTGCCCCCGCAGCTTCTCCAGCAAAGCTTCATCAAAATGCAAGGCAGCCGTGGGCGCAGCCACGGCACCAGGGTGCTTGGCAAACACGGTTTGATAGCGGCGCGCATCGTTGGCATCAACTTGCTCGGCGCCTTCTGCCGCATGGTCGCGCGCAATATAGGGCGGCAGCGGCACATGGCCATGCTGCTCCATTAAGGCGTAGGGGTCGCCACTGAATTGCAGCTGATACAAGGGGCCATCGGCCTGCGGCCAACGGCCCAGCACGGTAGCCGTAAAGCCGCCGTCCATTTGCAGAACCGTGCCTGGCGCGGGCTTTTTGCTCGCTCTGAGGTGGGCAGCCACTGTGTGCAGCACAGCTTGCTCATGCAGCACACGCTCCACCAGCAATTCAATCTGCCCGCCGCTGGGCTTGCGCCCGAACAGGCGGGCCTTAATGACTTGCGTATCGTTAAAGATCAACAGATCGCCCGCTTGCAACAAACCACACAGATCGGGGAACATGCGATCAATGGGCGTGGGGCCAGCGCCATCCAGCAGCCGTGCGCCCGTGCGTTGAGCGGCAGGTTGCTGCGCAATCAGCTCCGGCGGCAGCGCGAAGTCAAAGTCGTCAAGCGTGAAATCGGCCATGAGTTCAATGGGAAAAAAGGAGCTGTCCAAAATGCTCACGAAAATCGCTTCAGGGGGGTGAATCGAGAGGACGGACGCATCTGCTACCCTTCCCATCTCGCCGCTTTTTGCTTCACAGGAATGCGCGATGCAGCGTTTGAGCCCAGGCCCGCTCATTGCGCGACAACCTGCATATTGAAGAGAGGGCAACAGTCCAAAAAACGGCTGGCATCATAGCGCGCCATTCACTGCAACAGCAGATCCCCCACCGCCCCGCAGGCAAATGGCTTGTGCGAGAATGCCGCGCAATCCGTATTCATTCCATCCGTAGAAGGAGTTGTCATGGAACACACACTCAAGCCCCTGCCCTATCCGATTGATGCCCTGGCCCCTTATTGCAGCCAGGAAACCATGGAATACCACCACGGCAAGCACCTGAAAGCCTATGTGGACAAACTCAACGAACTGCAAAAAGGCACCGAATTCGAATCCATGACGCTGGAAGAAATCGTGAAAAAAGCCAGCGGCCCCATTTACAACAACGCTGCTCAAATCATGAACCACGAGTTCTTCTGGCCCTGCATGAAAGCCAATGGCGGCGGCGAGCCTACCGGCGCACTGGCCGAAGCCATCAACAAGAAGTGGGGAAGCCATGCCGCTTTTTGCGAGGTTTTCGTGAAGTCGGCCGTGGCCAACTTCGGCTCGGGCTGGACATGGCTGATCAAGACCCCAGATGGCGGCGTAGACATCGTCAACATGGGGCCGGCTGGCAACCCCATCACCACCGAAAACAAAGCCCTGCTGGGCGTTGATGTGTGGGAGCACGCCTATTACATCGATTACCGCAACGCGCGCCAGAAGTATGTGGAGACCTTCCTCGACAAACTGGTGAACTGGGATTTTGTGGCCCAGCAGTTTGCTTGATCACGGCCTTGCGCTTTCCCAACAAAAAAGCCACCGATGAAGGTGGCTTTTTTGTTGATCCCTTGCCAAGCAATGACGCAGTGGCAAGCCACCCGATGCTTGCCCAATGCTGATATTGGCCCAGCACCACTGCCCCTGGTTCGGATTTGCACGGGGATTGCTCAATAACGATGCCAGTCTCTCATTTCACCACCAGCTTCAAACCGATGCGCGTTTTGCTCCAGGCTTGCGCCTCTTGTTCCAGCAAGTAGTAGGACTGGGGAAATTTCTTCGTCCAGCCACGCTGCACCGTCAGAACAAAGCCGCCGCCCTTGCCCGCGCTGCGGCCCGCCTTGGCCGTTTGCAACTGAACGCCCGCCATTTGCGGCTTGCGCCGCGCATGGCACAGGATCACGGCCAGGCGCAGCACCAGCAGGGCAGAGGCAAAGCTGCCCGCCTGCCAGTCGATATCGAGCTTGTGCAGCTTGCCGCGATGCCCCAGCACCAGCTGGCTCAGGCGGTGCAGCTCGGCCAGCGCAAATCCCGGCGCCTCGGCATGATCGACGATGTAGGCGCCGTGGCGGTGGTAGTTGCTGTAGGAAATGTGCTTGCCGATTTCGTGCAGGCGCGCCGCCCAGCGCAGCTTGCGCTCGCGCCGCTCTTGCAGCACCGCATCGGGCTGCGGCAGTTGCCGGTACAACGCCAGCGCCGTGCGCTCCACCCGCGCAGCTTGCGCCTCGTCAGCCTGGAACTTTGCCATGAGCTTGTTCACGGTTTGCGAGCGGATGTCGGTCGCGGGCTGCTGGCGCTTGAGCAAATCGTGCAGCACGCCCTGGCGCAACGCTCCCACCGAAACGTGCATTTCTTCAATGCCCAGCGCATCGAACAAGGCCAGCAAAATGCTCACGCCGCCGCCAATCACGGGGCGGCGGTCGTCTTTCAGCCCTTCCAGCTGCAAGGCCGATGCGCTGCGCGCTTTCAGCATCTGTTGCAGCAGCCAATCCAGCCCCTGGCGTGAGACCAGCCCCGGCGCGCCCTGGCCCGCGGCGCTGATGATGTCGCTGACCGCCGCCACGGTGCCCGAGCAGCCGTAGGCCACGTCCCAATGGCCCGCGCCGTAAACGGCCAGTGCCTCGTCCAGCTCGGCCTTGGCTGCCACATCGGCGCGACGAAAGGCGCCGGGGGTGAATTCGCCTTTGGGAAAGTAGCGCATTGACCAGGTCACGCTGCCCATTTGCGACGAATCCAGCGCCAGGGCCTTGAGGTTTTTGCCGATGATGAGTTCGGTGGAACGCCCGCCAATATCCACCACCAGCCGCCGATCCTTGGATCGCGGCAAGAGGCTGGCCGCGCCTTGATAGATCAGGCGCGCCTCTTCGCGGCCAGATACCACGTTGATCGGCACGCCCAGAATCTGGCTGCCACGCGCCAGAAACTCCTCGCGGTTCACCGCCTGGCGCAGCGTTTGGGTGCCCACGGCGCGGATGTGCTCGGCGGGGAAATCGCCCAAGCGCTCCTTGAAGCGCTGCAGGCAGGCCCAGCCGCGCTCCATCGCTTCAAGCGAAAGCACATTGTGCTCGTCCAGGCCCGCACCCTGGCGCACCGTTTCCTTGAGGTATTCCACACGCTCGATCTGCCCGCCTTCGTATTTGCCGATCTCCAATCGGAAGCTGTTGGAACCCAAATCAATCGCTGCCAGACGGGTGCCCTTGCGTATGCTCATGCCGTGTTGCCCAGTGAAAAAACCGATCAGAAAACAGTCTGCGCCAGCCAGCGCACAGACCGACGCAGTTTACGACATGGCTAGCGCATGGGGCTTGCAACAGCCTCGCACAGCAGCCACACGGGCCAAGCTGATACGACCGTTCACTCAAGCAGATCGCTCAAAAACAGGCGCAAAGCTGCCGCATCCAGCCCATCGGACGAAAGCGCCAATAAACGCCAGCCAATAGCCAAAGACCACCGTGCCATCGATGCGCCACTTGCGCCATTGATTTGCGCCGCCATCGGGCTTTGGGCCAGGCATCCTTGCGCTGTGTCACACGATTGTCATTCAAGGCTTTTACAGTAGAGGCATAGGCCTTGAGCCCCCATGCACGAACGGGTGCTTTCGGCCCAAGGTTTGAGAAAGAAGACAGAGAACGGCGAATGAAAAACAAAGGATTTTTCATGCACACCACGCGCAGAATGGCCCTGTTGGGCCTGGCCGCCACCTTGGCATGGGGCTTGGCAGCTTGCGGCCAATCCGCGCCCGGCAACCAGCCGCCCACGGCGGCCGACAACGGCGCAACAGGCGCGGGGGCTTCGTTTCCAGCGCCGCTGTATGCCAAATGGGCCAGCGATTACGCCGCGGCCACCGGCATCAAAATCAACTACCAATCCGTGGGTTCCAGCGCAGGCATGAAGCAAGTTGAGGCCCGAACGGTGCACTTTGGCGCCTCTGACGAGCCGCTGAAAGACGAGGTGCTCAAAACCCGGGGCCTGGTGCAGTTTCCCACCGTGATTGGCGGCGTGGTGCCCGTGGTGAATATCGCGGGTATCGCATCGAACGAGATGGTGCTGGACGGCCCGACGCTGGCCGGCATCTATCTGGGCCAGATCACCCGCTGGAACGACCCGGCCATCGTGGCCCTCAACCCCGGTCTGGCTCTGCCCGATGCCAGCATCGCCCCCGTGCGCCGCGCCGATGGTTCGGGCACCAGCTTCACCTTCACCCATTACCTGAGCCAGGTCAGCCCCGAATGGAAAGAAAAAATCGGCGAAGGCAAGGCTGTGAACTGGCCTGTGGGCACCGGCGGCAAAGGCAATGAGGGCGTGGCCCTGTTCGTTTCGCGCCTGCCCAATTCGATTGGCTATGTGGAATACGCTTACGTGAAGCAAGCCAAGATGACGGCCGTGCAACTCAAAAACGCCGCGGGCAAGGCCGTGGCCCCTGAGGAAAAAACTTTCAAGGCTGCCGCCGCTGCGGCCGACTGGCAGAACACTTTCTACCAGGTGCTGACCAACCAGCCCGCGCCCGACGCCTGGCCGCTGACGGCAGCCACCTACATCATGATGCCCGAGCGCCCCGACAAGCCCCGCAACGCGGCAGCCGCGCTGAAGTTTTTCGACTGGGCCCTGAGCCAGGGCGACCCCACCGCGCAGACGCTGGACTACATCGCCATGCCCGATGAAGTCAAAGGCCTGATCCGCCAATCCTGGGCCGGCATTCAAGACGAAAACGGCCAGCCCATTGCCTACAAGCCTTGATCCCCAAAAGCCTCTGAAGCGTTGAACCCACCCTTTCAAGCCTTGGAAGCCCATACCGGAACCGCTTGCCGCTGTTTGACACTCCCTGTTACGGCCAGCCCTTGTTGCCCCACATCCCTCACATGGAGCACGCACCATGTCTCTCACGGATTCTCTTTCCACTGCTGCACAGGCCGGGCCTGAGTCACACGCCCCGGCACCGCGCCCCCAACCGTCCACTGTGCCTGCAGTCACGCAGCGCACCGGCTTCTGGGCCGATCTGTTTTTTGCCGGCGCCGCCCGCCTGGCCACATGGCTGACCCTGTCGCTGCTGGCCGGCATCATCCTCTCGCTGATCTGGGGGGCTTGGCCCGCCATTCGGGAGTTTGGCCCGGCCTTTTTGGTGCGCAGCGCCTGGAACCCCGTGAGCGATGACTATGGCGGCTGGGTCATGATCTACGGCACGCTGGCCACATCCATCATTGCGCTTTTGATCGCCGTGCCCGTGAGCTTTGGCATTGCGCTCTTCCTCACTGAAATGTCGCCACGCTGGCTCAAGCAACCGCTGAGCACGGCGGTGGAACTGCTCGCGGCTGTGCCCTCCATCGTGTACGGCATGTGGGGGCTGACCGTGTTTGGCCCTGTGCTGGCGCGCTTTGTACAACTGCCTTTGCAACGCCTGCTGGGCGATGTTCCCGTGCTCTCGGGCCTGTTCAGCGGCCCGCCCGTGGGCATCGGCATTCTGCCGGCGGGCATCATCCTGGCGATCATGATCATTCCCTTCATCGCCTCGGTCATGCGCGATGTGTTCCAGGTGACGCCCACCCTGCTCAAGGAATCGGCCTACGGCTTGGGCTCCACCACCTGGGAGGTGATGTGGAAAGTGGTGTTGCCCTTTACCAAAACCGGGGTCATCGGCGGTGTGATGTTGGGCCTGGGCCGCGCCCTGGGCGAAACCATGGCCGTGACCTTTGTCATCGGCAACATGAACCACCTCACATCGCTGAGCCTGTTCGAGCCCGCCAGCAGCATCACTGCCACGCTGGCCAATGAATTTGCCGAAGCCTCCAGCGATCTGCACCGCGCCTCGCTCATCTACCTGGGGCTGGTGCTGTTCATCATCACCTTCATTGTGCTGACCTTGTCCAAACTGCTGCTCTTGCGCCTGCGCAAAAACGAAGGGCGTTCTGCATGAATACGAACACAGCGATGACACCTTCTGCCGCACCTTCCGCACCCGCTCACGACTACCGCGCCGCCAAATACGCGCGGCGCAAGCTCGTCAACCGCGTCATGCTCGGCCTGTCGATGCTGGCCATGGGTTTTGGCGTGTTTTGGCTGCTCTGGATTTTGCTCGACACCATTCGCTTGGGCGTGGGGGGCTTGAGCGTGCAGGCCCTCACGGCCATGACGCCCGGGCCCAACGAAGCCGGCGGCATCGCCAACGCCATCTTCGGCTCTTTCCTGATGGTGCTGGTGGCCACCTTCATCGGCACGCCCATCGGCGTGATGGCCGGCATCTACCTGGCCGAGTACGACCAGCACGGCTGGGTGGGCCGCGTCACGCGCTTCGTCAACGACATTCTGCTCTCGGCCCCTTCCATCGTCATCGGCATGTTCGTGTCGGTGATTCTGGTGGTGCCTTTTGGCGGCTTTTCGGGCTGGGCCGGTTCGGTGGCCCTGGCGCTGCTGGTCATTCCGGTGGTCATCCGCACCACCGAAAACATGCTCAACCTGGTGCCCGCAGGTTTGCGCGAAGCAGCCTACGCGCTGGGCACGCCGAAGTGGAAAGTGATCTGGGCCATCACCTTCAAGGCCGCGCGCTCGGGCGTGGTCACGGGCATTTTGCTGGCCGTGGCACGCATTGCGGGTGAAACGGCGCCGTTGCTCTTTACCGCGCTCAACAACCAGTTCTGGAGCAGCGACATGAGCGAACCGATTGCCAGCCTGCCCACCATGATTCTGAAATTTGCCATGACGCCTTACGAGAACTGGCAACAACTGGCCTGGGTGGGCATCTTCGTCATCACCCTGGCCGTGCTCACCCTCAACATCGTGGCTCGCCTGCTCACCCGCAGCAAGCATTGATGTCCACGCCACACCCATTGCCATGACGACTGCCACGCCCACTGCCACGACTGCGAGTAACCCTACCATGAACCCTGCCATGCCCCCCGAACAAGCCCCCGCAGCCCCCACCGCAGCTGCGGCGCCCGCCAAGATTTCCGTGCGCGACCTGCACTTTCACTACGGCAAATTCCATGCGCTCAAGGGCATCAACATGGACATTCCCGAAAAGCAGGTCACGGCCTTCATCGGCCCCTCGGGCTGCGGCAAATCCACCCTGCTGCGCATCTTCAACCGCATGTACGAGCTCTACCCCGACCAGCGCGCCGAAGGGCAAATCCTGCTCGACGGGCAGGACTTGCTCGACAAGAAAAAAGACGTGGCCCTGCTGCGCGCCAAGGTCGGCATGGTGTTTCAAAAACCCACGCCCTTTCCCATGTCGATTTACGACAACATTGCTTTTGGCGTGCGCCTGTTCGAGAATCTGAGCAGGGCCGACATGAACGACCGCGTGGAATGGGCGCTGCGCAAGGCTGCTTTGTGGGATGAAGTGAAAGACAAGATCGGCCAAAGCGGATCGGGTCTCTCGGGCGGGCAACAGCAGCGCCTGTGCATCGCGCGCGGCATCGCCGTCAAGCCCGAGGTCTTGTTGCTCGACGAGCCCTGCTCGGCGCTGGACCCCATCTCCACCTCGAAGATCGAGGAGCTGATCGCCGAACTCAAAAGCGATTACACCGTTGTCATCGTCACGCACAATATGCAGCAGGCCGCACGCTGCAGCGACAACACCGCCTACATGTACATGGGCCAGCTGATCGAATTCGGCGACACCAAAGACATGTTCTTCAAACCCAAGCGCCGCGAAACCGAAGACTACATCACCGGCCGCTTCGGCTGAGCCCCGCCACCCACCAGGAGCCCGTCATGCCAGGCAAGCATCTCTCCACCCAGTTTGACGCCGAACTCAATCACATCTGCGGCATGGTCATGGAAATGGGCGGTCTGGTCGAGCAGCAGTTGCGCCAGGCCGTCGAGGCCATGACCAACTACAACCTCGAAACCGCCGCCGCCGTGCTCGATACCGAGCCCCATGTCAACTCCATGGAGCTGCAAATCGACCACGAGCTGGTTTCCATCATCGGGCGGCGCCAACCCACCGCACGCGATCTGCGCCTGCTCATCGCCATCTCGCGCAGCATCGCCAACCTGGAACGCGCCGGCGACGAAGCCGACCGCATCGCCCGCATGGTGCAACGCATCATCCAGGCCGGATCGGCCCGCACCCTGCCTTTTACCGAGTTGCGCACGGCGGCTTCGCTGGCCTCCGACATGCTGCGCCAGGCGCTCGATGCCTTTGCCCGGCTGGACGTGCCCATTGCGCTGGAAATCATCAAGACCGACGACCTGATCGACAAGGAATACGACGGCTTCATGCGCAAGCTCGTCACCTACATGATGGAAGACCCGCGCACCATCACCCCCAGCCTGGATCTGCTCTTCATCGCCAAATCCATCGAGCGCATTGGCGACCACGCCAAGAACCTGGCCGAATGCGTGATCTACATCGTCAACGGCCTGGACGTGCGCCACACCCCCATCGACACCATCGAGTCGCAACTGGGCTGAAGCCGCGCTGAGCCAAGGCACGCGGGGGAAACGGCATGCTCAAGCAACCTACGATTCTGGTGGTTGAAGACGAAGCGCCCATCGCCGAACTGCTTGCCGTCAATCTGCGGCACAATGGCTACCGCGTCGTCTGGGCAGCCGACGGGCAAGCCGCGCAACAAGCCCTCAACGAACAACTGCCCGAGCTGATTCTGCTGGACTGGATGCTGCCCGGCGACAGCGGCATTGCCCTGGCCCAACGCTGGCGCAGCGATGCCCGCACCAAAGCCACGCCCATCATCCTGCTCACGGCCCGCAGTGAAGAAAACGACCGCGTAGCCGGGCTGGACGCCGGTGCCGACGACTACATCAGCAAGCCTTTTTCTACCAAAGAGCTGCTTGCGCGTATCCGCGCCGTGCTGCGCCGCAGCGCACCCGAAAGTGCAACCGAAAATACTGTGCTGACGCTGGGCGCGCTGTCGCTCGATGCCAGCACCCACCGCATCGAATACGCAGGCCAGCCCCTCAAACTGGGGCCAACCGAATTCAAGCTGTTGTACCACTTCATGCGGCATGCCGAGCGCGTGCACAGCCGCGCGCAACTGCTGCACCATGTGTGGGGTGAGGACGCCGACATCGAAGAGCGCACGGTAGACGTGCACATCAAACGCCTGCGCGAAGCCTTGGGCGAAGCGGGCAGCATGATTGAAACCGTGCGTGGCACGGGCTACCGCCTCACGGCCCAATCCGGCTAGATTCGACAGCACATGAGGACGGGCGTAGCCCAACCATCAACTGCCGCTTTTTCTTCGCGCATTCATGAACCCAAAAACGATCGGGCTTTTCACCGCACAAGCGCTGGCGCTGGGCGCTGGCCTGCTGCTGCGCCAGCAAGGGCATGCGGACGCTGCCTTTTGGCTGCTGCTGGCCGCCGTGCTGGGCACCGGTGTCTGGATCGCGCGCGACGCCATGCTGGGCACGCGTCTGCTGCGTTGGGTGCAAAAAGGGGATTTATCCAGCCCGCCACGCCTGCCCCAATCGTGGCAAGACCTGGCTGACGCCGCCGCAGCGGTGCAACGCAAGCAAATGCGCAAAACCACACTGGTGCAAGAAAAGCTCAAAGCCTTTCTGGATGCCATTCAGGCTCTGCCCATTGGCGTGGTCTTGCTCGACGAGCAGGGCCACATGGAATGGTTCAACCTGATTGCGGCCGAACATTTCGGCTTCAACGATCCGCAAGACTTGAACCAGCAAATTGCCCACCTGGTGCGCGACCCGCAATTCGTTGGCTACTGGCTGCGCAACCCCAATGAACAGGGCGTCACCATCCACGGGCGCAAGCACACGGCTCAACGCCCCGTCAAGGTATCGGTGCAAACCTTTGCATTTGGCGAAGGCAAGCGCCTGCTGCTGTCGCGCGATGTGACGCTGCTGGAACAAACCGATCGCGTGCGCCGCGACTTTGTTTCCAACGTCTCGCACGAAATCCGCACGCCCCTGACCGTGCTCGTGGGTTTTGTCGAAACCCTGCAAAGCCTGCCGCTCAACGAAGCAGAGCGCCAACGCTATCTGCACCTGATGGCCGATCAGGCCCAGCGCATGCAACTGCTGGTGGACGATCTGCTCATGCTCTCGCGCCTGGAAGGCAGTCCGCCCCCGGATACGAGCGAGCACGTCGCCCTCAACACCCTGTTGCAGCAATGCGTGCGCGATGCGCAATCGCTCTCGCGCGTACTGGGCCACAGCACCAACGGCCCCAGCCAACCGCAGGCCACACACCACATCACGCTGAACAATCAACTGGATGCCGCCCTGCACATCATGGGCAGCCACGGCGAGCTGCGCAGCGCCATCAGCAACCTGCTGAGCAACGCCGTGCGCTACACCCCGGCTGGCGGCCACATTGCCTTGCAGGCCACGCAAACCGATACCGGCAGTCTGCGCATTGCCGTAACGGATACCGGCCCCGGCATCGCGCGAGAGCACCTGGCACGCATCACCGAACGCTTTTACCGGGTGGACAAGAGCCGGTCACGCGAAAGTGGCGGCACAGGCCTGGGGCTGGCCATCGTCAAGCATGTGGCGCAACGCCACCAAGCTGCGCTCGAAATCGACAGCAAAGTGGGGCATGGATCGTGTTTTGCCCTGGTCTTTCCTCCGCAACGCCTGCTGCGTGAGCCAGGCGCACCCAGCGCCAATACGCCCTATACGCACCAAGGCTAGGCTTTTCAAGCCGCTGCACCGCTTGCACACGAATTGCCCACGGCTATTCACGGGCTGCTGATAGATTTTCCCGCGCCAACTCCATCCGCCGTCGGCTCACGACAGCGAGCGATAACAGCAAGCGTTTTGGCTTTTATTGCAGCAGCACAAAGTGACAGCAGGTACACCCCGCTGCTTACGGGTGCCTTCACCCAAGCCGTGCCACGTCGGGCGTGGAGACTCGCACATCGGCGCACTGCGCGCGCTGGCGCAAGGCGTGTTCCATCACCACCAGCGCCAACAGCGCCTCGGCAATGGGCGTGGCGCGAATACCCACACAGGGGTCGTGCCGCCCTTTGGTTTGCACCACGGTGGGCTGGCCGTCCAGGTCAATCGAATCGCGCGGCAGCAGAATCGAGCTGGTGGGCTTGATCGCCAGGCTCACTTCAATGGCCTGCCCGTTGCTGATGCCGCCGACGATGCCGCCATCGCGGTTGCTGGCAAAGCCCTGCGGCGTGGGCGAATCGCCATGCACGCTGCCACGGCGCGCCACACAGGCAAAGCCATCGCCAATTTCCACGCCTTTGACGGCGTTCAGCCCCATCAAAGCGTGGGCAATGTCCGCATCCAAGCGGTCATAAATCGGCTCACCCAAACCCAGCGGCACGTTCGTGGCCTGCACACGCAGGCGTGCGCCGCAGCTGTCGCCCGATTTGCGCAGGGCGTCCATATAAGCTTCCAGCGCGCTCACGTCGGCGCAAGGCGCAAAGAAAGGATTGTTCGGCACATGCTCCCAGCCTTCGAAAGGTATGGGCAGCTCGCCCAATTGCGTCATGCAACCGCGAAATTGCATGCCGTAGGTTTCGGCCAGCCACTTTTTGGCCACGGCCCCAGCGGCCACGGTAGGCGCGGTCAGGCGCGCAGATGAGCGCCCACCCCCACGCGGATCGCGAATGCCGTATTTGTGCCAGTAGCCATAGTCAGCATGGCCCGGGCGAAAGGTGCGCAGGATGTCGCCGTAATCCTTGCTGCGCTGGTTGGTATTGCGAATCAGCAGGGCAATGGGCGTGCCGGTGGTACGGCCTTCGTACACGCCCGAGAGGATTTCGACCTGATCCGCCTCTTGCCGCTGCGTGACGTAGCGGCTGGTGCCGGGGCGACGCCGATCCAGATCGGGCTGGATGTCGTCTGCCGACAGCGCCATGCCGGGCGGGCAGCCGTCGATCACGCAGCCAATGGCCGGGCCGTGGGATTCACCAAAATTGGTGACAGCGAAAAGGGTGCCAAGTGTGTTGCCGCTCATGTCCCGGATTATGCGGGATGGGGTGCACCCAATCACTACCCCTTCCCAGTGGCATGGGTTGCCTCATCTAACAAAAGCATCCGTCATCTGCTCACTCGCCACATTACTCCAGCTTGACTTCACTCAATGTGCCTGTTTTTCCAGAAAACGCCTTTTTAATTGGTGATGGCTTGATTTTTTTCGCAAAGCCCTGCATAGTGACCCAGCTGCAGTTGATTCGACTGCCGCAGGTCGTTGGCAACGGCTTGCGCCCGCGCCAATGGTTGACGACATCCCTCAATGCATCAGGAGGAGTTATGAATCTGACCATCAGTGGACACCACTTGGAAGTGACCCCGGCTTTGCGTGAGTACATCACCAGCAAGCTGGCGCGTATCACTCGCCGTTTTGAACAAGTGGTAGATGCCCGCGTGCTGTTGAGCATCGAAAACCAGAAAGAAAAAGAGCGCCGCCAGCGCGCCGAGTGCACGCTGGGAGTCAAAGGCAACGACTTGCACGCCGAATGCAGCCATCAAGACATGTATGCGGCCATCGACGCATTGATTGACAAACTGGACCGCCAAATCGTGCGCTACAAAGACAAGCTGCGATCCCACAACGCCGTGGGGCAAAAACGCTTGCCGCACGATACGGAAGACGCTTGAAACGGCGTTTTCAGTCAATGGTTCAAGCAGTCCAGTGCGCAAGAATGCGCTTTGAAAGCACATCCTTGAAAGCTGACTCTTGAAGTAATCAGACAAAGCGCACTGCAAACACAAACACCCGGCTGGTCAGTAACCACCGGGTGTTTTTTATTGCCGCTTGCACGATCGATAGTGCGGTTCAGACATGGGGCGTTGCCTCTCGCTCTCGCCCTATTCACCTGTTGGCATCTATTGATCCATGCAAAAGCGCCAGATCACCAGCATCGACCCAAGTCGTATGAAAAACATCAATTCCCGTACTAAAACCTAGAAAATGGGTGGGATTTAGGGTTTCCACTAGGAAGCGGCAAGATTTGTGCACATAATTCACATTCTGTACTGGTGTTTTCCCTATGAATCGTCTTGCCGCCATTTTGCCTGCCACACAGGTTCTTGTTGATGTAGAAGCCACCAGCAAAAAGCGGGCTTTCGAAGAGGCCGGCTTGCTGTTCGAACAACTGCACAACCTCAGCCGCGCCACAGTTACCGACAGCCTTTTCGCCCGTGAGCGCCTGGGCTCCACCAGCCTGGGGCATGGTGTGGCCATTCCGCACGGGCGCATCAAGGGCCTTAAATCGCCCATGGCCGCCCTGTTTCGCTTGGCCAAACCCATCGTTTTCGATGCGCCTGACGAGCAGCCCGTGGGCTTGCTGATCTTTTTACTGGTGCCCGAGGCCGCCACGCAAAAGCATCTGGAAATCCTTGCTGAAATTGCCGAAATGCTCAGCGACCCCGATGTGCGTACCCGCCTGATGAACACGCACGACGCAGCCGACCTGCACGCACTCGTCCAAACCTGGCAGCCCATGGCGACGGCTTGATGGGCACTCGTTAGCCCAACCGCCAGCCAATCAAGCATTCACCAACTACGTTAGTGTTTTAACAGCTACCACTAACGTCTTCACTACGCCACTCCCGCAGCCAACCACTAATTCTTGGGCTGCTGACTCCATTTCTTGATGTGCTCCGCTGGCATCAACACCCATCGCCCAGATCCTGCAGCGTTTCAGGCTCTAACGTGTGATGGGATGCGTCATCAAACGATCAGCGTCCCGTATTCGCACACTATTAAGCGGAGCTGACGCTGACCGATGAGTAGAGTGCAACCCTCCTCTCTCAATACTGAATGGGGCAAGATGCCGCTCAAATCAAATGCATCAGAGACGAGTCTGCCCCAAGCCTTCTAGCGTTTTGCGTTTTCTCTGATCACTTAGCCTCTTAAACAAAGTTTTGCGCAAGAATGGCGGCAGTTTCCAACCACATCATTCCCGCCATGCAACCCAGCCCCATCACCGCCCAAACTCTTTTTCAGGCCCATCACAACAAATTCAACTGGCAGTGGGTTGCAGGCCAAAACGCGACCGAGCGCCAATTTCAAGAACAAACGATACGCACCGCCGGCTCGGGCTCCGACTTAGTGGGCCACCTCAACTACATTCATCCCTATCGCATCCAGGTGCTGGGCGAACGCGAAATCGCCTACCTTTTAGCCAACTCAGCCCCCGATGTCTTGCAGCGCCGCATCCAGCGCATCATTGACCTGGCACCACCTGCCATCATCGTGGCCGATGCCCAGCAGCCGCCTACCTGCTTGCTCCAGATGGCCGATCAGGCGCAGATCCCGCTGTTCGTCACGACGGAACGCGCCGCCTTCGTGATCGACACCCTGCGCGCCTACCTTTCGCGCCACTTTGCCGAGCACACCAGCATGCACGGCGTGTTCATGGACATTCTTGGCTTGGGCGTGCTCATCACGGGCGATTCGGGCATGGGCAAAAGCGAGCTGGGGCTGGAGCTGATTTCGCGCGGCAGCGGCCTGGTGGCCGACGACGTGGTGGATTTACACCGCATCAACCAAAACAGCATTGAAGGCAGCTGCCCAGAGCTGTTGCAAAACCTGCTTGAAATTCGCGGCATTGGCCTGCTGGATATTCGCGCCATCTTTGGCGAAGCGGCCGTGCGCCGCCACATGCGCCTGCGCCTGATCGTGCACCTGATGCGGCTGGAAAGCAACCACAGCGATTACGAACGCATCCCCACTCAGCCGCTGTATCAGGACGTGCTGGGCCTGCCCATACGCAAAACGCTGATTCATGTGATGGCCGGGCGCAACCTGGCCGTGCTGGTAGAGGCCGCCGTGCGCAACACCATTCTAGAGCTGCGCGGCATCAACACCTACGACCTGTTCACCGCCCGCCAACGCGCAGCCATGCAGCAAGGCAACGAAGCTTAATCGGTAACAGCTTCACCGTCTTATCAAGCGCTCTTTCTCAAGCGCGTTTTTGCTGCCTTCAATCCCTGGCTCGCACACGCATCTCGGGCCATCAATCAAGCCCATCGCCCCAGCAGGACGCTGCAGACTTAGGAAAGGCACATGCCGTCAGTGCATCTGCATCAATCCCAAGACGATTGATCAGCGGCACCCTACCAAAGCCCACGCCACAAACAAGGCCGCAACAAGATCACTTCCCTCTCTCAACGTGTTGAGGCTTGCTTTACGCCATGCCAATGCGCTGAAACAAGCCGCCCGGCAAGCGCCCGATCAGGCCCATCAGTTCCAGCTCCAGCAGCTTGGCTTGCAAAGTGGCGGTTTCCATGCCCGTGCGGGCCAGCAAAGTGTCCAGCCCAGCCGGGTCGTGGCCTAGCGCCTGCAATATCAATGCCGCATCGCCTTGCACGGGCGGCTCATCCACAGCCCCCTGCTCAAGCACTGCTGACGACAACGGTTTGACAGACGCAGCTCGCTCAGTGCCAGCCATTGCTGCTTCAGCGGCTAACCCAGCATCGGCTGCCACAGAGCAAACAGCCGCATCAAAAGCAGCAACAGGCGCTAGCCAGTCTTGAACATTCGCCGCCAGCATGGGGCGCAGCTCTTCCATCACATCTTGAGCCGACTCCACGAGCTTGGCCCCTTGCTTGATCAAGGCATGGCAACCGCGCGATTGCGGCGCGTGGATGGAGCCTGGAATGGCAAACACCTCTTTGCCTTGCTCGCCCGCCAGGCGCGCCGTGATCAGCGAGCCGGATTGCAGCGCCGCCTCAACCACCAACACCCCTTGGCTCAAGCCCGCAATGATGCGATTGCGTTTGGGAAAGTGGTGCGACAAGGGCGGCGTGCCCAAGGGGCTTTCGCTCAAGATCACGCCATGCTGCACGATGCGGTGCGCCAGCCCGTGATGTTGGCGCGGGTACACCCGATCCAGCCCCGTGCCCACCACAGCGATGGTAGCCAGCCCGCCACGTGTGTTGGCACGCCCTGCTCCAGTCGCCCCACTGGCCGCTTCTGCCGCCTGCAGCGCCCCTTCGTGCGCAGCGCCGTCCACGCCCAGCGCCAGGCCAGACACGACCGTCCAGCCCATCTCGGAAAACGCCTTGCCAAAGGCACGGGCATTGCTGGCGCCTTGCGGCGTGGGGTTGCGGCTGCCCACCATCGCGATGCAAGGCTGTTGGTATTGCAGGCGATCCACCTGCCCCATGGCATACAGCAACACGGGCGGATCAGCCATTTGCAACAGCAAGGGCGGGTAGGCCGGATCACCCAAAACCAACAGGCGCCGTTGAACCGGCACGCCCACCGAATGAGAATGTTTTTGCCGGGTTATCTGCGCAAAGCTTGTGCCCGGTGGGCTGGCTGATAACGCCGCAGATTGAACCGACGCTTGCGCCTCAAGCGCTGCTGCCACATTCGTTGAAGCTATGCTGGGCTGACCGCCCTGCTCCACTGGGCTTGTGACTGCAAGGCCTTGCTGCAGCCACTGCCAAGTGGTTTCGATCAGAGCCAGCGTCTCGTCATCGGGCGTGCGCAAAGCCGCAATCTGCTTGGCCGATAACACTTGCGCCAAAGCCGCTGGGCTTTGGGCCAATATCTGCTGGGGCAAGCCAAAGGCCGCCAGCAAGCGGCGCGCTGTGCCACTGCCAATGCCCTTGGCCTGCACCAGTTGCAGCCAAGCGGCGACTTCTTCACGCGTCATGCTCATCATGCTGCTGGTCTGCCCGGTCTAGCCCATAAAAAAACAAGCGCCACCCTTGTTGAGGGCGGCGCTTGGCTTGCCTGTGGTGCTGGATAGCAGTATGCCACCCAGCTTACTGGGTGCTGCCGCCAGTGGTAGTGCCGCTGGCAGGCAGTTCCTGCTCGGGCGCAGTCGTATCCGAGAAGATGGCAGGCGCTTCCACGCGGTCGCCGATTTTCACGGGTTCCTTGATTTCAATCACCAAGCCGTAAGACAGGCGCTCGAACGGGCGGAAGATGTAGAGCAAGCCGTTGCGCTCGTCAGGCAGCTTCACCATTTCCGGCTTGCGGCCATTGGTTTTGTCGGCAATGCGACGGCCCGTGCTGATGAGTGAGAGTACCGTGCCGTGGTCAATGCCATCGCGCGTGCCCTTGTTCACGGTCACGATGTGGTTTTGGCCCACATAGCTCACCGCATCGCCATACACCGACACCACTAGGCCGCTTACGGGCGAAGTGGGTGCGTGCGGCACGTGGTTGTGCACTTCGCGCAGAGGCTCGGGCAGCAAACGGTCGCCTGTGCGGATTTCTTCTTTGGAGCCGATCACGTCCAGCGCTGCGGCTTCGGGAATGCCCTCTTTGCCGCCATCGGCCGAGCTGCTCACGGTTTCGGAGCGTACTAGGCGCGCACGCCCGGCAAAGCGGCCTTCGTAGCCCAGCACTTCTTGCGTCACAGGGTCTTTGATCGGCACAGCATTGCGGAAGATGCGGTAAACGTTGGCCTCTTCATCGTCCTGATATTTCAGGGCGCTGCCATCGCCGCTGCGGGCGTAGATGCGATCGCCCGTGCCCATGATCTGGCGACCATCTTTAGAGCCAACGATCCAGTGCGCCTTGTTGAGCGTATCGGCATCCACGATCAATGGCTCCGACAAGAAAGGCTCAATCAAATGCATGGGCACCGTGGTAATGGGTTGGTACTCCACATCATCAATGCGCACGCGCGGCTGCAAAACCACTGTGCCCCCAGCGCCGCTGCTGATGCGACGCCCGGCGCGCAAGCGCGCACGGCCATTGATCACTTCCAGCCACAGCGTTTGCCCCGGGTAGATCAGGTGCGGGTTGCGAATCTGCTTCAGGTTCATGCCCCACAGCTCGGGCCAGCGGTAGGGGCGCTTCAAGAATTTGCCCGAAATGCCCCACAAGGTATCGCCGCGCTTGACCACGTATTTGGACGGTGCATTGGGCGCCAGCTCGCTGATGGGCACGCCACGTGCGGCCGTCGCCTGGGCGATTTGGCGCTGCTGGGGGGTCGTCGGATACTGTTGCGCCAGCGCAGAAGTGCCCGCCACAACGCCTGCCAGCAAGCCTGCGCAAGCCAGCGCTTTGGCCGTAGTGTGGAGAGCGGTAGGCAGTTGTTTTTGAAGTTTTGAGTGCATCATGGCCGTGATATATAGTCAAAAAGACAACACGCACAGCATAGCGCACAAAATCCTGTTACAAACAAAACATCTGCATTTCTGCTGGTTTGTCCACGATAAGCGAGGTGGTTTTGTGCTTTCCGTGCCACGTTTATGCAAAAACAGCGACAATTTGTAGCTCTGCTTTGTCAACGCTTTTTGGCGACTGCTTGATAGCGATTGGCCGCCTCATCGTTTGCCTTATTGCAAGTGCCAGCTTGCGCCCATATCTGAAGCGGCATCGAGTTGGAGCCCCAACGCCGCCGGCGAGCCGAGATTCAGCTCATGCAAACGCTCGCATGATGCGCTGCTGGCTGAGCTGCAAGGACGCCGTACCGCACAGCGTCAACAGCTTTTGCGTCTGATTTTTGGTTTGTTATTGCCTCACCATATTCTGGAGTGATTCATGGCCCTGCTTCCCATTCTGGTTTACCCTGATCCCAAGCTGCAAACCGTAGCTCGCCCAGTGGAGGTGGTGGATGACGCCATTCGCACCCTGGTGAGCGATATGTTCGACACCATGTACGATGCCAACGGCGTGGGCCTGGCGGCCACCCAGGTGGATGTGCACCAGCGCGTGGTGGTGATGGATGTGTCTGAAACACGCGACCAGCGCGTGGTGCTGATCAACCCTGAGATCGAATGGTTCAGCGACGAGCGCCAAACCGGCGACGAAGGCTGCCTCTCGGTACCTGGCATGTATGACGGGGTGGAGCGCGCCACCCAGGTGCGCGTGCGCGCGCTGGACGAAAACGGCAACAGCCGCGTGATCGAGGCCGATGGCCTCATGGCCGTGTGCATTCAGCACGAAATCGATCACCTCAATGGCAAGCTGTTTGTGGAATACCTCTCGCCACTCAAACGCAACCGCATCAAAACCAAACTGCTCAAGGCCAAGCGCGAAGCCACACGCAGCGCCAAAGATTGAAGCAAAGCATTAAGCTGAATTGCACCTGAGCAACTCATAACTTCTGGCACTGCTTGCATGAGCGCGGCGTGAGCTGAATGACGAAGAAAGCCCAATCGGAATCAGCCAACAGCTCGCCACAGCAAGGCCACAACGCATGGCCAGCTCTCCATCGAGCAAATGAGCATGCCATTTAGAACAGTCGCTTGGAAAGCAATCCACTCTTAACAACGCGCACCAGCCTTACCATACCAACCAAGCAGCCCGTAACGAAGCCGCCAACAGCCTCTGTCTCAACCCTGCTACTCTGGCCACTCTTTGATGCCAGCCCCCATCACCATGCGAGTTGTTTTTGCCGGAACACCCGAATTTGCCCAGCACGCCCTGCAGCACATTCTGCAAGCGGGTTATGACGTGCCCCTGGTGCTGACCCAGCCCGACCGCCCCGCAGGCCGGGGCTTGCAACTGCAACCCTCGCCCGTGAAGCAAACCGCCCTGCAGCACGGCGTGCCCGTGGCCCAGCCACGCAGCCTGCGGCTGGACGGCAAATACCCGCAAGAGGCCGAAGCCGCCCGCCAGGCCCTGCTCGCCGCCCAGCCCGACATCATGGTCGTAGCCGCTTACGGCCTGCTGCTGCCGCAATGGGTGCTTGATTTGCCGCGCCTGGGCTGCATCAACATCCATGCCTCTTTGCTGCCGCGCTGGCGCGGCGCGGCCCCCATTCACCGCGCGATTGAAGCGGGCGACAGCCACAGCGGCATCACCATCATGCAAATGGACGCGGGCCTGGATACGGGGGACATGCTGTTGTGCGAAGCCCTGCCCATCGCGGCCGACGACACCACCGCCACCCTGCATGACAAATTGGCTGCACTGGGCGCCAAGCTGGTGGTGCAAGCCTTGCAGCAAGCGCAAAGCGGCCCGCTGCCGCGCACGCCCCAGCCCGAAACTGGCATCAGCTACGCGCACAAAATCGCCAAGGCCGAAGCCCTGCTCGACTGGACGCAGCCAGCCGCCGTACTGGAACGGCGCATCCGCGCCTTCAGCCCGCTTCCAGGTGCGGCGACTCATGCAGCAGGCAGCAGCGATCCCATCAAAATCCGCGCCGCGCGCCTCTCCCCCCTGCCCCGTCCCGCACAAGCCGTGGCCGGTGAGGTACTGGATGTGAACGACGGCATCCACATCGCCTGCGGCCACAGCGCTGATGATGGCGTGCTGCAACTGCTGACACTACAACGCGCAGGCGGCAAACCCTTGCCTGCAGCCGACTGGCTGCGCGGCTTCGCTCTGCAAAAAGGCGATGTGTTGGTAGGCGCTGCTCAAGCAGGTACGCCCGCCCCCAAAAGCGAGCCATAAAGCGCCTAAGAGCTGTGCGCCCCAACGCGCTACAACTCAACGCTTCACTCACTCAGCGGTAGGCGAGCAAGCGAGGCATGCGGCTGCTCCTGCCCAACAGCGCTTGCCAGACCAGTGCCCCTCAACCGTGATAACGGCTGAAAATCTTGGCTGCGTCCAGAATTGGCGTGACCTGCCCGTTTTGCTTGAAGCAGGAAATGGCCAGCTCTGCCCACATATCGCTGTCGCTGGGCAGGGGGCTGAAGTCTGCGTCTGTCACGGTTTGCGTATGCGGAATATCCGTCAAGGCAATTGCGCCGTATTGCAGCGGCTCGTGCGGGGCGGTTTGGTAGGCCAGCACCATGGCATAGGGCACGGGGGCTTGCGCATCAAACGCCGGGTACGCCAGCAGCAAGGACTCCAGATCAATGAAGGGGATGTGCCGGTTTTGCCAGTGCAGCAGGCCACGCGCGTAGTAAGCGCCGCCTGGCACGGTCATCCATTGGGGGTTTTCAAGCAGTTCCTGCGTGGCGTGCGGCGCAAAGGCCACCCGTTTGTTGCGGGCGTAGCTCACCGTGCGCGCAGCCGCCGTGGGGGCTGGCAGGGCAAAGGGGGCGTCGTCGTTCAGGGCGGCCTCGGAATCAGGCTCGGTCTCGGACTCACTGGCAAGCGCCACGGATGCAATGGCTGCATTGGCGACCGTGGCCTCGATCAGGTCCGCGCCGAAAAATGCCGCCCCCGAGGGCCGCGCAGATTGTGCGTGTTTCGATGCAGAGCGCTCTTCGTTCGCGCTTTTTTCTGTCGCGCCAACTTCCAGCTGGCCGCCCCTTTGCCTGGCAGGCGCAGGCAGCGAAAGTGCGGGTTTTTCTTCGTTCATGGCCAGCCCTTATTCTTGCGATGACAGTACAAATTGCTGCAGAACTTCTGCCGAGCACAGATAGGCCCGCTCCTCCCCCACAGTCACCATTTCACGCACGGGCGTATGTTCGGCCAGCAGCACGGGGGGCAGGGGCTCGCAAGGCAGTTGCACATCGATCAGCACGCGCACTTCGCTCCAGCACCACTGCACGTCCACGCCACCGTGAAAGCGGGTGCTCACGAAGCGGTCAGGCGGGCATTCGTCCAGCAAACGCATTCCCTCGGAAATGGCGATGCAAACCACCTTGTCTTCGCTGCCCGGCATGTGCAGCAGGCCGCTTTCCCCTTCGATCAGCTCGGGGCGCGCCTGCATGTAGTCGGTGCTTTGGATGTCGGCCTGCGGCACCAGCAGGCGCAGGCCATCGGCGCGCAGCAACACGTAGTTGCCTCGCGCAATGTGTGCAACGGGGGCTACGTATGGCGCAACGGGTAAAGAACTCAATGTCTGCATGTTTTGACTGCCTTGCCTTGACTGCCTCATGCAGCAACGGATTGCCGAATCAGCCTGAGCAATTCGCCTTCGTTATAGGGTTTGGTGATGTAGGCATTCACGCCAGCATGCTGTGCCAACTCGCGGTGCTTGTCTTGCGAGCGCGAGGTAATCATGATGATGGGCAGATCCCTGGTGTCTTCGCGGCTGCGCAGGCTCTGGGTCAGCTCCACGCCGTTCATATTGGGCATTTCCAGATCGGTGAGCACCACTTGGGGCATGAAGGTGCGCATCTTGTCGAGCGCATCCAGGCCGTCGCGCGCCGTTTCCACAGCAAAGCCAGCATCCTCCACCAGCTGCTGCAAGGTGTTGCGCACGGTCAGTGCGTCGTCCACCACCAGCACGCCGGGCAGCGCCGGCTTGCTGACGATCTTGCGGCCGGGGGGCAGCACGGCACCGCTTGCCACATGGCTGCTGCCTTTCCAGCTGAGGAGCAACTGCATCAAGTCCAGATGCACGGCAATGCCGCCATCACTCAAAACGGACAGGCCCGCCACGCCACGTATATGCCGCACAAAGCGGCCAGGGTTTTTCACCAGCAAGTCGCGCGAGTCGATCAGGCGATCTACCGCCAGGGCAAAAAGCTTGTCTTGCACGCGCACGACCACGGCATCGTATTCGCCCAGCGGCTTGTCGGGATCAATGGGCAGGCCGGTGATTTCGGCCAGATGCAGCGCCCGCAAGATGCGGTTGTTGTAACGGTATTGCAGCTTGTTGCCCACCAGCACGAAGCTGCCCGAGCCTTTGGGCACGGCCTGCTCCACTTGCAGCGATGGCAAGGCGAAGCGTTGCTCCGATGCCTCCACCACAAGCGATTGCAGGGTTGACAGCGTGGCCGCAAAGCGCAGCTCGACGGTGGTGCCCTTGCCGAGCTGCGAGCTGATGCGGATGACGCCGTTCATGCGCTCCACCCAGGCGCGCACCACGTCCATGCCCACGCCCCGGCCCGACACTTCGCTCACCGCATCGCGGGTGGAAAAGCCCGGCAGCGTGATCAATTGAACGATTTCCTCCTCGCTCATGGGCTGGCCGGCGCGAATCAGGCCGTGCTCCAGCGCGCGGCGCTGAATCGCCTGCAAGTCCAGGCCCGCGCCATCATCCTGACAGCGCAGCACCACCTGCTGCCCCTGGCGCGAAAAGTCCAGCACGATGCTGCCCACTTCCGATTTGCCTGCCTTGCGGCGGGCGTGCGGCGCTTCCAGCCCGTGATCCACGGCGTTGCGCAGCATGTGCAACAAGGGTTCGGCCAGCTTGTTGAGCACATCGCTGTCGATCAGGGTGCTGGCCCCTTTGAGCGTGAGCACGGCCATCTTGCCCGTGGCCTGGCAGGTGGTGCGCACATTGCGCTGCAGGCGCGATTCGAGCACGCCCACCTCGGTCATGCGCGTGCCGATCACCAGGTATTGCAAATCGCGCGAGAGCTGTTGCTGGCGCGTTTGCATGCCCGCCAACTGGGCGATGGCTTCTTCGATCTGCTGCGAGATCGCGCGCGCATCGCTGGCCTCTTCCGCCAAGGCGTGGGCGGTGCTGTGCAGCTCGTTGTACTGATCCATCTCCAGCGGGTCGAACGGCGCATCGCTGTCGCGGCCGCCCTGGGCGCGCATCATGCTCAGGGCGCGCACGTCCACCACGGTTTCGAGTTCGAACAGGCGCTTTTGCAAACGCAGGTTCTGCTCCAGCAAATCTCTGGCCCGCTCATTCAATTGCTTGAGGCGCGCTTCCATCGCCGCCGTGTGCACGGAAACCTCGGCCGATACGCGAAACAGTTCCTCGATCCGGCTCATGCTCACGCGCAAGGCCGCTGCCGCAGGCGCCGCCCTTCTGGCCGGCACGGGCTGCGGGGGCTGCACGGTCACAGAAGCAGCCGTTTGCGCAGTTTCTGCAGCCGCTGCAGGCACGTCCGTAGCGGCGGCAAGGCTCGCCTCGGGCCGGTCGGCCACCAGCGCCTGATCGTCCGCCAGGCAAGCATCTTCTGCCTGTTGCCCTGCAACGGCAAAGGAACTGTCGGCCAGCTCCGCAACGTGCGCGCCCTGCTCCAGCGCCTCGCCACGGTCGATGCGATTGGCCAGGTCAAGCACGTTCTGCAGCACAGCCTGCGCCTGCC
Source organism: Allobrachymonas sp. (assembly GCA_030529505.1). GTDB lineage: Bacteria > Pseudomonadota > Gammaproteobacteria > Burkholderiales > Burkholderiaceae_C > Brachymonas. Next base: position 7,673 of record JAUMWT010000020.1, on the reverse strand, counting down.
GAGGATATTCATCGGTGCCGACAACGTAAGCCACCATCTGCTCAAGACAATAGGCGCCATCCATCAACACGGCTGCTACCGGCTGGGCAACACGCCCCTCCTGCTTTTCGAGGTATTCGAGCACATCCTCAAAATGGTGCCCCAGACTCGCCAAACCGCGCAAACCGATGATGGCACCCGAGCCTTTCAAAGTGTGCGCCACGCGCTTGGCCGATGTGATGTCGTCGGCGCTGGCCTCGCCTGCACCCACCTTGCCCACCAGTTCCACCAGCGTGGCCGCCTGGCCGGGGGCTTCCTGGAAAAAGCCTTCCATCAGCCTCTGATCGGCGTCTTCGGGCACCTCCAGGGCCACATCTTCAAGCTCGGCCACAAGGGGGCGTTTGGGCTCGTCCTCGCCCAAATTCACCTGCGCGGGCATGGCGCCGAGCTGCTGCACGATCCTGGCTGCGCCATCCTCGTCAAGCGGATGCGGCGCGGCGCGCAAATGCTCGACCAGGCTTTCTGCCGCAGCAGCATCGTCCAGATGCTGCAGGTAGTGCACCACCAGTGCGGGCCAGCCGCGCAAAAAGGCGATGGACGGCTCGCGCTCGGCCGATTCCTGACTGAGCAACAGCAAAGTGTTTTCAAGCACGTGCGCGCACACGGCCTGCAGGCCCGGAAAGCCTGCCAACTCCATCGCCTCGCCCATGCGCTGCACCTGGCTGCTGTATTGATCCAGCGCATCCAAAAAGCCTGCATCATCCAGGTTCAGCTTGTGCAGCTCATCGAGATTGATGGCGAGCTGGGGACAGATGGCCTCAATCTCCCCCGCCAACGCATCAATTAAATCTTTCAGCTTCAAGATTAGCCTTTCTTTCAACGGCTGACATGCGCGCCACCCGTGCGCTGCCGCCCGGCAGGCAGCGCACGCCGTATCAGGCAGCCGCAATCAGGGCTTGCAAGCGATCAAGCGGCCTGCGGCGGCAACTTGAACACGTTGACCGATTCCACCAGCTGCAAGGCGGCTTGCTGCAAGGTGTCGGCTTCGCGGTTCTGCGCTTCAATCTGCTGCGCCGTTTGCTGCGTACTGTCACCAATCTGGCGTACCGCTTGCAGCAGCTGTTGCGACATGTCTTTCTGCTGCGCGGACGCTTGCGCAATGCCCTGTACCTGCGATACGAGCTGCGTGGTGATTTCCTGCGTCAGGCGCATCTGCTCACCGGCGGCCTGCGCCTGCTCGGAGCCTTCCACCACCTGCCCGATGGTGCGGTTCACGGTGTTGATGGTTTCGCTCGTCTCTTGCTGGATGTTGCCCACCAGAGAGGCAATCTGCTGCGTCGCGTTACGCGAGCTTTCGGCCAGCCGCTGAACTTCTTCCGCCACCACCGAGAAGCCCCGGCCCGCCTCACCGGCCACCGCCGCCTGCATGGAAGCGTTGAGCGCCAGCACGTGCGTGCGTTCCGAAATGGTGTTGATCAGGTTCACGATGCCGCTAATTTCCTGCGAACGCTCGCCCAGGCGCTTGATGCGCTTCTCGGTTTCGGCAATGGTGGCGCGAATCGACTCCATGCCGCGCACGGTGTCGTTTACCGTGTTCAAGGCCTCGTTGGTGATCTGCGTTGCCTGCGCCGCAGACTGGTTGCTTCGCTCGGCCATTTCCGCCACGCGATCCATGGTTTGCACCGCTGTTTGCAGCGAGTTCACCATCTGGTCAACGTTCTGACGCTCCCTCTCGGCCGTCTGCGCCACGTTGTCGGCCTGCTGCTTCACGTTGGTGGATACTTGCGCCACCTGGTCCGCAATGCCTGTCACGCCATGCAATACGCGCGCAGTCTCGGTGGTCAACTGGTTAATCGAGTCAGAAACCGTACCAATGATGTCTTCCGTTACCGGGGCTTTTACCGTCAGGTCACGCTCCGAGATCTGGTTGACCGCCTGCAGTACGGCAATAACCGAAGTATTCAAACGGTCGTTTTCTTCTTCGGCCTTTTGCTGCTCTTTGGCCTTCTCGGCCAAATTCAAGCGGCTCAGGCGGCCCGCAAAGTAGATCAGCAAACCGATCAGCACAAAGCTCACCACCATCAAGCTGAAGAAGAAGTACTGGGCATATGCCTGCGCTTTTTGCGCCGCATCCATGGTGCTTTCCAGGCGGTTTGCCACCAGCAGCGCAAACTCATCCAAGGGTTTGCTCTCCGCAATCAGACCCTGGGTATATCTTTCATCGTGCAGCATTTGCAAGGCGCGTTCGCGGTTAGGCTCTTCCACGCGCGTAAAAGCGCCTTGCACATCCTTGTAACGGCCTTGCGCCATATTCATGGCCTCAACTTCGATCAAGGCCAGGGCATCGGACAGCTCTTCCGCAGCCAATACAAGCTCCAGCTCCTGCTTTGTAAAGCCTGCCTGTTTCAGCAACTCCTCCAGCGAAATGGTTTCACTGGTATCAGGACGCGGCTTTTGGGGATTTTTTGGGTCAATCAGCTTCCAGTACACATCGTGGTAACGCTCTGGGCGCGCCATGCGGCCACCACGAATATCCAGTACGGCTTGGTATTGACGCTGATATTCGGGCTGCAAGGTTGCAACAAAGTTACGCGCCAGACGCGTCAAGTCGTCCGCACTTTGCTGCACTTCCGCCATCAACTGATAGGAACGGATTTGCATCTTGCCGGCCTGCTCGAAGTTATCCGACGCTTTTTGCAGAGCATAAAAAGCATAACCCAGCGCCGCCAAAGCCATCACGATCAATGTCAGCAAAGCAACAATCGCCTTTCTAATCGAGGCTGCACTCATGATATTCACACTCCTAAAGCTTCCGAATTGAAATCAAACCAAACAAACGCAAATCCATTGCCATCAGGCCGGAGACAAACAGCCACAGCAATCCAACAAACCGCACAACTCAAATAATGTATCAATCAAGGGGCTTCGTGATTTTTCAAAAGCCCCTGTTTCCCTGATACAACGCCCCGGCCATATTCGGCACTTTCAGCAACCATTCATACGCCTCACCAAAACCATCAACAGAAGAAGATGCCTGCAGCGAAAGCACTTCAAATTCGAAGATTCGTTTGTTGACCCAGCCATGAGTGAAAATCATGGCAGCGCCCAAACAGCATTCTCCATTTTCACGAAATTGCCAGCCTGCAGCATATCGAATTGCGCAACTGAACACGAAAACCGAGAAAACCTTTTCACTTTTCTGCTTTGCCTGCGCACCCGAAAACGGGCGCCAATGCCCCATCCTTCCGGCAAGCACCTATGCCTGAGGCAACATGGCCTGCTCCAGGGCATCCAGCAAGCTGCCACAATCCAGATCAAACCATAACTGCTCATCCATGAAATACGCCCCCTGAATATGCGGCAACAGCAAGGCTGGCGCCGTATCCATATCCGTCTGGTGGCGCGCCAATGGTGTCAGACGAACAGGAATGCCCTTGATCAAAACACCTGCTGCGTCCAAGCCATGCCCCAATACCAGCAGCATGGTTTTATCCTTGCCTGAATCGCGCCAATCGCTGGCTGGGCTGCCATCTTCCCTGTCAATTCCCAAGTATTCCGCCACATCGAATACGGGCACCAGGTTGCCGTGCAAATTGGCCAAGCCTTTCACCCACACAGGTGCATTGGGCAAGTAATACAAGTCCGGCATTTCTGTCAGCTCGCTACCGTCTTCGTAGCTCAGCATGACGCCAAGCCCGCCAATGCGTATGCCCTGGCGGCTGTGCTCGGTTGCGCTTGCACTTGCGGCTCCAGCGAGCGGCGCCAAGGCGGCTTGCCCGGCCTGCTGCCCTGCAAGGTCTTGTGCGAGCGCGGCTGCGGCCTCTACACCCGGCGCAATGGGAGGCACTGGCACCGAAGCGGCGCCAGCCCCCCCGACAAATGCCGACGCTGGCGCGACAAGGCCATTTGCATCTGCCGCGACAAATGGCGCCGCAATCGCGCCTGGCGCTGGCTGGTGCAGGGCTTCATCATGCACAAAGCCCATGGTGAGCGCCTGCACAGGCGGCAGCATGCCATCAGGCAGCAGCCCTCCCCCCTTGGGGCCGGTTCCCCCCAATAGGGCAGAGTCGCCTGCTGCTGCAGATGGCGTCCAGCAATCACTCATTTGGACAACAACTTTCAAATCTCAAATAACGCTTCGCACGGCATTGAGTACCTGCTCATCGGTATAAGGTTTGGTGATATACCCTTTTGCGCCAAGCATCTGACCCCAGGCCTTGTCTGCTTTCTGATCCTTGGCTGTTACCAGAATAACGGGAATATCCTTTGTTTCAGGGTCGTTGCGCAAATTGCGCGTGGCGGCAAAACCATCCATTTCCGGCATATTCACGTCCATCATGATCAGGCTTGGCTTGATGCGTTTGGCCATTTCTATGGCCTGCGCGCCATTGATGGCAGAAGTGACCATATAACCAGCATCCATCATCAGCTTTTCCATGCGGATGCGATCTACAGAATTGTCATCTACCACAAGTACGTTCAGCGCCATAACACTCCTCCTCAATAATATTTTTACTACCCAAGGCCCAAGAAAAAATCAATCCGTGTGCGCCATTTGCATTTCTCCAGCGCCTGCCCATCACCCTTGTATTGCCATGCCCTTGAAAGAATACTTGGCCAAAACCTGCATCAAATGCGATTTCTGGACGGGTTTGGTCAAATAGGCATCACAACCTGCCATCTTGCCGCGAATGCGATCGAATGGAGAGGATTTGCTGGTCAGCATCACGATGGCCGGGCGCGCTGCCCCGTGCATGACCGGCATGCTCTTGATCCTGCGGCAAGCCTCATAGCCATCGATTCCGGGCATGAGCACATCCATCAAGATACAGGCATAAGCGCGCGCGCTCACGGCCATGATGGCCGCTTCGCCGCTATCGACACAGGTTACGTCGTAACCCACGGCCTTGAGCGCAAAGTCCAGATGCCCGCGCACGGCCGCGCTATCGTCCACCACCAAAATGGCTGGCGCGCTGCCCGCTACTGCAGCAAATGCTGCCGCATTAGGCGGCGCATCCATATGCTGCGCCATCTGCGTGTCTGCAGCATCTTGCGCTGCAGCGGGATGGTGCTCGGCATGTGCCGCATCGTCAATGGCACGGGACAGGATGATGGGCAAATTGCTCCACTGCACGGGACGCTGCAAGGCCGTGTGCCCTGCCGGCAGAGTGCGTCGCGGCGAATCAACCCACACAACCACCTGTGCGGCCAGCCAGTCTTGCCGTTTTCTCGCCCAAGCCATGGCCCGGGTGTCCCTGCCGTCAAGCAGGACGACATCGACCATGGAGGACATGGTGTCACCCACCAGTTCAAGTGAGGGATTGCGCCGCTTGGAGAGTTTGACCACCCCATCCAGCAAGCGCAGATCAAAACCCGCAAACCCTTTGACCAAAAGTCGCAAAGACCGTTGAGGCTCCGCCCCAGAGTCAGGTGAATCCAGCATACTGGCTCCCGTCGATTCGGTTACTTCATTACTGCTCGCACTTCTTGGCTAGTGTACTTGTATCCAAGGGTAATTCAATGTGTTTTTGCGCCAATCTTTTTTACATTTTTGCCGCAGCGCACTGTTTGTCTCGTTTTGCCGCCACTTTGGGGGCAGTCGTGTGATGAAGCGTTTTTTTATGCTTACGACAAGGCCGTGCATCACCGGGCACAGATACGGCCAGGGCACAAGCAAGGATCGAAAAAGTTACATCCAATACATTCAAGGACACGCCCTGCTGCGTCAAAGCGGCAGAACCCGCTGCAACTGGTCAGGCGATCAAACAGCTGCCTTCAAGCCTCAAAACAACACGATGTCGTACTGCTCTTGCGAAAGGCCGTTGTCTGCCCGCAGGGCAATGGGCTTGGCGATGAATTCGCTCAGCGCCGCCAGATGCTGGCTTTCTTCATCCAGCAGCAAATCGATCACGGCTGGCGCAGCAATCACGCGAATTTCTTGCGGGTTGAACTGGCGGGCTTCGCGCAAGATTTCGCGCAGGATGTCGTACACCACGCTGCGCGCGGTTTTGAGCCTGCCGCGCCCCCCGCAGGCCGCACATGGCTCGCACAGCACACGCGCCAGCGATTCGCGCGTGCGTTTGCGCGTCATCTCCAGCAGGCCCAAAGAAGAAAACTCGCCCACCACGGTTTTGATGCGGTCGCGCTGCAATTGCTTGTGCAGCTCGGCCAGCACGGCCTGCTGATGCTCGGGCAGGCTCATGTCGATGAAGTCAACGATGATGATGCCGCCCAGATTGCGCAGCCGCAGCTGGCGGGCAATGGCCTGGGCGGCTTCGAGGTTGGTTTTGAAAATGGTTTCATCGAAATTGCGCGCGCCCACAAAGCCGCCGGTGTTCACGTCGATGGTGGTGAGCGCCTCGGTCTGGTCAATCACCAGATAGCCGCCCGATTTCAAACCCACCCGGCTGCCCAGCGCGCGCGTGATTTCTTCGTCGATGGCAAACAGATCGAAGATGGGCCGCTCGCCCGCGTAGTGCTCGATGCGGGCAACGGTGTCGGGCATATAGGTTTGCGCAAACTCGAGCAGCGCCGCATGCTGCTCGCGCGAATCGATGCGGATGCTTTGCACACACTCGTCCACCATGTCGCGCAGCACGCGCTGCAGCAGGTTCAAGTCCTGGTGCAGCAGGGCTGGCGCGGCCTGGCGCAAGCTCGCATCCTTGATGCCCGCCCAGGTGGTGTGCAGGTATTGCATGTCGCGCAGCAGCTCGGCCTCGCTGGCGTCTTCGGCATTGGTGCGCACGATGTAGCCGCAGGCGGGCAGGCCCTGGCCGCTGGTGCGCTGGGCCGCCAGCACATCCAGCACGCGCTGGCGGATGGCTTCGCGCTGCTCCAGGTCGATTTTTTGCGAAACGCCCACGCCATCGCCCTGCGGCAGCAGCACCAGCATGCGCCCGGCGATGCTGATCTGGGCCGACAGCCGCGCGCCCTTGCTGCCCAGCGGGTCTTTGATGACTTGCACCATAAGCGTTTGCCCCTCGAACACCATGTGCTCAATCGGCTTGGGCGGTGGCGGCTCTTCACCCACAGCGCTGGGCGCAGCGGCTGGCTGCGGCACATCGGCCACGTGCAAAAAGGCCGAGCGATCCAGCCCGATATCGACAAAAGCCGACTGCATGCCCGGCAACACGCGCATGACCTTGCCCAGATAGATATTGCCCACCAGCCCGCGCTGCAAGGCGCGTTCGATGTGGACTTCTTGCACCACGCCCTGCTCCACCACGGCGGCGCGCGTTTCCTGGGGCGACCAGTTGATGAGAATTTCTTGCTGCATGGCACGTATTGTCCATCCAAGCGCCTGCCGCTGCCATACGCTATGGGCTGTTTCATGCAACGGCTTGATGCATCGGTTTGATGCAAGTATCCGATTCACCTCTTTCACAAGCGCCTGTTTTTTGCACTCCCCCGCCTCATCAGACCTGCGGCATACGACAATGCAGCCATGTCATCCACACCCGCGCCCAACGCCCTCCCCTTGATCGCGCTGGCTGGCCCCACGGCCAGCGGCAAATCTGCAGCCGCCTTGCACCTGGCGCAACATGTGCAACAGCGCTGGAGCTTGCCGGTGGAAATCATCAGTGTGGATTCGGCCCTGGTGTACCGCAGCATGGACATTGGCACGGCCAAGCCCACCGCAGCCGAGCGTGCGGCGGTGCCGCACCACCTGATCGACATCATCGACCCCGCCCAGA
>JAUMWT010000019.1:3691-40325 GCA_030529505.1 Allobrachymonas sp. | reverse complement strand
TGCTGTGTGACAGTGGCTATGTGGGCAAGCCCTTTGCACAGGGCGTACAAACCATACTGGGAGAGCACGTCCAGGTGCAGATGGCCAAGCGCAGTGAGTTGCACACGTTCAAGGTGATGCCCAAGCGCTGGATTGTTGAGCGCAGCTTTGCCTGGCTGGAGAAGAGCAGAAGGTTGTGGAAGAACTGCGAGAGGCTGCTGAACACCAGCTTGCAGTTCATCCACCTTGCTTTCCTGGCTCTTGTCCTCAAAAGATCGTGAACAGGCTCTTAGGCAAGTGGCACCCTTGTGGCTCCGCGACGGGCGGCCATTTCATCGCCCGCTTGTGCTTGCGCCTAGGCGGGCATGGCGGCAAACCCGGCGGGAAAGGCCACTTCCTCCTCCAGCGCGATGTGCGCCTCGTACAGCGCCAAAAATTGTTCAATCAGCCCCGCATGCGCGGCCAGATCAGGCGTTTGGCCCTGTTGCGCCGCTTGCAGCAAGGGGCGCAGTTGCTGCCAGGTGGCGGCCATGTCCTGGTGCTGTTGCAGCAGCGTGCGTGCGCACTGTTCCAGTTGGGCGTCGCCGCTGGCCAGCAGCACGGGAAAGACGTGGCGTTCCTCGTCCTCGTGGTGGTGTGGCGCGGCCACGTCGAAATAGCGCAGGATGTTGGCGGCAGCGTCTTGTGCCTGGGTGTCTGCGCCGTGCGTGGCCATGTGCTGCCAGAGCTTTTGCAGCAGGGCGCAGCGTTCATGCACGCGGTCGTGGCAGGCGTGCAACAAGGTGAGTGGTTCGTCAAAGCTGGCGGCCTCGGCAGGCTGGCGGCGGTGGGATGCGGGTTCGGTCAAGGCAATGGGTTTCATGGGGCGCATTGTGGCGGCTTGCAAGTCATTTGTGGGCAGAGCCCTTGCGGCGGGCAGGGCCGCTGGCGGTCAATCACAGCTTCGTGGGCAAGGGGCATCAGGGTTTGTGCCGGAAAGCGGCTGCCTTGGCGGGCGCGGCCAGCATGGCAGGGCGTAACGCCTTAAAATCGCGGATTCTCTGGCGCATGCCTTGGAGGCTGTTCAAAATCTCAACGTGAGGCGGTTTTGAACAGCTTCAAGCAGAGTGCTGCTCCGTTTGCACAGAACGGCAGCGGCCTGGCCTGCGCAAGCCCTTTCTTGTCCATGTCTGCCACACCATCCCGCCTGCAACTGTCGCGCATCACCAAGGCCTATCCGGGCGTGGTGGCCAATGACGCGGTCGATTTGCGGGTAGAGCCCGGCGAAATCCACGCCGTGCTGGGCGAAAACGGCGCGGGTAAATCCACCCTGATGAAGATCATCTACGGCGCCACCCAGCCCGACAGCGGCACCATCGCCGTGGACGGGCGCGTGGTGCACATGCCCAACCCGCAGCAGGCGCGGGCACTGGGCATTGCCATGGTGTTTCAGCACTTCAATGTGTTTGAGTCGCTCACCGTGGCGCAAAACGTGTGGCTGGGCCTGCAGGCGCGGCATACCCTGGCCGAAGTCACACAGATGGTGGCCGAAAAGGCCGCCGCCTACAAGTTGCCGATTGATCCGCAACGCTTGGTGCACACGCTGAGCGTGGGCGAAATGCAGCGGGTCGAAATCATCCGTGCCCTGCTCGCCAACCCGCGCTTGCTGATTCTGGATGAGCCCACTTCGGTGCTCACCCCGCAGGCGGTAGAGGGCCTCTTTGCCGTGCTGCGCCAATTGGCGGCCGAAGGCTGCAGCATTCTTTACATCAGCCACAAATTGCACGAAATTCGCGCGTTGTGTCATCGATGCACGGTGCTGCGCGGCGGGCGCGTGACGGGCGATTGCGATCCGCGGCAAGAAAGCAATGCCACCCTCAGCCGCATGATGATCGGTGCGGAGCCACCCGCGCTGCCGCCGCGCACGCACCAGACGGGCGAGGTGGTGCTGGGCGTGCACAACTTGTCGCTGCCCAAGCGCGACCCTTTTGGCGTGGATTTGCAAAACATCTGGCTGCAAGTGCGCGCGGGCGAAGTCGTGGGCTTGGCCGGTGTGTCCGGCAACGGGCAAAGCGAGCTGCTGCAAGCCCTTTCGGGCGAAGACCGGCGTGCGCCTTCCAACGCCATCACCCTGCTGGGCCAATCCATTGGCCGCAGAGGCCCGGCGCGCCGCCGCACCGCGGGCCTGCACTTCGTGCCTGAAGAGCGCTTGGGCCGCGGGGCCGTGCCTGCCTTGGGCCTGATGCACAACATGCTGCTCACGCGCACCGAAAGCGTGCGCCGCAGCGGCTGGATCGACATGGCTGCCTTGCGCGCGCAAGCGCAGCAAGTGATGCAGCGCTTTGGCGTGAAGGCGCGTGGGGTGGATGCGCCCGCGCAGTCGCTTTCGGGCGGCAACTTGCAAAAATTCATCGTGGGCCGCGAAATCGGCGCCCAGCCCAAGCTGCTGATTCTGGCGCAGCCCACCTGGGGTGTGGATGTGGGCGCAGCCGCGCAAATCCACCACGAGATCATGGCCCTGCGCGATGCAGGCTGCGCCGTGCTGGTGGTGAGCGAAGAACTGGACGAACTGCTGGCCTTGAGCGACCGGCTGGTGGTGATGGCGCGCGGGCGCTTGTCACCCGCTTTGCCTGTGGCCGAAGCCACGGTGGAGCGCATCGGCCTGTGGATGAGCGGCCTGTGGGACGAACCTGCCGCGGCTGTGTCGGATGTTGCCAGCGCAGCCGATGCTGCAGCCCCAGCCCAGCCTGCGCCCTCTGCTGCATCTGAGCAGATGCCGGCAACAGCCGCGCAGACCACGGAAGGGAGCATGAGATGAGGCGCTGGCAATGGGTGCAGCGGCAGCAGCCCTCGCGTTTCTGGAGCTTGGCTTCGCCCCTGCTGGCGTTGCTGCTCACCGTGGGGCTGGCCTCGCTCTTGTTTGCTGCGCTGGGCAAAAGCCCCGTGCAGGGCTTGCAAGTGTTTTTCTGGGAGCCGATCAAGAACGGCTACGCCTGGGGCGAATTGCTGCTCAAGGCCACGCCGCTGCTGCTGATCGGGCTGGGCTTGTCGCTGTGCTTTCGCTCCAATGTGTGGAACATCGGGGCCGAGGGGCAATTCATCATGGGCGCGGTGGCCGCTGGCGCCGTGGCGCTCATGGCCGGGCCCGAGAGCAGCCGCTGGATGGTGCTGCCCGTGCTGCTGGCGGGCATGGCCGGCGGCATGGTCTGGGGCGCGGTGGTGGCCTGGCTGCGCGATCATTTCCACGCCAACGAAATCCTCGTGAGCCTGATGCTGGTTTATGTGGCCGAGCAGTTCCTGGGCTATATGGTCAGCGGCCCGCTCAAAGATCCTGATGGTTATGGCTTTCCGCTGAGCAAATTGTTTGAAGCGGCCACGGCCGTGCCCAAGCTGGTGGCCGGTTCGCGCGTGAACATTGGCTTGCTGCTGGCCCTGTTGGGCGCGGTGCTGCTGTGGCTGTATCTGTTTCGCACGCGCGGCGGCTTTGCCCAGCAGGTGGGCGGCATGGCCCCGGCGGCGGCACGTTATGCGGGCTTTTCTTCGCGCCGCGCCCTGTGGCTGGCGCTGCTGGTATCAGGCGGCGCAGCCGGTTTGGCCGGCGCGCTGGAAGTGGCTGGCCCCATCGGGCAACTGACGCTGAGCCTGCCCGCAGGCTACGGCTTTGCCGCCATCATCGTGGCCTTTGTGGGCCGCCTGCATCCGGTGGGCGTGGTGTTTTCGTCGATTCTGATGAGCATGCTCTACATCGGCGGCGAACTGGCGCAATCGCGCCTGGGCCTGCCCAAGTCGATCAGCCTGGTGTTTCAGGGGTTGCTGCTGTTCACGCTCTTGGCTTGCGACACCTTGATCCATTCGCACTGGCGGCGTGTGGGTGGGCGTGTGTCCAAAGGATCTGAAGAAGGGGCTAGAAAAGAGGCAGGAGAAGAGATGCAGGCTCCTTCTGCCGTAGCCGCTGTCGCTCCGGCGCGTGCCGCTCTTGCAACAGAGGGGGGCGCCACAGGCGATATGGCTGTTGCTGCGGCATCTGCAAGCGCGCGCGCACCTGCATCTGCGAAGGGTGAGGCCCATCACGCCAGCCATGCCCTTGCCCCAGGCGCTGCCAGCGCGGCGGCTACTGCAGTGGCTACAACTGCACCAACCACGCCGAACGAGCAGGAGGACAACACCCCATGAACGACATCGGGCTGCTGCTGTCGGTCTTCAGCGCGGGCACGGTGCTGGCGCTGGCCGGGCTGGGCTTGCTCATCAATGAAAAAGCAGGCGTCATCAACTTGGGGGCCGAGGGCATGATGCTCTGTGCCGCCTTGGCTGGTTACGCCACAGCCGTGCACACCGGCAGCGTATGGCTGGGCTTTGCCGCAGGCATGGCTGCGGGCGCAGTGCTGGCCGGCGCTTTGGGCGTACTGGTGATCTGGTTCAACACCAACCAATCGGCCACGGGCCTGGCGCTGTCGCTGCTGGGCGCGGGCCTATCGGCCTTTGTGGGCGTGCCCTACACGCAAGAGGCCTTGCCTACCCGCAACGCTGCGGCAGCCGGTGAATCGTCGCTGCTGGGGCAGTGGCTCTCGGCCCTGCATCCAATGGTGTATCTGAGCGTGGCCCTGGCCGTGTTTCTGCTCTGGTTTTTTGATCGCAGCCGGGCCGGGCTGGTGCTGCGCGGTGTGGGCGAGGCGCCCGCGTCGGCTCACGGCCTGGGCTACCCCGTGCGGCGCATTCGCCTGCTGGCGGTGCTGGCAGGCGGTGCCCTGTGCGGGCTGGCCGGGGCTTATCTGTCGCTGGTGTACACCCCGCAGTGGGTCGAGGGCATGGTGGCCGGCAAAGGCTGGATTGCGCTGGCGCTTACCACCTTTGCCACTTGGCGGCCCTTGCGCGTGCTGCTGGGCGCGTGGCTGTTTGGCGGCGTGACGATGTTGCAGTTCTGGCTGCAAAGCCAGGGCGTGGATGTGCCCAGCCAGTTGCTGACCATGCTGCCCTATCTGGTCATCATCGTGGTGCTGATGCTGATTTCGCGCAACCCGACCTGGATTCGCGTGAACCGGCCGGCGGCGCTGGGCCAGCCTTTTCATCCGGGTTGAGCGTTTGCGTAGCAGGCGCTGGGCTCCGCACCTTGATGCGGGCCATTGGCGCAAGCGATGCAGGCTCGGCAGCGGTGGCTGATACGGGCAGGGCCGAAGAGGATGGCTTTCGAATGCCATGTAGATGGCCTGTGGTGAATTGTTTTTGCTTGTTGTTTGTTTTTACTGCCTTGAGGAAATGACCATGAATCTGTTGAATACCCCTGATCTGAACAAGCGCCGCTGGCTGCGCGCGGCTGGTGGCGCACTGGCTGCGGCTGCGCTGGCCGCTTGCTCGCCCAACACGCCTTCGGCTGACAAGGCTGGCGCGGCTGATGCTGCAGCGTCGGCATCTGCTGCTGCGGCTGGCGGCAACGCGGCTGGTACGGCCAGCGGCCCGCTCAAAATCGGCTTCATCTACGTGGGGCCGGTGGGCGATGGCGGCTGGACCTATGCCCACGACAATGGCCGCAAAGCCGTGGAAGCCGAATTTGGCGACAAGGTGCAAACCAGCATCGTCGAAAGCGTGCCCGAAGGCCCCGACGCCGAGCGCGTGGCGCGCGACCTGGCCGGCCAGGGCAACCAGTTGATTTTTGCCACGAGCTTTGGCTTCATGGATCCCACGCTCAAGGCCGCCAAAGACTTTCCGAACGTGAAGTTCGAGCACGCCACCGGCTACAAAACCGCGCCCAACTTCGCCCACTACGACAGCCGCACTTACGAAGGCGCCTACATGGCGGGCGTGCTGGCGGGCCACATGACCCAAACCAACACCCTGGGCGTGGTGGCTTCGGTGCCCATCCCCGAGGTGATTCGCAACATCAACAGCTTCACGCTGGGTGCGCAAAGCACCAACCCCAACATCAAAACGCGCGTGGTCTGGGTCAACAACTGGTTCGATCCGCCCAAGGAAACCGAAGCGGCCACGGCCCTCATCAACGGCGGGGCCGACGTGCTGTTCCAGAACACCGACTCATCAGCCGTGCTGCAAACCGCCGAGAAAATGGGCAAGCGCGGCTTCGGCTGGGATTCGGACATGAGCAAATACGGCCCCAAGGCGCACATCGCTTCGGCCGTGATCAACTGGGGCCCCTATTACGTCAAGACCGTGCGTGACGTGCTCGATGGCAAATGGCAGCCCAATCAATCCTGGTGGGGCGTGAAAGAAGACGCGATCGACCTGGTGGGCGTTGCCAGTGATGTGCCGCCAGCCGCAACCGAAAAACTGGCAGCCGTCAAGGCCGGCCTGAAAGATGGCAGCTTCACCATCTGGAAAGGCCCGATCCTGGATCAATCCGGCAAGGAAGTGCTGGCCAAAGACCAGGTGGCCGACGATAAATTCCTGCAAGGCATCAACTTCTACGTGCAAGGCGTGGAAGGCACGGTGCCCGGCGCCAAGTAAGCGGTACACCGGCTGGGCTGGCGTACTGGAGACGAGGGCTTGGCGATGCCCAAGCTTTGCAGGTTTCGCGGCAGAAACGCCGCTTGCATCGCCCGCCCCAAATCCAGGGCTCAGCCTGGCCGCGATTCCGGTAACAAGTGCTGTGGTGGTAGGGCGAGGTGGGGCCACACAAGCGGTCCTGCCACTTGCCCGCCCGTCGAGCCGCTGCCGCTGGCAACCGTGCCGTTTGCATCGGCTGCCTGCACCTGATCTGATGCCCGTGCTTGATGAACATGGCTGGGCCGATATCCGGCGCCGCATCCGAGGCAGCTGTAAGCACCTCATACCCACCGCCCCGCATCTGACGGGCCTTTTTCTTTTTGACGAGCTGAGTGGCACATGACGACACCTCTTTCCCGCTACATCCTCACCCTCTCTTGCCCCGACCGCAAAGGGCTGGTGCACGCCGTTTCCGGCTTCGTGCTGCAGAACGAAGGCAATATGGAAGAGATCGCGCAATTCAGCGATCTGGATTCGGGCCTGTTTTTCATGCGCATCGACTTCAGCACGCCGCAGGCCGATTTGGCCGCCTTGCGCGACAAGCTGGCCGAATTTGCCGCGCCCTACCAGATGCAAACGCAGCTGCACGTGGCGCATGCGCCCGTGCCAACCATCATCATGGTCAGCAAAGAGGGGCACTGCCTGAACGACTTGCTCTTCCGCTGGAAGAGCGGCTTGCTCGCCATCGATGTGCGCGCCGTCATCAGCAACCACCGCGACTTTTATCAAATGGCGGCGGGCTACAACGTGCCGTTTCACCACGTGCCTTCCACGCGCGACAAGCGCGAGCAGGCCGAGCGCCGCATGATGGAAATCATCCAGTGCGAAGGGGCCGAACTGGTGGTGCTGGCGCGCTACATGCAGATCCTGAGCGACAGCGTGTGCCAATCCATGCCCGGGCGCATCATCAACATCCACCACAGCTTCTTGCCCAGCTTCAAGGGGGCGCGGCCTTACTACCAGGCGCATGACCGGGGCGTCAAGCTCATCGGCGCCACGGCGCATTACGTGACTTCCGATCTGGACGAAGGCCCCATCATCGAACAAGACGTGGCCCGCGTGAACCACAGCCATTCGGTCGAAGACCTCACGGCCATCGGCCGCGACACCGAAAGCCAGGTGCTGGCCCGCGCCGTGAAATGGCACAGCGAACACCGCGTGCTGCTCAACGGCAGCCGCACCGTGGTGTTTGAATAAGCCGCTGTTGGCGGCAGCGGTTGAAGCCGCAAGCGAAACGTGCGGGCGCCAACCGTGCCACCCGCAAGGGCCGGCTGCTCGCTCGGCCCGCGACTGGCGACAGAGCGGCGGGCTGGAGCCAGGGCAGGGCGGCCAACGCCCTGCGCAGGCCGCGTATTGAGCATGCCGCATATTGAACACGTCGCATACTTGCACGTCCACGCAACCGGGGGGATCACCAGCATGCGCATACCGTTTACCAAAATGCAAGGGGCGGGCAATGACTTTGTCGTGCTCGACGAAACGCGCGGCCCGCTGGGCTTGCAGCCTGCGCATTACCGCTTTCTGGCCGACCGCCGCTTTGGCGTAGGGGCCGATCAGATCCTGAGCGTAGGCCCAGCGCCCGCGCCGGATGTGGATTTTTCCTACCGCATCCACAACGCCGATGGCGGCGAGGTGGAGCACTGCGGCAACGGCGCGCGCTGCTTCGTGCGCTTTGTGCACGAACAGGGGCTGAGCGACAAGGCCAGCATCCGCGTGGCGGTGCAGCGCGGCTGCATCACCTTGCATGCGCGTGCAGATGGCCTGGTCACGGTCGATATGGGCGCGCCTGCTTTCGTGCCAGCGGCCTTGCCTTTCGTGACCGAGGGCCTGGCGCACCGCCAGCAAGGCGCGGCTGAGCTGTGGGCGCTGCCCGTGGGCTGCGGGCAAACGCCGCTGAGCGAGGTGGCCGTGGCCTCCATGGGCAACCCGCACGCCGTGTTGCAAGTGGCGGATGTGGACGCTGCCCCCGTGGCCGTATGGGGCGCGGCGATTCAGGCGCTGCCGCAGTTTCCGGCCAGCGTCAACGTGGGCTTCATGCAGATCATTGATCGCGGGCACATTCGCCTGCGCGTGTACGAGCGCGGCTCGGGCGAAACGCTGGCCTGTGGCACGGGCGCTTGCGCGGCCGCCGTGTGCGGCATGCGCCTGGGGCTGCTTGATGCTTCGGTGCAAGTCGATGCGCGCGGCGGCATCTTGCGCATCGATTGGGCGGGGGATAATGCCCCCGTGCTGCTGACCGGACCAGCCGTGACCGTGTACCGCGGCGAAATCGAATTGCCCGATCACCCTTTGCCCGATTGGCCCGCCTTGCCTCATCTGCCCGGCGCACCCGCGTGAGTGCAGCCCCCAAATTTCCAGGAGTTCCATGCCATGAACAGCAACGACCTTGCCCCGCTGACCGAGCGCGACCTCGCCGAGTACCTGATTCAAAACCCCGGCTTCTTCCAGCGCAACCCCGAGCTGCTCACCGATCTGCAACTGGGCAGCGCCCACGGTCAGCGCGTGGTGAGCCTGCACGAGCGTCAGGCTGAAATGCTGCGCGAAAAAATCAAGGTACTCGAAACCCGCCTGGTTGAAATGATCCGCCACGGCAGCGAAAACAGCGTCACCACCAACCGCCTGCTGCATTGGGCCATGGGCCTGCATCTGGAACACGACCCCGCCGCGCTGCCACAAAAGATCTGCGACGACATTCGCGAGCAGTTCGTGGTGCCGCAGGTGGCCATTCGCGTGTGGAACGTGGCCCCGCCATATGTCGATGCGCCCTTCGCCCAGGGCGTGAGCAGCGACACCAAGAGCTTTGCCTCGTCCTTGAGCACCCCCTACTGCGGCGTGCACGTGAGCGTGGAAGCCGTGCGTTGGCTGAAGGAGCCGCTGCTGGCCGCCTCGTTGGCGCTGATTCCGCTGCGAGCCAAAGACACGGCCAGCGCCTTTGGCCTGCTGGTGCTGGCCTCGCCCGATGCCAGCCGCTACCAAGACGATATGGCCACCGACTATCTGGAGCACATCGGCCAAATGGCCAGCGCTGCGCTCTCGCGCCTGCTGGTGACTGCACCAGCATCCGCTTCTGCGCCGCAGCCTGCTGCTGCAACAGGCGTAGCGGCTACGCCTGCCAACCCCGCGGCCGAATAAGCCGCTGCCGGGTGGCCTTCTGCCTAGTTGCGCCATGTCTGCCCATCTGCCGTCCACCCGTAGCAATCAGTCCGATCAGTCTGCCGCAGCGGCGCCTGCGCCAGATGCCGCCATGAACGCAGCGCCAACCAACGCCCCCAACGCTGCAGGCAAAAACACAGAAACAAACGATCAAGCCTGGGTGCAGGCCTATCTGGCGCACGTGCAACACGAAAAGCGCCTGGCCGAACGTACCGTGGCGCTGTACACGGCCGATTTGCAGCGCCTGCAGCGCCATGCACAACAGGCGGGCGTGAGCCTGGCGCAGGTGCAGGCCGCGCACATGCGGCAGTGGATTGCCCAGATGCACAGCCAGGGTCGCAGTGCGCGGGGCATTGCGCTCATCCTCTCGGGCTGGCGCGGCTTTTACCGCTGGCTGGCGCAAACGCAGCGCCTGCAGCACAACCCGCTCGACGGTGTGCGCGCACCCAAAGCGGCCAAGCCCTTGCCCAAAGCCTTGCCCGTGGATGCCGCCGTGCAGCTGGCTGATTTCCGTGCATCAACCGATGGCGCTGACCGGCGTGGCCGCGGCCGCCAAGGCGGTAAACGGGCGGCCGATGCGGCGTGGATGGAAGTGCGCGATCAACTGATGGTGGAACTGCTTTACGGCAGCGGCTTGCGCGTGGGCGAATTGGTGGGGCTGGACGCGCAGGCCAGCGCCCAGGCGCGTGGCTGGCTCGACTTGGACGACGGCATGGCCCACGTGCTGGGCAAGGGCAGCAAGCGCCGCAGCGTGCCGCTTTCGCGCGTGGCGCTGGAACGCGCCCGGCAGTGGCTGGCCGTGCGCGCCACGGTGCCTGCGCTGGCGCATACGCCGGCTTTGCTGGCGGGCCGCAACGGCACGCGGCTCACGGCCCAGTCCATCTGGCAGCAACTGCGCCGCCGCGCCCAACAGGCGGGCCTGCCGGTGGCCGTGCACCCGCACATGCTGCGCCATTCTTTTGCCAGCCATTTGCTGCAAAGCAGCGGCGATTTGCGGGCGGTGCAAGAGCTGCTGGGCCACGCCAACATCAGCACCACGCAGGTTTATACGCGGCTGGACTTTCAGCACCTGGCCAAGGTGTACGACGCGGCCCATCCGCGCGCCCGTCGAACAGGCGATGCGACCCAGTCCAGCGTGCCCGATGCAAAGCACGGTGAGGGTAAGGCCGCCGACGGCGAGTGAGTGCAGAGGGCAGGGGTGTTCAAAATCCCGTTGGGACTCGACTCGTTTCGCCAAGGCGGCATCTGCCGTGTGCAAATGCTTGCCGAGTGCTCGGCTCGCCTGCGCCTTGTGCTTGTCTCTTCTGCGGAGCAGCAGGCACGGTGCAAAGACTTTGAGCTGGTTTTTCGATGGCGCCAACATTTTTGTTGCATGCTCATATGTTGTCTGGCGGGATGAGCAGACCCTTCGGCTGCTCGCCATTTACTGCTTGTGCATGGCTTGCCACATGCTTTTCTGGCGCGCAAGACGGGGCTTTCTGCTGTCATGGAAGTGAGTACCGATGCTGCCTCGTTGTTGCAGCCATTGAATGGGCGGCAGGCAAAACCGGCTCAGGCTTTCTACAATCGCCGCCATGCTGCAATTTGATCTTCTTTCTACCCACGGCGCTGGAAACAAGGCGCGCCGTGGCCGCCTCACGCTCAATCACGGCGTGGTGCAAACCCCCATCTTCATGCCCGTGGGCACTTACGGCACCGTCAAGGGCGTGATGCCGCGCAGCCTGCACGAGATGGGCGCGCAAATCATCCTGGGCAACACCTTCCACCTGTGGATGCGCCCCGGGCTGGACGTGATGCGCTCCTTTGGCGGCCTGCACGCTTTCGAGCAATGGCACAAGCCCATCCTCACCGACAGCGGCGGCTTTCAGGTGTGGAGTCTGGGCGAGATGCGCAAGATCAGCGAGGAAGGCGTCAAGTTCGCCAGCCCGGTCAACGGCGATCGACTCTTTCTCACGCCCGAAATCAGCATGCAGATTCAAACGGTGCTGAACAGCGACATCGTCATGCAGTTCGACGAATGCACGCCGTACGAGACCAAGGGCCACGTCACCACTGAGCGCGAAGCGCGTCAGTCGATGGAGCTGAGCCTGCGCTGGGCTAGGCGCTGCCAGGCCGAATTCGCGCGGCTGGAAAATCCCAACGCCCTGTTTGGCATCGTGCAAGGCGGCATGTTCGAGCACCTGCGGCAGGAGTCACTCGAAGCCCTGGTCGAGATGGACTTTCCCGGCTACGCCATCGGCGGCGTGAGCGTGGGCGAACCCAAGGAGGACATGCAGCGCATCACCGCCCACACGCCGCACCGCCTGCCCGCCCACAAGCCGCGCTACCTGATGGGCGTGGGCACGCCCGAAGACCTGGTGTACGGCGTGCAGCACGGCGTGGACATGTTCGATTGCGTCATGCCCACGCGCAATGCGCGCAACGGCCACTGCTTCACCCGCTTTGGCGATTTGAAAATCCGCAACGCGCGCCACAAGAGCGACCCGCGTCCCATCGACGAAACCTGCACCTGCTACGCCTGCGCCGGCAGCAGTGGTGTGCCTTACGCCCAAGGCGGGCGCGATGGCTTCAGCCGCGCCTACCTGCACCATCTGGATCGCTGCGGCGAAATGCTCGGCCCCATGCTTTCCACCATCCACAACCTGCACTATTACCTGAACCTGATGCGCGAAGTGCGCGAGGCAATGGATGCGGGCCGCTTCGACGCCTTCGTGCAGCAATTCCACGCCGACCGGGCCAGGGGCGTCTGATCAGGTGCTGGATGCGCCTAGTCCTGCCATCATCAGCCTGACGGAGCGGGAAAAAGGCCTCTTTCGTGCGGCAAATCAAGTGAAATTATTCAAGTTATTAGAAAAACATAACTTTACTAATTCCGCTATAAATTCACTATACTGGGCGGCATGGACGCACTCAGAGACCCCTTCGCCCCCGGTGCCGGCACGCCGCCGCCCGATTTGGTGGGGCGCGAGCAAGTACTGCAATCTGCCCTGGTAGCCCTTCAGCGCGCCCGCGCGGGCCGCCCCGCCAAAAGCGTCATCCTGATCGGGCTGCGCGGCGTGGGCAAGACCGTGTTGCTGGATCGCATCCGCCAGGACGCTGAGGCCACAGGCATCCACGCCATCCGCCTGGAAGCCCCCGAAAACCGATCTTTGCCCGCCCTGCTGGCGCCCCAGTTGCGCCAGACTCTGTTGCGCTTGAGCCAAACCGAAACCGCCAAGGCGCTGGCCATTCGCGGTTTGCGGGCCTTGGCCGGCTTTGCCAAGGGCCTGAAGGTGAAGTACGGCGACATCGAAGTCGGTATCGACCACGAGCCTGAACCCGGCCTGGCCGATAACGGCGATCTGGAACACGATTTGCAGGCGCTGATGGAGCAAGTCGGCCTGGCGGCCCAGGCTGCAGACACGGCGCTGGCCCTGTTCATCGACGAATTGCAATACGTGCCCGAGGAGCAACTGGCCGCCTTGATCACCGCGCTGCACCGTGTGGCGCAACGTCGCTTGCCGGTCGTGATGGCGGGCGCGGGCCTGCCGCAGTTGCGCGGGCAAATGGGCGATGCCAAATCCTATGCCGAGCGCCTGTTTGACTTTCCCTTCATCGGTCCGCTCACGCCGGATGAGGCGCGCCAGGCCATTGAAAGGCCGCTGGCCAGCGAGGGCGTGCAAATCGAAGAAGCGGCCTTGCAGCAAATCGTGCACATCACGCGCGGCTACCCCTATTTTTTGCAAACCTGGGGCCAACAGGCCTGGCTGGCAGCCAAGCAAAGCCCCATCACGCTGCAAGACGTTGAGCGCGCCACAGTCATGGCCATCGCCAGCCTGGACGAGGGTTTTTTCCGCGTGCGTTTTGACCGCTGCACCCCCAAGGAGCGCCGCTACCTGCGTGCCATGGCCGAGTTGGGAGAAGGCCCGCACCGCTCGGGCGACATCGCTGATTGCCTGGGGCAAAAAGTCTCTTCCCTGGCGCCCACGCGCAGCACGCTGATCGCCAAAGGCATGGTCTGGAGCCCCACGCACGGCGACACGGCCTTTACCGTGCCCATGTTCGATGCCTTCATGAAACGCATCATGCCGGGCGACGGCTGGCGCGATGCCGCAGCGTGATTTTTTATGAAGCATGACTGCGTGAGTTGAGCAGAGGCCTTTGCTGCAGGCATTCGCAACGTCTTGCCGCGCCTTCAGCATCTTGGGCAGCCGCGCAAAAATACGCCAACACAACGCCGCCTGACCCCATTGCCCATGCCTGCCCCCGATCTGGATGCCATCGCCGCCCACATCCGCGCGCATCTGCACGAAAATCCCCGCCCCGCCGAAATCGCCGTGCATTTCGGCATCAACCGCTTCAGGCTCAGCCGCTGGTTTCGCGCGCAAACCGGGCTGAGCCTGCGCGATTACATCGCCGCACTGAAAATCGAGCAAGGCATTGGCCCCTTGGTTGAGGGCCAGCCCATCATCGATTCGCAGTTGGAAGCAGGGCATGCCAGCGCCGCCACCTATGCCCATCGCTTTCGCGCCCACACTGGGCAAAGCCCGCGCGACTATCGCGCGCAAGCCGCCAGTTGGGGCAGCACCCTCAGCCAGCAACTGGCCGATGATCGCCAGCGCGTATGGATGCACCACAGCTTCAACCCCGCCCAGCATCCGCAAGCGCATGCGCTCACGGTGCAGATCAGCGGCGGCAGCCACCCGCGCCATGTGGTGTTTGCCGGCCTGTTTGCAGAGCCGATTCCGCGTGGCGTGCCCGTGGCAGGCGCGGCCTTGTTTGGCTGTCGGCGGTTCAGCATCGATGCCGTGCCCAACGGCAGCTACTGGCTGCTGGGCTGCGAAATGGCGCCCAGCCGCAACCCGCTGCATTACTTTCGCCTCGACCATTGCCCGCGCGGCATGCATGGGCAGGCCATCCGCTTTCCGATGGCCGCGCCCAGCACCATCGATTTGCAACTGCGCCCTTTGCAAGCGAGCGACCCGCCGATTACCGTCAACCTGCCCAAGCTGCTGTTCGACTATCTGCGCAAGGGCTGAGAAGCTGTTCAAAATCTTCTCGCAGGCATTTGAATCATGGCTTGCAGCGTAGGAAGCGTGGACGAGGCGCTCTGCGGCCTTGCCCATCTTGTTCTCCCGAGCCATATGGCGCGGGCGCTGCGTTGTGCATCTATTTGAATGCTCGCCTGGCCCTTTATTCCGAATCCCATCCCATCGCTTCGTGCGACAGAATCATGAGCCGCTTCTGATGCGGCAAGCGGCTGGCAGCAACGCATCTGGCCAGTTTGCAACCAAGGCCACAATAGCCCGTTTGGCCAACAGAGGAAAGCAGCATGAACGAACAACAGTGGCTGGACAAATGGAACAGCAACTTCCAGCGCCCGGAATATGTGTACGGCACGCAGCCCAACGCATTTTTCAAGCAAGAGCTTGACAAACTCAGCCCCGGCCGCATTCTGCTGGCCGCCGAAGGCGAAGGCCGCAATGCCGTCTATGCCGCCCGCCAGGGCTGGCAGGTGTGCGCTTTCGACATCAGCGAAGCAGGCAAAAACAAGGCCCTGCGGCTCGCGGCCGATGCAGGCGTTGACATCAACTACCAGGTGGGCGAACTGCCCGATTTGCGCTTTGATGCCGCACCATTTGATGCCCTGGCCCTGATCTACGCCCACTTTCCGCCGCATCTGCGATCTGGCTACAACCGGCATCTGGCAGGCTTGCTGCGCCCCGGCGGCACGGTGATATTCGAGGCCTTCTCCAAAAACCATCTGGCCTACCGCCAGCAAGACAGCCGGGTAGGCGGCCCGGCCGATCTGGCATCACTGTTTTCGGAAGAAGAAATTCGCGAGGACTTTCAGGGCTTTGACGTGCTGACTTTGCAAGAGCAGGAAATCACCCTGAACGAAGGCTTGTTCCACAACGGCGTCGGCTCGGTGATCCGCTTCGTTGGGCGCAAGCCTCGCTGAAGCCATTGCTTCTGCTCAAGTCCGCTTGATCGCCACCTGGGGCAGGCACGATCGCCCGGCTGCATGGGGCTGCGCGCAATCCGTGACAAATGCCGCGCCGCTGTTTGCGGCAGGATGGCGGCTCTGCCATTTTCAAGGAGCCGCCCGTGCCATCCGAGCGCTACATCGACCTGTGCATCGCTGCCGTGCCCACGGCCAATCGCGAAGCCTGCCGTCAGCACGCGGCCGAAGTGGCCGCCGAAGTCGAACAGCACGGTGTGTTGCAGGTGGTGGAGTGCTGGGGTGAGGACGTGCCCAGCAGCCAGCGCACCTTGCTGCCGCTGGCAGTGCAATGCCAGCCGGACGAAACCGTGGTCTGCTCCTGGTTCGTCTGGCCGGACAAGGCCACGCGCGAGGCCGGTTGGCAGGCCATCAAGGCCGACCCGCGCACGCCCTGGAACTTTCCGTTTGACGGCCAACGCGCCATCGTCGGCGGCTTCATGCTGCTGGACTGACCCGCGCCAGAGGCGCATTCACCCAAGGAGAACCCCATGCAACTCAGCCCCTATCTATATTTCAACGGCGATTGCGCCGAAGCCGTGGCCTTTTACGCCGAACTGCTCGGCGCGGAAGCGCAAATCATGACGTATGCGCAAATGCCGTCCGACCCCGACATGCCGCTGCTCGCCGAAGCCGACAAGCGCAAGGTGGCGAACAGCGAGCTGCTGAAAGACGGCAAGCCTCTGTTCTATGCCAGCGACACCCTGCCGATGTTTTGCGATGAAGACGGCTTCAAGCCCATGCAAGGCTTTCAGGTATCAATCGGCGTGCACAGCGTGGCCGAGGGCAAACGCATCTTCGACGCGCTCTCCGCAGGCGGGCAGGTGCAGATGCCCTTTGCCGAAACCTTCTGGGCCAAGGGCTTCGGCATCGTCACCGACCGCTTCGGCACTCCGTGGATGGTGAACGCCGAACTGCGCGACGAATAGGCGTAGTCATGAGCGGCGCGGCTGCCTGAAACTGCTTCAGGCAGCCGCGCTGATTCGATGGCTTCCAATCAATCTCTTGCCCATTTCAAAACGAGTTTGCGCCATCAAAAAGCTGAAAGTCTTGCGGATTTGGCATGGCGTTCAAGGCTCAATGGGATCAAACTGAGGTCGACATGAATTATAAAATAAGAGAATTAAAATCGTGCGAAATACCGTTATTGGATGAATTTCTGTATGAAGCGATTTTTATCCCCGAGGGAGCGCAAGCGCCGCCCAGAGATATCGTAAAGCACCCTGATTTGCAGAAATATGTTGCGGATTTTGGCAAAAAAGATGATGTCTGTTATGTGGCGGAAGTCGAGGGTAAGGTGGTAGGGGCGGTATGGACGCGCATGATCAATGATTACGCCCATGTTGATGATGAAACCCCATCCCTTTCCATTTCGCTTCTCAAGGAATATAGAAATTTGGGTATTGGCACGGCGCTCATGAAGCAAATCATTTTGACTTTGAAAGGGCGGGGATACAGGCAGGTTTCATTGTCGGTTCAAAAGGCCAATCCTGCGGTGCGGATGTATGAAAAACTGGGTTTTGAAGTTGCTCGCGAAAATGAAGAGGACTGCATCATGATTCGCGGACTTTGATTGATGAACCCCCGGGTTTGCCAAACAGAATATGAGCGGATAAAACCTGCTTTCTGTTCCCGCGCGCAATCCGTGACAAATGCCGCGCCGCGATTTGCGGCAGGATGGCCGCTCTTGCGCCGCAGGCAACGCGTTGTTCGGCGCCTGGCTGTGCAAGGTCGCTGCCGATGGGGCGCATGGCGGCCCGGCGCCAAACGCAGACTGGCCGGGCAGTTGCTGCGGCCAGCGCAAGCCAGGGCCGTGAACAGGTTGACAATATCTAGAATCTAAATGGATGCAGACAGAGCCATGAACGCCATGAATGATTTGTTCCAGCACATCAATCCCTCTTTTCATTACGACGACATTCTGAAAGCCGTTTTGTCGCTGCTGGCGGGGTGCGTCCTCGGTTACGAGCGCGAAGTCAAAAACAATTCGGCTGGCCTCAAGACGATTGCGCTGATCTGTCTGGGATCGACCATCTATGCCAGCCTTTCGCAAAATTTCATGGGCGAGGGCGACAGCTTTTCCATCGCCGCCGGCATCATCAGCGGCATCGGCTTTCTGGGTGCTGGCGTGATCTATAAAGAGGGCGTCACCATCTACGGCCTGACCACGGCCGGGGTGATTTGGGTGGCCGCAGCGGTGGGCATGGCCATTGGTTTTGGCGAGGTGTACATCGCCCTGATCTTCTTGCTTTGCGACCTGGTCATCATCTACTTTTTCGGGCGCATGGTGAAAGCCTACAGCCCCAATTACAACCACCGCAGCCTCGTCGTCGAAGTGGCGCAGCAACACGCTTTAGAGCGCCATGCCCTGTTGCAGGAGCTGCAAAGCTATACCGATTACCAGGAGCTGAGCAAGCTGGAAAAGTCGCCCGCCGGCCAATTCTTCATGCATTTAGACATCAAGGTCGAAGCCGCGCAGCTTCAGGCGCTGGAGGACTTTCTGCTCAAGCACCCGCGGATCGTTTCCTTCAGTTTCTAAACGACTGTTGCTGTGGCTTGTTGATCAAGCAACAGGCCATTGAGCGTCTGTTCACAATCTCCTCGCGGGCGCTTGAATACGGAGTCGGGCGGTCTGCTGCGTTGCAAATCTCGTCCATGGCACGGGCTATGCCCTTCGCTCATATGCTTTGATGTGTGCGCCTTGCATCCCATCCCGCCCCATATCCAATCGCCTCGCGTCGAGATCGTGAACAGGCTCTGAGAGGAATGCGGAAAAGGCCGGATAGATGCTCGCTTTTTGAGCAGGCACATCATGCAAAGGATCTTCGCGCATCGCGCAAGAAGCGCAGGAGCATGCTACTGACTGCTCCTTTTGGCTGTTCCCTTTAGCGCATGCGGCAAGGCGTGCTTCACAGCGTGTGCAGCCGATCACCTGCCGCAAAACCGCGGGCGGGCCAGGGGTCAAGGCCCGCGCAAAAGCCCAGCACTTTGAAGAGTTCGCCCATCTCGTGCTCCAGCACCAGTTTGTGTGCCAGGGTGCGCGCGGGCAGGTCGGCTGCGGCCATGTGTTCGGCCAGGCCGCAGTTGAGCAAAAAGCGCCCTTGGCTGGTATAGCCCAGCAGGTGTGCGCCGGCCTCTTGCGCGGCCACGGCCACGGCGGTGAAGTCGATGTGGCTGGTGATGTCCTTGTCGCCCACGGCGTGCAACGGCTCGGCATCGGCCCGGTGGCCGCGGTGGCACATGAGGGTGCCCATGTGGCGCTGGGGGTGGTAGTACTCGCGTTCGCCAAAGCCGTAGTCGATGAAAAAGGCCGCGCCTTGTTGCAGCCGCGCAGCCACGGTGCGGATGAAGGCTTGCGCCTGCGGCTGGATTTCGGTGAGGTAGTCGTGATCGCCCGCCACTTCAACGGGCGGGCGCAATGCGGTGGGCCGGTTTTGCCAGACAAAGCCGAAGGCGTTTGCCGTTGCCGCCACATCGGCATGCGCCGTATGCGCTGGGCGGGTTTCGTTCGCGGCTGGGGCTGTTTCAATCGCGGCACCAGCTGGCATAGCCGTGTTTGGCACGCTCACGTTTTCCGTGCCCACAGTCTGCACGGCCACGCCGCGCTCGTGCCACACGCCGCCCACGCGGTGCAGCAATTGCACGGGCATTGCGTCCAACACTTCATTGCCCAGCAGCACGCCGTGCAGGGTTTCGGGCAAGGCATTGCGCCATTGCACCTGCATGCCAAAGCGTGCCAGCCGCCGCTGCTGGCGCTGGCGCAGGCTGCCCGATACATCCACGATGGTGTAGCGTTGCAGCTTGATTCCTTGTGCCGCCAAGGCATCCAGCACCTGCTCAGCCAGCGCGCCGCTGCCCGCGCCAAATTCCCACACCTCGGCCGTGCCGCTGCGTTGCAAGGCTTCGGCCACTTGCGCGGCCAGCGTGCGCCCGAACAGGGGGCTGAGTTCGGGCGCAGTGACGAAATCGCTGCCCTCATCACGCCGCAAGCCGCGCCCCAATTGCGCATCACTGCGCGCGTAATAACCCAGGCCCGGCGTGTACAGCGCCAGGTGCATGAAGCGATCAAAAGGCAGCCAGCCACCGGCCTGCGCAATGGCCTGCCGGATATGCGCCGTCAGGGCATGATTGGGTGGGTAGGTGGCAACAGAAGATGCCATGAGAGGAGGGGCTGCAGGATAGGAAGTGCGCATGGGCCGCATTGTCGGGGCAAATCTTGGCACGCCTTGTGGGATGCAACCCACGTCACGCCATCAATGCGCCCACACGGGCTCACTCGCAAGCGCCTACCGCCTGACATGAAACACCCCCCGTCCTCAGCCTGCCACAAGTCCACAGCGCATGCCAGGCAATGGCCGATAGGCACCCATCATGTATTCACTGCCTTTCCAGCAAACGAATTTCCGGCGAGAAGCGCCCCATGTCAATCGCAACACAGGCCTTCATCTGCCTGGCCTTGGTCGAATGTTGCACGCAGTAGATGGCGCCTTGACGAGTGATTTTTCGAACAGCTCTTTCGATGCAGCTGACCTCCTTCAAAGAAACGTGAACAAGCCCTACACTAGGCAGCTTGTTTTCTCCTGACACGGGGTTGGCGTGAGCCTGTTCAAATCGGCATCGATCGTTTCTCTCTTGACTCTGGCCTCGCGCGTGCTGGGGCTGGTGCGCGAGCTGCTGATCGCCTCGATGTTTGGCGCCAGCCAGTTCACCGACGCCTTCAACGTCGCCTTTCGCATCCCCAATCTGTTTCGCCGCCTGTTTGCCGAAGGCGCGTTCAGCCAGGCTTTTGTGCCCGTGTTGGCCGCCACGCGCGAGCAAGAAGGTGACGACGCCACGCGCCAGATGCTCAACCGCGTGGCCACCGTCTTGTTCTGGTTGCTGGTGCTGGTTTGCCTGGCGGGCGTGATGGGCGCACCGCTGCTGGTGTGGCTCATGGCCAGCGGCCTGAAGCGCCACCCCGAAGGTTACGCCGCTGCGGTGGTGATGACGCGCTGGATTTTTCCCTACATTGGCTGCATGTCGCTGGTGGCGCTGGCTGCCGGTGTACTCAACACCTGGAAGCGTTTTGCCGTGCCGGCGGTTTCGCCCGTGCTGCTCAACATCACGATGATTCTGGCGGCCTGGCTGGGCGCGCCGCTGTTTGGCCGCTGGGGCTGGCAGCCCGTGTATGCCCTGTGTATCGGCGTGATGAGCGGCGGCCTGCTGCAGCTGGGCGCGCAGCTGCTGGCGCTGCGCCGCATCGGCATGCTGCCGCGCATCGGGCTGACGCTGCCGGCCATCCAACAAGCCCTGGCTGACCCGCACACGCGCCGCATCGGCGCGCTGATGGTGCCCGCCATTCTGGGCGTGAGCGTTGCGCAAATCTCGCTGCTCATCAACACGCAAATCGCTTCGCACCTGGCCGCGGGCAGCGTGAGCTGGCTGAGCTATGCCGACCGGCTGATGGAATTTCCCACCGCGCTGCTGGGTGTGGCGATGGCGTCTGTCCTCATGCCGCAACTCGCCGCGGCGCAGGCGGCGGGCGACCAGGCGCGTTACTCGTCGATGCTGGATTGGGCGCTGCGTTCGGTCACGCTCATTGCCGTGCCTTGCGCGGCTGCCCTGCTGACCTTTGCTCGCCCGATGGTGAGCGTGCTTTACCAGCACGGCGCATTTGGCGCGCGCGATGTGGAGCAAACGGCATCGGCCCTCATGGGCTATGGCGTGGGCCTGGTGGGGCTGATTGCGATCAAGATTCTGGGCCCCGCCTATTACGCGCGGCAAGACATCAAAACGCCCGTGATGGTGGCCATTGGCGTGCTCATCGCCACCCAGCTCATGAACCTGGTGTTTGTGCCGCGTCTGGCTGCGGGCGGCTTGTCGCTATCCATCGGGCTGGCTTCGCTCGTCAATGCGGGCATGCTCTTGTTCTTGCTGCTGCGCCGCGGCATTTACACGCCCGAAAAAGGCTGGGCCCACTTCGCCTTGCAAGTGGTGGCGGCCACGCTGCTGCTCATGGCCTTTTTGCTGTGGGCAGATGAAAGCCTGCAGTGGATCACCGCCAGCCGCATGCAGCGCCTGGCGCAGTTCGTGCTGGTGTGCCTGGGCGCGGCCGTGGTGTACTTTGGCGCGCTGTGGGCAGGTGGCTTCAAGCTGCTGGAGCAGATTCGGCGTTGATGCCTGCATCGTGCTGCGGCAATACCCGCAGCCACACCACTGTTTCAAGCGCTACCCATTCCACAATAGCCAGCCTGCTTTCGGGTGCATGGCAACTACCCGCTGCAAACCAAGCGCGCCTTGCGCACAATGTGCGGCTGTTACCGAACGGATACGGCAACCCGTACTGAAACGGGCGCAGATTCCATGCCGAATCAGCAACTGCTTGGCGCCACCGCTTCGCCCCATGCGCCATGTCAATGTGCATCGCACCAACAGAGCGCAGTCACGTGCTGAAAAAAGCTCCGTGCAAAGTTCCAAGCTCGCTTTTCAAGAAGCCTTCTTCCCATGACGGATTCCAGCCCCTCTTCCCTTTCTGCTTCCAACGCTTTTGCGCCCCTGCGCAACGACACTTTTCTGCGCGCCTGCCTGGGGCAAGCCACGGACTACACCCCCGTCTGGCTCATGCGGCAGGCCGGGCGCTACCTGCCCGAATACCGCGCCCTGCGCGCGCAGGCGGGCAGCTTCATGGGGCTGGCCACCTCGCCGGATCTGGCCACCGAGGTGACGCTGCAACCGCTGGCGCGCTACCCGCTGGATGCGGCCATTTTGTTCAGCGACATCCTCACCGTGCCCGATGCGATGGGCCTGGGCCTGTCTTTCCAGACGGGCGAGGGGCCGCAATTCGCCCACCCCATCCGCCATGAAGACGACGTCGCCCGCCTGACCGTGCCCGATATGGATCGCCTGCGCTATGTGTTCGATGCCGTGCGCAGCATCCGCCACGCGCTGCAAGGGCGCGTGCCGCTGATCGGTTTTGCCGGCAGCCCCTGGACGCTGGCCTGCTACATGGTGGAAGGGCGATCCAGCGCCGATTACGCCACCATCAAAACCCTGCTCTACAGCCGCCCCGATCTGCTGCACCGCATCCTGGCCATCAATGCCGACAGCGTGGCCGCCTACCTCAACGCGCAAATCGACGCGGGCGCGCAGGCCCTGATGCTGTTTGACAGCTGGGGCGGGGTGCTGGCCGATGGGGCCTTTCAAACCTTCAGCCTCGCCTACACCGCGCGCGTGCTGCAGCAGTTGCAGCGCACGGGGGCGGATGGGCAAACGGTGCCGCGCATCGTCTTTACCAAAGGCGGCGGGCAGTGGCTGGCCGCCATGCGCACGCTCGATTGCGATGTGCTGGGTGTGGACTGGACGGTGAACCTGGGCGCAGCGCGCGCGCTGTTGCAAAGTCATGCCGCCAGCGATGAGCGCCAAGCGCAACCGGTTCAGCAATCACTGCAAGGCAATCTCGACCCTGCCGTGCTCTTTGCCCCGCCTGCTGTCATTGAGGCCGAAGTGCAGCGCACGCTGGCTGCCTTTGGCGTGCCCGACACAAACGAAAATGGCCAGCATGAGAATGGCCGGCGAAGTTGCCAACTCATTTTCAATCTGGGCCACGGCATCAAACAAAACACCCCGCCCGAGCATGTGGCCGTGCTGGTCGAAGCCGTGCACAGCCACTCGCGGCAAATGCGCCAGTCGAATCAGCCGGCGGGCAAGGGCAGATCCGGCAGAGCGGCATAAGGCACAGGGCACAGGGCACAGGGCACGCCCTTGGGTTGCTTCTTCTCGGGCACTGTGGCAGGGTGGTCATTGCCACGAACAAGGCCGCTGCGTGCCCTCACGCTATTTTTGGCATGTGCCTGCTGCTTGTGCTCAAGCATCAGCCGCTTTGGGCAGCCCGCACCAAGCCGAGCCTGTGCAGGCATGGCGCATGCAGGGGCGGGTTTTGAAAGCGCGGCTCTTGTGGCCTGCCTTGCCCATTGCTTGCCCCAATCAAGCCCCAGGTGGATCAGGGCCACGGGGTCTCAGAGCCTTTTCACGATTTCAATGCGAGGCGATTGGATATGGGGCGGGATGGGCTGCAAGGCGCACATCAAAGCACATGGGCGAAGCGCATGGCCCGTGCGACATGCGCAAGATGATCGACAAGATTTGCAACGCAGCAGACTGCCCGACTCCACTTTCAAGCGTTTGTTTGTGAGGAGATGGTGAACAAGCTCTCAGGGCTTGTTGCCGCATGCGCCTTGCCTGTCATTTCACGGCGCCCCTTTGGGTTTTGTGCCGAAGCAACGCGGGCGGGTTTGCGCAAAATCAGCCACAAACATCAGCCATGAACGCACATGGATTTTGTGTAAATCAATCGTTTGATTGAATTTGTGATGTAATAGCGCGCATTGACTTTCCAGCGCCAGTTGATTGGGCTTGCGGTTTGGGCAGCGCACCATGCTCTTGCTGGCTGTGTGTGCCGTGAAGGACTGCTGTTCACCAGTTCGGCCGATGCGGGCTGATCGAATGGGCGGCATGCCTTGCCGGCAGCGAACGGCGCGCGTGGGTCGTGCCGAATAAAACCTATGCTGGCAAGGCATGAGCTTGATGGAAAGCGTTTTCTTGTGTGCGCGCCGCGGCCAATGCGGCGCTTGCCCCTATCGTTTGTTTGCCGAGAAAGGCGCAGATCATGATGTCAACACAGTGTTCACCTTCTTCCAAATCGGTGCGGCGCAGGCCGGCGCTTTGGCTGGGCTTGGCCTTGGCAACGGCTTTGGCCGCTTGCGGCGGCAACAAGCAGGAGGCCGCCAAGGCCGCCGCTGCAGCGGCAGCAGGCCAGGCGCCCGAAGTGGGCGTGGTGAGCGTGCAGCCGGGCACGGTGACGCTGGGCACCGAGCTGCCGGGCCGGCTTGAAGCCTCGCGCGTGGCCGAAGTGCGCGCGCGTGCGGCGGGCATTGTGCTCAAGCGCCACTTTCAGGAAGGCAGCACGGTCAAGGCCGGGCAAACGCTCTTCACGATTGATGCAGGCCCCTACCGCGCGGCCTACAGCAGCGCGCAGGCCAACCACGCGCAAGCCAGCGCCCTGGTCAAACGCTATCAGCCCTTGCTGGCAGCCAATGCCGTGAGCAAACAGGAATACGACGCTGCTGTAGCCGCCGCGGCAGCGGCGCGCGCGCAGCTGGAAACGGCGCGCATCAACCTGGGCTACACGCGGGTGACGGCGCCCATTGCCGGGCGCATCGGGCGCGAGCTGGTGAGCGAAGGCGCGCTGGTGGGGCAGGGCGTGGCCACGCATCTGGCCACGATTCAGCAAGTGGATCCCATGTACATCAACCTGACCCAATCGGCCAACGAGGTGTTGCAACTGCGCCAGGCCTTGCAGGCCGGGCAGCTGGCCTCGGCAGCGGGCGGCGAGGCTGCGCGCGTGGAGGTGCTGTTTGAAAACGGCCAAAGCTATGCGCATGCGGGCCGCCTGCTGTTCACCGATCTGAGTGTGGACCCCGCAACCGGCCAGGTGCAGCTGCGCGCCGAGGTGCCCAACCCCGAGCGCCTGCTGCTGCCCGGCATGTATGTGCGCGTGCGCGTGCAGCAGGCCGAGGTGCACAATGCCGTGCTGCTGCCGCAGCAAGCCGTGACGCGCGGCAGCAAAGGCGATATCGTCATGGTGGTGGGGCCCGACAACAGCTTTGCCCCGCGCCCCGTGAAGATCGGCCAGGCGCAAGGCAGCAACTGGGTGGTGCTGGGCGGCTTGCAGCCTGGTGAGCGGGTGATTGTGGATGGCTTCATGCGGCTGCGCCCGGGTGTGAAGCAAGTGCGCCCGGTGCTTGCGGGTGAGAAGACAGGCGTGAAAGCGGGCGCAGGCATGGGGGCTGGTGCAGGTGGAGCGGCCGTTGCATCTGCCGCCGGGCCAGGGCAGCAGCCTGCACCTGCTGCATCCGGTGCAGTCATGCAAGCAGCGTCTTCCAGCGCATCGGCTGCAGCTTCGGCAGCACAATAAACGGGGGCGATGCATGGCCAAGTTTTTCATTCACCGCCCGATCTTTGCCTGGGTGATTGCAATCTTCGTGATTCTGGCTGGCGTGATTTCCATCCGCCTGCTGCCGGTGGCGGCCTACCCGTCTGTGGCGCCGCCCACGATTCGCATCAGCGCAGCCTATCCGGGGGCCGATGCGCAAACCATCGATGCCACCGTCAACTCGCTGATCGAACGCGAAATGAACGGGCTGGATGGTTTGATGCACATGTCGTCTTCGGCGCTGGCCGTGGGCGCGGGCACCGTCACCCTGACGTTTGAGCCGGGCACCGACGAGCGCCTGGCGCAGGTGGACGTGCAAAACCGCCTGGCCCGCGTGGAGCCGCGTCTGCCCGATACGGTCAAGCAGATCGGCGTGCAGGTGCAGCGATCCAACGCCAACTTCTTGATGGCCGTGGCCTTTCGCAGCAACGGCGAATCAGTCAGCAGCGAGGACGTGGCCGATTACGTCAACCGCAACGTGTTGCCCGAATTGCAGCGTGTGCCGGGCGTGGGCAATGCGCAGCTGTTCGGCTCAGGGCGCGCCATGCGCATCTGGCTCGATCCGGCCAAGCTCGAAGGCTATGGCTTGTCGGGCGCGAGCGTGAGCAGCGCCATCCGTGCGCAGAACCTGCAAATTTCGGCCGGTTCGCTGGGCGATACGCCCCATGTGCCGGGGCAGACGATGACGGCCACCATCAGCGTGCCGGGGCAGCTCAGCAGCGTTGAAGCGTTCGAAAACATCGTGCTGGCCGCGCGCGCCGATGGCTCTGCCGTGCGCCTGCGCGACGTGGCGCGGGTGGAGCTGGGCTCGGAATCGTATGCCAACACGGCTCACATCAACGGGCAGCCCGGCGTGGTGGTCGGCATTCAGCTCAATGCCACGGCCAATGCGCTGGAAACGGCCGCGGCCGTGAAAGCGCGGCTGGCCGAGCTGGCCCCTTTCCTGCCCGGCGGGGTGGAATGGCTGGTGCCTTACGACACCTCCACCTTCGTTTCCATCTCGATCGGGCAGGTGGTGCGCACATTGGTGGAGGCCGTGCTGCTAGTCTTCATCGTGATGTTCGTGTTCTTGCAGAACTGGCGCTACACGGCCATTCCCACCATCGTGGTGCCGATTTCGCTGCTGGGCACTTTCATCGTGATGCTGTGGATGGGCATTTCGATCAACATCCTCTCGATGTTTGCCATGGTGCTGGCCATCGGCACGGTGGTGGATGATGCCATCGTGGTGGTCGAAAACGTCGAAAGCATCATGGCCAAAGAGGGCCTGTCGCCCAAAGAGGCGACGATCAAGGCCATGAGCCAGATTTCGGGCGCGATCGTGGGCATGACGCTGATCGTGATCACCGCCTTCTTGCCGCTGGCCTTTTTCAGTGGCACCACGGGCAACATCTACCGCCAGTTCTCGATCGTGATTGCGGTGTCCATCGGCTTTTCGGGCTTTTTTGCGCTCACGCTCACGCCCGCGCTGTGCGCCAGCATGCTCAAGCCCATTCCCAAAGGGCATACGCACGAACAAAAAACAGGCTTTTTCGGCCCCTTCTTCAACTGGTTCAACCGCATGCTGGGGCGCGGCACCCGCGCTTACGAAGGGCTGATGGGCAAGCTGCTCAAGCGCAGCCTGCTGATGCTGGGCGTGTACGGCGCCATCATCGCCTGCATGTCGCTGATGTATGTGCGCCTGCCCACTTCCTTTTTGCCGACCGAAGACCAGGGCTCCATCTTCCTGATGGCGCAACTGCCGCCCGGCGCCACGCGCGAGCGCACGCTGGCCGTGCTGGGCGAGGCCGAGCAATACATGTTGCAGCAGCCCGAGGTGGAAAACGTCATCACCGTGCAGGGCTTCAGCTTCATCGGCCAGGGGCAGAACGTGGGCTTCGGCTTTGTTTCGCTCAAGGACTGGAGCGAGCGCAAAAAACCGGGCAGCGATGCCGCATCGGTGGCGGGCCGCGCCATGAGGGCGCTGAGCCAGATCAGGGACGGTTTCGTCATCACCATGCAGCCGCCGGCCATCATGGAGTTGGGCAACTCCAACGGCTTCAGCTTCCGCCTGCTCGATAAAAGCGGGGCGGGGCACGAGGCGCTGCTGGCCGCGCGCAACCAGTTGCTGGGCATGGCGGCCAAAAGCCCCATCCTCACCGGCCTGCGGCCCGAAGGCATTGAAGACGCCCCGCAATGGCAAATCACCATCAACCGCGATGCGGTGTACGCGCAGAACGTGAACCTGTCGGCCGTGGCCAGCACGCTGGCCACGGCGCTGGGGTCGAGCTACGTCAACGACTTTCCCAACGCGGGGCAGATGCAGCGCGTGACCGTGCAGGCCGGCGCCGCCCACCGCATGCAGCCCGAAGACGTGCTGCGCCTGAAAGTGCCCAACAACGCGGGCCAGTTGGTGCCGCTCTCGAGCATGGTTAGCACCCGCTGGGTCACCGGCCCGATGCAACTGCAACGCTACAACGGTTATCCGTCGATGAGCATCACCGGCCAGGCCAAGCGCGGCTACAGCACGGGCGATGCCATGAGCGAAATGGAACGCATCGCCGCCCAACTGCCCGTAGGCTTTGGCTACGAGTGGACCGGCCTGTCGCTGGACGAGAAAAAGGCCGGCTCTTCGTCGATGATGCTGTACGCCCTGGCGATTCTGGCCGTCTTCCTCTGTCTGGCGGCGTTGTACGAAAGCTGGACGATTCCGCTCTCGGTCGTGCTGGTGGTGCCACTGGGCGTGCTGGGCGTGCTGCTGGGCGTGTATCTGCGTGGCATGGCCAACGACATTTATTTCCAGATCGGCCTCATCACCGTGATTGCGCTCTCGGCCAAAAACGCCATCCTGATCGTGGAATTTGCCAGGGAACTGCAAGACCAGGGCCTGAGCCTGCTCGATGCCACCCTCCAAGCCGCGCAATCCCGCGTGCGGCCGGTGCTGATGACCTCGCTCACCTTCGTGCTGGGCGTGCTGCCCATGTACATGGCAACGGGCGCCAGCGCGGCCAGCCAGCGCGCCGTGGGCACGGGCGTGGTTTGGGGCATGGGCATCGGCACCATTTTGCTGTTCTTGCTGGTGCCCGTGTTCTACCTGGTGGTGCGCAGCCTGTTCAAGGGCGGCCCG
The DNA here is from genome assembly GCA_030529505.1 of Allobrachymonas sp. Lineage (GTDB taxonomy): Bacteria > Pseudomonadota > Gammaproteobacteria > Burkholderiales > Burkholderiaceae_C > Brachymonas. Next base: position 11,663 of record JAUMWT010000019.1, on the reverse strand, counting down.
GCCCAAACGCCTGCGTCGCCTGCAACACCCGCTTCGGGCGGGCCAGCCGTTGCCCAGCTTTCATCCGATTCGCACAAGGAGGTCATCCAGCCATGAAGACGCCATCCACATCGCATGCGGGGCCGCAGCTTGCATGGCGCCCGCGCCAGCATCCATTGGGCCTGGCCGCGGCCCTGGCGGCCAGCGTGCTGGCGGGCTGCTCGCTCACGCCCCAATACGAACGCCCCGCCTCGCCCGTTGCGGCGCATTGGCCGGCTGTGCCCGGGGCTGCATCGGCCGCGGCAGGGCAGAGCGCATCGGCCCTGCCTTGGCAAGACTTTGTGCAAGACGCCCGCCTGCGCAGCGTGATCGAGCTGGCCCTGGCCAACAACCGCGATTTGCGCATCGCCATCAAAAACATCGAACTGGCCCAGGCGCAATACCGCATCAGCCGCGCCGACCTGGGCCCCACCCTGGGCGCATCGGCCAGCGGCACGCGCAGCAGCTCCAACACCTCGCCCCGGCCCGGCGCGCCCAGCGTGGCCAGCAGCTACACGGCGGGGCTGGGCATCAGTGATTGGGAGATTGATCTGTTTGGCCGCCTGCGCGCCTTGAGCGACAGCGCCCTGAACAAATACCTGGCGACCGAAGAAGCGCGCAAAACCGCGCAAATCAGCCTGGTGGGGGCTGTTTCTAGCGCCTGGCTCAGCCTGCAAGCCAACAACGAATTGCTGGCCCTGGCCGAGCGCACCTTGAGCACGCGCGAGCAATCGCAAACCCTGACCAAGCTGCGGCTGGATGCGGGTGTTTCGTCCGCGCTCGACATGCGCCAGGCCGAAGCCTTGAGCGCAGCCGCCCAGGCCGCCGTGGCCCAGCAACGCCGCCTGCGCGAGCAAGACATCAATCTGCTCACCCTGCTCGTGGGCCAAGCCCTGGGCGAAGAGCATCTGCCGCCTGCACCGGATGCGCTGGCGCTGCCTGCCGCCCAGCAAAGCGCATCTATTGCCCAGCCCATGCAGGCCGCCCAAGCAAAAGTCAAAGGGCGCAAGGCCAGGGCCGTGCCAAACCATGCCGCCAACGGCGCGGCAGATGGCACAGCGGCATCGGCGGCGCAGGCGGCCATCCCCACCGCATCGCGGCACAACACGTTGGCGCAATTTGCCGACGTGGCCGTGGGCTTGCCATCGGACGTGCTGCTGAACCGCCCCGACATTCGCGCGGCCGAGCAGCAATTGATCGCCGCCAACGCCAACATCGGCGCGGCGCGGGCGGCCTTCTTCCCGCGCATCACGCTCACGGGCAACTACGGCAACGTCAGCCCCGAGCTGGCAGACCTGTTCAGCGGCGGCGCCACGCGCGCCTGGGCCTTCATGCCCAAAATCACCCTGCCGATTTTTGACTGGGGGCGGCTGCGCGCCAACCTCAAGGCCTCAGAAGCGGGCCGCGACATCGCTTTGGCGCAATACGAAAAGGCCATCCAAACAGGCTTTCGTGAAGTGGCCGATGCCCTGGCGGGCCGCGCCACCTTGGGCGAGCAACTGGCCGCGCTCGAAGCCCAAGCCGCAGCCAGCCGCGACAGCTACCGCCTGGCCGAACTGCGCTACCGCAACGGCATCGCCAGCTACCTGCACCTGCTCGATGCGCAACGCACCTTGTTCAGCACCGAGCAAGCCCTGGTGCAAACCCGCCTGCTGCAACGCCTGAACCAGGTCACGCTGTACAAGGCGCTGGGTGGTGGTTGGACGGCTCCGGCGCAAACAAGCGCTGCCGGTGCTGCTGCGCCCAGCGATGCTCCCGCATCGGCTGCGGCACAGCCTTGACGCACAACCGCCGCAGCGCCACATGCGCTGAATGCAGGAATGCACTGAATGAAAAAGCCCAGCCTTGGCAAAGGTTGGGCTTTTTTCTCTGGGCCTGTTGAGTCGTTCAGTCAACGCACAAGGCATGCGGCGTGCCGTCAAAATACCGCCAAATTGACGGTATCTCGTTGCGATCTGCCGGACTATACCGGACAACAAAAAGCCCGTGATGCCAGGAAACATGCGGGCTTTCGGACGGTATCGGATGATCTCGGATGGAGCTGTGGCACCACCGACAGGTGACAGCCAATCCAGATTTCATGAGGTCTGCGGCGCATTGTGGGGCGCAAATTGGGGCGCTCGATCATTGTCCCAGCGGGCAATCTGCCCCTCTGTCCACCGTCGGCCTATCGGTTGCGGCAGCCGCCCCTCTCTCACTCTGCGCCAGATCGTGGACGTGCTGCACCCGTAGTGCTTGGCCAGATCATCTGCGGTCATGGGGCGCTGTGATTTGCGCGCCTGCATCGCTTGATGCTCGGCCAGCACCTTGCGCATCACGGCGGCCAGTTCATCGGGCGTTGTCAAGATTATCTGCTGTCCGGTCATTGCTGCTCCATCTCTGCTGTGCGTTCGTCTTCTATAGGCTCATCGTTATCGGCCCATCTCTTCACCCCGCCCGCATCCTGATACCAGTTGCGCGCGCGGCCCTGGGCAATGTCAAAGGTGAGGCCGAAGCCAATCAGGGGCACGTCGTAGGCATCGCGCTGCTCGCGCTTGTGCCTGGCTGCTTTGCGGTGTGCTGTTCTCATTCTTTCGTTTCCTTTGTGACACTCCACCCGCACTGCGGGCACTTGAGGCATTCGATCAGCTTGCCCGGCCCGCCGGGGGACAGGGTGACAATGGCGTTCGGGTCACCGCGGTCACTTGGAAAATCCGGCTCGCCTGCCGTGTAGGTTTGCTCGATGGCGATGCCGTGTCGCATTGAGGCGCCACATCGTTTGCAATTGCCCCGGCTCTTCTGATGCCACTCGCGCACGCGGCCCAAGTCTGCGCCGAGCTCCGTTGCGTATTGGGCGAGCATTTCTTCAACGTTCATTTCCCGCCCCCACGCTCCCGCTCGGCCACATAGCCTTTTTCTTTCGGCTCCACTCTTGCGCTGGGCGGTTTGGCGGGTTCCACTTTGATGTCCATGCCCAAGTGCTCGGCCAAGGCCAGCACAACGGACTTGAGGTTGACGCGCGGACGGAAGTCGAGGCCGCAAAACTCAACCCCACCCATCGATTCACCCTCTACGCAAGTTGTTTCACGCCGCAAGGCTCTCAGGTCGTTTTCCAAGGTGTGCACGCGGTCGCGAAGACGAGCCAGTTCCCACTGCTCGGCAAATTCGGGTTGGTGTTTGGCAAATAGTTTCATTTGTTTGCTCCTTTCTCCCGCTCGGCCAGCATGGCGTCGGCAATCTTGTACGCCTCATGCGCCATGCACTTCGGATCAGCGTCCTTTGAGTTGATTTTTCCCTCGTCGTAATCATCGGCGGTCTGCTTGTAAATCACGGGCAAAACATGTGCCGCAAAATAATCGCGCAGGGCCATCCCCGGCTCGATAGATACCGAGCCGTTGGGCGCTGTTTCAATTAATGGGAATGCTGCCGGGTTATTCATTTGTTTCCCCTTCTGCTTTTGCAATCGCTGCACGGGCCTGTTCCACATACTGCATGGCCCGCGGATGATCGGCACATTGCGCGAATAATTCAGCCGAGCACACCTTTAATGCCTCAAGTAATTCAGGCGCTGCGGCAAATAAATGCATATTCGCAATCGTTTCTTCCGGCAACGACCAGCGGTCATCCTCATACTTGGCGCCGCGCACTGTGTAGCAAAGCAGGTTTGTTGGGTAGTCATGCCCCATCCCTGGGGATGAGTCTTCATCACTGCTTTTTACCCCCGCGCAGCCAGATCGAATATCGACACGGAACGGCCCCGGTGTGTGCTTGCTCATTTCATTTGCTCCTTGGCTTTTTCGATGGCTTGTTTCAGTGCCGCAGCCATTGCTCGCGCCTGTTCGGTAGCACCTTCGGTAGTAAGTTGTACCATCCCAAAATCCAGAGCTGCGTAATCAAATTCCACATTGTCCCAAGTTTCAATCGCGGGGCGCACCGGCTCGCAAATGTTTGGCAAGTAGTAATCGCACCCCCTACCCGGCGCATTTTGCGCCGGCATCGGAAACTTCACGCCTGCCAATTCACACATAACTGGCGGCGGCTCGGTGGGTGCTTCTTTGCCGACGTGGAAAGTGGCCATGTGAGTAAAAGTTGGAGAGTCTGTTTCAATCCACCTGCCCTCTCCAGGCAGCCAGTACCAGCATTTCATTTCGCCATCGGAGTAAAACAGGTTCGCCATATCGGCGTGCGCGCGTGGTGTTGTCATTTTGTTAATCCTTCAAAAAAGTAATCCAATGCGTATCCATTCGCTTGCCTGATTTGTGGCCGATTAATGGCTGAACATCGGCCAATGCCAGAATCTCTTTCACGGGAACTTGAACCTCGTTCCATTTGAAAATCAAAATCCCGCCTGTTTTCAGAACCCTGAAACACTCTGCAAACCCTTTGCGCAGGTCTTTGCGCCAGTCGCTGCCCAGCTTGCCGTACTTGGCGGCCAGCCAGCTTTTAGGCCCCGCCTGTACCAGGTGTGGCGGGTCGAACACCACCACCTGGAAGCTCTCGTCCCTGAACGGTAGGCTGCGGAAGTCCATGTGCATGTCGGGCAGGACTTCCAGCAGCCGCCCGTCGCAGAGGTTCTGGCGTTCGCTGCGGATGTCGCCGAAGAGCACGTCTTGGCGGGCCGGGTCGAACCAGAACATGCGACTGCCGCAGCAGGGGTCGAGCACGGCCTTATGCATCGGCCTTCTGCCCCTTGCTCGCTTCCAGCTCCCCGGCCAACAGCGCAGCCACGGCGGGCGGCAGTTCGATAGAAGTCACGCTGCACTTGGCTTCGCATTCGGGCGTTTCAGCAAGTGCCTCTGTGGGCTGCTCTGCTGGTTGCTCTTTCTCCGCCGGCGCAGCTTTAACCAGCGCCGCGCCAAAGGCAGGCTCTTTGTGCAGGTGGATGTGGATGTTGAGGGTGTCGATGTTGAGTTGCATGGTTGGTCTCCTGGTAGTTGGTTAAAAATCAAATCCCCCGGCTACGCACAGCGGCGTAGTCCATTGCGCCGGGGCGCGGGGGAGCTTCCCAGCTTGGGACGTATGGCTCATAGCTCGCGCTGTTCATGATTCGGCGGGGCGCTGCGACGCTTGGCGGCGGCTCTTTCTTCTTTGGCTTACCGCCAACGGGCACGCCCTGAACGTTTCTGCACACCGTGGACTGCGAAAACCCAAGCTCGCGGGCGATGGCTGTGTACGTCAAACCCTTTTCGCGCAGCTTGACAACGCGCCTGGTGTGTTCTTGTGTCCACTTCTTGTTGTGGACGGTGGGGAATGTGTCGGCTGCTGTCATGGCCTCACCGAATCACGAAGCGATCACGCCGCACAATGCGCGCCCCTTTGATGGGCTGGCCCGCCTTGATGGCAGCGGCAATCTTGGTTTTGCTGGGCGCTGGCGGGCGCGGCTCGTTGCACAGCTCAGGCGGGAAGGTCGCGCCTTCGTCGATCTCAACGGCTTCCACGCATTCAGGGGAAAGCGTGGCGGTGAACAGTCCGTCAGCCGTTTGCAGCTTGGTGACGCCTGCGGCTTTCATGCTGTCCGCGACGTAGCCTTTGAAGCGATCACGCGCGGCCTTGCGAGTGGCTACGTGCTTGGCTGCGGCTTCGAGCACTTTCTCTTGCGCGGCAATGGCCGCGTCCTCGTCTTTGAGGTAGGCGATGCAGTTGCCGCCCTTGGCTTTGAAGAAGGCCAGGCTGTTGGCATAGCTGGCGTCGATCTCGCCAGTTTCAGGGTCAACGATGAAGCTGTTGCGCACGTCTTGCGCAGCGTCGAACAGGGTGATGGTGTTGCTCATGATGGTTCCTTAGAAGGGGCAGTCGTCGTGCATATCGGCGATGCCGCCGCTTGCTTGCGCCGGTGCGGCCTTGGCCGCCGTGTTTTGCTGTGGTTTGCCGCCCTGCAGCGCAATGTCGATGACGCGCACATCCACTGACTTGCGCTGCTGGCCGCTCTTGTCCGTCCATTCGCGCTCAGTGACGTTGCCAATGACGGTTACTTGCTGGCCCTTTTGCAGGTAGGGGGCGAGTGATTCGCACCGCTTGCCGTACAGGCCGCAGTTCCACCAAATGGCTGGTTTGTCTTTGCCTTGGCTATCTGCCACGCTAAAGCTGCCGATTGGCGTGCCGTCGGACAGGTGGCGGATTTCGATGTCGCGGCCCAGATTGCCTGTGATGGTGATGTTGTTCATGCTGCTGCTCCTTGGGTGAGTTCTTCCTTACGCTTGTCGTAGGCGGCTTTCGCTTTGTCGCGGTTTGCGCCATCGAGCATTTGCCAGGCTGCCGAGAAATGTCCTTTAAGCGATTCCTCTGTTGCCGCTGTGGCGATGCCGCGCAGGATGGCTTTCATGTCGGGGGCGGGCGCAGGCACGGATGCTGCGTTGCCGTCGTCATCCTCTGGCGCAATGCCGCAGGCGGCCATGAGGCTGTAGCGGCGTGCATAAGTGAGGGCGGAGCCATAGCCTTGCGCATCCTTTTTTGTGGCTGGCACATGCAACTTGCCTGCGCTAATCTGCTCGCCCGATTCGTGCAGGAACACGGTTTCCACCAACACGCCATCGCTGCATTCATGGGTGGGCTGCATCAGCGCGATGCCGTTGTTGTTGAGCGCGCCGATCACTGCTTCAATGCAGGCATCCAGCGCGGCGTATTTGCTTTTGAAATGAGGGTTGGTGCTCGTTTTGAGTGCGGGCGCAAACTCTTTCTGCGCCCTAACAAACGCCGCTGCGATTGCTTTCATGCTTTCTCCTTGAGTAAATCAAAATGGCAGCCCTTTGATGGCGATGCCCCACGCCATGCGAAAGGCATAGATCGGGCTGTGATGCCGGGCGTACAGCCGATACACGTCGATCAAGTCTTTGATGCGGCTCATGTCCCACTCCAGTTTTGCGGTTCTTGCTGCTGCACCACACGCAATGCACAGCGCATCGGGTCGGGGTGATCGGTGCATTCGCGGTCAATGGCCGCTTGCAGGCGGGCGCTGCGCTGGGCATCTGCCACGCTGGCGGCTGTGGCCGTGGCCTCGTCGTCGGGGCTGGGCCCCCCCATGTACACGGGGGCTGCACTTACTGCCAGGGCGATCAGTGCGGCTACCAGCCAAGGGACAATGGGCCACCAGCGGCGCGGGAAAAAGGCTTGGTTCATGGCTCCCTCACTTCACAAAGTTCATCAACAGCACAAAGCCAACAGCTAGGCCGATGGCAAAGATCAGCCCCACCCATCCGGGGCCGCGCCCGTATTCGGGGCGCATGTCTTCGTGCGTGGGTGGCGGGGCGTAGGCCATCTGCTGCCATGCCTCGATCTCATTGCGGGCGGGTTTCATGCCATCACCTCGTCGAGATTGCGCTCTGCCCACACATCAGCCATGCGCTGAAGCAAGCCCCTTGCCTGCTGGCCCACGTCTTGGCCCATCGCTGCGGCGCTCAAAACCTTGAACACGTCCTCGGAAGTCGGGCCGCCTGCGTACTCAATGCTTTCTTGCATCAGCTCGCCGACGGTCGGGTTGCGGCGCGGGTATCTGCCGCTGGCGTCTTTGCCCTTTTCCCAGGCCGTTACCAGTGGTGCCCACTCTGCGGGGGCGCCCATCTGCCCGCGCAGGGCCGAGGTGTAGAAAAGGCTGCGAAGGGCGGCGAAAACGCGGCCTGCCTCTTCGTTGAGGTCTTGTCGTGCCTGTTCTTCTTGCGCGGCCCGCTCTTGGATGTGCAGGCCGTAGTCGGGGGTTGTGTCCAGCATCTGTCGCTCCGTGGTTGTTATCGAATCGCTAGGAGCTATTCTAGCGTATTGCTAGTAAATTGCTAGGGGAATCCTAGCTTTTTGCTACTTTATTTTGTTTCTTTTTGTAAATTTGCTACAGATTTGCCTTCGCGCAACAAAAAACCGCCTCGGGGGGCGGCTGGGCAGTTGTCAAGCAATCGTTGACAACTGAACTGTCAAGTGGCGCTTGACAGTTGGGGTTGGAGAAAAGAAAGTGCGACGCAGGCCGCGTCTAGCTTGGATGTGGCGA
>JAUMWT010000019.1:0-3591 GCA_030529505.1 Allobrachymonas sp. | reverse complement strand
TGGGGTTGGAGAAAAGAAAGTGCGACGCAGGCCGCGTCTAGCTTGGATGTGGCGATTGCTTTCCGGCGAAACAGAAAGCAAACGCTAGAATCCTTGCTCAAGTGGGTCGGGGATTCCTGGCTGGCGTCATGGCCTCGGTGGGTGCATCGGGGCCTTTCGCTTTTGGGGCGCAGCTCTGTAGATTTGGCGCCAAGCTCTGTAGGTTTGGGTACAAAAAGCCCGCGCGAGGCGGGCTTTAGAGTAGTGACTACAAGAGATCAGGCTTTACGCTTGAACCTGCTTTTGTTTGCTGCGAGCCGCGGCTTCTCCTGGTAGGTGATTGCCATCATCTTGTCCAGCACGGGCAATGCCTTCGGGTCTCTGTCTTTGAAGTAGCCGTGAGCTTTTTTCACTAGCCACTCCTCATGCATGAGCTTCCTGAAAATGGGCAAGTGCTCTATGGGATAGAGCTTGGCTTTAACTACCCGGCCGTCAGGAAACTTGTGTCCGTAAGTTGGTAGGGCATTGGTGTCGATTCCAACCTTGTCGCGCAGGTGCTTGCACAGCATCTTCCCTTGGGAAATGTCAGGAACTAGACTTTCTGGCAGTCTGTACCCCCTGGCCTCCATCGGTGCAACCAAGGCCATAGTCATTTCTTGCAAGATGGAGAAATGACCATGAGGAATCTTGTGTGCATTTATCATGTGGCGCTCAATGTGATACGGCATGATGACGGGTCTGGCACAGGCGCCGTTCATCCAGTCGAACACCCATTTGCTAACCATCACCGCAAACTTGGGCGACAGCCACTGCGCAAGATGGATAGCTACTTGAGGGTGTACCCAGGAGCCTTGCAGCTCGGGATTTCCGCCCTTAAGTACTTGATTTAATTCCGAAACGGGAATTCCCGTTTCGATAGCCAGTGCATCAAGGAATGCTTGCGTTGAAGCAAGGCGCGTGTAGTCATTGAACTGTTTCCCGCACGCTTTGCACATTGCTGTGGCGTTGATGTAGCCGTCTTTGGCGCGCTGTTGCACGACAGAAGATTCAACCTTGTGCGGAATGAGCTCTAAAGAATATTGATGAGTTATTTCCATAACTAATCTACGTTTCCCACAAAGAGAACGTAGGATTCTTGGCGTGCACCCACCATGGCCGTAAAACCGAGTACAATGCGTCGCTGTTCATATCGCTCTCCTGTGAGTATTGAACAAATGTGATCCACGTGCTTCTCTCTGGTGGCATGGATCACAAGCCTTCTGTAAAAGGTCTATGACGGGTGTGAGTTCGTACCTCACACCCGTTTTTCTTTTACGGCCGTAATTGTAACGGCATTCCCGGAGTTTGGCTAAATATAGAGATGGTTTATTTTTTGAACGCTAGATATAGTGTTCAATATACGTTATATGGCTGTATTTAGTGAGAAGCTTGCTGTGTTGCTGCCACAGCCCCCGGCACAAAGGCTACAGCCTCAACTCCGAATGCGAGCCCAAGCGGGCAAGGACGAGGCGGGCGGGGTTCTCGGCATCGGCATCCATCAGGCGGTAAATCAGCACCAAGTCCGGGCGCACATGGCAGTCTCGGTAGTCTTTCCAGTTGCCGGTCAATGCATGGTCGCGGTGCTTTGCGGGCAGGGGTGTGTCGGCCGCCAGTGCCGCAATGATCTGCTTGAGATCGGTATCCAGTACGGCGCGATGCGGCCCTTTGGTTTCGCGCTTGAAGTCCCGCTTGAAGGCGGTTGTTGGCTCAATCTTGCGCATGCAGGTCTGCAAACAGCTCGTCTACCGAATCGAAGCGTTGCAGGCCGCCGCGCTCGACTTCGGCAAAGGCTTCCAGCGTTTCGGCGTTGGGCTGAAACAGTTCCAGGGGAATGCTCTTGTCTCGTGCGATGCGGGTCATGAGCACGCGCACCACATCGCTGACCGTGAGGCCAGAAGCCTTGATGACCTGGTTGGCCACGTCCTGAATTTCGCCCGGCACACGGGCCTGAATGGTGCGACTGATCGCCATGTGATTCTCCTTTGTGTATTGCAGTGTAATACACACGGCTAGGCGGGTCAAGTATGCACCTTCACCTGCTCATACGCTCCGGGCTGGCCGCATCGGGCTGTGAGCGTGTCGCCGTCGGAGATGCCTACGACGAGGCAGAGCAATGCGGTGGCGAGCATGATCGGCGTTACTCAATCACATAGTCTTTGGCGGGCTTGAGGTCGCCAAAGTGTGCAAACACCCGCACCCACCAAGGGATAGGCTTGACTTTGTTGTAGATGCCACGCGAGACGAAATGATCTTGCTCGCACATGAGCGTCAGGATGGCAAGCGTTGGCGGCTCTTGGATTTGCAGCTTGGCATAGGCCCTTTTGACGGATTCAAGCCATTCATCGGTGACATCTGCCAGCGCCGAATGCACCTCAACCTCACCTATTTGCTCGCAGGTTTGCACGGCCAGGCTGCGGAACAGGAAGCGTTGCTCGGCAAAGCCGAACACCAGGGGCAGCACGCCAGACAGAGCGATGAAAACGCCAAGCGCAAGCGGCCAGCCAGCGAATACCTGGCTGACAACGGCAGTGCCGCCAACCACGGTCAAGCTGTTGCATAGCTTTTCGCACTTGTCGAAAAACCACTCCCTGCGCCGGTAATAGCGCAGGCTGATTTGCAGGTTCTCGAACAGCTCGCCTCGCTCTTGCCAGTTGGCAAGAAGGGGTTCAGTTGTGTCTTGCTCTGTGCTCATGGCGTGATTATGTATGCACGCCACATGCGAGGGCAAGCTACTTCTTGGGTGGATCAACAGGCGCCGGGCTGGTGTTGCGTTGCAGATCATTGGGCCTGTAGTGCTCTACCAGCGGAGGCGGAGGCGACACGGGCGGCGGGCTTGGCGGCTGCTGGGGCGGTGTTGGCGTGGGGTTTGGGGTCTTGTTGGGATCGCTCATTTTTCTTCTCCGGTTACAGCAAGCTGCGCTCTTTCGATCAAGTTGTGGATGGCGCGGTGAAGTGAGCCATAGCTGGTGGAGGTGCCGCGTTTGCTGTACAGCCCCCAGTACCTTGGCTTGCTTGCGCCAGGTGGCGCATTGCCCAAGAAAAAGACCTCGTACTCGGGCAGCTTGTACAGCTTGCCGTTTTTGTAACATTTGTACAGCCCGATGCTGGTTGCGCTGATTTGCACAGTCCAGCCCGCTGCTTGTAGTGCAGGGGTGTGAGCGGACATGGCCTGTTGCAGGTAGGTGGGGTTTTGATTGAGGGCGTTTAGGTCTTTGATCTCGTCCTCTGCGTTGGGTGGGGCGGGGACAACTTGCGGGTTTTCGGCGATCTCGCCCTCTTTGTCGGCAATCCAGCCCACACGCTCAATGAAGAGAGTTTTTGCAAGCCTGCTGTCCTGCTCGCGTATCTTGAATGTGCCGCTTTCATCGTCTACCGCGATGATGATGGCGTCACGGGCTTTGCCTGGCCGGCTGCCGCCGTGGTAAGTGAACCGGGTTGGCCCGCCCTGCGTTTGGGCTTGTTTGAGTTGGGCAATGATTTCTGCTCGGCTCGGGGTGGTTGTGGACATGCCTTTTCTCCTTTTGGCACTACAGGCCGCTACTGCCTGATTTGTCACGCACGCGGCCGATGATC
>JAUMWT010000018.1 GCA_030529505.1 Allobrachymonas sp. | reverse complement strand
GCTCAAATCCGTTGTTTGATGTTGTGGCTCAATATCTCATGACGACGCTGTCTAATTGACTGTTGTCAGTTACGGGCGAAAAAAAAGCCACCCGAAGGTGGCTGGCGTGTGGCGAATCGTTTACTTGCCGATTTGCATCACGGCGTGTCGCTCTTTGCCGCCGCTGGCGACTCGGCATGTAACTGGCACATCGCCCTTGTCGGTGCGCAGCTGCCCCTCAACAATCAGCGCATTGCCTTGGGTGTGGTGGTTGGCAGTCCATTGATAGCTCGCCTCGCCTTTGCCCGCGAAGTGCGCCTTGGCCTCTTCCTGGCACCACTGCGCCAGTTGGCTGCCTTGCGTGAACACGATTTCGTTGTTGTTGCTTTGTGCTGTGGCGCCAGAGGCGGCGCACAGCGTGGCGATGCAAATCAGGGTAAGGGATTTTTTCATTTTTTGACTCCGTGTTTGTTGCTCGTTCTCTTGCGTGTTGCCTTGGGTGGCGGTATCTCAAGGATGGATTGCTCGGGAAGATACACCATATAGCTGTTCCCCCTTTTTACGCGCTTGATGAATCCACTTGCTTCGGCGAAATACAAAACATACCGAGCAGTTTCCACATCAGTCGGCATATGCTCATACAGCTTAGTTTGTCTGATGCCGGGAGACGCTTGGATAACGGGGAAAAGCGGCTTGAGATTGTCCCAAAAAAGAGGGTCTACCCAAGCAAACAACTTCATCAAGCGGCTAAATGCCGCAACCTTTTCTGGACGACCTTCTGCGTGAACAGTGTAGGCAATTTTCTGCAATGTCCTTCGTGCGCCATCTATGTCCCACTCAGGCACATGTTTCAGCTCATCGAATGGCGAGATGTGCACAGCCTCGAAAAATTCACGTGTTTTTTGCGGTCGCTGTTTTTTGACTGGATCTGTTCCTGCTAGCTCCAGTGGCGGCTCTTGATTGGATGAGTGCTCACGATGCTGCGTCCACATTGCGTGGCGCTGTGCCAGCAGAGCCTGCCTTCTTGTTCGCTCCCAAGCCTCATCCGTCAAAGCTTCTTGTTTGAGAGGGCTGTGTTTTTTTAATTGCTTTTCGGGAGGGCGTGCTTTGGGCTTTTCACCGCCTTGAGGCTCGCTTGTGTGCTTGCGTTTTTTTCGACCAAACGCTCGCCACAAGAAGAACATGGCAGTTAAAAAAATCAGTAGATGGAATCCAGGAAACATGGGAAGCGCCTCATTGGGTTCGCATCAAACTCTGCGACCTTGCCACACCACGCGGCCCACGATTTGCAGCGAGGCCAGCTGCTCGCCGCTGATGGTTTCGGTGCCGTAATGCTCGTTATCGCTCACCACATCCACTTGGCCAGACAAGCGCATGCGCAAGCGCTTCACAAGCAACGCCCCCTCAAGGTTGATTACGTAGATACCTTCGGCGCGCACATGCGCGGGGCGTGTGTCGAGCAGGATCAGGTCGCCGTCGTTGATCGTGGGCGACATGCTGTCGCCCGCCACATCAATCAAGGCCAGGCTTTTGGGGTCTAGGCCCAGCGTGCGCGTAATCCAGTTGCGCTTGAAAGCCAAGTGATCCACCACGCTTTCGTCATGGATCACCTTGCCATTCCCAGCTGACGCTTGCACGTCGTACTTGGCCACATACACGTATTCGTCTTGATTGCCGTCGCCCTGGAGGGCGGGCTCGGCGATGGCGTGGGCGTGGTGCTCTGGTTTTGCGTATTGGCCAAGAGTTACCTTATTTTTCACCCTCGAGCCGGTAAGAACGTACAACACATCAGCGCCAGCTTGAGCGTAACGCGACAAAACCTCGCCAGAAGGCGACGCAGTACCTCCTTCCCAATTGATGACGGAGCGCTTGGTTGAGCTGATTTGCTTGGCAAGCACCTCTTGCGTGAGGCCAAGCCGTTTTCGCTCTTCTTGGAGACGTTTTGCTATTCCCATATTTTTCACTCGGAAATTTGACTGGTGAAATATTTTTCACCATAATCGCGCCAACACATCAAAAAACAACCAAACACATCAACCAACCACGACCAAGAAGGACGCAGAAATGACACGACTCAAAACCCGAGAACAGTTCCGCCAAGAGCTGGCCGAGAAAGGAATCTCGGTCAACGCTTGGGCACGCATGCATGGCTATGCCACAGCCAATGTATCGGCCATTCTTAACGATGACGAAAAGAACCCTCGCATCCGCTGCTTGCGCGGCGAAGCACACAACATCGCCGTGAGCATGGGCATCAAGCGCGGCACGGTCACCGAACAAGCCAAGCGGCTTGCAGCAGCGTGAGGTGTGCAATGCGACAGTCTATTACACAGCTCGCCCAAAAACATCAATCGGCTGCCGCCGCTCTGGCGCTCAGCAAAACCTGGACTTATGCCGAGCTGACAGAGAAGGCCGAGGCGACTATTCGATCCAGCATTGGCCTGGCGCAGCGCTACTCATCAGAAAGCCTTGAGCACCGCCACCACAAAACCGTGGCTTGGGGCGTTTATTGGGGGTGGTTCAACCTCACTTTTGGCTGCCAACTGCAAGGCGATGCAGCCAGGCTGGAAGCGTTGGCGGAGGGTTTATGAGCGCTCACCCTTATCACAACAGCAGCCAGCAGCGCGCTTTGAAGGTGATGTTGCTGCTTTTCGGGCACGAGATTGACGGGCTTTCGCCCAGCCAAATCGCCAAGGCCGCGCAGGCCAGCCCCAGTGCCATCACGCGCGACATCCACAACCTGATTGAGGCTGGCGTGGCCGAGCGCCTGCCGCATAACGACAACGTGCGCATTGCCCCGCTTTTGGGCCGCAAGGCGATGCAGGTGCTAGCGGCGTTGGATGCGGCTCAACGCCGCGTCGATGAAGCGCGAAACCGATTCACTCGAATAGATAGCTATTGAAAGGATGAGAGATGGCAAGAAAACCAAAGCCCGAAGTAGAAGTAATTAATGCAGAAGCGAGCGAGGAAGCTTTTGCGCAAGCCGAAGAGGCAGCCAAGCAACTTGCCTCCTTGCAGCAAGGGTATGGGCAGGGGCGTGACCTGGTTAATCAGCTGCTGGGACAGGCTCAAGCCTTTCAGGCTGCTGGCAATCTACTCCAAACGTTTGGAGTGTCAAAGCTGGCAATCGTTAAGGAAAACAAGCTATATCAACAACTTACAGGAATGCGCACTCCAAACGGTTTGGAGTTGAAAGGCACTTGGGTGGAGTTTTGCAACCTATTGGGTATCTCTGACGAGAAGGCCAATCAGGACATTGCCAACCTGCAAGCCTTTGGCGAGGAGGCGTTGGAACAAATGCAGCGTGTAGGTATTGGCTACCGTGAGCTGCGTCAATTCCGCAAGCTGCCAACTGAACAAAAAACCGCTTTGATTGAGGCTGCCAAGGCAGGCGACAAAGACTCGTTGATTGAGTTGGCCGAAGACCTGATTGCCAAGCACGCCAAAGAAAAGACCGATCTGAAAAAGCAAGTCAGCGACTTGCAAGAAGACGCAAAGGCCAACGAAGAACGGCGCAGCGACCTGCTGCAGCAAAACGAAAAGCTCAAAGAGCAGCTGGCGCGCATCAAGCGCGAAAAACCCAACGAGGCGCTTGATGCGGCCCGCAGCGAAGCAGGCGTGATCCTGGCCGAAGTGCTGGGCCGGGTGCAGGGCGACTTTCGCGCGGCGCTGCAAACCTTGCACGAGCTGGGCCAAAGCGAGGTGTACATGGCGGGCATGGTGGGCCAAGTGGGCGCGGCGCTGAATGGGCTGCGCGCGCAGTTTGACCTGCCCGATTTGAGCAATGCGCAAGACGCCGCCTTGGCCGCCGAAGTGGCGCAGTGGGCCCCCCAGCCAGAGCAAGCCGGAGCATGATCATGGCCCCGCCCATCACCCCCGCTGTTGCCCAGCTGATTGGCGAGCATGCGCGCGCCATTGGCACGGCACGCCACGGCGAGCGAGGTGCGCTGGTGGATCGCATCTGCGCGAGCACCAGCCAGAGCCGCGCTACCGTGTACCGGCAGCTGAACCAGCTGACTGTGCGCCCGCAGCGCCGCAAGCGCAGCGACGCGGGCAAAACCAGCGTAACGCTGGCCGAGGCACAGATCATCAGCGGCGTGCTGCTTGAGAGCCAGCGCAAAGGCGGCAAGCAGTTGCTGACTGTGCAACAGGCGCTGGACATGTTGCGCTACGACGGCACGGTGCGCTGCGAGGCCGTGGACGTTGCCACGGGCGAAGTGCGCCGCTTGAGCGCCAGTGCGGTGGAGCGCGCCCTGCGTATGTACCGCCTGCATCCTGAGCAAGTGCTGCGCCCTGCACCCGTGACCGAGCTGCGCAGCCTGCACCCCAACCACGTGTGGCAGATCGACGCCAGTTTGTGCGTGCTGTACTACCTGCGCGCAGGCATGAGCAAAGGCAATGGCCTGCAAGTGCTGGATGCCGACAAGTTCTACAAGAACAAACCCAGCGCCTTGGAGCGCGTCGAGAACGAGCGCGTGTGGCGCTACGTGGTGACCGACCATTACTCGGGCGCAGTGTTTGTGCACTACGTGCTGGGCGCGGAAAGCGGCCTGAATCTGGCCGAAAGCCTGATTGCGGCCATGCAGCAGCGCGAGGGCGATGTGCTGCATGGCGTGCCTTACATCCTGATGATGGACATGGGCAGCGCCAACACAGCAGGCAGCACCAAAAACCTGCTGCGCCGCCTGCAGATTGAGCAGATTGCGCATGCGCCGGGCAATGCCCGCG
This sequence comes from Allobrachymonas sp., assembly GCA_030529505.1. Lineage (GTDB taxonomy): Bacteria > Pseudomonadota > Gammaproteobacteria > Burkholderiales > Burkholderiaceae_C > Brachymonas. The sequence goes on along the minus strand of JAUMWT010000018.1, from coordinate 35,872 downwards.
CCACCGGCCAGGTGGAAAAGGCGCAGGACATTTGGGAGCGCCGCTTCGAGGCCGCCCTGAAATTCCAGCCCGTGCATAGCCTGGCCGAGCTGAACGGCTTGGCACGCATGTTCGCCCGCCACCTGAACAGCCAGGACGTGCACAGCCGCCACGGCCGCACGCGCGCGGCGGTGTGGCAAGAGATTGCCGAAGACAAGCTGCGCTTGGCCCCCGCGCCCGATGTGTGCCGCAGCCTGCTCACGCACGAGCCGGAGACGCGCAAGGTCACGCCTGCCATGACGGTGCAGTACGGCGGCAAAGAGTACGACGTGCGCGGCATCCCCCACGTGGCCGTGGGCGAGAAGCTGCTGGTGTCGCTCAATGTGTATGCGGCGCAGGCCGAATCCATTTGCGTGATCGACACCGACGCCGATGGCAAAGAGGTGCTGCACGTGGCCCCGGTGGTAGAGCGCAACGAGGCAGGCTTCCGCGCTGACGCCAATGTGATCGGGCAGGACTACAAGCAGCAGGCCGAAACGCAAATCGAAGCCAACCGCAAGCTGCTTGCCCGCCTGGCCACAGACACCGAAACCGACGAAGCCGCAGCACTGGCCCGCAAGGCCAAGGTGGCCCCGTTTGGTGGGCGCATCGACCCGCTCAAGCAGGCGCGAGAAACGGTGCTGCCCACCCCCATGCCCAAGCGCGGCGCGCAGCTGGTGCCCGCTGCCGAAATGGCTGCTGCGCCTGTGCACGTGCTGACCCACTTTGAGGCGGCAAAAGAACTGCTGGGCCGTGGCGTGCGCATGGATGGTGCCGTGCACGCCTTGGTGCGCCAGCAACACCCCGATGGCGTGCCCGAGGGCGAGTTGGATGCACTGGCCCAGCGCCTGAAAACGCGCGGCACGCTGCAAGTGGTGGCAGGGGGTGCGCGATGAATATCAACCTGCGACCTGTACTGGACGAACTGGACTTGAGCCTGCGCGACTTGGCACGCGGCAGCGGCATGAGCCTGACCGCTACCCAACGCCTGGTGGCCACGGGCGAGCTGCCTCGCCGCAACGCCAAGGCCGCCTGCCGGCAAGTGGCCGCCTACCTCAAAAGCAAAGGCGCAACGCCTGCCCAGCTGGGTGGCTTGCTGCTGCCCACCAAAAAAGATGCCCCGCGCAAGTTGGAGCTTGCCGGGGCGCTCCCTGAGTCAACCAACCACGATCAAGACAAGGAGGATTCCATGCTACTGCAAAACGCCAACCTCACCGACAAGGCCCGCAAGCACTTCGGCCTGCCGCGCAGTCCATTCGTTGACGATGTGCAAAGCGTCGATGACGTGTTCAAAAGCCCTGCCATTCGCTATGCCCGCGCGGCCTTGGCCGATGCGGCGAAGAACTGCGGCTTTATCGCCTTAGCCGGTGAAAGCGGCAGCGGCAAAACCACGCTGGTGGAAGAGCTGGAAGAGCAGATGCGCGACAGCGACGTGTTGATCATCAAGCCATACGTGTTGGCGATGGAGGGCAACGACATGAAGGGTAAGACCCTGAAAGCGGCCGACATTGCCGCCAGCATCGTCGATGCACTCGACCCCAACGCCAAGCTCAAGCGCGGCCCGCAGGCCCGCTTCAAACAGGTGCACGAACTGCTCAAGTCCAGCCGCCGCGCAGGCCGCCGCCACCTGCTGGTGATTGAGGAGGCGCACTGCCTGCCGCACGCCACGCTCAAGCACCTGAAGCGATTTGTCGAATTGAAAGACGGCTTGCAGCGCCTGATCGGCGTGGCCCTGATCGCCCAGCCGGAGCTGGCGCACACGCTGGCGAGCATGAATGCCGAAATCCGCGAAGTGGCCCAACGCTGCGAAGTGGTGTGGCTGGCCCCCTTGGACAACGAGCTGGAAGCCTATCTGCGCCACAAATTCGCCCGCTTTGACCTCAAGTACGAAGACGTGTTTGAGGCCGATGCGGCTGACGCCATCCGTGGCCGCCTGGTGCAGCGTGACCGCAACCGCAAAACAGTCAACAGCACCTGCTACCCGCTGGCCGTGCACAACCTGGTGTGCCGCGCCATGAACGTGGCAGCCGAAGTGGGCTGGCCCAAGGTGGATGCCCAGGCCGTGGCCGGTTGCTGAGGAGAGCGCACATGCAGAACGCACGCACCTACCTCTACCGCATCCGCCTGGCTTGCCTGGGCGTGCATTACGAGCTGACGGGCCTGTACAGCGACGGCTGCTCTGCCGTGGTGGCCGCGCTCACCCTGTACCCGCAAGCCTGCTCTGTGAGCGCCTTGCGCATCCGCTGAAAGGAGTGCCCCATGAGAACTGCCCATTACTTTGCGCCTGGCACCGTGGTGCAGCTGCACACGCCACGCAAGCCATCGCGCTGGCGCGTGGGTCTGCGCATTGCTGCTGCCTGCCTGACTGTTGGTTTCTTGTTTTGGTTTTGGCTCACGGTTTTTGCCTGGGTCGACGACCTGCTGAGGGGGCTGCTGTGACGGCTTTCCACATGGTGCACACCTGCCGCGTGTGCGGCGCGGAAACGAGCATCGAACAGATGGTGCACGACATCATCGACGACGCCGAAGCCCGCCGCCTGTTGCGCGATGTGCTCAACATCAACCTGGTGCTGGGTGCGCACGTGCTGCGCTACCTGCGCCTGCACAAGCCCGCCAAGCAGGGCATGCGCTGGGCCAAGCTGCGCCCGCTGATGGTGGAGCTGCTGCAAGCCATCCAGGCCGGTGCCATCACCCGCAAAGGCCGCAGCTGGCAGGTGGGTGCTGATGCCTGGCGCGCCGCGTTTGAGGCCACGTTCCGCGCAGCCGAGGAGGGCAAGCTGGATTTGCCACTGGCAGGCAATGCCTACCTCTACGAAGTGGCGATGCGCCTGGCTGACAAGGCCGAGGCCCAGGCCGAGAAACAGCACGAGCACACCCTGCGCAGCCGCGCCCACAGCAGCGATGCGGCTACCGACATTGCCAGCCTGGCCAGCGCCGCGCTGCAAGACAAAGACCCGGCTTTGCAAAAGATCGAAAACGACCGCAAGCAAGCCAAACCCATGCCCGCAGAGGTGCGGGCGCAGCTACAAAAGATCAGGAGAGAGATGTGAGTCAAACGATCGAAAAAGATACCGAAGAAGCGGCCAAGCTGGCGAGTGCACAGCGCAAAGACCTGCAGGAACTTTTCGCAACAAGCTGGCGAAGTCAGCACGAAACGCACAAGCTCCTTTGCAGGCTGCGGGAAGAAGTTGATGGATTGATTGAATACCTGGAAGAAGACATGAAGGAGGACAAGCAAATGGCAACACGATTGAAAGCCAAAGCACAAACTTACGCCTGCACCAGCCGCGAGCAGGCGCAAAGCGACATCGCCATGATCGGCACGCTGCAGCGCGAGCATGCGCGCATCAGCGGTGAGCTGAACGACAAGATCGCGGCGCTGACCGAAGCCGAGGCCCCACGCCTGAAAGAGCTGCAAGAGCGCATTGGCACCTTGCAGACCGGCGTGCAGACCTGGTGCGAGGCCAACCGCGAGCAACTGTGCGGCAAGGGCAAAAGCGCCAACCTGATTACTGGCGAAGTCAACTGGCGGCAGCGCCCGCCCAGCGTGCGCGTGACGGGCGAAGAAAGCGTGATCGATCTGCTCAAGCGCTTGGCTCTGGGCCGCTTTGTACGCAGCAAAGAAGCCGTGAACAAGGAGGCCATCTTGAACGAACCCGAAGCCGTGGCAGGCGTGCCCGGCATCAAGGTCGTAACGGGAGTTGAAGACTTTGTGATCACACCCTTCGAGGTGGATACGGAGGCGACATGAACGCCATGCAATCGCGCATCCAGCAAATCGTGACCACCACGGCACATGTCTATGGCGTGCAACCGAAGCAGCCCTGCTGTCGATGTCGCAGTCGGACGAGTGACAGCGACATCTTGCTTGGCTATTGCCAGCGCTGCGCCGATGCCCTGGTGGCCAAGGCCAACAACGAGCAGATGGACGGCAGCCCGCTTTTTGCGCCACTCGAAAAACTTTAACCCCTGTTTTTTCAACCCCCTGAAAGGAGACCAACCATGAACAAATCCGAACTCATTGAGCACATCGCCAGCGAGGCAGACATCAGCAAAGCTGCTGCGCAGCGCGCGCTGGATGCCGTAACCGGCGCGATCACCAAGACCCTGAAGAAAGGCGGCACGGTGGCGCTGGTGGGATTTGGCACCTTTGCCGTGAGCAAGCGCAAGGCGCGCGAAGGCCGCAACCCGCAGACGGGCGAGGCCATCAAGATCGCTGCCTGCAAGGTGGCCAAGTTCAGCCCAGGCAAAGGGCTGAAAGAGGCACTGAACTGATGTGTGCATTCCCCTTGGCCACGGCCAAGGGGGCTTGTTGAAGCGGGCCGCCAAGCCCTTTTGAACAAGCCCGAAAGAACACCATGAACCCAGCAACCGACATCACCCGCCGCGCCGATCTGGCAAAAATCCACCTCGCAAAAAAAGAGCTGTGCCTGAGTGACGAAGACTACGCCGCTGTGATCCACCGCGTCAGCAAGGGGCGCACGCAAAGCGCGGGCGATTTGGATGTTCGCGAGCGCGGCAAGGTGCTGGCCCATTTCAAACGCTGCGGCTGGCAGCCCAAGCACAGCCGCAAGCCCAACCAACCCTACAGCCGCCCGGTAACGGCCGACAGCCCCGAGGCCCGCAAAGCGCGTGCCCTGTGGTTGTTTCTGCACGAACTGGGCGAAGTGCGCGACCCTAGCGAGCGCGCCCTGGGCCATTACGCCAAGCGCGTGCTGAAGGTGGATGCGCTGCAATGGTTGCGCCATCTGTGGAAGCTGATCGAAAGCCTGAAAGACTGGGCCATGCGTGTGCTGCCTGCGCGCTGCGAGGCCATGCGCGAGCAGCTGGAGCCGCACCGCGCGGCCTTGCCGCCAGAGATCGCCAAGAGCCTTGCGGATGCTTTGCACGACCTGTACAACAACATCGAGAACAAGCGCCTGTTCAACGAATACGAGGCGCTGTATCAGGCCCTGAAGGCGGGCTTGCAGCACGTGGCCAAGGCAGCCGATTTGCCCGAAAGCCAAAAAACGCCCCACAACGCAAAAACAGCCTCGGATGCTGTCGATGTATCAGTCTAGGTGTTCCAAACGATTTGGTACGCCTCTTTTTGCGAAATAGACGCCCTTTAAAGAGCCAGTGAAAGAAACGTGATGAACGGATTGCAAGATCGCCCCGATCTGAGCGAGTTGGATGCCGAGGATTTGGCACCCATTGAGCGCCGCATGCGCGATTGGCCCGAATCGTGGTGCGACATTGCGCGCTCGCTCTACATCACCCTGGCTTTTGCGGGCGAAGCGCCGCTGCAGCCGCAAGAGGCGGCTGAGCAAGCCGTGCACTTGCTCATGGGCCTGGTGGCTGATATTGGCGGCACGCAGCCTTACATCCCCGTGGGCAGCATGCTGGCGCGCGACAGCGAAACCAAGCGCATCATCAATCTGCTGCAACAACACCGGCAGGACTATGCCCGCGTGGCCACGCTGGTGGGTTTGAGCGAGCGCCATGTGCGCCGCATTGAGGCGCGCTGGCTGAGCGCCGAGCGCGCCAAGCGGCAAGGCGCATTGGCTTTTGAATAAGCCGCTACAGCACAAAAATCACTGACTCCGGTCACTTAGCGCCCAAGGGGGCCGGGCGCGAAGATGCCAAGCATGGCATCTGACACACCCCCCACACCAACACCTGCCGCAACGGGCGCACCGGCACCTGCATCAGATGCCGGGCTGCCCGCTGGCATCGAGATTTTCAAGGCCGGTACGCATCGCGACGACTCCGGCCGCACTCACACCTTTACGCCTGCGATGTTGGCCGAGATTGCGGCCACCTACAACAAGGCGCTGCGTGAAGCGCCGCTGACTGTGGGCCACCCCAAAGACAACCTGCCCGCCTATGGCTGGGTGGCCAAGGTGTACGTCAACGCCGACGGCAATCTCGCCATCGACCCCGAGCAGGTTGACCCTGCCTTTGCCGAGATGGTGCGCGCTGGCCGCTTCAAAAAGCGCAGCGCGAGCTTTTACCCGCCGGGTGCACCGCACAACCCCACGCCTGGCAAGTGGTACTTGCGCCACGTGGGCTTTTTGGGTGCGCAGCCGCCTGCGGTGCCTGGGCTTAAGGACATCAAGTTTTCTGCTGCCGACGCTGAAGGCGCGGTGGAGATCAGTTTTTCCGAGGCCGCTGCTGTGGCGGCCATTCCCGCCACTCAACCAAAGGAGCGAACCATGAGTGATGCAGAAAAGGCCGAGCTGGAAAAGCTGCGAGCCGAAGTGAAAGCCAAAGAAGAGGCGCTGGCCAAGGCACAGGCGGATGCACAGGCCGCCAAAACCCAGGCCGATGAGGCGCAAAAGCAGGTGCAGTCGTATGCGGAAAAAGCTGCTGCCGACCGCCGTGCGAGCTTTGCCAGCTTTGCCGAGGCTGAAATCAAGGCAGGTCGCCTATTGCCCAAAGACAAAAACACCGCCATTGCTGCGCTGGAAACGCTGGCCGCTGCCGAGCAGCCGCTCTCGTTCAGCGAAGGATCAACCACCACCCAAGTAACAGCCATGCAGATGTGTGCCTGGCTGCAAGGGCAAATGTCGAGCCGCACGGCTGCCGTGAGCTTTGGCGAGCAGGCTGCTGGCGACCTGGACGCTGTTGCAGGCTTTGACGCGCGCGGCAAGAGCGAGGCAGAAATCGACGCCGCTGCACGCAAGTACCAGGCTGCGCACCCGACGGTGAGCTACGCCGAGGCGCTGGACAAGGTGACCAATTTCACCGTTTGAGAAAGGACAAAGACATGACCCCCAGAAACATTCGGTTGGCTAGCCCTATCTTGGGCAACCTGATGTTGTCAGGCGCTGCCGCCAACGCCGATCAGCTGATCGCTACGGCCCTGTTCCCGCGCTTGCCCACGGCGCTGCGAGGCTTTCAACTGGCGCAATTGGGTGACGAGGCCACGCGCGCCTACAACACCCGCCGAGCGCCTGGCGCTCGTACCAATCAGCTCAAGATTGATTGGCAGGGCAAGACCTACACGGTCGATCAGCACGCCATCGACGTGCCCATTCCGCGTGAGCTGATCCAGGAGCAGGATATAGCACAGCGCATGAACGTTGGCGCGAACATTGAGATCAGCAAGGTCGCTGTCAACACGGCTTTGCAAGTCCTCAACCTCAGCTACGAACGCGAAGCAGCTGCCCTTGCGACCGATGCCAGCGCCTATGCGGGCAACGTGCTGGCCTTGTCTGGCGGCACCAAGTGGAGCGCAGCCACGGGCAAGCCGGTGACGGACATCCGTGGCAAGGCCGAAGTGATCCGCCAGAAAACGGGCCGCCGCCCCAACACACTGGCGCTTTCGGCCAGTGCGTTCAATGCGCTCGGCATGAACCCGGAAGTGAAAGGCTATTTGCCGTCCAGCAATCTGGGGCCAGCCACCTTGGATCAGCTCAAGACCATCCTGAACGTCAAAAAGATCGTGGTGGGCGAAGCCATCTCCACAGCCGACGCGGGTGATGTGAGCGACGTGTGGGGTAACCATGCAGTACTGGCCTATGTGCCGGAAATCGGTGCGGACGGCACGGGTTTGAGCCTGGGCGAACCGGCCTTCGGTTTTACGTCCTGGATGGAGGGCCACCCCTTCGTAGAGGTGCCTTACTACGACCACCACAGCAAGAGCTGGATTTATGGCGCGACCTTCGAGCGCACGCCCACGCTGGTGCGCGGCTCGGCAGGCTTCCTCTTCCAAAACCCCGCATAAGGAGCAGACATGTCGAAAAGCTATATCGCTCAAGTGCCCATCAAAACGTTGGACGCCGAAGGCCGTGTGGTCGTGATCCAGCCCGGCGAGGTTGTGCCCGAAGTTGTGGGCGCACAAGACCGAGCCGATCTGGAAAGCGTGAAAGCCATTGCGCCAGCGGCCAGCGCGCCGCAGGCCGATGCGCCCGAGGCTGATGCAGACGAGGCCGAAGCCAAGACCGCGGGCAAACCCGGCAACAAACCCAACACCAGCAAGGAGGGCAAAAAATGAGCCGCCAATTCAAGAAAGACGCTGCCGTGACCGTGGTGGCCACGGCCCCCATCACCAAGCATCGCTTTGTGTCGTACAACGGCCAGCACACACCGGGCACGGCTGATGCGCCAGAAAAGGACAGCCAAGGCATCGCTGAAGAAAGCGCCGCCAAAGACGAGGCTGTTGCGGTGGTGACGAGCTACAGCTACCTGCTGGAAGTGTCCGAAGCCGTGACCTTTGGCGCATACATCAAGCCCGCATCCGACGGCACTGGCCGTGGCGCTGTGGGCACGCTGACCGATCACTGCGGCCGCGCTTTGAGCGCAGCCACGGGCGCTGGCCAGTTGATTGAGTGCCAGATCGTCAAGCACGTGCACGCCTGATACCCAAGGTGACGGCCATGCACTACGCCACGCAGCAAGACCTGGTTGACCGCTTTGGCGAGCGTGAGCTGATCCAGCTCACCGACCCGGATGGCGCGGCCATTGCCGAGGCCAAGGTTGAGCGGGCCTTGCTGGATGCGCACGCACTGGCAGACGGCAAGGTGAGCCGTGTGTACGCCATGCCGCTGGGGGGCTGCCGCAAGCCAGCCCCCCAGCCAGGCAATGTGCATGCATACGAGCTGGTGCCGCCGCCCCAGCTGGTGCGCATCGTGTGCGACATCGCACGCTACTACCTGTACGACGATCTGGCCCCCGAATCAGAGGTGGTGGCCCGCTACAAGCAGGCCACGGCCGAGCTGGATGCCATCGCCGCAGGCAAGGCCCAGCTTGTTTGCCCTTGGGGCGGCGAGCCGGGCCGCTTGCTGGATGCGGGCGCGCTGGGTGATGGCGAGGTGCTGTTTGAGTTTTCGCCGCGCCAGGTGACGGACGCTACCGCCGGAGGCTACCGATGAGCACGGCTGGCATGGAGGTGGTGGAGGCCAACAACTTCATGGCGCTGGAGGCCGATCTTGTGGCCTTGCTGCAAGCCGCAGTGAAAGGCCACAAGCCCAAGGTGCACGTGCTCACGGCTGCGGAGCTCACCAATGTGACGCAAACCCGCCAAACCACCCCGGCCTTGCACGTGGTGTATGGCGGGCCGATGCGCATTGCAGAAAACCAAGGCACGCGCCTGATCCTGGAACACATTTGGCATGTGGTCGCTGTGGTGAGCCATGTGGGCAGTGTGCGCACGGGCGAGCATGCGCGAGCCGAGGTGGGGCCTCTGGTGGCGCGTGTAATGAGCGCACTGGCTGGCGCAAACATTCAGCGGGCCGTTAGGCCCTTGGAGCTGAGTGATCCACCCCGGCCGTGGTTTGAGGCCGGGGCGCAATTTTTTCCGATCTCGGTGCGGGTGCAGACCATGTTCCACAAGCTGCCCGTGCCTAACTGACAAATGATTTTTACTGAGTGAAAGGAGGCCACCGTGCCCGCAACCGACATCACCAAACGTGTGTACCGCCCCTCGGCCCTGGTGGGTCAGCTTTATGCCGCCGTATATGGCAGCAATGCGCCCTTGGTGCCGATTGGCAACGTGCTTGAACTGGAAATCGAATACACGGAAGATGTGCAAAAGCAAGAGGACATGACCCGCTTGGGCGGTGGCACGCATGCCGAAATCCGCCGCGTAACCGACGTGGGCTTTAAAGCCAAGCTGGCGGACGTTAACGTGGCCAACCTTGCACGTGCTGTGTTGGGCACGGTTGACCCGCAAAACGCTGGCCAAGTGCAAGACAAGGAGTACACGATCAAGAAAGGATCGCTCATTGCCTTGCCGCACGTGAGCGTGAGCAATCTGGTCGTCAAGAAGGGCGGCCAAGCCGTTGCCGCTGCTGGTAATTACGAGCTGCGCCCCGAGGGCCTGTGGATCTTTGACACGGCCACGGGCGTGGCCGATGACGACTCCATCAGCATCAGCTACGACTACGCCGATCAAGTGGTGATTGAGCACCTGACCGCTAAAACCGCCGAGCTGTGCCTGCGCTTTGGCGGCCTGAACGAGGCCGACAGCGGCAAGCCCGAAGTGGTGGACATGTGGCGCGCTTCGCAAGGCGTGACCAAGCGGCTCACCCTGATCAAAAAAGGCTTTGGGGCAATCGACATCGATGGCACTTTGCTGCAAGACCCGAGCCGCCAGGGCGTAGGCATCAGCCGCTTTATGCGCACCACGTTGGTTTAAACCTCAGTCCCACCAACGACAAAGCCCGCCATTTGGCGGGCTTTTTTGTGCGCGCATGACTGACTGAGGTCAATTGGCGCTACGGGTGCTGCAAAGGCACCATGCAGGGCAATCAGTTCTGCTTTTCGGGGCGCGTCATGAACCAGAAGACTGCACCAAGGATTGCGCAAAGGAGCGCTATTTCTGGTTTGGCCGTTACGAGCAGCCACAAGACGAATGCATAGCAACCCCACAGGGCAAAGCGGAAGGCGTTATAGATCATGGGGCCACTTTAGCATGAAACAAGAAAATCTCAACATCCTCATCAAGCTGCGTCAGGAAGGTTTGCAAGAGCTGGACAAGCTCATTGACGGCCTGGAGCAGGCAGGCGGAGAGGCGGATGAATTCAGGCAAGAGGCCAATGAACTGAACCGTCAGTTAACGGAGCTGGAGAACCAGCAGGGGCTGGTCGACGCTTTTCGCAGGACAAAAGAGGAAACACAAAAGGCTGCGCAGGCGTATGAAGTCGCGCAGGAGAAGGCGCAGCAATTAGGGCGGTCTTTGCAAACGACCGAGGCCCCTGCCAAGCGGCAGCGGGCAGCCTTTGAGAAGGCGCGCGAAGAGGTTAAGGCGACAGGGCAGGCTTATCAGGCAAGCAGGCTGAGGTTGCAGAATTTGCGTCAGACGATGTCGGAATCTGGCATTGATGCCAGACGCTTGGCGGACGCGCAAATTCGTCTGCGCAGAGAAACTTTGCAGGCGCAAAGTTCTGTGCGTGGCCTGAAGCAGCAGGCATCTGAAGCAAGCACAGCCATGAGCCTGCATGCACAGGCCAATGAAAAAGCGGCGTTCTCGCACCGCAAGATCAGCGAGGGCGTGCAGTCCATCAGCACTCAGATGGGGGCCTTGCGCAGCCAGATGCTGAGCATGGTGGGGATCAACCTGGGCGCCCACATGCTCAAAGACGCCCTGGCCACGGCTGATGCCTACAAGAACGTCGAGGCCAAGGTCAAGTTGGTGGCGGGTGCCAACGCCGATTTGGCGGGCGAAATGGGCCGCATCAAGCAGGTGGCGATTGAGACCTACAGCAGCCTGGATGCAACGGCCGAACTGTACACCAGGATTTTGCGTGCGGGTAATTTGACCGGCCAACAGGCGCTGGACATCACGCGCACCATCAATCAGGCCATTCAGCTTTCGGGGGCATCGGCACAGGCCAGCGAGGCTGCGGTGCGGCAGCTGGTGCAGGGCTTGCAATCGGGCGTGCTGCGTGGCGACGAGTTCAATTCGGTGATGGAGCAAAGCCCGCGCCTGGCTCAGGCGCTGGCCGACGGCATTGGCGTGCCCATTGGCGCTTTGCGCAAGCTGGCCGAAGAAGGCAAGCTCACCGCAGAGACCGTTGTCAATGCGCTCAAAGGGCAAAGCCAAAAGATTCAAGGCGAGTTTGAGCAACTGCCCGTCACCATTGGCCGCAGCCTGGAAAACCTGCGCACCCGCTGGATGGAGATGGTGGGCAGCCTGGATTCAAGTCTGGGCGTATCGACCAAGTTGGCCGAGGGCATCAATCTGATTGCCGACAACCTGGACGAAATTGCAGGCATTGCTACGCGAGCAGGGATGGCGTTGGTAGCGGTTTTGGGCGTTCAGGCTGCCAATGCCCTGCGCGCCTATACCGCGCAGGCTACGCTGGCATCGGGTGCAACGGCGCTGCTGTCGGCCAACATCAGCAAAGTTCCCAAACAGGTCAATATTGTTGTTGTGGCTACCGGCCTTGAGATTGGTTGGCAAATCGGCACGTTCTTGCACGAGAACAGCGAGCTGGCGCGCAAGCTGGGCGTGCGTATCAGCGAATTCTTTACGCTGCTCATCAATGATTTGCGCGGGCTGAAAGAGGCTGCCAGCGCCATCTTCAACGACGACACGGTAGAGGCCGCTTTTGACCGCTGGAAGCAGCGCAACATCGAGATCAGCTCGACTTACCGCGAGCTGTACAAAGAGGCCGAAAACGCCCCTACCAAAATCGACCAGGCCGCAACCCAGGCGGCTGCATCCACCGGGCAAATGGGTGCGGCCGCACAACTGGCGGGCAGCCAGGTGCGTGCGGCTGGGCAGCTGGGCGCATCGGGGCTGGATGGCATTGGCAGCAGTGCCGCCAATGCCCAGGGCGCAATTGAGGCAATGGCCCAGGCGGCGGGCGTGCAGCTGCCCGCAGCGGCGCAAAACGCCAGCGATCTGGCGCGCTCAATGGCGCAGGCGCTGCTGGCATCCGAAAAAGCCGCCGACGTTTCAGGCCGGGTGCTGCCCGAAGCCATCAGCAAGCTGGCGGGCAAGGAGCTGGCGCAGTTTCGCTCGGCTTACGTGGGGGCCATGCGGGCCGCAGCGGCCGAAAGCCGTGGCACGGCACGCATCCTCAAAGAGGAGTTGGCCGCTAACTTCGCCAAGCTGACCCGCGAAGAAATCGACCAGTACGAGCGAAAAATCCAGCGTGCCATGCAGGCAGGCGACAAGGCCGCGCGGCTGGCTGCCCAAGCCATTGCGGCGATTGGCGAGCAAGCCGCCAAAAGCCTGGGCATCGACATGGAGCTGCACAGCAAGCGCATGTCTGCCGGGTTTGAGCAGGTCCGCGCCAGCCTGGGCGTGATGCTGCGCGACCTGGGCGCGCTCAAGGCCCAGGGCGTGGACGCGGGCACGGTGCTGGCGCAAGCCCTGCGCAAGATGCTGGACGAAGCCAAGAATCAGGCCGACATCGACGCTCTGGTGCAAAAGGTCAAGGAGTTGCGTGGCGAGCTGGGCAGCAAGGTGGCTGACGGCTTGTTGCAGCAGGCTGCTGAGCAAGCCGACAAGCTCAAAGACAAGATGGATGAGGCCAAGGTCGGCGTGAACTCAGTGCGCGAGGCCATGAAAACACTGGGCATCACCAGTGATGCCGAGTTCAAGCGGGCAGCCCAAACCGCCAAAGAAGCCTATGACGTGATCGCAGAAAGCGGCACAGCCAGCAAGCGCGAACTGGCGGAAGCGTGGAAGCAAATGGCCGAGGCAGCCATCAAGGCCAACGGCGGCGTAGCCGATGCCACGATCACGGCGCAGGCCAAAGTACACGGCTATGCCATCGAGGTGGACAAGGCGGGGCAAGCCGCCATCCGCACCCTGCAAGAAGTGCAGGCCGCAAAGGACAAGGCCGAGGGCAAGAAAACGCCCGAACAAGGCCCACGGATCGCTGTCATTGAAGAAGACAAGAACCGCCCGTTGGTGGAGGCGCGCAAGCTGGTCGAACCCAGAAAGCTGGTGCAGGCACGGCCCAGCAACACGCCTAGCAAAAGCGTGCTCGAAGGCCGACAGCAGCCGATCATCGTGGAAGTGCCCTGGCTGAACCAAGGCGGATTCAAGCCTGAATCGGACTACAGTCGCCGTGACCCGTATACGCCAGAGCCTACAGGCAAGGTCGCCGCACCTGCGGCGCAAAACTGGCAAAGCGCCTGGGCCAATCAGCCGCAAAGCCCTGCGGGTATGGAGCGTGTGGTACGCGTCAATCTCAATTTGGGCGGGCGTGCCTTGGGCGATGTGCGCACCGATGAGGCTGGTGCTGCGGCACTCGACAGGCTCATGCGTGAGCTGGAAAACGGCATGCGCCAAAGCGGCCGTGGAGCGGGAAGGTAAGTATGGCCATCGTCAAAACCCTCACGCCCATCAACCCACCGGCTGGCGTGGCCACGAGCACGCTGGCGCTGCCAGACAACCTGTTTTGGGTCAACGAGCTCAACTGGCAGCCGCTCACGCAAGCGCAAGAGCGCGGCATCGACGGCAGCCTGCACGTGGATGTGTGGATGCGCCGCGCAGGCCGCCCCATTGAGCTGCATGGCGATGGCGCATGGATCAGCCGCACCAAGCTGCGCACCCTGCAAGCCTGGGCCGCCACGCCGGGCCTGCAGTTCACGCTGTGGTGGCTGGGCACCAGCTACCAAGTGATGTTTGACGCGGGTGAGGACGGCACGCAGGCCGTGCAATCCGGCCCGATCTACCCCTACAGCGACATCAGCGATGCAGACCAGCACCGGGGCCTGACGCTGCGCTTTTTAACCGTTAAGTGAGGGAGGACAGTTATGCCAATCAAGCAAGGCGACGTGGTGCTGCTTAAAAGCCAGGTGATGGCCGACGTGCCCGAGGGCGGCGGCGGGCCATCGGCCCAGGTGATCAAAGACGGTAGCAGCAATGACATCTTTATCGACGTGAGCGACGCCAACCGGCTGCTGGGAAATGTATCGCTGCGGCAAGTGGCCGTGGCGGTGCAGACCGATGACACCGACACGCTCATGGGCCTGCACGTGACTACCACCCAACCCGAAGACCCCGGCGTGAGCGTGATGCTGTTTGCCGACGGCGGCCATTTCACGCGCCGCGCCGATGCGGCAGGCCGCGTGGAAGCCTGGCTGTTTGCCAGCGCCACCTGGCCGGGTTTCCTGCTCGAAAACCACATCAAGGGCATGCGCACGATCCAGATTTTTGTCCACCCAAAAAATGCCGACGCCCGCCCACCCATCGGCAAAACGCTGATGCTGGTGCAGGACGAGGGCAAGGTCAGCGAGCGCGCGCAGTACATCCGCATCACCAAGGTCAGCTCTGTGCGCCGCACCTTTGTGCATGGCGACATCGACTACGAGGCCATCGTGCAGACGCTGGAGCTGAGCGATCCGCTGGAGATGGACTTTAAAGGCACGCCGCCCAACCGCCAGTTTGTGCCCGCCACGGGTGCGGCCATCTTGCGCGACACCACCGTGGCCGATGCGGCGCGCTACTACGGCACGCGCAAGCTGGCAACGCCAGCCAAGGTGGGCGATCTGCACATCAAGGCCGATGGCATCTACGGCCAGCTGGTGCCCAGCAGCCAAACCGAAACCCTCATGACTGATCTGAGCGCTGCTGGCCAGGGCATTGCGGTGATCTCTGCCGGGCAGGATGCCTGGTGCGAGTACATCAGCAATCAGCCTCTCAATTCGGCCAACCGCCTGCTGCTGGGCAGCCCCTGCGAGCCAGGCACGCTGAGCATCGTCACCGGCAGCGGCACGCTGACGGATGACGGCGGCCGCCTGGTGCTGGCGGGCCAGACGATTGGCACTGTGGACTACGGCGCGGGCGTGGTGCATTGCACGCAGCAGTCCATCACCAGCTCGCTGGCGGTGCGTTTTCGGGCGGCCGTGGCCCCGGTGGTGCATTACGACAGCGACAGTTACGCCGTAACGGCTGCCAACCGCAGCTACAACTGGTCGCACACGCTGCCCAGCCCGCCCGCCAAGGCCACGCTGCATGTGGGCTATATGGCTGGCGGCAACTGGTATGAGTTGTGGGACGACGGCTCGGGCACCCTGCGCGGGGCCGACCCGGCCTTTGGCGTAGGGCGGCTGGAGGCAGCCAGCCTCACTGCCACGGCCACTTTGGGCGCGCTGCCCGATGTGGGCAGCGAGGTCATCTGGTGGTGGGCGATTGCTGGGGACTACGACACCAGCAACCCCGCAGCAGGCAAGCAGGTGCCGCTGTACGTGGCCCTGCCCATCGGGCAAGACATGCCACGGCCCTGCACCATCGTTTGGCAAGAGGGCACGGACGGATCCGGGGCCAAGCGCACAGCCATTTGCGACGAGCTGGGCGACGTGACGGGCGACGCCACTGGCTACATGGACATTGAGGGCGGCCGCATGATGCTGCAAATGGCGGCCCTGCCGCCGATGGGCCAGCTCTTTACCGTGCACCAGGGCCTGCCCAAGCCGCCTGATCCGCCGCCGCCCGAACCGGGTGCCCCAGAGCCACCACCGCCCCCGCCGCCAGAGCCCAAGATCGGCCAAAAGTGGAGCCAGCCTGTGACCGGCTTTCAGGCCGACGGCGCGACCTCGCTCACCATCCTGCTGGGCAAAGAGATTTGCAAGGGCTGCGCCATCGTGTACGTGCCTTTGGTCTCGGCCAAGGGTGAGGAGGTGCAAGGCGGCGGCTCCAGCAGCGCCGGGCTTGGCGGCACATCCAGCGGCAGCCGCGAGATGATCTGGGCACCTATCGCCGGTTTTACCGTGCGCCTGCGTGACAACGGGCAGGGCCAGATGGTGCTGGATACGGCGCTGGTATCCGGCTCGCCCATTGGCAAGGTGCTGGGCACGGTGGACTACACACGCGGCGAGGTGTTCATTCAGTTGGGCGGCCTGCATGTGCCTTTCCCCTGCCGCGTCACCCAGCGTAACCAGCGCCAGAGCGCGGGTTTGACTGGCATTGGCGGGCAAAGCAGCTACCACGCGGGCACCAAAACGCGCACCGACCCCGTGCGTTGCGACAGCCCAGGAAGCGCCACGATCCAGTATGCGGAGCCTTACCTCATCATTGAGCAAGACCCCAACACCAGCCCAAGCCCCGGCCCCGGCGGCTCTGGCCAAGGTACGGGCGATCCCAAACCGCCCGAAGAGTGGAAGCCGGAGCTGGTCAAAAAGGTCGAGGCCAAGGAGCTGATTGGCACCATCCCGGCCATCGCCGAAAGCCTCACGCTGGCGCACGCCTTGCTGAGCTTTGACGGCGTGCTGCCGGGCGACGGCATCCGCCAAACGGCTGTGGCCACGATGGGCGCGCTGTGGGGCGTGCGCTCCGATGGCCACCGTGTGGAGATGGCCCCGCTGGATGTCAACACCGGCAAGCTCGTGCTCAAAAAATGGGTGGCCGGTGGCGCTGGCAGCTTTGGCGTGCAGGCCCTGCTGCGCCATTACGGCACCACGCCGCTGCTCTACAACCTCACATGGCGCGTGCCGCAAATCCCGCTCAAGCCGCAGCAATTCCAGTTGCGCGCCCGCAGCACCGAGCAGACTTATCAAAACCTGCGCGACAACCAGGACGGCGACATCACGGCCGCAGGCGTCACGGGCCACGTCAACCACACCACGGGCGTGGTACGGGTCGGCTTTGAAAAAGGCGTATACCCCGAAACGTTGCGCTACAACGCGACAGCCTACAGCTACCTGCCCATTGGCGCGGATGTGCTGGGGCTCAACCCCGTGCGCCTGCCGCAAGATGGCCGCGTGCCCATGTGCCGCGCGGGCGACATCGTGATCGTGAGCGATGCGCGCGTGAGCAGCCCCACCACCTTCAGCAACGGCCAAACCCTCAGTTTGGGGCGCGAGCGCATCAGCCGCGTGCGCCTGGTGGGCGACAACGGCTTGGGCATCCACAAGGGCTACACGGTCGATCTGGATGCTGGCACGGTCACAGCCACGGACGTGAGCGACTGGTCGCAACCCGTGCGCGTGCACCACTACGTTGAGGATGCCGTGCAGGCCATTGAGGTGCAGATCGACGGCACGATCAAGATCGGCGCGCCCTTGAGCCACGACTACCAGGCCGGTGCCACGGTGCATTCGGCTCTGTACTTGGGCGACCGTTTTGCACGCGTCAGCCGCGTGTTCGACCAAGACGCCTGGGATGGCAAGACCTGGAACGACACCTTGGTGGGCAACCCCGCCAGCGCCAGCTACGACACACGCCTGGCACCCGTGGTGGTGACCAATCGCGGCGCGGTGAGCGAGCGTTGGGCGCTCAAGTTCGTCAATGCCACCGAGGTGGACGTGATCGGCGAGCACGTGGGCAATCTGGGGCGTTTTTCGATCAACCAGGACATTGCCCCCACCAACCCCAACGCAGGCGGCGCGCCTTACTTCGCAGTCAAGGCCGTGGGCTTTGGCGCGGGCTGGTCAGCGGGCAACACGCTCTTTATCCACACCGTGGCCGCAGCCGCACCTTTCTGGATTGTTCGCACCGTGCAGAAGGGGCAAGGGGCGGTGCTCGACGACCGCTTTGAGCTGGCCTGTCGCTACAACGTCGACCGCCCCGGACCCGATCAGCAAGTCGTCCCGTAACCCATCCGATCAAACCAACCAAGACACTTAAGGAGACACAAAATGCCCATGAACACCTCTGTCCGCTGGATGCACAGCGGCATGCAAGGCGCGCCCGTCATTGACAACAACTGGGGCGATCTCACGGCCATGCTGCGCGCCTGCTGCGTCACTGGCTTTAACGTGCGCCCGATCCAGTCGATCACCTGCCAGGGCACAAAGGCCACCATCCAGTGCGCGGGCCACGGCTACCTTGAGCATCAGGTCGTGCAGATCGAAAACGCCACGCCCGCAGGCTACAACGGTGCGCACCGTGTGGTGTCGGTTGAGGGAGCCAACACGCTCACGATTGAGCTGGAGGCCGAGCTGCCCGAAGCCCAGGCCGCGCCGGGCCAGACCTTGCAGATGCGCACCGCCCCGCTGGGCATGGAAAGCCTGTTTGATGACGGCGGGCAAAAGTTGGTGCTGCGCAGCACCGATCCGCAATCCACTCGCAATGTGCTGCGCGTGGATGATTCCTGCCCGGCCGGTTACACGACGACATGGGCCAAATTCGGGCGCGTCATGGTGGCGCAGGGCATGACTGATCTGGATACTTTTGTAGGGGCACGCGCACCTTTTGATCCGACCGACCCGACCAAAAGCGAGCACCCAGAAGGCAGCGGCAGCAGCATGCGCAGCGGTTGGTTCAAGTGGTATTACGCTGCTTATCGGTCAAGCAGTTTCGGTGAGTACAACATCCCTGAAAACGGCCCGCGCAATTGGTGGCTGGCGGGCGATGGGCGCACTTTTTACCTTGGCATCGCCTGTCAACAAGGTTGGTTCTGGGCAACTCCCTGGGGTGCAGGCGATCTTGAGAGCTTGCAGTCGCCCGACGCTTTTGCCACTTTCCTTGCAGCAACGGAGCATGCGGGTACAGCCCATAGCACGGTTGACATCAGAGACTCTGGCGATCTGGGCGGAAAAATAAGCACGAAAACTGGCCGGGTACTGCTACGTGATTATCTGGGCGAGGGCGCCCCTGTGCGGTTTACTCCGCGCTCTCTGAACGTGGGCGGGGGCTATCAAACCAGCGGTTGGGATACGGGTGTCCTTTATCCCAATGGCCCAGGTAACGGCTTACTGTTACACCCGGTTTGGGCGCTCCAAGACAACGGGCATTTGCGCGGGCGCTTCCGTGGGCTGTATCACGTCTTGCACAAGCAGACGCTGGGGCACCTGGCCATTGTTGACGGTGTGGCAGGTTTGCCGGGCCGCAAGGCCATGCTGGTTGAAACCTGGGGCAACAGCGGCAACTCCGGCTCCGTGGCGATTGACATTACAGGGCCTTGGTCATGAGCGCACAACCGATCTTGCTCGGCCCGTCGCTGGCGTCCATCCAGCTCAAAGGAGGCGGCCCGCTGCAAAAGCAGATGCTGCCCTCGCAACTGCTCACGCGCGACGTGTACCGGGGCGGCCTGGGCTGCGTCGCGGGCACCGTCAAAGAGCTGCCCAAGGGCGCGCCCGAGGGTAGCGAGGTGCCCGTGTGGCGCAGGGTGCGCCTGCACGACCAGGCCACGGGCAACCCCATCGCCGAAACGTGGAGCGACCCCAAGACCGGCGCGTACCGTTTCGAGTGGGTGGACATGGAGCGCGTTTACACCGTGATGAGCTACGACCACACGGGCAAATTCGTGGCCGTGGCGGCCGATAGCCTCAAGCCTGAAAGGATGGAGCCATGAGCACCCCGGCATCGGCTGTATCGCTGGAGTTTCGTCATGCGCGTCTGCAAGCCATGCAGGCTTGGCTGGATGCGGGCGACGGCAATGCGCGTATCTACGTCATGGGTGGCGAGTGGCCGGGCGCGGGGGTGGATGGCGGCACGGTGCTCGCCGTCATGGACTTGGACAAACCTTGCGGCAGAGTTGAAGAGGGCCTGTTGATACTGGATGGCGGTAGTGCTTCGCGCCAGTTGGTGCAAGTTACGGGCGAGGCGCGGTGGGCACGCATCGTATCGGCGGCCGGGCATTGGGCCGTGGATTGCGGCGCAGCCCACAAGGATGCAGGCAAGGCCGGGCTGATGATCGAAGGTGGAGCGCCTGGCCCTAATGGCGGAGTACAGCTCTACAAAGGCGGCCTGCTGCCGCCCGTGCGTTTGTGCTTGACGTGAGGCAGGCATGAGCGATCTGGTCTTTGGCCCCAAACCCACGGGCGGCGAGATCGTCTTTGGCGCGGATGCGGCCAAAGGCACCAAGCTGGTCTTTACGCAAGAGCAGACCGGCAGCCCCGATCTGGTGTTTGGCGCTGGTGACGCGCCCCAGCAAGGCACGCCCGATCCGGCCTACGTCTATCTGGATGTCGATACCGGGGCCATCAGCGCCGAGTTGCACTTTGCCGTGGCCACACCGGTCAGCGGCGAGATTGACTGCGGCGAGGTGGGGCTTGATCTGCGCGTGCGGTGGGATAGCAATACCTACCGCTTCGAGGTGGCCCGCACCCGCGCCTTGTGGCAAGAGGGACGCCTGCAGCGCTGCGACATGGGCGTGGCCTGGAGCAGCAGCCAACATCGGCTGCTGGGCGTAGATCAACGCTGGCAACAGGCAATGGCCGCTTTGGCGGGCCTGGCTGGTGCATGGGGCACCGCCAGCCGCCACTTGTCGCAACACGGCGTGCGCTGGCAGATGGGCACAAGCACACAGACCTGCTCGGCCTGGCGCTGGCAGGCCGCCCAGCAGCGCCGCTGCGCCACGGCAGTGCGCCACCAGCAGGGCCAGGCGGCCAGCGGCAGCAGTGCCTTGCGTTGGCAAGGGGCCATCCGTCGGCAACTGGCACCCGATGGGCGCTGGCAGATGGCCCAGCCCCGCCTGATCGGCTGGGCAACCCGCTTTGGGCCGGGTGCGGCCGTGGCCTTTGCACCGCACATCCGCTGGCAGTCGGCCATGCAGGCCCCGCCCGGCATCAGCCCACGCAGGGATGGCCGCCCGCCCGTTGAGGGCGATGGCTACCAGCCGCCTCGAGGCGGAGCCGTTGACCTGCTGTTTTGCCGCCCGGCGCACGGCACGGGCAACTTGGTTTTTGGCTTTTGCCGCAAGCGCAAAGCGGGCAAAGGCGACCCCAAACTCATCATCCCCAAGCTGACTATGTACACACATATCAACGAGGCCCGCGCCACCCTGTGGCCACAGGGCGACCCTCTGGTGCTGTTTGATTGCAATATCGAAACAGACGCGGGCGGCTACGGCTGGCACTTGCGCGCCAGCGGCCCGGCCCAACTGATGGAGCAGCTCGCCCCCCGCAAAGACGGCACGCCTGTGCGGGTGCGCGTGGAGCTGTGCGGCCTGGCCTGGGTGTTTGTGGTGGGGCTGCGCCAGCGCACGCGCCAGTTCGGGCGGCATGTAGTCACTTTTGATGCATCCAGCCCCACCTGCTTGCTGGATGCGCCACACGCCCAGCCGCGCACCTTTGCCAATGCCGAGCAGCAGACGGCCCAGCAACTGGCCTTGGCTGCGCTGGAGTACAGCGGTGTCACCCTGGACTGGCGCATTGAGGATTGGCTGGTGCCTGCCCAGGTGTGGAGCCACCAAGGCACGCCCTTGAGCGCCGTTCTGCGCGTGGCCGATGCGGTCGGGGCCGTGGTGCAAAGCCACCGCACGGCCGACACCCTGATCGTGCAGCCGCGCTACGCGGCCATGCCCTGGGAGTGGGCCAACACGCCGCCTGCCCTGCAACTGCCCATTGGCTACTGCACCACCGAGAGCCTGGACGAGCAGCGCCAGCCGCTCTACAACGCCATCTACACCAGCGGCACCGTGGCAGGCCAGGTGCACCGCACCAAGCGAGCAGGTACGGCGGGTGACTTGGAAGCAGCAATGGTGACCGATGCCTTGCTGACTGAGCGGGCCGCCCACCTGCAACGTGCCCGCAGCATTTTGGGCGCTGCGGGTTGGCAGGCCCAGGTGGGCCTGGCGCTGCCGCTGGATACAGCGCCTGGTGCGCCGGGCTTGCTCGATGTGGGTACTTTGGTTGAGATCGACGACACGGACGGTGCCTGGCGCGGCCTGGTGCGTGGCGTGAGCATCAGCGCCGGTGCGCGGCCGGGCGTGCGCCAGTCGATCCGGCTGGAGCGCCACTTGCATACGGAGGCAGCGTGAGCACCGACATTTACCGCCGCCTGCTCAATCTGCTGCCCGCCCAGCCCCTGCTGGTGGGCGAGATCGCAGGCATCTATCCAGACGGCACGGCCCAAGTCATCCTGCTGGGTGGTGCGGGCGAAGTGCGTGCACTCAACCCGGCCAAGCTGGCCAAGGGCGCGCGCTGCTTTGTGCGCGGGGATTCGATCATCGGCAGCGCCCCAGAGCTGCCTTACGAGGAGGGAGAGATTTAAACCAAAAAAGACGGGCGGTTGGCTGTGGTGCTGGAACACCACGGTCATCCCCCAACAAGCTGAGTGAGCCAGCAAGCCAGGCAAGGCCCGCCACCCTGTACAGAGCGAGCCAAGCCTATCAGAGTTTCACTATCTGCAAAGAGCTTGCGCACCATGAAAACACAAGACATCCGTTGCAATCAATGCGGCAAAAAACTGGCCGAGGGCCTTTTTGTACGGCTCTCCATCAAATGCCCGCGCTGCCGGGCGACAAACGATTTATCAACCCAGAGCGCCAGCGAGTGCCCCCAACCCAAAGGAGCACACCATGACGCAACCCACAACAAGCACCATCGGCCCTTGCCACATCCTGCGCGCTAACTGCCTGGATGCGCTGGCCAGCCTGCCTACGCCGCCTGGCGGCTTTGATGCCCTCATCACCGACCCGCCCTACAGCAGCGGCGGGCGCACAGCCGCAGAACGGCACAGACCGCCCTCTGATAAATATGTGCAGCAAGGCACGCATGCCGCCCACAACATCGACTTTGCCGGCGAGATGATGGATGCGCGCAGCTGGACACACTGGTGTGCGCACTGGCTGGATCTGGCCCGCCAGCAGGTCAAGCCCGGCGGTTATGCCGTGGTCTTTACCGACTGGCGGCAACTACCGGCCTTGACGGACGCGATCCAGATCGCAGGTTGGCACTGGCGCGGCGTGGCGGTGTGGGACAAGGGCACGGGCGCACGCGGCCCGCACAAGGGCTACTTCCGGCATCAGTGCGAGTACGTCGTTTGGGCCAGCAATGGCCCGTTGCCTGCAGCCAAGCACGGCGGGCCGTGGCCAGGCTGCTACAAGGTGTCGGTGGTGCCCAAGGACAAGCTGCACATGACTGGCAAGCCGGTGCAGCTGATGCGTGAGCTGGTCTCCATCGTTCCGCCCGGCGGCCACGTGCTTGATCCCTTCATGGGCAGCGCCAGCACCGGCGTGGCCTGTATCGAGACGGGCAGGCGTTTCACGGGCGTCGAGGTCACCCAGCATTACTACGATGTGTCGGCCAGGCGCTTGGCAGAGGCGGTGGCCAAGCACAAGCACCCCTAACCATCGCTGCCATGAAAAAACCGCCTGATCGGCGGTTTGCTGATCCCCTTGGCTGGGGTGGCGTTTCACAGGGCGTAATTATGTTGCGCTCTGTGTAAATAGAATGCGGCGGCATTTATCGCGCTGGCGATGCCTCAAATATCGCGCCGCGCTTCAACATCAATGGCACATCAATGGCATTGAAGGCTTGCAGGAGTTATGCCAAGAATTGGCTGTCCCCTTATCGTGGCGTAGCGCGCCAATACTTTCACCTTTACCTGGCTGAGGCTTGTTATCGCTTCAACCACCGTGGGCAAGACCTCAAACCCTTGCTGCACAAGCTTTTGAAGCAGACTTCGATCCAGAACATCAATCCCATTCTGGTCCGGAAAGGCTAGGAATTACCAAAAAACATGCCTTTCAATCATCGCGAGATGACAAAGCCCGCAGCCGTGGCGGGTGGGTGATGCTGCCAAGCCATCAAAACGAGGCGGGGCGTCAATCAACGGATAAGTGCGTGCGCGCCAGTCTGTTGTGAGCAAACGGGCGAGCGCCGACGCGCGCCCGATGGTTACGGCAAAGCGACCAAGCGCCCCTCCGCCGTGAGGAAGGCGGCAAACACCGGCTCTTGCGGGTGGAGTGCTTGCACGGCTTGGCGATAGGTGGCGAGCTGCGCTTGCAGCGCCGCCTGTGTTTGCGGGGCAAAGGCGGATTTGAAGTCCAGTGCCCACCAGGCAGGCGGCGTGTCGCCCTGCGCTTGGCGGCGCACCAGCCGGTCGATGCGCCAGCACTGGCCCTGCCAGGCGATGTCTACCTCGTTGGCCTGCCAGTCGATTTGCGCGGGGTCCCAGGCCCAAGCGCCCTCGCCTTGCAGAATGGCTTGCGCGCGTTGCAGCACCTGTTCGATCTGTTGTGGGTGCAAGCCATATTGCAGGGCCAGCGCTTGTCCGGCCGCTTGCTGTTGTTGCGCATCCAGCGCTTGTCCGGCGCGCTGCCATTCCAGTACTTTGTGCATGGCCTCGCCCAAGGTGGCTTGGCGCTGCCGGGCTGCATCGGCCGGGGGCGTGCGTGGCAAGGGGCTGGCAGACGATTGGCTGGATGCGTTGGCCGCTTGGGTGGGGGCGTCTGGCAGTTGGGGCAGCTCAATGGTGTGTGGCGCGCGCGCCTTGTGCTCAGCGGCTGACTGATTGGCCTGCGCATCGGCTGGATGGCTGGCGTTGCGATCCGATTCGCCTAAAACCGTGGCCGCTAGCTCGACGGGCAAAGCCACCGTGCCATCGTCTTGCAAGGGCAGGGGCTGGGCCAGGCCGGTTTGCTGCATTTGCTGCCACCAGCTTTCGGGGTGGCCGTTGTGCGGCTCGCTGGCCGAAAGCGCCAGCACGCGCGCGGCGCGCGTCATGGCCACGTACCAGGCGTTGTGCTCTTCGCGGCGGGCTGCGGCTTTTTCCTGATCGAGCAGGGCCTGGGCCGAAGGCGGCGGCGTGCGGCCACTTTCCAGAAACACCAGTTGCTGCGGGTGCTCGTGCTGGCCGGGCCAGTCGATCAGGATGTCCATGCTGCGGGTTTTGTCGCGCTCGGCATCGCTGTTGAGCAGCAGAACGAGCGAGGCCTCCAGCCCCTTGGCCCCATGCACGGTGAGCAGGCGCACGGCCTGCGGATTGGCTTCGGCCGGCGCGCGTTCACTGCTGGCCGCCGCGCGCAGGGCGCGCACCCATTCGTAGGGGTTGGGGTAGCGGCCCCCGTCCAGCGCCAGGGCTTGCATGGGCAGGGCGCGCAGGCGTTGCAGCAGGGTGTGGCGCTGGGCGGCGGGGACGCTGGCGGCATAGCGCGCCAGCACGTCGCCATCGCGGTAGATGGCATCGAGCGCATCGTGCGGCGGCAACTGGTGCAGCCATTGCTGCCAGCGGCGCAGGGTGGCGGCCCAGGCGGCAAAGGGGTGTGACGTGGCTTGCGGGCTGGCATCGGCTGCCGGCGCTTGTTGCAGCAGCCAGTTCAGCCAACTGGGCTGGGCGCGTGCGTGGCTGGGGGTGCTGGCCGTTGCGGCTTCTGCGTCTTCAGCCGACGGCGCGGCTTGAACGGCTACGGCCACGTCCACCAATTGATCGTCGCTGGCGTTGAACAGCGGCGACTTGAGCGCGCGCGCCAGCGAGAGGTTGTGCGCAGGTGAAACGAGCGCATCGACCAGGGCCACGATGTCTTGCACTTCGGGGAAGTCGGCCAGGCGGGTTTTTTCGGCCAGCTCGGCGTGGATGCCGTGCTCGGCCAGCGCCTGGCGCATGACGAAAAGCGGCTCGTTCTTGCGCGCCAGCACCAGCACCTCGCTGGGCGGCAGGCCCGCGTGCAGCCACTGCGCCAGCCAGGCGGCGGCCTGCTGGCATTCGCGCGCGCGCAGCGGCTCTTGCGCCTCGGTTTGCGGGGTGGTGAGGCTGTTGCGCCAAGGCTGGCCGCTCAAGGCCTTGGCTGGGGCAGCTGCGGGTGTTTCGGCATCGCTTTCTTTGGCGGGCCGCTCGATGCGCGGCAGCGCCAGCACTTGGCCTGCGGCGGTGGATGCGGTGGTGTGCGCACGAAAGTCGGCAAAGGCTTGCGCCTCTTGCGCGGCCTGCATCACGGCGTTGACGGCATCGATCACCGGCTGGGCGTTGCGCCGGGTGTGGTCGCAACTGAGCACGTTGCCGCCCAGCCCTTCCTGCACGAACTGGCGCGCGGCGGCAAACACTTCGGGCGCGGCGCGGCGAAAGCGGTAGATGCTTTGCTTGGGGTCGCCCACGATGAAAACGCTGGGCGCTTGCCCGGCACCGGCGTAGCTTTGCAGCCAGGCGTAGAGCGCCTGCCATTGCAGGGGGTTGGTGTCCTGGAATTCGTCGATCAGCAGGTGGCGCACCTGGGCGTCGAGCCGCTCTTGCAGCCAGCCGCTCAAACTGGCGTCTTGCAACAGAGTGCGTGCGGCGCTTTCGATGTCGTTCATGTCGATCCAGCCGCGGCTGCGCTTGAGTTGCGCATAGCAGCGGCACAGCAGGCGGCTTAAACGGAGCATGCGTTGCTGGTGCTGCCAGCCTGCATGCTGGATGAGGGCTTGCTGCACCTGCAAGGCGGCGTCTTGCGCGGCGCGCACGGCTTCCAGATTGGGCACGTTCTGGCTGAACTTGCGTGGCTCGCCTTTGTCGGTAAACAGAGCGGTCCAAACCGCGCGCCAGTCGGCGTTGCTCACGCCTTGTTCCAACTCGCTGCCCTTGGCTTGGAAAGAGGGAGCCTTGGCGGTGCCCAGTGCCTGTGCGGCTTGCAGCAGCACATCGCGGCCCGCTTCGCGTTGCAGCAGCCAGTCGCTGGGCGTGTCCAGCCCCTGCATGGCCGGAAAGTGCTCGGCAAAGTGCGGCACCGATTGTTCCAGCACGCCAGCGGCATCGGCCAGGGCCAGCTCGGTGCGTTTGTTCAAAGCTTGGCTCAGCGCCGTGTGCACCTGGCTGCGGCCGTGGGTATCGATCAGGGCCTGGTAATCAGCCAGCGCTTGTTCGTCGTGCAGCACGGCGGCGTGAAAGGGTTGCCACACCAGCGGCACGATGCGCGCATCGTTTTCGATCAGTTCATATTCGGTGGGTAGGCCCAGTTGCTGTAGCACCTTGAGCGGCGCAGCCCGCAGCAGGGCCGAAAACCAGCTGTGAAAGGTGCGGATCTGCACCGGCCGCCCCTGTTGCAGCAAATGGCGGTACAGCTCTTGCAGGGCCGGGGCCTGCTGTTGCGCTTGCTCGGGCGGCAGGCCGCGGCTTTCCAGTTGTTTTTGCAGATCGGCCAGGGGTTGGCGCGAGAACGCCTCAAGCCATTCTTGCAGGCGCGCGCGCATTTCGGCCGCGGCCTTTTTGGTGAAGGTGATGGCCAGAATCTGCTCGGGTGCAGCGCCTGCCAGCAGGGCGCGCACCATGCGCGAGACCAGCATCCAGGTTTTGCCAGCGCCGGCGCAGGCCTCGACCACGGTGGATTGCGCAGGGTGGCAAGCCAGGGCGTAAAAGCGGGCGGCCTCAGCAGGCTGGCCGTTGATGCGGTAGGCCGGGGCGGATGAAACCGGGAGTGATGTTTTGGGTGGCGATGTGTTCATGCGGTGGGTGCTTGTTCTTCTCGAAAGTCGCGCCGGCACAGGCCGCGCGCAGCGCAGCTGTCGCACACGCGGCCCTGGCCCAGCGCGGGCAGCGCCACGCCAGCGGCAATGGCGCTCAAATCCTGGGCGATGCGCTGCAAGAGCGGTGGCACGTGGGCGTCTGCTTCGGGCTGTTCTTGCAGGGTGGTGCTGCCGTCTTCGCCAATCGTGAGGTAGGCGGCGCGCACGGTTTCGCCCGCTTCGGGCGCGAGCAGGGCGGCGTAGAACAGCAGCTGCGCATGCTCGTCGGGCTGGCGGATGCGCGCGCGGATTTGCTGTGCGTTGCCGCTTTTGTAGTCGAGCAGCCAGCGGGTGTGGCTGCCATCGGTGCTGCGGTCGATGCGGTCGATCACGCCCACCAATTGCACGGGCTGCGTTGGCAAGGGTGTGCCATCGGAATCAGCTTCAGCCATTGGCAAGGGGCGCTGCAAGCGCACTTCGCCTTGTTCGTAGCGGGTGTGGGCGGCGTGTTGCAGCAGCCAATCCAGATAACCCTCGCGCAGTTTGTGCCAAGCCATTTGATAGGGCAAAAAGGCGGCGGGGTCGAGTTGCTGTTCGCGCGCGGCTTGGGCAGCGGCTGCGTCCAGCTGCTCGATCAGTTCAGCGCGTGGGTGGCTGGGCAGGGGCTGCTCGCTTTGGGCCAGCGCTTCGTGAAACAGGTGCAGCGTGCGGTGCAGCCAGATGCCGAAGTCGCGCTTTTCCAGTTCGACATCGAGCTCGGGCACTTCTTGCAGGCGCAGTTGGTTCAGCGCAAAAAAGCGATAGGGGCAGGCGCGCAAGTTGCCGTAGCTGCTGGCCGAAATCTGCCGCACGGGCAGGCGCTGGCCCACAGGCTGCGGGGCGCGGATTGGGTGCGGCGTGATCGTGCGCAGCAGGCGCGGGTCGGCCGCAGGCTCGATGCGGCGCGCGCTGGCATCGGTATGCAGCTGCCATTGCAGCAACAGGGGGCTGGGCAGCAGTTCGGCATCGCCATCGCTGTGGCAAGTGAGCAGATCCAGCTCGGCAAAGGCCAGCACGCTGGCCCACAGGCGCTGCTGCGCTTGCTGGGCCTGCGCCCGGTCGGGCAGGCCCAGCAGCGTGCGCTGCGCTTGCGTCCACAGGCCCGGCAAATCGGGCGCGGCGGGTAGGCGGTCGGCATCGCAGCCGGGCAGGATGACGGTGGCAAAGGGCCGTGCCAGCAGCTGGCTGGCAGGCACGATGACCACATCCGCAGGCCCGGTGCAGGGCGGGGTGAAGTGCGCGCTTTCCAGCACCTGCGCGGCCCAGTGCATGAAGGCATCCAACCCCCAGGGGGCCGTGGGCAAGGGCAGGGTGGTGGGCGCAGATGCGACGCTTGCACCGCTTGCCGTCATGGGATCGGGCCAGTGCAGGGCGCGCAGCAGGGCAAGTCCTGCCGCGTCTTGCGCGAGCCAATCCCAGGCGCCGCAGGCTTGCAAGACGTGCTGCACGGCCAGCAGCCAATCGGCCAGTGGGCGGCTGGCTTGCAGGCTGCTGCGCCAGGTGTTGATGGTGTGGGCCAAAGCCGCGGCCGGGTGCTGCCAGCCGCGCCAAAAGCCTGGCCCCGGCCATTGGGCACAGCCTTTTTGGCGCAGCAGGGCTTCGATGGCTTGCACATCGGTTTGTGAAACAGCTGGCAGGGCCATTGGCAAGCTCATCTGCGCGGGCGTTGCGCCAGATTGGGTGGCAGCAGTTGGCGTCGTGTTGCCGTTTGGCAAGGGGGCTGGCAGCAGCTTGAGCCAAGCCAGCACGGCATCGCTGCTGGCTTTGGGAGCGCAGGCGCGCAGCAGGCCCATCAGCTGGCTGGCAGCCACGGTGGTGGACAGTTTCCAGCCCGGCTCGTCGCGCAGGTGCAGGCCGTGGCCTGCCAGCAAGGCGCGGATGCGGCGGGTGAGCGCCCGGTCGGTATCGGCCAAGGCGACCAGGGGGGCAGGCTTGGGCGCTGTTTCTGCTGTGCGCGTTTCTACAGCATCGCTTGGCGGCTGCGGTGCGCGGCGTTGTTGCACGGCATGCAGCACACAGGCGGCCGTGCGTTGGGCCATGTCTTCCAGATCGCGCGCGGTGTGCAGCCGCGCGGGAGGCAGGGCGGGCAGCGATGTTTGCAGTAGCTCGCTGCCGTTGATGTGGCAAACAATCTGGGGGCGGGCGGCGCTGGCGATGTCGAGCAGGCGGGTGCTCAAGGGGTCGTCTTGCAGGCCCGAAACAAAAATCAGCGCTTGCAGATCGTCAGCCGCTACGGCGTCGAACAGGGCATCGCTGGCGTAGGCGGAGTGCCCAGCCCAGGCCAGGGCCAGCAGGGCGATTTGCTGTTCGTACTCCAGCGCCGGCACGGGGTTGGTCTGCAAGGCCGTTTGCATGCGCGCGGCCCAGGCCATGCGCTCGGCCGGGGGCTGGCTGGCAGCGATGCCCGCCAGTTGCAGCGCGGCTTCGCGCACGCGCGGAGCCAGCCATTGCGCTTGCTGATTCAGGCCGGCTTGTTGCAGCAGGCGCTGAGCCACCAGCAGATCGCGCGCGGGGTCGAACGAGAGGTCGGTTTCATCCGCTGCAAAGGGGCGCAGCCGCTGCGCCCAGCTGGCGGTGGTCTCGAACCGGGGCAACAGTGCGCAGGGGTGCTGCTGCGACGATTGCTGCTGTGCCCAATGTTGACGAGCGATAGGCAACAGCTGGGCAAAAGGCAGCAACACCACGCTGTGCGCCGGGTTGGCCGCGCATTGCTGCAAATGCTGTTGCATGCGCGTGATGAGCTGGGACCAGAAGGCGGAGAACATGCGGGGATGAATGGAGAATAAAAGCGGGGGAAGCAACTGAAGGTGGACGAGGGCTGGCTGGTGCTGGCACAAAGGGCCTTGGCGAACGGGGCGCCTGGGCGGAACTGGAAGTCAATGCGGGGTGCGGGCCTCGTCCAGCGGCAGGCAGCGCGACAGCGGGCCGACGTGCACTTCGGCCTGGGCCAGCAGTTGCTCAAAACTGTCGGCCGCCAGCACCTGGTATTCGATGCAGCGGGCGTGGGCGATGGCGTCACTGGGCACCACGCTGTTGCTGGGGTGGCACAGCAGCACATCGCCGTGCCGGCAATGTTGCAGCCAGATGGCAAACAGGCGCTGGTAGGCGCGGGCCGAAGCGTCAAAGCCATACACGCCAGCCAGCGCGCGGCTCATGGCAAACCCGTGCGCGGCGGCCGCTTGCGCCAGGGGCTGCGCGCCCAGCCAGGCAATGGCCTGGGCCTTGATGGCGTTGCGCAGGCCGGCGCGCAGCGCGTGGCTGCCTTGCAGGGCCGGGCGGGTGTGGCGCAGCCAGGGGCGCGGGTAAGAGGGATAGCGTTGCTGTAAAACGTGCAGCAAGGCATCGCGGATTTGCGGCAGCTGGTGCACGTGTCGGTGTCCGCTGACAAAAGCTGGCGGGCGTTGCATGTGGCGCTCGAATTGATCCAGCTGACGCGTGATTTCGGCGGCCAGCGCATCAACATCCAGCTGATGCAGGTAGCTCGCGGCAATCAGGCGCCGCCGGGGGTATTTGTGTGTTGGGCGTTGCTGGTGGCGGGAGAAACGCACCTCGGTCAAATCCAGATGCAGGCCCACATCCAGCCACTGCCCGGGCAAGGTGCGCAGGGCGGCGGCACCTTCGGCCCAGCAAGGGCCATCCACCATGCCGGCCACAGCGCCCAGATGCCGCTGCTGCGCCAGCGCCAGCACGGCGGCGTTGATGCCTTCGTGCAGGCCGAAATCGTCGGCGCAGATGCATACGCTGCGTTGCCGCATGGCCATGCCTGCGCCGGTGGGGGCGCCGTCGTCAGGCAAGGGCCGGGCGGGTTCGGCAGGATCGGGCAGGGCAAAGCTCATAAGCCAAGGATTGTGCCATGTGGCCTGTTTTTTGGGCATGCCAAACAGGCGGCTTTTCCAGAGGAAAAATAGCGCCGCATCAGGTGGGTTTGGAGTGGCCGTGCCACAATGCTTGACCTTGTTCAGCGGGCCATGATTGAGGTCAGTCCACCGTATGGCTTCAGTCCCGCAACGGGACTGCGCCGCGCGGCTTTGCAGGCGTTTGTTCAGCGCAGGCTCAGCCCGCTTCTCTTTACTGTTTATCTTTTCTGCTTATTTCTTTTTAGCCATGAATGCTGCTACCGATTCGCTGGCGCCCTATGCGGCGCGCCGCCAGGCTTTTGCCCAACAGATGGGGGCCAATGCCATTGCCCTGATTCCCACTGCGCCGGTGCAAGTGCGCAACCGCGACAGCGACTTTCCGTATCGGCATGACAGCTATTTCTATTACCTCACGGGTTTTGACGAGCCCAGCGCCTGGCTGGTGCTGCAAACCGATGCGGCCGGCGCCTTGCGCAGTACCCTGTTCTGCCAGCCCAAGGATTTGGAGCGCGAAATCTGGGACGGCTATCGCCTCGGCCCCGAGGCCGCCGTCGGCACGCTGGGCGTGGATGCCGCCCACCCGATCGAGGCGCTGGAAGCGCAAGTGCCCGCCATGATGGAAAACACAGCCGCCGTGCTCTACCCCTTTGCCACCCACCCGGGGCTGGCCGCCCGCGTGGAAGGCTGGCTCGAACAAGTGCGCGCCCGTGTGCGCTATGGCGTGGTGTTTCCGTCCACCTTGCGCGATGCCTGCGCGGTGCTCGACGAAATGCGCCTGATCAAGGATGCGCACGAAATCGCCCTCATCCGCCGCGCTTGCGCCATCTCGGCCCAGGCGCATGTGCGCGCCATGCAGACCACGGCGCGCATGCTGCGCGCGGGGCAAGACGTGCGCGAATACCACATCGAAGCCGAACTGCTGCACGCATTCCGCAGCCAGGGCGCGCAAGGCCCGGCCTACGGCAACATCGTGGCCGCTGGCGGCAATGCCTGCGTGCTGCACTACCAGGCGGGCAACGCGCCGATTCGCGATGGCGAAATGGTGCTGATCGACGCAGGCTGCGAGCTGGACGGCTACGCCAGCGACATCACCCGCAGCTACCCGGCCAATGGCCGCTTCACGCCTGCGCAGCGCGCCGTGTACGACTTGGTGCTGGCCGCTGAAGAAGCCGCCATTGCCCACACCCAACCCGGCGTGCGCCACAACGACATTCACGACGTGACCGTGCGCGTCATCTCGCAAGGCTTGCTCGACCTGGGCCTGCTCGACAAGAACAAGTACGGCAGCGTGGATGAAGTGATCGCCAACCGCGCCTATTTCCGCTTCTACATGCACCGCGCCGGCCACTGGATGGGCATGGACGTGCACGACTGCGGCAGCTATGTGGAACCCGGCGAAATCGGCCACAGCAGCACGCGCCAGGATGCGCTCACGGGCGAGACCATCATCAACCGCCCCAGCCGCATCTTGCGCCCCGGCATGATCTTCACCATCGAGCCGGGCATCTACATTCGCCCGGCCGACGATGTGCCCGAGGCCTTCTGGAACATCGGCATCCGCATCGAAGACGATGTGCTCGTCACCGACTCGGGCTGCGAACTGCTCACGCGCGATGCGCCCGTGGCGGCCGATGCCATCGAAGCCTTGATGCGCGCTTGAGAGGAGCCCGGCCATGACAGCAAAATCCAAACACTGGCGCATCACCTCGGCCAACCTCAATGGCGTGCGCTCGGCTGCCAAAAAAGGCTTTTTCGACTGGATGCAGCAACACCAGGCCGATGTGGTGTGCGTGCAAGAGCTCAAGGCACAGCACGGCGACTTGACGCCTGATCTGAGCGCCCCTGCGGGCTACCACGGCTTTTTTCACTGCGCCGAAAAAAAAGGCTACAGCGGCGTAGGCATCTACAGCCGCGCCCAGCCCGACCGCGTGATCGAAGGCATGGGCCACCCCACCTTCGATGCCGAAGGGCGCTACCTGCGGGCGGACTTTGGCAATCTCTCGGTCATTTCGGTTTATGTGCCATCGGGCTCCTCGTCTGAAGAGCGCCAGGCGATGAAATACGTTTTTCTCGATGCGTTTTTTCCGCTGCTGCAATCGCTGCTGGCCGAGCAGCGCGACTTCGTGATCTGCGGTGATTGGAACATCGCCCACCGCGAAATCGACTTAAAAAACTGGAAAGGCAATCTGAAAAATTCGGGCTTCTTGCCCGAAGAACGTGCCTGGCTCGACAAACTCTACGGCACGGGCTGGGTGGATGTGTTTCGCCAGCTCTACCCCGATGCGGGCGACACCGGCTACACCTGGTGGAGCCAGCGCGGCCAGGCCTACGCCAAGAACGTGGGCTGGCGCATCGACCTGCAAGTGGCCAGCCCCCGGATCGCCCAGCGCGCCCGCAGTGCCAGCGTGTACAAAGAGCAGAAGTTCAGCGACCACGCGCCGCTGACGGTGGAGTATGCGCATGCGGATTGATGCGGATGGGGACGGGGCGCTGGGCGCAGGATGCCGTTTTGCCCCCGGCCATGCAGGAGCGGGCGCCTGGCGAGCCCGAGGTGAGCCCGAGGTGGGCGGGTTGGGCAGGTTGGGCAGGTTGGATCCGTTTTGCCTTGGGCTTTTCAGCATGGCCTGGTTTGGAGTGGGCTGCTTGACCGCATGCCGGTCTGGGGGCTGCGAACCAGCCGGCTCGCCTTGCATGACTGCGAGCGGCGCTGCTACGAGCCTGTTTCGCCAAACCGCGCCGCTATACTGCCGCCTGCACAGCCGTGCGCCCTTCTTGCAAGGCGCTTGCAATTTCGGCCAGCCTTGGCAGTGATCGGCAAGCCAGCGTCCGCAATCGTTCTTGATGCCGCGCCCCGAATCGGCCCGCCAACCCTCGTCTGGCCCGGCTTTGAAAGGGGCGCTCGCCACAAGGCGACACACACGTATTTTTTCTTTCTGTTCTTTTTCATTTACCGGAAACCTGCACCATGTCTCTTGACAAAGTCACCGCGGGCGCCAAAGCCCCCGACGAATTCAACGTCATCATCGAAATCCCCATGAACGCCGACCCCGTCAAGTACGAGGTGGACAAGGAAAGCGGCGCGATCTTCGTCGATCGCTTCATGAGCACCGCCATGCACTATCCCACCAACTACGGCTACATCCCGCAAACTATTGCGGGCGACGGCGACCCGGTGGACGTGCTCGTCATCACCCCCGTGCCGCTGGTGCCGGGCTCTGTGGTGCGCTGCCGCGCGCTGGGCATGCTCCAGATGCAAGACGAAGCCGGTGAAGACGCCAAGCTGCTGGCCGTGCCCGTGAACAAGCTGCTGTCGATCTACAGCCAGTTGCAAAAGCCCGAAGACCTGCCCGCCGGGCAATTGAAGATGATTGCCCACTTCTTCGAGCACTACAAAGATCTGGAAGAAGGCAAATGGGTCAAGGTGCAGGGCTGGGCAGGCCCCGAAGCCGCCAAAAAAGAAATCACCGACGGTTTGGCGAACTACCAGAAACAGGCGCAATAACAAGCAGAAGCCGCCTCGGCAGGCGCAACCGCGCTTGCGCATGAAAGGCTCTGCAGCGGCTCGCTCAAGCCCTTTTCGCCAACCAACGCTGCAAACGAACCTTGTAGAAAAAACGGCCCGCGGCATGAATGCGCCACGGGCCGTTTTGTATGGGCTTGGGGGCTTTGCCGCGCGAGCTTTGAAGCTGTTCAAAGCCTTCCCGTGGGCGCTTGAATGATGGCAACGGGCCGGTTTGCCGCGTAGCCAATTTTGCCAATCATCTTGCGGCGCGCCGCACGGGCTGCGCATTCGCGCATGCATTTCAATGTGCGCCCTGTACCTCATTTCGCCCCTCGCCAATCGACCCGCGCTGAGGCATTGAGCAGGTTCCTGGAAGCAAAACAGGCGCAGGCAAGCGTTGCGCCCAGGCATGCCGGATGCCAGGTGCAACGGCAGCCGGGAAAGTCGTTGATGAATGGACGCAAAAAAAAGCGCCCTGTGCAGGGCGCCAGATGGGCTTGCCGATTTTTATCGCGTGGCCGCTACGCATCGCGTTCCGGCGCATGGCCGACTGGCCGCAACAGGGCCTGCCAACCATGCGCCGGTTCAGCTGCGGTGCATGCGCTTCAGAAGGCGTACTTCAGCTGCACATGGCCGCTGGCGCCGCGGCGCTTGCCCGCATAGCCCTGCGCGCCCAGATCCACCGTCCAGCGCTTGCTCTGGCCGGGCTTGAGGCTCAGGCCCAGATGGAAGATGCCGGTGCTGCCTTTCAGGCTGGGGCTGGCCAGCTCGCGGCCAAAGATGCGGCCCGAGGCTTTGCCGTCAAACTCGTGCTCCCAGGCTGCGCCTGCCTGCAAGGTCGCGCTGTCGCTGATGGCGTGCCGGTACTGCCCGCCAATGCGCAGGCGTTGCGAGTTCACGGCGTCGAACTGGTAAGGCTCGCCCGGCAGATGCACCGTGCCGCCTTTCTGGTGCGTCCAGAGGTATTGGCCGCTCAGCGTGAATGGGC
>JAUMWT010000058.1 GCA_030529505.1 Allobrachymonas sp. | reverse complement strand
GCTCAAATCCGTTGTTTGATGTTGTGGCTCAATATCTCATGACGACGATATCTAGGGGCTTGGCCGCCAAGCTGCACAAAGATCTGCTTCAGGCGATTGCGGCATGTGCGCTTGGTAAGACTGCCAAACACAAACACGCCCCAGAAGCTGGCCGCAGCGGACAAGCCCCCGTCTAAAATCGCCGCCATATGTTTATCCATCTGCGCCTGCATTCCGAATTTTCCGTGGTGGACGGCACTTGCCGCATCGATCAAGCCGTGGCTGCCGCCGCCCAGAACAGGCAGCCCGCGCTGGCGCTGACGGATTTGAACAATCTGTTTGGCGCAGTCAAGTTCTACCGTGCGGCGTTGGGTGCAGGCGTTCAGCCCATTCTGGGAGCCGAGATTCTGATCGAAGACCTGCTGCCCCCAGTCAAAGATCGCCCCACCCCGCGCGTGCTGCTGCTGGTGCAGAACCAGCAGGGCTACCTCCATTTGTGCGAGCTGCTTTCGCGCGGCTGGCTGGCTGCGGGCAACGCCGAGCAAGCCACGGTGCGCTGGGCTTGGGTGCAAGAGTTGGCCGAGGGGCTGATTCTGCTTTCTGGCGCGCAGGCTGGGCCGGTGGGCCAGGCCTTGTTACAAGGCGATGCCGCCCGCGCCAGCGAGGTAGCGCTGCAACTGGCCAGCGCCTTTCCGCACCGCTTTTACATCGAGCTGCAACGCGCAGGCCGCGCTGATGACGAGGCCCATATTGCCGCTGCCGTGCCGCTGGCCGCGCGCCTGCAGCTGCCGGTGGTGGCCACGCACCCGGTGCAGTTCATCCAGCAAGACGAATACGAATCGCACGAGGCGCGCGTGTGCATTGCCGAAGGCGAGATTCTGGGCAACCCGCGTCGCGTACGCCGCTTCACCCAGCAGCAGTATTTCAAAAGCAGCGCCGAAATGGCAGCGCTGTTTGCCGATTTGCCCAGCGCCCTGGCCAACACGGTGGAGATTGCGCGGCGCTGCCATCTCACCCTCACGCTGGGCAAGCCGCAGCTGCCGGACTTTCCCATCCCTGAAGGCCACACCATCGAGAGCTACTTCCGCCAAGCCTCCATCGACGGGCTGGAAGAGCGCCTTGCCCTGCTCTACCCCGATGCCCCCCAGCGCGACGCCGAGCGCCCGCGCTATCTGGAGCGGCTGGAGTTCGAGATCAGCACCATCCTCAAGATGGGCTTTCCGGGCTACTTTCTCATCGTGGGCGATTTCATCAACTGGGCCAAGCAAAACGGCTGCCCGGTGGGGCCAGGCCGGGGATCGGGCGCGGGCTCGCTGGTGGCCTATGCCCTCAAGATCACCGATCTGGACCCGCTGCAATACAAGCTGCTGTTCGAACGTTTCTTGAACCCCGAGCGCGTATCGATGCCCGACTTCGATATCGACTTTTGCCAGGCCAACCGCGACCGAGTGATTGATTACGTGAAGGGCAAATACGGCAAAAACGCCGTGAGCCAAATCGCCACCTTCGGCACCATGGCGGCGCGCGCAGCCATTCGCGACGTGGGCCGCGTCATGGACATGAGCTACAACTTTTGCGACGGCATCAGCAAGCTCATCCCCAACAAGCCGGGCAAACCGGTCACGCTGCAATACCCGCCAGCCAATCTGAGCGAAAGCGAGAAAGAAAAATACGCCATCGCGGCCGAGCCGATGTTGGCCGAGCGCATCGAACGCGAAGAAGAAGTCAAAACCCTGGTCGAAATGGCTCAGCAGCTTGAGGGGCTGACGCGCAACATCGGCATGCATGCCGGTGGCGTGCTGATTGCACCGGGCAAACTCACCGACTTTTGCCCGCTGTACCAGCAGCCCGGCAGCGATTCGGCCGTGAGCCAGTACGACAAAGACGATGTGGAGGCCGTGGGCCTGGTCAAGTTCGACTTTCTGGGCCTGGCCACGCTCACCATTCTGGAAATGGCCAAGCAATTCATCGTGCAACGCCACCCGGGGCAAGAGCAATTCGCTTTCGAAAACATTGCACTCGACGACAAAGCCACCTACAAGCTCTTTCAAGACGGGCGCACCGAAGCCGTATTCCAGTTTGAAAGCCGCGGCATGCAAGGCATGCTGCGCGACGCCAAGCCCACGCGGCTGGAGGACCTGATTGCCCTCAACGCCCTGTACCGCCCCGGCCCCATGGACCTGATCCCCAGCTTCGTGGCGCGCAAGCACGGCAAGGAAGAGGTGGAATTCCCGCACCCGCTGGTTGAAGGCATCTTGAGCGAAACCTACGGCATCATGGTCTATCAGGAACAGGTGATGCAAACCGCGCAGATCCTGGGCGGCTACAGCCTGGGCGGCGCCGACCTGCTGCGCCGCGCCATGGGCAAGAAAAAGCCCGAAGAAATGGCCCAGCATCGCCTGATCTTTCGCGAGGGCGCGGCCAAAAATGGCATCAGCGAGGCCAAGGCCGACGAAGTGTTCGACCTGATGGAAAAGTTTGCGGGTTACGGCTTCAACAAATCGCACGCCGCTGCCTACTCGCTGCTGGCCTATCACACGGCCTGGCTCAAGGTTCATTACACGGCCGAATTCTTCTGCGCCAACATGACCGTGGAAATGGACAACACCGACAAATTGAAGGTGCTGTACCAGGACGCACGCAGCATGGGGCTGGAGTTCGAGCCGCCCAATGTCAACCGCAGCGGCTACCGCTTCGAGCCGGTAAGCGATACCATCATCCGCTACGGCCTGGGCGCCATCAAGGGCACGGGCGAAAGCGCCATCGCCGCCATCGTGGCCGAGCGCGAAGCGGGCGGCCCCTACGGCAGCCTGTTTGATTTTTGCGCGCGGGTGGATCGCACGCGGCTAAACAAGCGCACAGTCGAAGCGCTGATCAAAGCCGGGGCCTTCGATAGCCTGCACATGGACCGCGCCGCGCTGCTTGCCAGCATCGACCTGGCCTTTGACTATGCCTTGGCGCAAGAGGCCAACGCCAACCAGGGCGGCCTGTTCGACCTGATGGACGACGGCCACGGCAGCAGCACGCAAGAGCCAGACTTGGTGACCGTTACGCCGTGGGACATTCGCGAGCGCCTGCAGCAAGAAAAAACCGCGCTGGGCTTTCACCTCTCGGGCCATCTGTTCGATGCCAACGCGCAAGAAGTGCGCCGCTTCGTGCCCACGCCGCTGGGCAATCTGCGCGACAGCCGCGAAACGCAGTGGCTGGCGGGCATCGTGTCCGACCTGCGCTTCATCAACGGCAACCGCGGGCGGCTGGCCCTGTTCAAGCTGGACGATGGCAGCGCCACGCTCGAAGCCAGCGCCGACGAATCCGTCTTTGCCAGCAGCGGCGGCAGCGCCGTGCTCAAGGAAGATGCCTTGCTCATCGCCCAGGGCCGCGCCCAGCTCGACCGTTTCAGCGGCAACCTGCGCCTGAACGTGCACAGCCTGATCGACCTGCCCAGCGCCCGCTGCCGCTACGGCAAGCACCTGCTGGTGCAAGTGGGGCCGCTGGCTGGCGACGAACACGGCCCCAGCTTCGAGCGCCTGTTTGCCGACCACCCGCCCTTGCAAGAAACCACCGACACGGGCGAAGTGCTGAGCCGCGGCTTGCCCGTGCGCCTGCGCGTGAGCCTGCATGGCAGCCCTGCCACGAACGGCAACGGTGATGAAGGCTGCCCCCCCCCTGCCGCCACCGATGGCAAGGCCCCACACGCCATCGTGCAAGGCACCCTGGCGCTGGACGAAGACAAACTCTTCTACCCTTCAGACGCAGCCTTGGCCAGCTGGACGGCCCTGCTGCCCCAAGGCAAGGCCCACATCGTTTACGGTGCGGCCAAAGCCTGAGCTTTTACCGGCAACGGCTCCCTATCGATGCCTGCTCCATGCGGGCGAATACATGGCAAACGCTTGATGAGCCTGATGATGCAGGCAGAGAGGGCATGGATACCGCCCGCAAATGGAGCCGGCCAGCCAAGCAAAAACGGCTACTGGCACAAGCCCCCGCGCGGCACAGGCTCCTGCAGGCTCCTGCAGGTTCGTGCGGCTGGCGGCCAGCGATCTCTGAGCCTGTAGCCGTCGCAGCCGCCTGCAGCTCAGCGCCTGTTCACGATCTCAACGCGAGGCGCTTGGATAGGGCAAGGTTGGAATCAAGACGCAGAAGACGCAAAGATTTCGCCAAAGCCGCAGAAGTTTTTCAAAGCTGTTTTCACCGCAGAGACACAAAGAGCGCAGAGATTCGCAGAGTTCTTTTGACGTCTGTAGTGTGATGTGAGTGCATCGCAGCATGGCAAACCACTTGAGGCACGGACACAGCCGTTCTGGATGAGCCAAATCTGTGCTTTTTTTGAAAATTCAGCGCCCTCTGCGTGACTTCTGCGTTTTCTGCGTGACTTCTGCGTCCGCCGAGCACGTCCGCATCCATCTTCAAGCGCCCGCCAGGAGACTCTGAACAGGCTCTCAGGCCGTCATCTGCTCCAGCATCTGCCCCGGATAGATCATGCGCTGCCCGCACAATTGCCCCACGGAGCAAACATCGCCGTAAAGCGTTTGCAGCAGGCCCTGGTTGAGCACATCCTGCGCCTTGCCAGCCGCAGCAACCGTTCCTTGGTTGATGACGACCAAATCATCACAAAACCATAGCACGTGATTGGGATCGTGCGCGCAGGCAAACACCGTGGTACCTTCGGCCACGATGCTGCGCAGGGTTTTCCAGATCAGCAACTGGTTCTTGAAGTCGAGCGAAGAGGTCGGCTCATCCAGCATGATGAAAGGCGTTTGCTGCGCCAACGCGCGCGCAATCAGCACCAGCTGGCGCTGCCCGCCCGAGAGCTTGGTATAGACCTTGTCGGCCAGATGCGCGATGCCCAGCCTGCTCAAGGCATCGTGGGCAATCTGCCAGTCTTGCTTCTTCAGGCCAAACACGCCGCCAAAATGCGGGGCGCGGCCCATCAGCACGATCTCGCGCGCCAGAAAAGGAAACGGCGGCACATGGTCTTGCGGCACATAAGCCACCAACTGCGCCATGCGGCCCACCGAAAGCGCGCTCACTTCCTGCCCCGCCAGCCGCACATTGCCCGACCCCGCTTTCAGCAGCCCCAGGCAACACTTGAACAAGGTCGATTTACCCGAGCCATTGGGGCCGAACAAGCCGCACAGGCGGCCCTTTTGCACGGCAAAGTTCACGCCGGAAAAAATGGGGGTAGAGCCATAGGAAAAGGCCAGGTTTTCTACGATCAGCATGTCCCCTCCTCAACCGTAGATCTGCCGGCCCTTGCTGCGCAGCAAGTACACCAGGAAAGGCGCGCCCACAATGGAGGTGAGAATGCCCACGGGAATTTCCGAAGCGGAGATGGTGCGCGCCAAAGTGTCGCAAAACAGCAGAAAGATCGCGCCCAGCAATGCGCCGCCCGGCACCACATAGGTGTTGTCAGCGCCAAAGATCATGCGGCTGGCGTGCGGCGCCATCAGGCCCACCCAGGCGATGATGCCCACTTGCGAAACGCACAAGGCGCTCACCAGCGTCGTCACCAGAATCAGCAAGGCGCGATAAAACTCGGGGTTCACGCCCAGGCTGCGCGCCTCTTCGTCGCCCATCGAGAGAATATTGAGCTTCCACGAAAGGGACAGCACCAGCACAAAAGCCCCCAGAATGAAAGGGGTGAGGATGCCCACATCGGCCCAGGTGGCGTAGTAGAAGCCGCCCATCATCCAGAAGGTGATCTCGCGCAACTGCGCATCGGGCGCCATGTATTTCAGGAGCGAAACCAGCGCCGAAAACAGCGAGGCAATCACCACGCCGGATATCACCAGAGCGATCACGGGGCTGCGTCCGCGCGTGCGGGCAATCGAATAGCTCAGGCTCACCGCCAGCAAGGCCCCGAAAAACGCCGAGATCTGCACCGAGCGGAAGAAGCCGGGAAACACGATCCCCAAGGCAGCGCCAAAAGCCGCGCCGGCAGAAACCCCCAGGATGTAAGGCTCGACCAGGGGGTTGCGAAAACAGGCTTGATACGTTGCACCGGCCACTGAAAAGGCAATGCCGCCCAAAATGGCCAGGAGCACGCGCGGGCTGCGAATCTTCCAGACAATGACCGTGTGCAATTTGTTGAGGGCCGATTCATCGCCGCCAAAAACCTTGACCCTCAGGATGTCAAAGGTTTTGGCGACCGACAAATCGTAGGTGCCCGCCGTCAGGGCGACCATCGCCCCAACGACCAGCACGATGCTGAAGATCAGCAGCAAAAGCCCTTTGATCCGGGCATCAGAAATCATTTTCTACTGTCCAGTCCAGCCATTGCGAGGAACGCAGGCCCTT
>JAUMWT010000057.1 GCA_030529505.1 Allobrachymonas sp. | reverse complement strand
GCCAAGGTGGATGCGGCTCCGCTGGCGCCTGCCGCGCATATTGCTGCACCAGCCGATGCGCCGGTCATGCTCGTGACTGGAGGCAGCAAAGGCATTGGCGCGGCCACCGTCTGGCTGGCGGCGCAGCAGGGCTGGCGCACGGCTTTTTGCTACCGCAGCGATACGGCCGCGGCCGAAGCACTGCTGCAGCGGCTGAACGATGCGGGGCATGCCGCCCTGGCCGTACAGGCCGATGTGGCCGACGAAACGGCAGTGGCGCAATTGTTCGCACGCACGGCGCAGGCCTTTGGTCGCATCGATTGCCTGGTGAACAACGCCGGCATCGTCTTTGCCAAAAGCAGCCTGGCCGATATGGAGCTGAGCCGCTGGCAGAGCCTGTTTGCCACCAATGTGCTGGGCAGCCTGTTGTGCGCACGGGCAGCCGTGCGCCACATGAGCACCGCCTATGGCGGGCGCGGCGGCAGCATCGTGAATGTGGGCAGCGTCGCCTCGCGCCTGGGCGCGGGCGGGCGCTATGTGGATTACGCCGCGAGCAAGGGCGCGATCGACAGCCTCACCATCGGCCTGGCGCAAGAACTGGCGGCCGAGGGCATACGCGTCAACGCCGTGCGCCCCGGCGTGGTCGGTACCGACATCCACAACGACAGCCCCGAGCAAATGCAGCAGCGTGCGCAGGCCATTCCTCTGCAACGCATCGCCACGCCCGATGAAGTGGCGCAGGCCATCGTCTGGCTGGCCAGCCCCGCCGCCAGTTACGTGACCGGCGCTTTGCTGGATGTGGCGGGTGGGCGCTAGTCAAGCTGTCAATCGCTAAGAGCCTGTTCACAATCTCCTCATGGGCGCTTGCAAATGGAGGCGGCGGGCGTTCTGCCGCGTTGCAAATCTTGTCGATCATCTTGCGCATGTTGCACGGGCCATGCGCTTCGCCCATTTGCTTTGATGTGCGCCTTGCAGCCCCTCCCGCCCCTATCCAATCGCCTCGCCTTGAGATCGTGAGCAGGCTCCAAGTGTTAGCGCTTACTCTGATCAATGGCATTGATTCTTCTGTGGTTGTGATTGATCTGGGTTTTTGGTTGGGTGATCGCTCTATTGACAACAGAGGGGCGCGATGCGAAGCCTCCAATCCCTTGGTCGCGCGGCCGGGGCTGGCAACTCTTGTGGCCCGGCGGCGTATTGGGTTGAGTCGCAGGCCAGATAGCGGCTGGGAAGCGGTTTACGATCTTGGCCCAGAAGCGGGCTGCAGACGTGAAAGCGGCTGCGCCTGATCCATTGCGCGGGTCATCATGCAGCAATTCGGCAGCAAGGCCACGCGGCGGGTTCGCACGAACCACCGTATCCACGCAAGCGCCAGCTTCCGCCCGTTGAATCGCCTTTTTAACCGGAGCACAAAACGATGCCCCCCCGTTTGTATTGCCCCTTGCTCCTGCAAACCGGCGCCGAAATCGCGCTGCCCGCACATGCGGCCAAGCATGCACAGGTGCTGCGCCTGCAACCGGGTGATGCCATTGAACTGTTCCACGGTGGCTTGCCAGCTGATGGCGGGGCGCTGGCGGCAGCTGCGCCTTGGACAAGCAGCTCGGCCGCTTTGCCCAAAATGCCCAATGCCGATACCGCTTCCGTTGTTGCCGCTGCCGAAACGGTCGATGCAAGGGCCGGGACAGTGGCCTGTACCACGGGCTGGTTCGATGCCGTCATCACCCGCATGGGGCGCAACGAAGTTAGTGCACGCATCGGTCAATGGCATCAGCCCAGCTTGCCCTTGCATGCCAATGTGCACATCGCCTGCGGCGTGCCCGCCAACGAACGCATGGACTGGCTGGTGGAAAAAGCCACCGAGTTGGGCGTGGCCGGCATCCAGCCTTTGCTGACCCGGCGCAGCGTGTTGCGCTTGAGTGGCGAGCGGGCGGCCAAGCGTGTGGCGCACTGGCAGGCCGTGGCCATTGCCGCCTGCGAGCAATCCGTCCGCACAGCCGTGCCTTGGGTGCGGCCCTTGCTGGCGCTAGAGGATTTTTTGCGGCAGCAAGGCAGTGAATCTGCCTTGGGCGCAACAGCGTTAGAAGCGGCCTCTGCTGGCGGCGCGGCGGCCAGCCCCCAGGCTGCGCGTTGGCTGCTCTCCTTGCAAGCCGATGCACAGCCCCTGGCTCTCGCAGCGCGCGCCCTGGGCCGAGCCGCGGCAGGCGACGAAGCTGCAACGCCCGCGGTTTGGCTGCTTTCCGGCCCCGAAGGCGGGCTGGAAGCGGCCGAAGAAGCCTTGGCCATGCAGCAGGGCTGGCAGCCCGT
The DNA here is from genome assembly GCA_030529505.1 of Allobrachymonas sp. Taxonomy (GTDB): domain Bacteria; phylum Pseudomonadota; class Gammaproteobacteria; order Burkholderiales; family Burkholderiaceae_C; genus Brachymonas. The sequence continues at coordinate 4,067 of JAUMWT010000057.1, read as the reverse complement.
TTCGCTGGGCGGCTATACCTTGCGCGCCGAAACGGCGCCCGTGGCGGCCTTGGCCGTGTTGAGCATGGGGCGTTTGTGATCCGCTGCGGCCTGATTGCTGTCAGGGCTTGACGGGCGTTGGTAGCCAAGCTGAAGTGTGCGTTTGTGGTGCTTGCCAGGCTTGGTGTTTTCGGCGTGTGCCAAGTACGGTCTTCTGCGCGTGGCGCTTGCGGAGCGTTTTCAGTTTGCTTGATTGCTCGTCGTCTCCCGTCGCTTTACGCCGGTGGATGCATGCGCCTTTGCTGGCAGTTTGCCCGCCCTGTCGGTTGTCCGCAACAGAAGGCCGCCGCCAAGCCCTGAAAGACGCGGTTTGCGGCGCGATTCGGCGCGCAAACCCTTGGCAAGCCCGGGACTGGCGCGTTATACTGGCGAGCTTTTCGGCGTGGCCGAGGTCTTTTCGTGGCCGCGCGGAAAAGAAAAATCACGTTTCTTCAACCCGTAATTCGTTCACGTTCAGGGAATTACATCTACGTAAAGGAGGCCTGAGTGCCAACCATCAGTCAGCTCGTGCGCCAGGGGCGCGCGGTCGAAACCATCAAATCCAAAAGCCCGGCGATGGAGAACTGTCCCCAACGCCGCGGCGTGTGCACCCGTGTGTACACCACAACGCCCAAAAAGCCGAACTCCGCCATGCGCAAGGTCGCCAAAGTGCGCCTGACCAATGGTTTCGAGGTCATCTCCTACATCGGCGGTGAAGGCCACAACCTGCAAGAGCACAGCGTGGTGCTGGTGCGCGGCGGCCGTGTGAAAGACTTGCCCGGTGTGCGTTACCACATCGTGCGTGGCTCGCTCGACCTGCAAGGCGTGAAAGACCGCAAGCAGGCGCGCTCCAAATACGGTGCCAAGCGTCCGAAGAAGGCTTGATCGTTCCGGTCGAACCTTGTTCATAAACAATCGGTGCTTTTTCCGGCCTGGCAGGCTGGTTCAAGCGTAGTGACCCGTCAAGCACAACAACATCCATCTGTGTGGGTCGAGTAAGTGGGTGTCCTGATTGGCACTCGCGGCGCCTGAAATGGTGCCAACTGAAGCAAAGAGGTAAAAAATGCCACGTCGTCGTGAAGTCCCTAAACGTGAAATCCTGCCGGATCCCAAGTTCGGCAGCGTCGAGCTGTCCAAATTCATGAACGTGATCATGGAAGGCGGCAAAAAAGCCGTTGCCGAGCGCATCATCTATGGCGCGCTGGAGCAAATGGAAAAGAAAGCGGGCAAGGATCCGCTGGAGCTGTTCAACACAGCCATCAACAACGTCAAGCCCATGGTGGAAGTCAAGTCCCGCCGCGTGGGTGGCGCCAACTACCAGGTGCCGGTGGAAGTGCGCCCCGTGCGCCGTCTGGCGCTGTCCATGCGCTGGATCAAGGAAGCGGCCCGCAAGCGCAGCGAAAAATCCATGGCGGCCCGCTTGGCCAACGAACTGCTGGAGGCCAACGAAGGCCGTGGCGGCGCCATGAAAAAACGCGATGAAGTGCACCGCATGGCCGAAGCCAACCGCGCGTTCAGCCACTTCCGCTTCTAAGAACCACCGGCTGGGCCTTGCGCCCTTGCTGATCCTTTCAGGTTCTGGAATGTGGTGTGGTGGCCGGCATGAATCGCCGGGCAAGCCGCATCCAGCATCCGTCCATCGCTCAGCAGCAGCCCAACCCCAGCCTCCCTCTCCAAAGGAACCATCATGGCTCGCAAAACCCCTATCGACCGCTACCGCAACATCGGTATTTCGGCGCACATCGACGCCGGCAAAACCACCACCACTGAGCGCATCCTGTTCTACACCGGCATCAACCACAAGCTCGGTGAAGTGCACGACGGCGCCGCCACCACCGACTGGATGGAGCAGGAACAAGAGCGCGGCATCACGATCACCTCGTCTGCCGTGACCTGCTTCTGGAAGGGCATGGACCTGTCCTACCCCGAGCACCGCTTCAACATCATCGACACTCCCGGCCACGTGGACTTCACCATCGAGGTGGAGCGTTCCATGCGCGTGCTGGACGGCGCCTGCATGGTGTACTGCGCCGTGGGCGGCGTGCAGCCCCAGTCCGAAACCGTTTGGCGTCAGGCCAACAAGCACAAAGTGCCGCGTCTGGCCTTCGTGAACAAAATGGACCGCGTGGGCGCCAACTTCTTCAAGGTGGTTGATCAGATCAAAACCCGCCTCAAGGGCAACCCCGTGCCGGTGGTGATCCCGATCGGCGCAGAAGACCACTTCAAGGGCGTGGTCGATCTCATCAAGATGAAAGCCATCATCTGGGATGATGCCTCGCACGGCATGAAGTTCGAATACCAGGACATCCCTGCCGAGCTGCAAGACACGGCCCAGGAGTGGCGCGAGAAGATGGTCGAGGCCGCGGCCGAAGCCAACGAGGAATTGATGAACAAATACCTCGAAGAAGGCGCCTTGTCTGAAGAAGACATCAAGAAGGGCCTGCGCATGCGCACCATCGCGACCGAAATCCAGCCCATGATGTGCGGCACCGCCTTCAAGAACAAAGGCGTGCAACGCATGCTGGATGCGGTGATCGACTTTCTGCCCTCGCCAGCGGACATTCCGCCCGTGGCCGGCCATGATCTGGACGACAAGGAAGTCACCCGCAAGGCCGACGACGGCGAGAAATTCTCCGCCCTGGCCTTCAAGCTGATGACCGACCCCTTCGTCGGCCAGTTGACCTTCGTGCGCGTTTACTCCGGTGTGTTGAGCAAGGGCGACACGGTGCTCAACTCCGTCAAGGGCAAGAAAGAGCGCATCGGCCGTATCGTGCAGATGATGGCCAACGAGCGCAATGAAATCGACGAGATCATCGCCGGTGACATCGCTGCCTGCGTGGGTCTGAAAGAAGTCACCACCGGCGAAACGCTGTGCGACCCCGCCGCGCCCGTGATTCTGGAGCGCATGTCCTTCCCCGAGCCGGTGATCGCCCAGGCCGTTGAGCCCAAGACCAAGGCCGACCAGGAGAAGATGGGCATTGCCCTGCAGCGCCTGGCGTCCGAAGACCCCTCCTTCCGCGTCAAGACCGATGAAGAATCCGGCCAGACCATCATCTCTGGCATGGGCGAGCTGCACCTCGAGATCATCGTGGACCGCATGAAGCGCGAATTCAACGTCGAAGCCAACGTGGGCAAGCCGCAAGTGGCCTATCGCGAAACCATCCGCAAAACCGTGGAAGACAGCGAAGGCAAGTTCGTGCGCCAGTCCGGTGGCAAGGGCCAGTACGGTCACGTCGTCTTCAAGATCGAGCCGAACGAAGCCGGCAAGGGCTTCGAATTCATCGACGCGATCAAGGGCGGCGTGGTGCCGCGCGAATACATCCCCGCCGTGCAAAAAGGCGTGGAAGAAGCGCTCAACAGCGGCGTGCTGGCCGGCTACCCTGTAGTCGACGTGAAAGTGACTCTGCACTTCGGTTCCTACCACGATGTGGACTCGTCCGAGCAGGCCTTCAAGATGGCTGCCATCTTCGGCTTCAAGGAAGGCTGCAAGAAGGCCAACCCCGTCATCCTCGAGCCGATGATGGCCGTGGAAGTGGAAACGCCCGAAGAGTACGCCGGTACCGTGATGGGCGATCTGTCGTCCAAGCGCGGCCAGCTGCAAGGCATGGAAGACATGGTCGGCGGCGGCAAAACCATCAAGGCCGAAGTCCCCCTGTCCGAAATGTTCGGCTACGCCACCGCCCTGCGTTCCATGACGCAAGGTCGTGCCAGCTACACGATGGAGTTCAAGCAGTACGCCGAAGCGCCGCGCAACGTGGCCGATGCCATCATCGCCGCACGCGCCAAGTAAGCGGCTGCCCGGCAGGCTTTGTGTGGTGCCGGCTTTTGTCTAAACAATGGGCAAGGGCTGGGCAAACATGGCGTCTGCCCCTTCTGTTTTTTTGAGAGAGTCTGCGATGCTGCACCCCCGATTGCCCGTGATTGGGGACACAGTGACAGCATGCAGACGTTAAACCAGTTCACGGGCACAGCTCATTTTTGAAAAGGAAGCCATCATGGCCAAGGAAAAATTTGAACGGACCAAGCCGCACGTGAACGTGGGCACGATT
>JAUMWT010000017.1 GCA_030529505.1 Allobrachymonas sp. | reverse complement strand
GGCGTCATAGCCCTTTTGAGAGGCCGTGTCCGTGTTCTTCACGCTCTGCGCGTCCACGATCAAGAAGGTGCTGCATGCGTTGCGCCCCTGTCTGTCTCGGGCCGCGCCAACTTGATTTTTTTAAAGCCTGCTCAAGCAGGCTCACCCCCTCAGCATTCACTTCGCTCCATTTGGCAAAGTATGCATGTACCGTTGGCCATTTGGGAAAGTCGCTGGGCAAAGCCCGCCACTGGCAGCCGGTGCGCAGCAAGTACAGCACGGCACAAAACACCTCGTACAGATCCACGCTGCGAGGCTTGGTGCGTTTGCGGGCCTGCTCCAGAATGGGAAGGATCTGTTTGAACTGCTCACGGCTGATGTCGCCGGGGTAGGTTCTTTGGCGCATGGCCTCAGTATGCACGCAGCAAAAGATCGTGAACAGGCTCTTAGGAAGCAAACATGCGTCAGTCACATGCCAACCTAATGAAATTACAAATAAAAACAAGTACTACCGCCATTCAAAATTGTGTCTATACCGAGATCGTCCCCGATGCCTCCAAAGCCACGCTGCAAGCCATCATCCGCGGCAAAGTGGACCCCAGCAGCAGCATCCACACCGACGGCTGGCGAGGTTACGATGGGCTGGTTGATTGGGGCTTGGACAAGCACTTTCGGGTCAATCACGGCAACAACGAGTTCGTCAAAGGCTGCAGGCACGTCAACGGCATCGAGTCTTTCTGGAGCTATGCCAAACATCGACTGGCGCAGTTTCATGGCGTGCGACGTGACAAGTTCGAGCTGCATCTCAAGGAGAGCGAGTTTCGCTTCAACCATCGACACCTTGATCTCTACAAGACATTGCTTGAACTGCTCAGAGATGACCCTCTTTGATGCGTTTGCTTCCTAAGCCCCAAACTTTTTTGATATTGATTGGCTCGCATGAACCCATCCAGCACAACAGAAAACAGGCCGTCCATTCCAACCGCCGCCCAGTTGCAAGCCGCTTTGCAATCCGCCCTGCAGCCCAGCATCCTGCAAGTGATCGACGAAAGCGGCCAGCACGCCGGCCATGCCGGGGCCAATGGCTTGGGCTACGGCACGCATTTTCGCGTGCGCATTGCCGCACCTGCCTTTGCCCAGCAGCCGCGCGTGGCCTGCCACCGCCTTGTGTATGATGCGCTGCGCCCCTTCATGAGCCAAGGCTTGCACGCCCTGGCCATCGAGATCGTCAAAAGCTGAACCGCGCCCAGTCAATACCCTTGGCCCGCTTCAGCTTTTGTTCGTTTTCACTCATTCCAATCACACCCGCCCTTTCTGCAAAACCATGATCCGTACGCCAAACGCTTCGCTTCGCCAACTCTGTGCATCGGCCCTGCTGATTGCTTGTGCCGCTTGCAGCACCGCCGCCCTGGCGCAAAACGTCGCCGTCGTCAACGGCAAGCCCATTCCCAAAGCGCGGCTGGATGCCGCCCTGGAACAATTCAAAGAAGACGCTGCGCGCAGCCAGCAACCCCTGCCCCCCGATCTGGAAGCGCAAATCCGCGCCCACCTGATCAAAGAAGCCGTGATCGTGCAGCAGGCCGAAAGCCGCAAACTGCACCTCACGCCCGAATACGCCGACAAAATGGCCAGCGCCCGCGGCGCCATTCTGGCCAGTATGCTGTTCGAGCAATACAAAAAAGACCACCCCATCAGCGATGCCGCCGCCAGGGCCGAATACGACCGCGTGCTGGCCAGCCTGCCCGATGCCGCCAAGGGCGCCCTGGAATACAAGACACGCCACATCCTCGTCAAAACCGCAGAAGAAGCCCGCAAGCTGCAGGCCGAACTGGCCGCAGGCAAATCGTTCGAGGCGCTGGCGCGCAAACATTCGATTGATCCCGGCTCGGGCAAACAGGGGGGCGATCTGGGCTGGTCGCAAGCCGAAGCCTATGTGCCCGCCTTTGCCAACGCCCTGAAAAAGCTCAAAAAAGGCCAAACCACATCCGCGCCAGTCAAAACCCAGTTTGGCTATCACATCATCCGTCTGGAAGACAGCCGCAAACCCCAACCCCCCGCCTTTGAAACGGTGAAAGAGCAAATCAAGCAGCAAATGCAAAGCGGGCAAGCCGCCGAGTTTGAAAAATACCTGAGCGAACTGGAAAAGAAAGCGCGGATTCAGTGAATTCAATCTGGCTTTTGATGCTTTGATTTTTATTGATTGGATAGCAGGCTCATTCATTGCCCATGATTGCCCATGCCCGTCCAAAGGAGCCAGCCCCTGGGCTGGCTCAGTTTTTTGGCCCTGGGATTTGCCTTTGACCTAGCCGCCTATCAGCTGCGCGCAGCCGCACGGGCCAGGCCTGCCTGCACCACGCCCATCACCAGCATCAGCGCCACGTAAGTCAGCATCTTGCCGTCGCGCCCAAAGATGAGCAGGCCCGCCAGCAACACGGCCACGCCGCTGGCAAACAAATACAGCCAATGGCGCTTCCAGTGAAACACAGTCGCGCTCGCCGTGCGCTTGTGGCCCAGCCAATGCAAGGCCAGCAAACCCGTGGCCAGCCAGGCTGCCGAAGCCACGAAATTGAGCAGGTGAAGAATCAGCGTGAAAAACCACATATCGGTTTTTGTTTTTGCGGGCAAAAGACAGCGGCCAAAGCCCCATGCAGCGCCCAGGTACCCCTTGGCGGCTGGCGAAAAAATGGGCCGATTCTATAATTTCGCGCCATGGCAGTTTGGACCCTGGGCTTGAATCACCGAACGGCTCCGCTTGATTTGCGGAGCCGCTTTGCATTCGTGCCCGAGCAAATCGAAACCGCCCTGCACGAACTGCGCCAACAGCCCCAACAACAGCGCAGTGCGCCCGTTGAGGCCGCCATCGTCTCCACCTGCAACCGCACCGAAATCTATTGCGCGGGCGAGCCCAGCGCCATTGAAACGACGCTGCACTGGCTGGCGCAAAAAGGGCGCGTGCCCAGCGCCGCCTTGCGTAATCACACCTACATTTGGCAAGAGGACGACAGCGCCCGCCACGCCTTTCGCGTGGCCAGCGGGCTGGACTCGATGGTTTTGGGCGAGCCGCAAATACTGGGCCAGATGAAAACCGCCGTACGCACCGCGCAAAGCGCAGGCAGCCTGGGGCGCACGCTCAACCAGCTGTTTCAGCGCAGCTTTGCCATTGCCAAAGAGGTGCGCAGCAGCACCGCCATTGGCAGCCACAGCATCAGCATGGCCGCAGCCGTCGTCAAACTGGCCGCGCAGCACCTGGGCGATTTGCGCCAGGCGCGCATCCTGTTCGTGGGCGCAGGCGAAATGATTGCGCTGGCCTGCACGCACTTTTCCGCGCAATCGCCACGCCACATCACCATTGCCAATCGTCGCTGCGAACGCAGTGCCGCTCTGGCCGCGCGCGTGAACGGCCACAGCATGCCGCTGGCCGAGTTGCCCCAGCGCCTGCACGAATTTGACGTGGTGGTGAGCTGCACCGCCAGCACCCTGCCGCTGATCGGTCTGGGCGCAATGGAGCGCGCCGTGCACGCACGCCGGCAAAACAGCCAAGGCCCCATGCTGCTGGTGGATATGGCCGTGCCGCGCGACATCGAGCCCGAAGTCAAAGACCTGCCCGGCGTGCATCTGTACGCCGTGGATGATCTGGCCGCCCTGGTGCAAACCGGCCAGGCCAGCCGCCAGGCTGCCGTGGCCCAGGCCGAAGCCATCATCGACAACGGCGTGCAACGCTTCATGCACTGGCTGCAGCAGCGCGACCCCGGCGCGGGCCTGGTGCCGCTGATCTGCCAGGTGCGCCAGCAGACCGACCATTGGCGCGCGCAAGAACTAGCCCGCGCCCGCAAGCAACTGGCGCGCGGCGAATCGGCCGAGGCGGTGCTTGAGCATCTCAGCCGCCGCCTCAGCAACAAAATGCTGCATGGCGCCCTGCGCGAACTGCACCACCCCGAGCCAGACGCCCAGCTGCCAACCGCCGATTTGATGCAAAGGCTTTTTTTGCAGCATCGCCCGTGAATTGAGGCGTTGTTGCCCCACAATCGGCCCTGCTCTGCAAATGTTGAGAAGCTGTTCAAAATCTCCTCGCGGACGCTTGAAAATGGAAGCGGGTAGTCTGCGGCGTTGCAAATCTTGTCAACCCTCTTGCGCATGTCGCACGGGCTATGCACTGTGCCATGTACTTTGATGGGCGCCTTGCATCCCATCCCGTTCCCTAGCCCAATCGCCTTATGCTGAGATCTTGAACGGCTTCTTACGTGGCGTTTCAGCGCCTGTTGATGATCTCAACGCAGCGGCATTGGGGCAAGGCAAAGCAGGCTCTAGCGGTGTACTCATCTAGGGCCTCTGGGTTCGCATAGCGGAATAAGCTTCCAACGCATTTTTCACGCATGGTTTGTGGCGTGTTTGGCAGCGTTTGTTATCGGCCAGTCAATAAAACCGTGATTGGCTGGGCAAAACGGCCTCGGTCTGTTCAACCCCTGCCCCATCACTCGCCCATCCAACGCTCATCAAGGAGCGAATCAGCAAGCCCTGATCGCCGCCCTTGCTGCTTGTATGGCTTGCTTACTTCATCGCCCGCCTGCCTCAAGCGCACGCTGTGACTTGGGCCTGCGCAAGCACGCCGCTGCATCTGATCGCGCTTGAGCGAGCTTTTTTGCCGCCTATTTCCAGCCAGCCTGCCAAACAGGCATGTTTTTTGCTGCTATTGACGATTGGCCATCCCTTGGCTCAACAACGATTAAAAAATTTTTCGGAGAACCCGATGACAAACGCAAGAAAAACCTGGTGGTATGCCGTGGGCCAAACCAAAGTCGGCCCCTGCTCCAGCGCCGAACTGATGGACTTGGTCGCCCAAGGCAAAGTCTTTCCCGACACCCTGGTCTGGAAAGAAGGCATGGCCGACTGGGTACCAGCCAGCCGCATCAAGGGCCTGTGGCAAAACCTGCCCGCCACGCCACCGGCTGCGCCGCCTCTGCCCGCTTCTGCCTCGTCAATCGGCGCCAGCCTGCCTCCAGTGCCCCCCATGCCGCAGCCAGATCAGCAGTTCGGTGGCTTTACCCCACCGCCTGCACCGCAAGCATCGACTTGGCCTGAAGAAGATGAATACGAAGAAGAACTGCCGCCACGCGAAGAAATGACCTTCAAAAAGGCCGTTGAGCGCTGCTTCAAAAAATACTTTGATTTTTCTGGGCGTGCCGGTCGGGCGGAGTTTTGGTATTTTTTTCTGTTCAATATTCTGATCAGCATCCCTTTTGCGATATTGATTATCGCCACAGGAGGAGAAAGCGCATCTATCGAAAGACTGGCGGATATTGTCAATTTGGCCCTGTTCATTCCCAATACCGCCGTGGCCGCACGCCGCCTGCATGACACAGGCCGCAGCGGATGGTGGCAGTTGATTGCCTTTACGGGTATTGGTATTTTTTTCTTGCTCTACTGGTACATCAAGGAAGGCGATGACGATGCCAACGAATACGGTTACCCTGAATAAAGGGCTACAAAACCAATAACCGATTTTCAGCATCGATTTGAGTTGATATTGCCATTGTGAAGCCCTTCCTCCGCAGCCAGCTCGCCCGCTATGCCGAACGCTTGGGCGAGTTGGACTTTTTGCTCAGCCGCGAAGACATCATGCAGGACATGGACAAGTTCCTGGCCCTGTCGCGCGAGCACAATGAGGTGACGCAAATCGCCGGGCGCTGGCAGCGTTATCAGCAGCTGGAAAGCCATCTGGCCGATGCGCGCGAAATGCTGGCCGACCCCGACATGGCCGAGCTGGCGCAGGAAGAAATCAGCAGTGGGGAGACCGAACTTGCCAAGCTCGAAGACGAATTGCAGCGCCTGCTGCTGCCCAAAGACCCCGATGCCGCACGCCCGGCCTATGTAGAGATTCGAGCGGGCACGGGCGGCGATGAATCGGCCCTCTTTGCGGGCGACCTGGCGCGCATGTACACCCGCTACGCTGAAGCGCAAGGCTGGCGCGTGGAAACCATGAGCGCCAGCCCGGCCGAGCTGGGCGGCTACAAGGAAATCGTGCTGCGCATGGAAGGGGCCGACAGCGCCGACACCCACACGGGCGTGTACGGCACGCTCATGTTCGAATCGGGCGGGCACCGCGTGCAGCGCGTGCCAGCCACCGAATCGCAAGGCCGCGTGCACACCAGCGCCTGCACCGTGGCCGTGATGCCCGAGCCCGACCCCGCGCAAGCCATCACGCTCAACCCGGCGGATTTGCGCATCGACACCTTTCGCGCCAGCGGCGCGGGCGGCCAGCACATCAACAAAACCGACAGCGCCGTGCGCGTGGTGCATTTGCCCACGGGCATCGTGGCCGAATGCCAGGACGGCCGCAGCCAGCACAGCAACAAGGCCAAGGCTCTGCAAGTGCTGCAAGCGCGCATTCAAGAAAAGGAGCGCAGCGAGCGCGCCGCCAAAGAGGCCGCCACGCGCAAGGGCTTGATCGGCAGCGGCGACCGCAGCGACCGCATCCGCACCTACAACTTCCCGCAAGGGCGGTTGACCGACCACCGCATCAACCTCACGCTTTACAAGCTGGGCCAGATAATGGAAGGCGACCTGGGCGAAGTGCTGCAAGCCCTGCGCCACGCACGCGAAGCCGAGCAGTTGAAAGAGCTGGAAATCAATGCCTGAGAGCCTGTTCAGCCAAGACTGCCCGTCTTGGCAAGGTGTGCAACAAAGAGCCTGGTCATTTGCTGCCTTGCCCGAAGGCTTGCTCTGCAAAGGCTGCATCTGCTGCGTTGCAAACGCGCGCCGGGCGGCTGGCCCGTTCGTGCCCTGTGTTTCGTGCTTTGCGCCTTGCAGCCACTGCCTTTGCCAAGCAAGGCACACGATGCGAAGACTTTGAACAGGCTCTGAAACATCGGCATGAATGGCAGTGGGCACGAAAGCGGCTGCACGCAGCCGCTTTTTTGTTCATGGCACAAGGCATGTGCCCATGCATCAGGCATAGCGCCCTGCCCTGTGCGCCAAGCCATCGCCCACATGTCCATCAACCGGCATCTGCGCAGCGGCAGGCAAGAAATGGCATTCACCCACAGCAGGAAACATCATCGAAACTGCCCCCGCACGGCTGTTCAGCCAATACATGAAGCGGCAAAACGTTTCGCCGCCTGGCTTTAAATATGTTGCCGCTCGCACAGCGGCTGCCCGCTTTGAAAGGCAGAAGCAAAAGCCGTGATGAAGGGCAACATCTCTTGCATGCTGGTGATGGTGCGGCTGGCGCCCGCCTGCAATAAATCATCCACCTTCACGATGGGGTTGGCGAGCAGGCACAGGCCAATCACTTGCGCGCCCGCTGCCACGGCCGCACGCACGCCGGTGGGCGTGTCTTCAATCACCAGGCAGTGCTCGGGCTGCACTTGCAAGGCCCGCATGGCGGCTTGGTACACATCGGGTGCGGGTTTGTTGCGTGGCATTTCGTGCCCGCTGAAGATGCGCCCTTCAAACCAGGGCAGCAAGCCGGTTTTTTGCAACTGCAAATGGATTTTGGCGCGATCCGCCCCCGATACGCAGGCGATGCGCCCAGCCGTTAAAGCATGGGCATGGGCTACTGCCTCGGCCGCGCCCGGCACGCTTTGCAGATGCTGACGCAGGGCCTTGTCGCGCTCGGCCCAGAAATATGCCAACCACTCTTGCGTGAATGGCTGGCCGGTGCGGGCTTCGATCAAGGCGGCTTCATCGCGCGTGGCCTTGCCCACGAACAGGCGCATGCATTCGGTGAGTGTCATCTCCCAGCCACGCTCAGCCAGCAAATCGCGCAGCACCTGCATGGTGAGCGGCTCGCTATCGACCAAGACGCCATCGCAATCAAAGAGTACAGCTTGATACATGAGAAATAAAAACAAAGGCAAAACAAGGAGTAGTCTATTTTTTAAAATTTTGAACAACCTTCAATTTCAAAAGCTCTTTTATTTGTATTGCTTTTAGTTATTTTTTGTTCAAAAAAGATGAAATCGTCATGAAGGCAGGGAAAGAAAAAACCAAAAGAAGCAGCAACAACATCAGCACCGTCACCTTTTGAGTGCTTTTAAAGAAAAAATATTTGACGGAAAAAGCAACAAACAATAAAAGCAACACTGCAAAAACAATAACCGGCCACCAAATAAACAAAATCATTATTGCGATATATAAAAACCAATAAAATTTTTCCATTTCAACCCTTTTTGATAAAAAATGCTTTGAGTGGCATTTACTTGGCATCCAAATACAACCAACGCCCCTGCTCGCGCACAAATCGGCTGTGTTCGTGCAAGCGGAGGGCGTGGCCCTGGTTGCGGTAACGCGCCACAAAAACGACTTCTGCCTGGCTATCGCTGATGGGAAGGTAGCGCTCGATTTTCAAGCCCAGCCATTGCACGTTGTCGTCCAGGCTCAGGCCTGGCGGGCAGGTGCTGGGGTGCCAGCTGCGGCGCAGGTAGGCCACATCGCCCAACACATAAGCGCTGTAGCGCGATCGCATGAGGGCTTGCGCATCGGCCGCTGTTTGCTCGCCCCGCAGCAAGGGGCCACAGCATTGGCCGAACGACAAGGGGCGCGGCTGACGTTTGGCCGCAGGCACAGTACGCCCACAGGGGCAAGGGGCGGTATCTGGCAGCAGGCTTGGGGCCACGCTTGCCGCTGCCGCCCGTGCTGTATCGGTTGTATCCGTGGCATCCGCCCTATTCACGGCGGCGGCCGCAGCAGCTGGCGATGCGGCAAGTAGCGCTGCGCCCTGCCCGGCTGGGGATGGCTGCTGGAGCTTAATCTGGGACAAAGGCTGCGAACGGCAAGGTTGGGCCGCTTGAGTGGCCGGAGAATCGCTTGAATAGGTGGCTGGGCACGCAGCGGAGTCTGTGACGGGCTGGATGAGTGGCGTTACGGATGTTGTGCTTGGGCTTGGCATGGGCGCGGCTCCGCTCAAATCTCGTCCTGAAACAAGTCATCAGCCGAGCTAGCGACTAAAGTAGTACCTGCGTTTGGCGCAGTTTGGGCGCTGTACCCGAAGCGCTTGTTTTGCTCGTAGGGAAAAACGTCAAGCACTTCGCCGCGCTCGATGCGGGCCTTGTGCGTGAGCCAGAACTCGGGCTCCAGCAAATCGGCGTGGTGCTGCATGAATACTTCGCGCACATAGGGGTGGCCCAGCAGAAAGGGGCCAAAGGTTTCTGGGAATACGTCGTGCGGGCCTACGCTGTACCAGATTTCGCCGCTCAACTCGTCTTCTTCATTGCGCGGCGGCGGCACTTTGCGAAAGTTGCAGTCGGTGATGTATTCGATCTCGTCGTAATCGTAAAAAACCACCTTGCCCAAGCGGGTGATGCCAAAGTTCTTCCACAACATATCGCCTGGAAAGATGTTGGCCGCCACCATATCTTTGATGGCGTTGCCGTATTCGATCACGGCGTGCTCGATCTGCTGGCGCGCGCGGGGATTATCCAGGTCCATGTCAAATGCCTCTTGCAAATACATATTGAGCGGGATCATGCGCTTTTCGATGTAGAGGTGCTTGATCACCACCTCGGCTACACCGTCGCCGTTGCGATCGGAAAACTCGATCTGGCTGGGCGCATGGGTTTTCAGCTCCTGCAGCAATTCAGGCTCGAAACGATCCAGTGGAAAGGCCACTTCGCGGTATTCCATGGTGTCGGCCATGCGACCCACGCGGTCGTGCTGGCGCACCAACTGGTATTTGCCGCGAATCTGCTCGCGCGTGGTGTCTTTTTGCGGTGGGTAAAAGTCTTTGATGATTTTGAAAACGTAAGGAAAAGACGGCAGATCAAACACCAGCATCACCATGCCCTTGATGCCCGGCGCGATGCGCAGCTTGTCGGTGCTGTGGCGCAGGTGGAATAAAAAGTCGCGAAAGAACAGCGTTTTGCCCTGCTTGCCCAGGCCCAGGGCGTTGTAGATTTCGGCCCGCGGCTTGCGCGGCATGAGGCTGCGCAGAAACTGCACATAGGCCGAGGGGATTTCCATATCCACCTGAAAGTAGGCCCGCGCAAAGCTGAAGAGCGAGAGCATGTCGGCCTCGCCCTGCAAGACGGTGTCGATGTACACCTGACCCTCGTCGTTGAAAAGCAGGGGCAGCGCAAAAGGCGTTTCGCGAAAGCTGTTGATGATCTTGCCTACCACATAGGCCGCCTTGTTGCGAAAGAACAGATTGGCCAGCACCTGCACCTGAAAGTTGGCGCGCAGGCGGCTTTCGTCCACCTGCTGGCGCAGCTGCTGCACCACCAGCTCGATATCGCCCGGCAAATCGGCAAAGGGCACGCGCAAGCCATAGTCTTGAACGATGGCGGCAAAGGTTTCGTGCAAATTTTCGGGGCTGGGGTAGTAGGCGCGATACGAGGTTTGCACGCCGTTGCGAATTTCGATGTATTCCGTACTGATGGCCGGGCGCACGAAGATGAAATCGTTGTAGTAATAATGGCGCAGCAGGATGGACGTCATCACCGAGTTGAAAAAAGTCTCGGCCAGCTCGGGCTGCAAATGATCGACCAGCAGCGCGATGTACTGCTGCTTGGCCTGACGCCAGACCTCCATCGGCAAGTTGTCGATGGCGAGTTGCCGCTTCAACTGTGCTTCGCACTCTTGCACGCGCAGGTCGTAAAAGGCGATGCGCTCACGATGGCCACGCTGCTGGCCGTGCCAGTCTTGCGACTCGAAACGTTGCTTGGCCTGGGCCGACTCGGCCCGAAACAAGCGGTAATGCCGATCGAAGCCATCCATCACGGCCTGGGCAATCTCTCGGGCCTGTGAAGCGAAAGAAACGGGTGTGAGAGCAGACATGGGCAGCCAGCCAATCGCGCAAATCAGCAAACCGCCTGATTATGCGAGCAGCTGATGCAGGCCAAGTTGGGCCAGCCGCGCAGCTTTCCGTTTGGCGGCAGCACAGTTTGCATGTTCAAGAAACAGCTTCAGGCGATCTGTTTAGAAGAAAAGAGCCCCGTGTCAATACCGCGCTCAACAAAATCAACACTCATAACGCCAAGCTCAGCCAATACTTTTTTCAATGCTCTCACAAGGTCTGCATGGCCTGGCGCACGGCGGGCAGTTGGCGGCGCGATACGGGCAAACAGTGGGTCACGCCTTCGATTTGCAGCAGCCAGCCCTCGCTGCCATCGGCCTGCACGCTGTGCTTGAGTTGGCGCAGCAGTTGGCGTTGCACCAGGGTGCTGCGGTGGATGCGCACGAAGAATTGGGGGTATTTGTCTTCGAGCTGGATCAGGCTGCCATCCCACACCCATTCGCGCCCCAGGCGGGTGTACAGGATGACGTATTTCTGCTCGGCCCGCGCGTACAGAATATCGTTCAAATCCAGGCGGTGGCTCAGGCCGCGCTCTTGGATCAGCAAGCTGGGCGACTGGGCAGGCGGCGTTGTTGCGCCTGGCATCAGGCCGCTGCCTGCCACTGCACCACCGATACCCGCTGCTGCCAGGCCCGACACGCCCTGGCCAGGCCCGTTCATGGCAACAGGCATTTGCCCGGCAATCATCCCGTTGGGGGTGCTCTGAACAGCAGGCTGTGCGCTTCCCGCACCGGCCAAGGCCTCTTGCTGCATGGCCCAGGCCGCAGTGGCTTTGAGCAGGGCTTGCTGCAGGCGTTCGGCCCGCACGGGTTTGGTCAGGTAGTCGGCCGCAGCCACATCAAAGGCTTGCAGGGCAAAGTCGCTCGACGCCGTCACGAACACGATTTGCGGCGGCGGGCGGCCCACCGGGCTCAGGCGCTGCTTCAGTCTTTGCGCCAATTGCATGCCATCCATGCCGGGCATGTTGATGTCCAGCAGCACGATGTGGGGCTGGGCGCTTTCCAGCAACTCAATGGCTTGCGCGGCGCTGCCTGCTTCGCCGCACACTTCGGTGGCGGGCCGGCTGATATCGGCCAGCAGGCTGCGCAGGCGGCTGCGCGCCAAGGGCTCATCGTCAACCAACAGCACGCGCCAGGCGGCCGTTGGTGTTGACGCAGATGGCAGGTGTGCGGGTGCTTGCGGGTTCATGCCGTTCATGCGGCTTCCTCCTGTACCTGCATGGGCACGTCCATGCGAACGACGAAACGGTCTGCCACCACTTTGGCGGAAAAATGCAGTTCCATATCGTGCAGCAATTGCAGGCGGCTGCGCACATTTTCCAGCGCCATGCCGTTGCCGCGCTTGCCAGGCCCACCGGGAAAGGTGTTGCTAACGATCACGCGCACGGTGTTGCCGCGCATCCGGGTGCGGATCAGCACGTCGGCGCCCAGTTGGCTGGGCTCCACGCCGTGGCGGATGGCGTTTTCGAGCAAGGGCTGCAAGATCAGCGTGGGCATGCTGGCCAGACTGGCGGCGGGGTCAATCTCCCAGCGCACACGCAGGCGTTCGCCAAAGCGCACTTCTTCAATGGCGAGATAACGTTTGGCCAGCTCCAGCTCGTCGCCCAGGGTGCTGGCATGGCGCACGTCTTGCAGCATGTGGCGAAACAGATCGCCCAGATTTTCGAGCACGGCTTCAGCCCGCGCAGGATCTACCCGTACCAGCGCAATGGCACTGTTGAGGGCATTGAACAAGAAGTGCGGCCGAATACGCGCCTGCAACTCGGCCAGCTGGGCCTGCACATTGCCCGGCGCCTGCAATTGCCAGCGCAGCATCAACAGGGACACCAGCAGCGCCGCCAGCAGGCCCCCGCCCAGCAGGCAGCCCAACCACAGCACCCACGTCATATCGCGCACGCTGGCCAGCAAAGCCCCGGCAAACAGGCCGCAAGCCATCCCTGCGGCGATGCAGCACAGCCATTGCAGTTGCTGTGTTTGGCGCGCCAGCCAATGCTTGGCCAAACACACCACCATCAGCCACAGCAGCACGGCGGGCTGCGCACAGGCCATTCCCAAGCCCGCGTGCATGGCCCAGCCTTTCCAGCCCTCATGCTGCATGGGAATGAAAAGGCTGGTGGTCAGCACACTCATGGCCACCAGCAGCACGGCGCGCAGCACCACGCTGCTGTTGCACACATCAAACGACATGGGCCCAGCCGCCCGGGCAGAGCCGCTGGCTACAATGCGCGAAGACGATGCGTTGGGCGCAGGCATGGTGATGAATACAGGCGATCGCAGTTCGGAAAAACGAGGCTGAACACCGATTGGAAAAGTTGGGAAGCACGGCGTTTGGCATTTGCCGGCAAGCACGCCATCTCACCGTGCAATGCCTAGCCAAACCACCTCAAGCCAGTCATCTTTCATTAGAACCTGTTCAGAATCTCATCGTGAGGCGATTTGGATAGGGATCGGGATGGGATGCAAGGCGCAAATTGAAGTTCATAGCTTGAGCGATGGACAAGATTTGCAACGCCGCAGACCGCCCGCATCCATATTCAAGCGCCCGTGAGGAGATTTTGGACAAGTTCTTACAGATTGTGCCCGTATTTGCGGCGCGCGTTTTTGCCGTCTGGCGATTCCGTCACCTATTTACGCCACGCCTTGCCTTTCTTTGATGTTTGCCCTTCGCCACACGGGCGCCTTTTTCAACCTTTCACCCTCAGCCGAACACGCCATGTCACAGCCTGCAAGCAACCAACTCGACAAGAAATCCCAAGCCTGGTCCGCCCTGTTTTCTGAGCCCATGAGCGAGCTGGTGCAGCGCTACACGGCCAGCGTGTTCTTCGACAAGCGCCTGGCCGATGCCGACATCAGCGGCAGCCTGGCGCACGCCGACATGCTGGCCGCGCAAGGCATCATCAGCGCCGACGACCTGGCCGCCATTCAAAAAGGCATGGCGCAGATCCGCGAAGAAATTGCCAGCGGCCAGTTCGAATGGAAGCTGGCGCTGGAAGATGTGCACCTGAACATCGAAGCGCGCCTGACCCAACTGGTGGGCGACGCGGGCAAGCGCCTGCACACCGGCCGCAGCCGCAACGACCAGGTGGCCACCGACATCCGCCTGTGGCTGCGCGGCGAGATCGACCTCATCACCGGCCTGCTGCGCGAGCTGCAAGCCGCACTGGTGGACGTGGCCGCGCAAAACGTGGACGTGATCCTGCCCGGCTTCACCCACCTGCAAGTGGCCCAGCCCGTGAGCTTTGCCCACCATCTGCTGGCCTATGTGGAAATGTTCGCGCGCGACGAGCAGCGCATGCACGATGCGCGCCGCCGCGTGAACCAGCTGCCGCTGGGCAGCGCCGCGCTGGCCGGCACCACCTACCCGCTGGACCGCGAGCGCGTGGCGCGCACGCTGGGCATGGAAGGCATTTGCCAAAACAGCCTGGACGCCGTGAGCGACCGCGACTTCGCCATCGAATTCGCCGCTGCCGCCAGCCTGGTGATGGTGCACGTCAGCCGCTTGAGCGAAGAGCTGATTCTGTGGATGAGCCAGAACTTCGCCTTCATCCGCATCGCCGACCGCTTCACCACCGGCTCTTCCATCATGCCGCAGAAGAAGAACCCCGACGTGCCGGAACTCGCGCGTGGCAAAACCGGCCGCGTGGTGGGCCACCTGATGGGCCTCATCACCCTGATGAAAGGCCAGCCCCTAGCCTACAACAAGGACAACCAGGAAGACAAGGAACCGCTGTTCGACACCGTGGATACCCTGCGCGACACGCTGCGCATCTTCGTGGAAATGATCGGCGGCCAGCACAACCCGCAAACCGGCGCCAAGGAAGGCGGCATCACGGTCAATGCCCAGCCCATGGAAGCCGCCGCGCAAAAAGGCTACGCCACCGCCACCGACCTGGCCGACTACCTGGTGAAAAAGGGCCTGCCCTTCCGCGACGCACACGAAACCGTGGCCCACGCCGTCAAGGCCGCCAGTGCGCACCAGTGCGACCTGTCCGAACTGCCGCTGAAGGTCTTGCAGGAATTCCACCCCGCCATCGACAAAGACGTATACGACGTGCTCAGCCTGCGCGGCAGCCTGAACGCCCGCAACACCCTGGGCGGCACCGCCCCCGCGCAGGTGCAGGCGCAGATCGCGCGGCACCGGATGCGGCTGGCGGGTTAATCCACCGCTGCTGTTCGGAACCTGTGCGTGGTACAGAGCAGGCACGAAACATTCCACCGCCATCACCCAAAAAGCGCGTTGAAACAAATCCATTAAAAAGCAGAACAATTCAAATCAGGCACGGCCAACATCCTTGGTCGGCTAGCGCCTTCGCCATGCCTTGAAAGCAGTTTGACAAACCGCAAGTCTCGGCTCCAGGCGCAATCAGCCAATACAGCTCATGCTCTGGCTTGTCTGGCACGGGGCAAATGCCAAGCACCAAACGGCGCAACAGGCAGCGCCAGCGCCGCATACACATGCATGGCTTGGTGTTTATTCAGCCAGCCCATGCCAGCTCACAGGGCCGCGCCTACAATCACGGCGCAGATGAGCGCACAAGCCCCCCTTTCCATCACCCCCGATCTGCTGGCCCGCTACAACATCGCGGGGCCTCGCTACACCTCCTACCCCACGGCCGACCGTTTCACGCCGGCCTTTGGCTGTGGCGATCTGATCCAGGCCTTGCAGCAGCAAGCCGCTGCTATGGGCAGCACGCCGCAGCCCTTGTCGGTGTATGTGCACATTCCGTTTTGTGCGTCGCTGTGCTATTTCTGCGCCTGCAACAAGATCATCACGCGGCACCGCGAATGGGCGGCTGATTACCTGCAGCATCTGGAACAAGAGTTGAGTCTGTACCAGCCCTATCTGAAGCAGCTGGCTGGAACCGCATCGCGCCCCACCGTCACCCAATTGCATTTGGGCGGCGGCTCGCCCACCTTTTTGTCAGACGAGGAGCTGGCCCAGCTCATGCGCCTGTTGCAAGGCTTTTTCCATTTCGATGCAGCAGGCGGCGAGTTTTCGATCGAGGTGGATCCGCGCACGGTGGATGCCCAGCGCATGCAGCACTTGAAGCAATTGGGCTTCAACCGCGTGAGCTTTGGCATTCAGGACTTTGATGCCGCCGTGCAGCAAGCCGTGCACCGCGTGCAACCGGCCGAGCAGGTGTTTGCGCTGGTGCAAGCCGCACGCGCGGCGGGTTTTGCCTCCATCAACACCGACCTGATTTACGGCTTGCCGCACCAGAGCACGGACTCCTTCACCCACACGCTGGAGCAAATCTGCGCCCTGCGCCCCGATCGCATCGCGCTGTATGCCTACGCCCATCTGCCCGAACGCTTCAAGGCGCAACGCCGCCTGGATTCTCAAACCCTGCCCACGGGCAACGACAAAATCCACTTGCTGGCCATGGCGCTGCAACACTTCCGCCAGGCGGGCTATGTGTATGTGGGCATGGATCACTTCGCCCTGCCCGACGACGAGCTGGCGCGCGCCAAGCAGCAGGGCAAGTTGCAGCGCAACTTTCAGGGCTACAGCACCCGCCCCGACCAGAACCTGATCGGCCTGGGCGTATCGGCCATCAGCCGCATCGGCGCTTGCTACAGCCAAAACGCCAAAACGCTCGATGCCTATGGCGAATTGCTCGAAAACGATCAACTGCCCGTTGAGCGCGGCCTGCAACTCACGCGCGACGACCAGATTCGCCACGCCGTGATCATGTCCATCATGTGCCAGGGCGAAGTGCTGTTTGACGCATTGCGGCGCGATTGGCAAATCGACTTTGCCAGCCACTTCGCCGCCGAATGCCAACGCCTGGCGCAATTGCAAGAACAAGGCCTGCTCACCCTGCATGGCGACCGCTTTTGCGTGACCGACATGGGCTGGTACTTCGTTCGCGCCGTGGCCATGGTCTTTGACCATCATCTGCAAACAGCCCGCGCAAAAGCCGCAAGCGCCCCAACCAGCTCCCCCCATCTGGCGGACTGCGCCGAGCAGCCTGTGCGTTTTTCCAAGATTCTTTGACGCCGGCCAGCCAATCTGCAGCGGCAGCTGCTTGGCGCCTCTGCGCTTGCCTTGCGCGCACACGATACGCACCTCCCCCTTCGCTACCACCGCGCCTCACCCTGCTGCAGCCCAAGCTCATGGCGCTTGAAGCGACTGTGCAAGTTCTCAGAACCTGTTCAAAATCTCATCGTGAAGTGATTGGAAGTAGAGCGGAATGGGATGCAATGCGCAAATTGCAGTGCATGGCCCGTGCTATGGACAAGATTTGCAACGCAACAGACCGCCCGCTTCCATTTTCAAGCGCCCGCGAGGAGATTTTGAACAGGTTCCCGGACCACAGCCCTTTTCAAGCACAAGGGGCGCGGGCATAAAAAATGCCGAACACTGGCGCATTCGGCATTTCAAGCAATCAGGTGTCTGCAGCAGAGATGGCCCGCATCCTGAACGGAAGGGTTCAGGTGGGCGAGGTCAGCAAGGCGTCGGGTTCATCTAACGCGAGATGATCACACTTGCCAGGCGATGTTCCAAGCCCGTGCTCCAAGAGCATTGGTTCAAGGAAATATAAAGCCAAGCTCGCTGCAGACAGGCTTATTTTAAAGGAAAGTTAAAGCCCCGCACCATCCCGCGCCATGTATATGTCAGCCCCAAACAGAGCATGCGTGGCAAACACCCATCAATTACTGATCCGGCCTTTACTCAGGCTATCCATTAGGGCCTGTTCACGCTCCTTTGATGATGCGAAGTTCTCTGCCAGGGCATCAATCGAGGCGTAGAAAAATGTATGCAATAGCAGCGCAGACCGGGTGTGTCGCGCAAGAAGCACCACAAGGAGCGAGGCCCTGACAGACTGCTCCCCTTCTTCGGGTTGCGCTCAAAAGACCATCGTCTGCGTTGCCAGCTTGGCCAAGGAGCAAACCCTGGCGGCAGCTGCCGCCTTGACGAGTGAGCTTTTGAAGCGCAAGGCATCGTTCAAAGGAGCGTGAACAGGCCCTGGCCATTCCGCTTCAAAGGCAACGACGCAAACAACACAGCCGCCCGCAGGCGGCTGGTGTGCAATCGGCTTCAAGAAGCTGCTGCAGATTCCCTCTCGCGGGCGCTTGAACACGGGCGGCTATGAACCGACCTACGCTGCCGCAAATCTTGTAGCCCATCTTGTTCCTGCCGCACGGGCGCATGCACCTCGGCATGCGTTTTGTCGGGCGCCTTGCATCCCCGCCCGCGCCATCTTCAATCGCCTTTCGTTGCGATTCTGCATGCTCCCCAGACAGGCCACTGGGGTCGAGGGCGAGGCTTCAAGCCCCGAAAAGACCCGGCGTTGCTGCGCGCCAGCCGTACCGGATAAAAGAAGCGCCTCACCCAATCACAGCAGTTTGCCGTCTTCAGCGAGCAAATCTTCCATGCGTTGCAGCAGCGCTTGCATGCGTGGATGCAACAGCGCATCGGTTGGCGATTGAACTGCCTGCACAGCAGCCGCATCGGCAGTGCCAGAAGAGCCATTGAAGCCGCCCTGCTGCTCGCGCTCCACCAGGTCAAAAGCCAGATTCAAGGCCGCCAGCACGGCGATGCGATCGCGCGCGCGGATCTTGCCTGCGTCGCGGATCTTGCACATGGCTGCGTCCACGCGCTGAACCGATTGCTGCATCTGCCCTTCAGCCTCCTCGGGGCAACTCAGCACATAGGTTTGCCCCATGATTTGGGCTTCGATCTGTTTCATGCTCATGCCTTGTCCTCGCCCCATGCAGAAGAGGGCGCCACTCCCGGTTCAGGCTTGCCGCTGGCCGAACCTGCCGTCAAAGCCGTCTGCAGCGAAGTGGACGCAACGGCAGGCTCCTGCTGTTGCGGCCCTTTGTTGCCACTGGCGCCAAAGGCCGCTTGGACTGCGGCAGCCCCCGCGGCACTGCGAACGCCTGCTGCACTGGCAGCAACGCCACCACTTGCCAAACCGCTGCCACTGCCTGCGCCCGCAACAAAGGCAGCCGGATGACTGGCCGCAGGCGCTGCGTCGCCCACAGGCATGCGCGCCAGCAGGGTATCCACCCGCGCGCGTGCCGATGCCAGGCGCGAGCGCAAGGTGTCACGTTCTTGCGTCACTTCCAGCAACTGGGCTTGCAGCAGGGCATTGGATTTTTGCAACTCTTCATAGCGCAACAGCATGCGCTCCAGATGATCGGCCACCTGGTCCAGAGAAAGGGGGGTCAGCGAAGTGTTCATGTGGGATGGTTGGCAAACAGACCAGCTCACGCCATGCCTGCTGCCAGCGCCTGAAGCCTAGGTTGCTGCCGATTGTAGGGGATGGCCCGCCTTGCCCCATACAGCCTGCACATGCCGTGATCATTGCTGCTGTGCATGGAGACTCGTCCGAGAATGAGGCCTAATGCCGTTCCCGAGGAAATGACTGCTGGAAAAACGAACGCGCTTCATTGCACGGCGGCCGAAGCGGGAAGAGCGCGCCCAGGCACGGCTTGGGGCGAGCGGTTTGGCCGTGTTCACGGCCATGTTCGCGTCCGTTTGGCGCGCATGGCAGGAGCCGCAGCGGGTGCAGATACAAAAGCAGAAGCAGGCAAGACCGCAGCAGCAGATGCAGGCACGGAAGCCGCAGAAACAGCGGACGCTGGCAAGGCGGACGCTGCTGAAGCCCCACCCGCGGCCCCGGCTGGATGGCTGGCCGCAGGCGCTGCCTTGGCTCCCGCCGCTTCTTGGGCGGATGCAGCAACGGCGTTGGGCGCGGCCGCTGCTGGCTGCTGGGCTTGGGGCTGATTCCCCTGCGGCCCGTCTCGTGATGAAGATTGCGAATGCGGTTGCGCTGGTAGGGGCGCGGATGCAGCATCAGACGGCACGTCCTGCTCTGGCGGCCCTTCATCCCATTCTGCTGGCGTTTCGGCGGGCGGCTGGATTGGCTCCCCTGGCTGCCCCCCTTGCCCCTCCGCTTGCAAACGGCGGCCAGTGATGGGCGTCCAGTCCCACAAGGGATTGAAAGCCGCAGGCGCAGCATGCACCTTGAGCACCTGCCGCTCGATGGCTGCGGCCTGGCTGCCTTGCAGGCGCGTCATTGCCGGATCGCCCAAGGGGCCTTGCACGTGCAAGGTTTGCGTGGCCATGGCGCTGATCGGTTTGCTCAACACCCATTGCGCCACGTAGCTGCCCACCCCCACCAGCGGGTTGATGACGCCTGCGGCCAGGGCCGCCGTGCTCAAGTCCACCTTGGGCTGCACCACCACGTGCAGATCAATGGTTTGGGGCGCCAGGGCGATTTGGCCGCTCAGCTTGGCATCGGCCATGGCACCGGCAATGGCCAGGTTGTCGGTTGTGGCCACGCCGCGCGCCACGCGCAGGCTGCCGTCGATGCGGTCAAAGGCAAAGCCTTTTTCGGCGATGCTGCCCAGGCGCGTCAGGCCCTGCAGACTCAGCAGACTGATGAGTTTGAAAGCGCCGGGGTCGATGCGCGTGATGTGGCCGCGCCGCACGTCCAGTCGCAGTTCGCCCGCCAGCGTTTCCATATCGAAAGCAACGGGCGAGCCTTGCCAGCGCAGGGTGCCCGCCACGCTGCCCTGCCCGGCCTTGACCAGGCCCTTGTGCCCCAAATGATCGAGCGTGCTGCCCAGGTCGTCTGTTTGCACGTTCAATTGCAAAGACACGAAGCGCCGGGCCAAATCGGCCGGGTTCAATCCCCTGCCCTCGCCGTTGGCGACGTTGGCCGGGCGAATGCCCCAGACCCCGCTGCCTTGCAAGCGGGCTTGCGGCATTTGCGCCGTGAGTTCATGAATGCGCCAGGCGCTGCGCGCGGCGTGATTCCCGGCATCGTCCACCAGATCGGCCCCAGCCGGGCGGGCCTGCGCGCTGTTGCTGGCGCGCAAGGCGATGCGATTGAACTTGTAACCCACCAAATCGACATTGGCCGCATCGATATCGAGCGCAGGCAGCGTTTGCGGGTCGGCCGTTTGGCGCACGTAGTCGCCCACCTCTTCCACGTTGGCTGGCGCCAGGGTGAGATGCTGCAGGCGGGCCTTGACGCCGCCCGGCCCGCCCGTGGCCGATTGCAGATATTCCACATAGCCGTTGAGCTGCTTGGCCGCAAGCGACAGCTTCCACAGCCGCCCCTCGCGCGTGCCCCCCACCACCAGCGATTCGAACACCCGCTTGGCCAGCACCAGCGCCGGGGTTTGCATGGCGAACTGATCGGGCAGATAGCTACCCGCGGCGGTTTCTGCGGCCGCACTGGTCGCCTCCGTGTGGGTGGACGTGTTAGCAGACGCGTTGGCAGCGTTGGGCGCTGCCTGGGCTCGGCCACCCGTTGGGGTCTGACGGGCCAGGCCAGCTGGCGTTGCCGCCGTTGCTTGAACCACACCCGTGCCATCGCTTGGCGATTGAGCGGCAGGCGTTTTGGCCAGGCCCACTGCAACGCTGCCCGGCGCCCCCTGGGTCGGTTTTTGGCCGGATACAGCTTGAGCCGAAGCGGCTCGGCCTTTGGCCGTTTGGGCAACGCTGGCTGCAAGCGATGGCGCAGCAGACGGCGCTGGATGCACCTGATCGCCCCAGCCGCTTTCCAGCACCTGGGTCCAGGCGTCGGCATCCACGCGATCCATCAGCACCAGCGCGTGCACGCCTGCATCGGGCATGGGCGGGGCCTGCTTCACGGCCTGCGGCCCCACGGCCACGCGGCCGCGCAACACCCGGGGCGCATCGCCGTGATGGCCGTGGCGCAGGTCGCGTGCGTATTGGGCCAGCACCACGTGGCCGAAGCGAATGTCCAGCTCGTCTTGCGTGGCCGTTTCGGCACCGCCGGGCGCGCGCTGCGTTTGCGTGATGCGGCTGGCGAAGTGAAAAGGCAACTTGCCGCTGGCAGCCTTGCCCAGTGGCGCAGGCAGTTTGACTGCCATGCCGTTCAGATCGGAATCGATACTCAGCTCTGACGCGCCCCGGTCCACCAGCAAGGTGGCGCGGTAGGCGCTGCGCCCCTGCAAAAAACGTCCCAGTTGGGCAATGCTGCCCACCGATGGCTCTTGCCGCAGCCCTTCGCCGGTGAAGTCGCCCTGCGCTTCGATGCGCACCGGGTGGCTGCCATCGCGCCGCGCCGTGGCAAGGCTGCCGCCCTTGAGCGTGGCCTTGCCGCCCAGCAAGGTGGCGCTCACGTCTTGCAGGGCAAAGCCTTTGTCGTGAAACAGCACCTTGCCCTGGCTGTGCGCCAGCAGGGGCGAATCGGGCGAGATGCGCACATCGTTGTTTTGCAGGGCCACGCTGCCTTTGACGATGGCTTTTTCCATGCGCATGATGGGCAGGCCCAGCGCCAGCGTGATGTCGGCCTGGCCGCTGGCCGTGGCCTGCGCCAGGCTGTTGTCGATCATGTCGGCCAGGGGCGACTGGTTGGTGAGCGCCAAGGCCTGCTCCAGCGGGCCGTGCATGCTGGCGGCAATGCCCACGCTCAGGTTCTCGTCCAGCCGTGGGATGTGGGCCGAGAGCTTGTTCACCGCAATGTCTGGCGCGCTGCTGAAACGCGCCGTGGCATTGATGACCGAAAGCGAGAGCTTGTCGATCACCAGCAGGCCATTGAGCTGCGTGAGCGCGGGCCAGGGCTTTTCGTCTGCGCCTTGCAAATAGCGCGGCACGAAGCGGTATTCGGCATTGGCCAGCGGCACATCGAAGCGGAAGGTGCCCGGGTGCGTCACGCCTTGTGCATCGGTGCCGAAAGGGATGTGATTGAGGTCGCCCTCGATGCGCACACGCGCATTGCGAATGTCGCCGCTGCGCACGGCGCTGCCCACGTAGTCCAGCGCATCCGATCCCAGGCTCAGCGGCAGGTAGCGCGCCACTTGCTCGGCGCGGGCGCGCTGAAAGTGGCCTTGCAAATCCAGCACGCCGGGAAAGCGCTCCTCCCCCTTGGCCCCATCGTGGGTGCGCCAGGCCACGCGCGCCGTGCCTTGGGCATCGCGGTTGGCAAAGCGCACCTCAGGCAGCGTCACCCGAATCTGCTGCTTGTTGATGCGCCATTGCACCTGGGTTTGCAAGGTGTCAAAGTCCAGCCGCGGCTGGGCAAACACGCCGGGAAATTCGGCGCTGCCCTTGTCCAGATTCAAGCGCATGCTGCCGCCCGCCTGATTGAAGTCGAAATCAATCTGCGCGCCCTGCACGCCTGGCGTGCCGATGCCGGGGGATGACGACGGTGGCTGCAATTGGGCTGATTGCGGCGGCGCCTTGGCTGCCGCAGCCGCTGCGTGCCCCTGGCCCTTGCCGCCTGATGCGGCCGATTGATTCGATTCGCCACGTGTACTTGCTGCTGCATCTGGCGTGGCTGCTGTCCCTGCTGCCTGCGCCCGCCAGCCGATCTGGCTGGCCTGGCCACGCGCGCTGTAGGCGCTGGGGGCGTTGATGTCGCCTTGCCAGGTCACGTGCAAGTCGTGCACCCGGCCTTGCGGCTGGTAGCGCCGCAGGGCCTTGAGTGCCGCTTCGCCCAGCGGCAGGCGGCCCGCCAACTGGCTGATGATGCCGATGTCCCAATCCTTGCCCCGGATCTCGCCGCCGCGCGCGCCGGGGCTTTCGGCATCGTGGTAGTCCACCTGCACCTGCCCGCCCGACCAGCGCAGGCCCTCCAGCGTTTCAAACGCCAGGCCCTCGGTCGCCAGCGTGTAGCTGTCGCGCTCGCTGCCTTGCTTGTAGCGAACCTTGAAAGTGCCTTCCAGGCCTTTGAGCGCCAGCGGCGGCAGGCCCTTGCCCAGGGTGATGTCCACCGCTTGCAGGGCGGCTTGAATCGTCAGGCCGCTGCGCAGCCCCTCGCGGTATTCGGCCTGCACCTGCAAGCGGCCCTGCCCCTGGCGCAAGGCCACGTGCCGGCCCAAGTCCACGTATTGCCGCAGTTGCGACACATCGATCTCGGCAATATCGGCCTGCACGCTGCCTGACCATTTGTTCCAGCGCGCAGGCGCTTGCCACAGGCCATGCTGCCATTCGGCCGTGGCCGCAATGGGCCGGCCCCAGCCCGCTGGCGGCGTCAGCGCCAGTTGCAGTCGGTGCTGCCGCCCGCTGTTTGTGAGCTTGGCCTGCACCTGCGAAATGGCCAGCGGCGGCACCTGGCGCTGGGCGTCGCTCCACTGCACGCTGCCATCCACAATTTCCAGGCTGTGCTGCGCCAGCAACCAGTTCAATGCCGTGTCGGACTCTGCGCTTTCAGCCGCAGGCTGTGCGTCTTTGGGGCCTTGTGGCAAAGGCAAGCCCGCCACGTAAATGCGCCCATCGGCCTGGCGCCAGGCATGCAATACGGGCCGCAGCACGGCCAAACGGGCAAAGCGCCCGTGCAAGAGCGACCAGAGCGAGGCCTCGGCCTCCACCGCATCCACATGCAGGCCCTCGTTGCCGGCTTCGTCCAGAAAGCGCAGTTGGCGCAGCTGCACGGCTGGCTGCAGCCCTTGCTTGAGGGTGGCGATTTCACCCACCCTGACCCTTAACCCCAGCGCCGAAGAGGCGCTTTGCTCCACCTGCACCCGAAAATCGTTGATCCGCGGCAGAATCCAGGCATGCAAAGCCAACAAGGCAGCCAGCAGCAACACGGCCACAGCCCCCAAGCCCCAGGCCGCCACGCGCAGCAGCCTGCGCCCAAAAACCGGCGGCAAGCGCTTGATGAGATCAACCAGATTCGAGGCGGAAACCTTTTTCTGCATGGAGCACACACATGAGCAGCGCAGGCAGCACCCACACCGGCCTGTCACCCACTTCCCTGGTGGAAGCAGGGGCATTATCCCAGCCTGCGCCGTGCATGCACGATGCGCCGCCGCCCGCCACGCCCCGGGCTGACAAGGCCCTGCACAGCCGCATGGTGCAGCGCCTGCACCGCCGCTACGCCGATGTGCTGCCCTTGCTGCCGCCCGGCCTGCCCGATACAGCCAGCCTGCAAGCCACTTTGGCGGCCTTGCAAGAGCAAGGCCACGAGCTGGGCGCGGCCCTGCGCATCTTGCGCCAACTGGTGCTGGAACGCCTGGCCGTGCTCGACTGCGACGGCCAAGCGCCTTTACAAGCCGTTACCGCCTGCATGACCGATTTGGCCGAGCTGTCGCTGGATGTGGCCTGCGAGCACGCGTTTGAGCAACTCGATGCACTTTACGGCCCACCGCTCAAGGCCGATGGCAGCCGCGTCAACTTCTGGATCGTGGGCATGGGCAAACTGGGCGCGCGCGAACTGAACGTGTCCAGCGACATCGATCTGGTTTATCTGTACGAGGCCGATGGCCAAACCGCAGGCAAAACCATCAAGCCCGGCGGCAGCCCGGGCAGCCAAGCCAGTGCTGTTTCAAGCGGGGTTGCGGGCGGGAGCGGCATCAGCTTTCAAGACTATTTCGCCAAGGTGGCCAAGCGCCTGCACCAGTTGATTGGCGAAACGACCGAGCACGGCTTCGTCTTTCGCATCGACCTGGCGCTGCGGCCCAATGGCAACTCGGGGCCGGTGGTGGCCTCGCTCGATTCGCTGGCCCACTACCTGCAGGTGCAGGGCCGCGAGTGGGAACGCTTTGCCTGGATGAAAAGCCGCATCGTTGCCCCGCGCACGGCCATTGCCAACCAATCGGGCCGCCAGCTGCGCCAGGTGGTGCTGCCCTTCGTGTTTCGCCGCTACCTCGACTTCAATGTGTACGAGTCGCTGCGCGTGCTGCATGACCAAATTCGCAACCACGCCATCGCCCGCAGCGCGGGCCGGCCCGAGCGCGCCAACGACGTCAAACTCTCGCGCGGCGGCATCCGCGAAATCGAATTCATCGTGCAACTGCTGCAAGTGGTGCGCGGCGGGCAGTTCCCTGAAGTGCGGCGGCGCCCCACGCTGGCCGCCTTGCAGCACCTGGCGCGCGCGGGCTTCATGAGCGAGGCCGTGGCCGAAGCCCTGGCCCAGGCCTACATCTTTTTGCGCCGCGTGGAACACCGCATCCAGTACCTGGATGACCAACAAACCCACGTGCTGCCCACGGATGATGACGACCTGCTCTGGATCGCCCAGACCATGGGCTACGAGCACACCTGCTGCTTCATGCAAGAGCTGCTCTGCCACCGCGACATCGTCGCGCGCGAGTTCGACACCCTGCTCAGCCGCGAAACCGGCAGCTGCCCCACTTGCTGCTGCAAGCCGAGCCGTGCTGGCCAACCCACTAGCAACAACAGCCATGCACAAGCCAGCCCGGCCGATCAAGCCAGCTTTGCCGTGCTGGCCGCCCAGGCCGCCGAGCAAGGCCACGCCGCCCTGCAGCAGCGCCTGCTGGCCTGGCAGGACCTGCCGCGCGTGGCGGCCCTGCGCCCCTACGCCCGCACGCTGGTCTGGCGCTTGCTGCAAAACAGCCTGCAATGGCTGCAAGCCGCATCCAGCCATGCAAACGATGAAAGCACTGAACGTGACGCAAAGCCCGCCCGCCCGCTGCTGACTGAAGCGGACAAAGAAGTGGCCGTGCTGCGCTTCATCGACTGGCTCGAAACCATCTTGCGCCGCCAAAGCTATCTGGCGCTGATGCTGGAACAACCCGCCGTACACACCCACCTGCTGCACATGCTGGCGCTGGCGCGCTGGCCCGCGCGCTACCTGATGCGCAACCCCGGCGTGATCGACGAGCTGGCCCACAGCGCCGTGCTGCAACAGCGTTTCGAGCCTGAGGCTTTCAAACTCAAACTCGCCCTGCGCCTGCAATCCCTGCAAGCCACCGGCGAAGACGATGAAGAGAACGTGCTCAACCTGCTGCGCCGCGCCATGCACGCCGAAACCTTTCGCACGCTGGCGCGCGATCTGGGCGGGCAACTGAGCGTGGAACAAGTGGCCGACGATTTGAGCGCCCTGGCCGATGCCACCCTCGAAGTCGCCACGCGCTGGTGCTGGCAGCGCCTGCTGCCCAAGGCACGCGCCGCAGGGCTGGGCGATGTGTCGCCAGACGATTTGCCCGACCACTTCGCCATCATCGCCTACGGCAAGCTCGGCGGACTGGAGCTGGGCTACGGCAGCGATCTGGATCTGGTCTTTTTGTACGAAGACAGCCACGAACGCGCAGGCGAAATCTACGCCACGCTGGTGCGCAAACTCATCATGTGGCTCACCACCAAAACCGGCGAAGGCGATCTGTACGAAATCGACACCGCCCTGCGCCCCAACGGCAACTCGGGCCTGCTCACCACCACGGTTAGCGCTTTTGAAAACTACCAACTGCAACGCGGCAGCAACACCGCCTGGGTGTGGGAACACCAGGCCATGACCCGCGCACGCTGCTGCTTTGGCAGCCCGCGCCTGCATCAGTTGTTCGATCGCATCCGCGAGCAGGTGCTCACCGCCCCGCGCGACGCTGCCAGCCTGCAACACGAAATCGTCGCCATGCGCCAGCGTGTGAGTCAGGCCCACGCCGAAAAAGCGGGCGTGTTCGACCTCAAGCACAGCCCCGGCGGCATGATCGACGCCGAATTCGTCACCCAATACCTGGTGCTGCTGCACAGCGCCCAACACCTCAGCATGCTTGAAAACCGCGGCAACATCGCCCTGCTGGAGCGAGCCGATGATCTGGGCATCCTGCCCACCGGCCAGCAACTGGGGCACGCTGCGGCCAAAGCCTACCGCGACCTGCGCCGCCTGCAGCACCGCGCCCGCCTGAACGAGGAAACTGCGCAATGCCCAAGCGATAACGTGCAAACACAGGCCCAGGCCATCTGCGCCCTGTGGCAGGCGGTGTTTGGGCAAAGCCGCTGTGCTTGCTGACGCTGCCAGCAAGCGAAGGCTGGCCATGCAGCCATGAGGCGAGATGACGCGCTCATCGCCGCCCAGCACCAGCGCCCTACCATCACCGCCAAACACACAGCCCATGACTCAGTACCAGCCCAGCGGCGGCAGCCATGCCACGCAGAGGTCCGCTCCTGCAATTCCTTCGCTCTGAATGCATTGCACATCCGGCCAATGGCTGCGCCCAAAGTTGCCTGCCTCCTCTTCGGCTTTTTGCAACCAATTCGCTGGCACGCATGGTCCCACCGCCAGTCACGCCGGGTACGAGGAATCGATAGCCTTGCTTCACAGCCCTCTCATTCGCGCCGCTCTGCGCCCACCCCATCGCATACACTTACTCGTTTGCCAGCACGCGCTGCAGAAACTGCGCTTGCGTTCAGCGTTACACACGCCCCCCAAGCACACGCCAAAGAGGAAAAACAATGAGCCTGAAATGCGGAATCGTGGGCCTGCCCAATGTGGGCAAGTCCACCCTGTTCAACGCCCTGACCAAAGCCGGCATCGCGGCTGAAAACTACCCCTTCTGCACTATCGAACCCAATGTGGGCGTCGTCGAAGTGCCCGATCCCCGCCTGCAGCAACTGGCCGAAATCGTCAAACCCGAACGGGTGCTGCCCGCCATCGTCGAATTCGTGGACATTGCCGGCCTGGTGGCTGGCGCCAGCAAGGGCGAAGGGCTGGGCAACCAGTTTCTGGCGCACATCCGCGAAACGGATGCCATCGTCAACGTGGTGCGCTGTTTTGAAGACCCCAACGTCGTGCACGTGGCCGGCACCGTTGACCCCATTGCCGACATCGAAGTCATCCAGACCGAACTCTGCCTGGCCGACCTGGGCACCGTTGAAAAAGCCGTGCAGCGCTACACCAAGGCCGCCAAATCCGGCCACGATAAAGAAGCTACTGCCATGCTCAAAGTGCTGGAAGTGGTGCAAGCCGGCCTGCTCGAAGGCAAGCCCGTGCGCATTCTTGACCTCTCGGCCGAGCAAAAAGCCCTGCTCAAACCGCTTTGCCTCATCACCTCCAAGCCCGCCATGTTCGTGGGCAATGTGGCCGAAGACGGTTTCGAGAACAACCCGCTGCTCGATCGCCTCAAGACATTTGCCCAAAGCAACGGCAACGCGCCCGTGGTGGCCATCTGCGCAAAAATCGAAGCCGAGCTGGCAGAAATGAGCGACGAAGACCGCGCCGAATTCCTGCAAGAGCTGGGGCAGGAAGAACCCGGCCTGAACCGCCTCATCCGCGCAGGCTACCAGCTGCTGGGCCTGCAAACCTACTTCACCGCTGGCGTCAAGGAAGTGCGCGCCTGGACCATTCGCCAAGGCGACACCGCGCCACAAGCCGCAGGCGTCATCCACGGCGACTTTGAGCGCGGCTTCATCCGCGCGCAAACCATCTCGTTTGACGACTTCATCCAATACAAAGGCGAACAAGGCGCCAAGGAAGCCGGAAAAATGCGCGCCGAGGGCAAGGACTATGTGGTGAAAGATGGGGATGTGATGAACTTCCTGTTCAACGTCTGAAAACCTGTTCAAAATCTCATCGTATGATGACTGGAGGTCGCGCGGGACGGGATGCAAGGCGCAAACTTTGGTACATGGCGAAGCGCATGGCCCGTGCGACGTCAGCAAGATCACGACCTGACTGTCTTTTACCATCTGCAAGGCCAATGAAAAAACTGATTTTTCTGGCAGTGATTGCCGCCATTTTTCCAGCGCATGCCAGCATCTACAAATGCGGCCGTACTTACACAGACAAGCCTTGCCAAGGGGCGCAGACAGTCAAGATAAGAAGTGCCTCAGGCGGTGTTGACGTACAAGACATCCTGCTTGAATGCAGAAAAGACGACGGACACATTTGGTACGACACCACGGAATGCCCGGAAGACTATCAACAAATCGCCCGCCATCCGGTGCCCGCAAACCTGTCCGTCAAAGACAAAATCTACATCGTCGAAATGCGCAAGCAAGGCAGGCGCAACATCAATGAACATGAGCAGCGCAGCGCCCTCGGCATCGCGCCCGGCCAGATCGACAAAGCAAAAACACCGAACTGCAAAAGCATCGCTGAGCAGATAAAGCGCCTCGATAAGCGGATGCGCCAGCCGCAAAGCGCATCCAGCATGAGCAAGCTCAACGAGCAAAGGCGCAAGTTGAGTGATCGGCGGTTTAGAGAATGTCGATAAAACCCCTCTGAATACAGCAATAGCCCGCCAAGCCGCCGCCACCATCCTTTTCAAGCGCCGCAAAAAACTTGCAAAACCCTTTCATATCCGAAAAATCCCGGGCAATTTATGATGGCGGCTGCTTGTTTTGCCCTTGCATGAGGAAAAACCTTTGTTGCGCGAGATTGCCGATGTCTTCATCCAACGCCCGGCGTTCTTCATCAAACTGCTGGGCGAGCACCTGCTGATTGCCGGCAGCGCCGCCCTGCTGGCCGCTGTGCTGGGCGTGGCGCTGGGGGTGCTGATCAGCGAATACCGGCGCCTGGCCCCCTGGGTGATGCAGGGCAACAACCTGCTTTACACCATTCCCGCCATTTCGATGTTCGGCCTACTGATTCCGTTCACCGGCATCGGCAACCTCACGGCCGTGGTGGCACTGACCGTTTACGGGCTGCTGCCGATGATTGGGCACACTTACAGCGGCATCCAGAACATCGACCCCGCCGTGATCGACGCCGCCCAGGGCATGGGCAGTTCGCGCGGGCAAATTTTGTGGCGCATCAAGCTGCCGCTGGCGCTGCCGGTGATCGTGGCGGCCTTGCGCACCATGCTGGTGATGACGATTTCGCTGGCGGGCATCGCCTCGTTCATCGGCGCGGGCGGCCTGGGCGTGGCCATCTATCGAGGCATCACCACCAACAACATGGCGCTGACCGTGGCCGGCAGCCTGCTCATCATGCTGCTGGCCTTTGCCGCCGACAGCCTGTGCCTGCTGCTGGAAAAGCAAATCCCCTGGAGGAAAAGATGATGTGGAAAAAACGCCTGTTGCATGCGCTGGCGGCTCTGGCAACGGCCCTGCTCGTGGCCTGCGGCCCCAAGCCGACGACCAGCAAGACCATCAACATCGCCAGCAAGCCCATGACCGAGCAGTTCATCCTGGCCGAAATGCTGGGCCTGCTGATCGAAGCGCACAGCGATTTGAAGGTGAACATCAGCAAAGGCATTGGCGGCGGCACGGCCAATATTCACCCGGCGCTGCTCAAGGGCGAGTTCGACCTCTACCCCGAATACACCGGAACCTCGTGGCTGTATGTGTTGAAAAAACCACCGCTGGCTGACGAAGCCGCGCTTTTCAAGCAACTGAACGAGGCTTACCAGAAAGAGTTTGCGCTTGAATGGGTAGGGCGCTACGGCTTCAACAACACCTTCGGCCTGGCCGTGCGCAAAGAGGTGGCCGACAAACACGGCCTGAAAACCTATTCCGACCTGGCCCCGCACTCGGCCAGCTACCGCTTTGGCGCAGAGTACGACTTTTACGAACGCAGCGACGGCTACGAGGCGCTGGCCAAAACCTACGGCTTGGCTTTCAAAGAAAAGCGCGATCTCGACATTGGCCTGAAATACGCCGCCATTAGCAAGGGGCAAATCGACGCGATGAACATCTTCACCACAGATGGCCAGTTGGGCGTGGCCCCCATCACTGTGCTGCAAGACGACAAGCGCCTCTACCCCAACTACTACGCCGGCACCGTGGCGCGCAGCGCCACCCTGCAACAGCACCCCGAACTGCGAGCCATTCTGATGAAGATGGATCAGCTCATCAGCAACGCCGACATGATTGCCATGAACCACGCCGTTGAAAGCGAAAAGCGCAACGAAAAAGACGTGGCCGCCGACTTCTTGCGCCGCAAGGGGCTGATTCCGCAATGACCGAACGCGTCATCACCGGTGCCTGCTCGGCACCCCCAACAACGGCTCACGCTGCTGCCCCCATGATTCAACTGGATCACGTCAGCAAGCAGTTCAACGGCAAAACCGTGCTGCACGACATCAACCTGCATATCGCTGCAGGCAGCTTCACCACGGTGATCGGCCAGTCGGGCAGCGGCAAAACCACCTTGCTGCGTTTGCTCAATGGCCTGATCCAGCCCGACAGCGGCCGCGTGATCGTGCGCGGGCAAGACCTGGCCCAGACCGACCTGGTGCAGCTGCGGCGCAGCATCGGCTACGTGATTCAGGAGTCGGGCCTGTTTCCGCACATGAACATTCGCGCCAACATCGCCTACGTGCTCACCCTGCTGCAATGGCCGCCCGATCGCATCCAGCAGCGTGTGGAAGAGTTGCTGGGCATCGTCCACCTCGCGCCCGATCTGCTGGGCCGCTACCCGCATCAGCTTTCGGGCGGGCAGCGCCAGCGCGTGGGTATTGCCCGTGCCCTGGCGGCACGCCCCGATCTGATCCTGATGGATGAGCCTTTTGGCGCCGTGGATGAAATCACCCGCCGCGCCCTGCAAGAAGAAATCAAGCACATCCAGCAACACACGGGCAGCACCATCGTCTTCATCACCCACGATATTGACGAAGCCCTGGCGCTGGGCAGCCAATTGGTCATCTTGCACCAAGGGCACATCGTTGCAAACGATAGCCCTGCCCAGCTGCTGCAAACACCACCCAACGCCACTGCGGCCGAGCTGCTGCACCACCGCAAAGGCGCTTGATTCACAGGGCCTGCGCCTCCAGCCGCAGCGGCCAGGCGCAGGCTTTCGAAGCAAAGCACAAGCCTTATCCCACGGCAGCCGCCCGCTAGAATCGCTGGGCTGTGCAAGCTGGCTGTGCAATTCACCTCATGCGATTGCGGGGCCCCAAGCCAGCCGCAAATGGGCCAGACAAGCTACGCATGTCTGGCCCCAACGCCCCAATTGCCTATACGCAGACGCGCAACCACCCTTCATCTTTGCTGAATCCCTTTCTTGCCCAAGCCCACCATGCGCTACCTTTCCACCCGTGGCGACGCCACCCCCCACCAGTTCTGCGACATCCTGCTCGAAGGGCTGGCGCCCGATGGCGGCCTGTACCTGCCCGAGCGCTATCCGCAGCTGAGCACGGCCGACCTGGCGCACCTGCGCGGCGTATACCAGCAGCAAGGCTATGCCGCGCTGGCTTTCGAGCTCCTGAGCCTCTACATCGACGACATCCCCGCCGCCGACCTGCGCGCCATTTGCGACAAGACCTACACACGGCAAGCCTTCGGCACGGCTGAAATCACGCCGCTGAAGAAGTTGGGCGACGGCTTTTACCTGGAGGCCCTGTCCAACGGCCCCACGCTGGCCTTCAAGGACATGGCCATGCAGCTGCTGGGCAACCTGTTCGAGTACGAGCTGAAGCGGCGCGGCCAGCAGCTCAACATCCTGGGCGCCACCAGCGGCGACACCGGCAGCGCCGCCGAATACGCCATGCGCGGCAAGCAGGGCATCCGCGTCTTCATGCTCAGCCCGCACGGGCGCATGAGCGCCTTCCAGCAGGCGCAGATGTTCAGCCTGCAAGACGCCAACATCCACAACATCGCCATCGAGGGCGTGTTCGACGACTGCCAGGACATCGTCAAGGCCGTCAGTGGCGACCTGGCCTTCAAGCGCCAGCACCAGATCGGCACCGTCAACTCCATCAACTGGGCGCGGCTGCTGGCGCAAGTCGTTTACTACTTCGCGGGTTGGTTCCAGGCCACGCAGGCTGATGACGAGCACGTCGATTTCACCGTGCCCAGCGGCAACTTCGGCAACGTCTGCGCCGGCCACGTGGCGCGCATGATGGGCCTGCCCATTGGCCAGCTCGTCGTTGCCACCAACGAAAACGACGTGCTGGACGAGTTCTTCCGCACCGGCCGCTACCGCGTGCGCGGCAGCGCCGACACGTTTGAAACCAGCAGCCCCAGCATGGACATCAGCAAGGCCAGCAACTTCGAGCGCTTCGTGGCCGATGTGCTGAACCGTGACGGCGCGCGCGTCAAGGCCCTGTTTGCCGACGCGCTGGCGCGCGATGGCCAGTTCAGCCTGCCCGCCGAGCTGCAAGCCTGGCGCGATCGCGGGCAACTGTGGGCCAGCGGCAAAAGCACCCATGCCGACCGCCTGGCCACCATCCGCCACGTGTACGAGCAGCACGGCGTGATGATCGACACCCACACCGCCGACGGCGTGAAAGTCGCGCGCCAGCACCAGCGCCCCGGCGTGCCCATGATCGTGCTGGAAACCGCCCTGCCCATCAAATTCGCCGCCACCATCCGCGAAGCCCTGGGCCGCGAGCCCGAGCGCCCCGCAGCTTTGGAAGGCATCGAAAACCTGCCGCGCCGCGTGCAGGTGCTGCCCGCCGATGTGGAGCAGGTCAAGGCCTTCATGACCCAGCACATTGCGTAAGCAAGGCAGGACGCACGGTCAAGTCTGCCGCCTTGGCTCCCTGCACACATCCCAACGCCCCGTTACAAGCCGAACAGTCCAGCCCTGGCCGGTGCCCAATGGCGGCGTCCTACAATCCAGCTGTCTTCTCTTGAAAGGATAGGGGCATGAAAACACGTCTTCGGCTTTCTGGCAACCGCCTGCGTTGGGGCGGTGTTTTTTGCGCCGCTGCGCTCATGGCGCTCTCTGGCTGTACCGTCGTCACCACGTATTCGCCGCCCGTCATTTCGCACCCGCAGCAGCCGATCGCGCCGCCAGCCCCCAGCGGCCCCGTGGCCAGCTGGACCGGCACCTACCGCACCGTGCTGCCCTGCAACCATTGCGCAGGCATCCGGCTGGATTTGACCCTGTACCGCGATGCGACTTACGACTTGCTCACGCATGAGCTGGGCACCAACCGGCCGCCCATCACGCGGCGCGGCGGCTTCACCTTCAACAATGAAGAAACCCGCATCATGCTGGATGCCAACGGCCAAAACCGCAGTTTCGACATCCTGCCGCCCAACCGCTTGCGCATGCTGGGCAAAGACGGGCAGCCCGTCAGCGGGCCCGATGCCTATCGTTTCATTCTCAAAAAGTAAGCACGCCCAATGCTTCTTCAAACGCCCCGCCGTTCCAGTCAACACCGGGGCGTTTTTTCATGGGCGCGCGCAGCATACGAACCGGGCTTTGAAGGGGTAGCTTGCTGCCCTTGAAAAGCCAGGCCATGCACCCAGTTGCTGATCAGTTACTTTTCAAAAAATCCTGAAACGGAGTCATTCATGCGAATCGACAAATTCACCAGCAAGTTCCAAGAAGCCCTGGCCGACGCCCAAAGCATGGCTCTGGGCAAAGACCATGCCTACATCGAACCTGCGCACGTGCTGCTGGCCATGCTGCAGCAAGACGACGGCCCGCGCTCGCTGCTGCAGCGCGCCAACGTCAATGTGGCCGGTTTGGCGGCTGCGCTTGAAGGCGCGGTCAACCGCCTGCCACAGGTGCAAGGGCAAGATCAGGTGCAACCCGGGCCCGATCTGATCAAGCTGCTGCAAGCCACCGAGAAAGAAGCCATTAAACGCAGCGACCAGTTCATTGCCAGCGAGCTGTTTCTGCTGGCCGCCGCCGACGCTAAAGGCGATATCGGCGATATCGCCCGCGCCAATGGCCTGAACCGCTCGGCCCTGGAATCCGCCATCAACGCTGTGCGCGGCGGGCAAAGCGTGGATAGCGCCGATGCCGAAAGCAACCGCGAAGCCCTGAAAAAATACACCTTGGATCTGACCGAACGCGCGCGCCAGGGCAAGCTCGACCCCGTGATTGGCCGCGACGACGAAATCCGCCGCACCATTCAAGTGCTGCAACGCCGCAGCAAAAACAACCCCGTGCTGATTGGCGAGCCCGGCGTGGGCAAAACCGCCATCGTTGAAGGCTTGGCCCAGCGCATCGTGGCTGGTGAAGTGCCCGACACATTGAAGGGCAAGCGCGTGCTGGCGCTGGATATGGCCGCCCTGCTGGCCGGTGCCAAATACCGCGGCGACTTTGAAGAGCGGTTGAAAAACGTGCTCAAGGAATTGGCGCGTGACGAGGGCCAAACCATCCTTTTCATCGACGAGTTGCACACCATGGTGGGCGCGGGCAAAACCGATGGCGCGATGGACGCGGGCAATATGCTCAAGCCGGCCCTGGCGCGCGGCGAGTTGCACTGCGTGGGCGCCACCACGCTGGACGAATACCGCAAATACATCGAAAAAGACGCGGCACTGGAGCGGCGCTTTCAGAAAGTGCTGGTGGGCGAGCCCACAGTGGAAGCCACCATCGCCATTCTGCGCGGCCTGCAAGAAAAGTACGAAGTGCACCACGGCGTGGAGATCACCGACCCCGCCATCGTGGCCGCTGCGGAGCTGAGCCACCGCTACATCACCGACCGCTTCTTGCCCGACAAGGCGATTGACCTGATCGACGAGGCCGCAGCCAAAATCAAGCTCGAAATCGACTCCAAACCCGAGGCGATGGACAAGCTCGACCGCCGCCTGATCCAGCTCAAGATCGAGCGCGAAGCCCTGAAGAAAGAAAAGGACGAAGCCTCGCAAAAACGCCTGGAGGTGATCGAGCAGGAAATCACCGCCCTGCAAAAGGAATACGCCGATCTGGAAGAAATCTGGAAAAGCGAAAAAGCCGCCGCCCAGGGCAGCCAGCAGGTGCGCGAAGAGCTGGACAAACTCAAGTTCCAGATCGAGGAATCCACTCGCAAAGGCGACTTCAACAAAGTGGCCGAGTTGCAATACGGCAAGCTGCCCGAGCTGGAGCAGCGCCTGAAAGAAGCGCAAGCCAAAGAGAATGCCGAAGACGGCCGGGGCAAAGGCAACCAGCTGCTGCGCACCCAGGTGGGCGCGGAAGAAATCGCCGAAGTGGTGAGCCGCGCCACGGGCATTCCCGTGGCCAAGATGATGCAGGGCGAGCGAGAAAAATTGCTGCTGATGGAAGCCAAGCTGCACGAGCGTGTGGTGGGACAAGACGAGGCCATCTCGGCCGTGGCCAACGCCATTCGGCGCTCGCGCTCGGGCCTGAGCGACCCCAACCGCCCCACGGGCTCCTTCCTCTTCCTCGGCCCCACGGGCGTGGGCAAAACCGAACTCACCAAGGCGCTGGCCGGCTTCTTGTTCGACAGCGAAGAGCAGCTCATCCGCATCGACATGAGCGAGTTCATGGAAAAGCACAGCGTAGCCCGCCTGATTGGCGCGCCGCCCGGCTATGTGGGCTACGACGAAGGCGGGTATCTCACCGAAACCGTGCGCCGCAAGCCCTACAGCGTGATCCTGTTTGACGAAATCGAAAAGGCCCACCCCGATGTGTTCAACATCCTGCTGCAAGTGCTGGACGACGGGCGCCTGACCGACGGCCAGGGCCGCACCGTGGACTTCAAGAACACCGTCATCGTCATGACCAGCAATATCGGCTCGCCCATCATCCAGCAGATGGCCGGTCAGCCGCAAGACGAGATCAAGGACGCCGTGTGGGAAGAACTCAAAACCCACTTCCGGCCCGAGTTTCTCAACCGGATTGACGAGATCGTGGTCTTCCACGGCCTGGACGCAGCGCACATCGCCAACATCGCCAAGATCCAGCTGCACGTGCTGGAGCAGCGCATGCACAAAATGGATCTGGCGCTTGACGTGACCCCGGCTGCCTTGGAGGAACTGGCCAAGGTCGGCTTCGACCCCGTGTTTGGCGCACGGCCCCTGAAGCGCGCCATTCAGCAGCGGATTGAAAACCCGCTGTCCAAAGCGTTGCTCGAAGGCCAATTCCCGCCCAAATCGACCATTCGCGTCACGGTCGATCCGGTCAAGAACCCGGGCGTGTTCGAGTTTGAGCGCACCGATCAGGCACACTGAGCACAAGAGCATGTCTCACAAACGGGCCAGTCGATTGAGCTGGCCCGTTTTTTGTTGCCGGCATCTGCTGTGTCCATCCGCCCTTACCGCGATGCTCCATGCGGCGTTTGTTTTGGTCCGGTAAGAGAACGGCCTCAGCCCTCGTGCAAAGCGCCTGTCAAGCGCCGGCTTCTATCGTTGGCCAACAGCTTGCAAACAGAAAGAAGCCAAGCTCTACCGTTTGCCTGGTCACGCGCCCATAAAAAAACCGGCAGGCTTTGCAGCATGCCGGTTTTTCTGCCAGGCCCAGTCGAAACAGGGCCTGCGGAAGGATTGGCTCAAGACAGGTGCTTGCCCACCAGACCAGCCATTTCGAACATGGTGACCTGTTTTTTGCCGAACACTTTGCTCAGCTTGTCGTCGGCATTGATGTTGCGCTTGTTTTGCGCATCTTGCAGATTATGGGCCTTGATGTAGTCCCACAGCTTCTTGATGACTTCGGTGCGCGGCAGGGGTGCAGGGCCCACTACGGCGGCCAGCTCGGCGCTGGGGGTCAGCGGCTTCATGAAGGCCGCATTGGGCGCGCGCTTTTTGGCTGCGGGTTTATCTGTTGCAGTTTTCGAGGTAGCCATAATTTTCCTTTTCTCAATTAGGAATCATTGATAACAGCAGCTGCATTTGCATGCGCCACCTAGCCAACAGGAGAGCAATCCTAATAGAGAAAAGCCCGATTTAGCAAGCGGCCCGGCCAGCAAAGTTCACCATAAAGAAATAATTTGTTAATGGTGTGAAACCAGTCACAGCCTGCCGTACAGCCCGTCTTTTCAGGCTTTTGCAAGTCCGCCGTATCAATTGGCTGTATTCACTGCCCGCTCCAAGCGATGATTTTCCTGATGAGCCCAACTGTCCCTTGAAAGAAGGCTAGGCGCGCGCATCAAATCAAGGCGCTGGCATTTAGAACCTGTTTACGATCTCCTCACGGGCGCTTGATATTCACCCCAACGCCCGCCCAAGCCGCGTACGGTTGGCAGGGTTTGAGCAAAAACGGCCTGGCTGCTAATTCACTCAAGCCAAGCCACATCTGCAGCAGCTGCCTGCCCTTGCTGAATCGGCTACAGAGGCAAATCACATTAATATGTTCGCTGCTGTTGTGACAATGTAGCCATGCACGTGCATTGCGCGCCAACAAGCCGCAAACCCACTTCAAAACAAGGGCTCAGCTTATGGACAGGCACTATCTCACTTCCCTGCTGGCACCGTCTTCGGTGGCGGTGTTCGCCGGCAGCCCCACTGCGCGCGCAAACGATCCGGCCTATGCCGATGCGGCCCTCTTGCACGAGGCGATCAGCTCTGCCCATTACAGCGGTCGCATCACCTTCATGGACATCGACACCACCGAAGGGCGGCTGGCCGATTTGGTGCACACGGGCGCTGATCTGGCCGTTGTGGCCTTGCCGCACGACAAGATCGCCACCGCGCTGGAACTGGCCGGGCGCATCAACTGCAAGGCCGCGCTGGTGATTGCCAACGGTATCGACGCCGAGCAGGCCCGGCATCTGCACCACGTGGCGCGCCAGCATGGCATGTGGATGATCGGCCCCAACGGGCGCGGTTTTCAGCGCCCGCGGCAAGGGCTGAACGCCAGCACCCTGGGCCCGCTGGTCAAGCCAGGGGCGCTGGCGCTGGTGTCGCAATCGGGCGCGCTTACCGCATCCATCATCGATTGGGCGCAGCAAAACCGCGTGGGCTTTTCCAGCGTGATCACGCTGGGCCAGCACAGCGCCGTGGGTTTGGCGCATGCGCTGGATTTTTTGGCCAATGACCCGCACACCCAGAGCATCGTGGTGTATCTGGAGGGCATTCCCGACGCGCGCCATTTCATGAGCGCGCTGCGCGTGGCCGCCAACAGCAAGCCCGTGGTGGTGCTCAAGGCCGGCCGCAGCGAAGATGGCCAAAGCGCCGCCCTGACCCACTCGGCCGCCATCGTGGGCAGTGACGAAGTGTTTGACGCCGCCCTGCGCCGCGGGGGGGCCGTGCGCATCCATTCGTTCAGCGATTTGTTTTCGGCGGTGCAATGCCTGGCCGCCCGCTACCAGCCGGTGGGCAACCGGCTGG
Source organism: Allobrachymonas sp. (assembly GCA_030529505.1). Taxonomy (GTDB): domain Bacteria; phylum Pseudomonadota; class Gammaproteobacteria; order Burkholderiales; family Burkholderiaceae_C; genus Brachymonas. Next base: position 2,091 of record JAUMWT010000017.1, on the reverse strand, counting down.
GCATCATCACCAACGGCGGCGGGCCAGGCGTGCTGGCGGCCGACCGCGCCGCCAATCTGGGCCTGCAACTGGGACGGCTGGGCGCAGAGCGCGCCCAAGAACTGCAAGCGCAAGTGCTGCCCAAGGCCACCCTGTGCGATCTGATCGATCTGACCGAAGACGCCACGCCCGAACACTTTGCCGCCGCACTGGCCGCAGCCGCGCGCGACCCGGGCCTGGACGGCATCCTCGTCATCCAGTCGCCCAAGCCGGGCGTGGACATGAGCGCCCTGGCACAAGCCCTGATTCAGGCGCGCACAAGCGGCCGCAAGCCGCTGCTGGCCTGCGTGATGGGGGGCGTCTCGGTCGAAGCCGCGCGCGCCCTGCTGGTGGATGCCAACATCCCCACCTTCCGCACGCCCGACGCAGCCGTCAACGCCTTTGGCAACATCTCGGCCTATTACCGCAACCAGCAATCCCTGCAGCAAACGCCGCCGCCCCTGACCCACCTGGCCGCTCCCGACGTGGAAGGCGCGCGCATGCTGATCGAAGGCGTGCTGGCCCAGCGCCGCTACGTACTCACCGAAATGGAGTCCAAGGCCCTGCTCTCGGCCTTTCACATACCGGTGACGCAAACCATTCTGGCGCGCACGCCCAGCGAGGCCGTGATGCTGGCCAGCCAACTGGGCTACCCCGTGGCTCTCAAGATCGATTCACCAGACATTGCGCACAAATCCGACGTGGACGGCGTGGTGCTGAACGTGAGCAATGGCGTGGCCGTGCGCGATGTGTTCGAGCGCATGATGAAAAGCGTGGCGCGCCAAATGCCCAACGCACGCATCAACGGCGTATCGGTGCAACGCATGGCGCGCCAAACGCGCGGGCGAGAGCTGTACATCGGCATGAGCACCGAAGCGCCCTTCGGCCCGGTCATCGCCTTTGGCGCTGGCGGCCATGCCGTGGAGCTGTACGGCCAGCGTTCGATGGAACTGCCCCCGCTCAACCAGTTCCTGGCGCGGCAGATGATCGAACACTCCAACGTGGCGCAAATCATGGGCGCATGGCGCGGGGCCAATCCGGTCAATCAAGAGGCGCTGGAGCAAGTCCTGCTGCGCGTATCCGAAATGGTGTGCGAACTGCCCCAGCTGCGCGAAATGGACATCAACCCCATCATCGTGGACGAAAACGGCGCCGTGGCCGTGGATGCGCGCATCATCGTCGACAACGTTTCCACGCCGCGGCCTTACCAGCACCTCTCCATCCTGCCCTACCCTGCGCGCTTTCACCAATCCTGGCCCTTGCCGGGCGACAGCACCTACACCGTGCGCCCCATCCACCCCGACGACGCGCAGATGCTGCAAGAGCTGGTGCGCGGCCTCAGCCCCGAAAGCCGCTACAACCGCTTCGCCTCGTCCATCACCGAAATGCCGCCGAGCATGCTCTCGCGCCTCACGCTGATCGACTACGACCGCGAAATGGCGCTGGTGGCCGTGCTGCAAAACACCCGGCTGGGCGACGAAGCCGATGAGGCCGACCGCCAGCCCGACCGCATCATCGCCGTGTCGCGCTACATCACCAACCCCGACAGCAGCAGTTGCGAGTTCTCGCTGCTCGTGGCCGACGACTTTGCCGGCAAAGGCATCGGCTCGCGCATGATGCGCTCCATCATGGACGTGGCGCGCGAGAAAGGCCTGAGCGAAATCATCGGCCTGGTGCTGGCCAAAAACACCGGCATGCTGCGCCTCATGACCAGCCTGGGCTTCAGCATCAACACCTATGAAGAAGACCCCGACTTCAAGATCGTGACGCATCAGTTATAAGAGCCTGTTCAAAATCTTCGCATCGTGTGCCTTGCCTGGCACAGGCAGTAGCCGCAAGGCGCAAAGCACGAAGCACAGGGCACGAACGGACCAGCCGCCCGGCGCGCATTTGCAAGGCAGCAAATGGCCAGGATCGCGGCGCACGCCTTGCCAAGACTCGCTGTCTTGGCAAAGCGTGCAACAAAGAGCCTGTCCATTTGTTGCGCTTGCGCACACATGGAAAGACTTTAAACAGACTCTAGATCATGTCGTCACGAGAGGCGGTTAAACTGCAGCAACATCATTGATTGAA
>JAUMWT010000016.1 GCA_030529505.1 Allobrachymonas sp. | reverse complement strand
AAACACGCAGCGCCCGATGCGGCCAAAACCGTTGATGCCTACTTTGATTGCCATGTCTGTTCTCCTGATGTTGAATGGAAAAGGGATTGGGGTTGTGTTGCGGCCGCCGGGGCGCATTCCTCATGCGCGCTTTGAGCGCGCTTTTTGAATGCGGTGCCTGTTAGCTGTTTGTACGGCACGGCAACTGCTTCAAAAGACCAGGCCAGAGCACACCCTGCCTTGCTCACTTCTTTGCCTGCAAAGCCGAGCGCGGCCCGCCGCCACTGGCAGGCTCTCAGGCGCTTGCCAGCACCGCTTCCACGGTGGCGGCCACGTTCTCGGGCGTGAAGCCGAAGTGCGCGAACAAGTCTTTGGCCGGGGCAGATTCACCAAAGGTGTCGATGCCCACCACAGCCGCGCAGCCGTACTTCCACCAGAAATCGCTGCTGCCCATTTCCACCGCGATGCGCGGCAGTTCGGGCGGCAGCACGGCTTGCTTGTACTCGGGCGTTTGGCGATCGAACACGGTGGTGCTGGGCATGGAAACCACGCGCACGGCCACACCGCGCTGGGCCAGCAATTCCTGCGCCTGCATGGCCAATTGCACCTCGCTGCCGGTGGCGATGATGACGGCTTGCGCCGCCTTGCTCAAGCCGGCTCGGCTCGGGCCAGCCAGCACGTAGGCGCCGCGCGCGATCAAGCTGGCGTCGTCTTTGTGCATGTAGGGCACGTTTTGGCGGCTCAGAAGCATGGCTGACGGGCGCTTGTCGTTTTGCAGCGCCGTGGCCCAGGCAATGGCCGCCTCCACCACATCGCAGGGGCGCCACACGTCCAGGTTCGGAATCAGTCGCAGGCTGGCCGCGTGCTCGATGGATTGGTGCGTGGGGCCATCTTCGCCCAGGCCGATGCTGTCGTGCGTGAAGACGTGGATCACGCGCAACTTCATCAGCGCGGCCATGCGGATGGCGTTGCGGCTGTAGTCGCTGAAGGTGAGGAAGGTGCCGCCGTAAGGAATGTAGCCGCCGTGCAGGGCAATGCCGTTCATGATGGCGGCCATGCCGAACTCGCGCACGCCGTAGTTGATGTGGCGGCCGGGCTTGGCGCTTTCGCTGTGGCGCGATTTGTCGGTCAAGACGACAAAGCCGTCATCGACCTTGACGACCGAGCCATCGTCGGCAAAGCGCAGCGGCGGCGTGTTTTGCGTCATGGTCAGGTTGGAGCCAGTCAGGTCCGCGCTGCCGCCCAGCAGTTCGGGCATATGGGCGGTGAAGCTTTCCAGCGCCATCTGGCTGGCCTTGCGCGTGGCCGCAGCTGGCGCATGCGGCTGGTACACGCGCGGCATGCGCTCGGCCAGTTGCTCCACCATGGGGGAAACGGCCCCGTTCATGCGGCGGCGCAGTTCGGCAGCGAGCAGCGGGAATTGCTTCATGTACGCCGCATACAGCGTTTCCCACTCGGCCTCGTCTTGGGCGCCTTGCGCCTTGGCATCCCAAGCCCGATACACCTCTTGGGGCATCTCAAAGGGGGCGTGCGGCCAGCCCAGCTCTTTGCGCACCAGCGCGATTTCTTCGGCACCCAAGGGTTCACCGTGCGCCTTGGCCGTGTCGGCGCGATTGGGGCTGCCTTTGCCAATATGCGTTTTGCAGATGATGAGGGTGGGCTGGGTGGCCGATTGCTTGGCCTGCGCAAGGGCCTGATCCACGGCATTGGCGTCATGCCCGTCAATCGGGCCGATCACATTCCATTGGTAGGCCTCGAAACGCTTGGCCGTGTCATCGGCAAACCAAGGCTGCACCTGGCCGTCGATGCTGATGCCGTTGTCGTCGTACAAGGCAACGAGCTTGTTCAGCTTCCAGGCGCCGGCCAGCGCGCAAGCTTCGTGGCTGATGCCTTCCATCAGGCAGCCGTCGCCCAGCATCACGTAAGTGTGGTGATCCACCACGTCGAAGCCGGGGCGGTTGAATTCGGCGGCCAGCAGCTTTTCGGCCAGCGCCATGCCCACGGCATTGGCCAAGCCCTGGCCCAGCGGGCCGGTGGTGGTTTCCACGCCAGGCGTCAGGCCCACTTCGGGGTGGCCAGCGGTTTTGCTGCCCAGTTGGCGAAAGCGCTTGATTTCATCCATCGGCAAGTCGTAGCCCGTGAAATGCAGCAGGGCGTACTGCAGCATCGAGGCGTGGCCGTTGGAGAGCACGAAGCGGTCGCGGTTGATCCACTGCGGGTTGGCCGGGTTGTGGCGCAAGTGCCGCCCCCACAGGGCCACGGCCATGTCTGCCATGCCCATGGGCGCGCCCGGGTGGCCGGATTTGGCCTGCTCGACGGCATCGATGCTGAGCACGCGAATGGCATTGGCCATGAGGGTGGATTGGGCTGGGGTCATGGAAAGCTCCGTGCTGAAAAAGAGAAAAGATGAGAGGGAATGGGGTCGCCAAGCAAGAACCCGCGCATTTTAACGGCGCGCCTTTGCGCCAAGGGCACACCCAGCCCTGGCCCCCTTGTCGCCCACACTGCGCGCTGCTTGGCGCGCCTCGCCTTCTCTGCCCGCCTCCCGTGATATGCCCGGGGAGCTTCCCCAAAACAGTTGCGCCGCAAGCGCGGCCGCCGCGTCGCCCCGATGCTTGCAGGTGTTGGCACGCAGGCATCTGCCCTGCCGCTTGCAGCCAATGCATGTGCAGCCTGCCTAACCACCAAGCAGTACGCCAACGGAAAACGAGGAAACACACGCCATCACCAAGCCGCGTGGATCGAAAGCGGCGCGCGTGCAGCGCTCCTTTGGCTCGGCTCATTGGCCTCAAGCGCATGCGCGGATGACTGCAGACACCGGCCTGCGCTTGGATGGCGGCAGCCGCTGGCCGTAGCCAATGCGCAAGAGAATCTGCGGAAAAGCCCGGCTGCCCAGCAACTCGGCCCGCAGCTTTTGATTGAGCGCAGGCACTTCGCACGGCTGGTTCAGATAGGCGTGGGCAACGCCTGCTTGCGTCAGGCGCAGCAAAAGCCGCTGCAAAACGCGCCCCGTTTCGACCCAGGCGGCAACGGTGTTGGCCGGGCTGGCCAGCAAGACCAGATGCGAAGAAGATTGGATTTTTTGCAGATCCGCAGCGTTTTGCCGCTTGCTGTTGAGCATGGCTTGCACGATCGGGCGCGCCATCCAGGCAGGCAGGCTCGGCGCGCCCAAAGCAGCATAGCTCAAGCCATCCCGTGTTTGCTCGGCCTGTTTTTTGTTGAAGCGGATCCACGAGAGCAACTCGGCCTTGAAAGCGGCGTCATTCATCTGCAGGCTGTTGCCTTCCATGACGTATTGGGTGAGCCGATCAAATTCGCGGCTTTTTCGACGCCAAGCCCCCATATGCACGGCGTTTTCTTTTTTCAACGCCTGAAAAATGCCATTCAACACCTGCTCAGGTATTTCTTTGCCACTGTAAACAGAGCGATTGGTTTGGCGCTGGCCGATATTCTCAAAAAGCGGGCTGGCATCCATCGCATCTGATTTTTTCAAGTGAACAGAGACAATGCCCTTGTCCGCCACCACGTCCGCAGCATAGCCCCGCTGCGAAGCGGCCAGGCACAAGTTTTCTGCGGCACAGCCCAGGCTGACGAACAATTCCCGGTCATCCGCATCCACCACCGGCAAGCGCCGTGTCAAATCCGGATAGATGAACAGGCAACTGCCATCAACGGCAAACCGCCAAGGTTGCGTATTGTGGCCAGATGGCGCTTGAACCGCAGCTTCAAGCATGAAAAGAAAATCAGCATTCCAGGCATTCGACATTGGCACGCCTCCAGCTATCTCGCACGAAGCATGCGTTTCAGCATAGCACGCAGCCAGAACATCACAAATACAATCCTTGGCCACTGTTCGGCTACACGCTCACATCATGGATTTAACCCTCTGGCACTATCTGGCCATTGCCTTGCTGGGCGTTGTTGCCAGCATCATCAACATGATGGCCGGCGGCGGCTCCAACCTGATCCTGCCGCTGATGATGGTGTTTGGCATACCGCCCGACATCGCCAATGGCAGCAACCGCGTGGGCATTCTGTTTCAATCGCTGGCAGGTGTTCGCAGCTTCCATCGCGCCGACCGTTTGCCCACGCAGGATTTGCGCGGCATCTTGCCGCCCGTGATGCTGGGTGGCCTGGCCGGGGCCGTGCTGGCCTCGCTGCTGCCCAACACGGTGCTCAAGCCCGCCTTGCTGATCAGCATGCTGGGGGTGGCAGCGCTCACGTTTTTCAAGCCGCAGTTGCTGCTGGTGCCGCCAGACGCCAGCGTTCGATTCGTAGGCCACACGCGCGGCGCGCGCCTGCTCTTGTTTCTAACGGGCGTGTACGGCGGCTTCGTGCAAGCGGGAGCCGGCTTTTTGCTGCTGCCCCTGTTCAGCGGCCTGCTGCATTACGACCTGGTTCGCGCCAATGCGCTCAAAGTGCTGTGCACGCTCATGTTCACCATCGTGGCGCTGGCCGTTTTCGTGCAGCAGGGCAAGATCTGGTGGGGCGTGGGCCTGGCGCTGGCAGCGGGCAACACCTTGGGCGCCATGATCGGCGTGCGCATTTCGCTGCAATTGCCGCCCCAGGTGATGCGCTGGATCTTGTTTGTCATGACCCTGATCGCTGCCGCAGGCGCTTTGCTGAAATAGCCCAGTCCATCAGGCGCTTGAGCATCATCTGATGCGGAGCGCCAGCCAGCCCCTGCCGCAGGGACACCCCTGCCCATGACCGCAGCGTGCATACTTGGCGCAGTCTGGCGGCCATCCTTCTCTCGACGGATGCAGTTTTCAATGAATGTCAGTCGCATCGCTGCCAATTGAGGCATCCAACAAAGCTTGGAGCGCTGTGTCGCCTCGTGGCTAAAAGGGAACTCCATACATACTCAGCACACCCGCTGGCAAGGCGGTTAGCATGGCCGCCTGATTGGCTGATTCAGTTGCCACCTCGAACTTGCCTCCTTGCTTTCCTTGCCTATGCCCACCTCTCTCCCCGCCACCCCACCGGCCCAGGCCATGCTGCTGGCTGCTGGCCGCGGCCAGCGCATGCGCCCGCTCACCGACAACACGCCCAAGCCCCTGCTCACCGTGCAAGGTCAGCCTTTGCTGCAATGGCATTTGCAGGCCCTGGCCGCACAAGGCTTTACCGAAGTGCTGATCAACACCGGTTGGCTCGGCGCGCAAATTCCGGCCCACTTTGGCGAAATCTTTACGCACGGCCAAGGCGCTCTCGCTACAGCCCTGCCCGCCAGCCGCCTGCGCTATTCGCGTGAAGACCTGGACTTTGCCCAGGCGCTGGAAACGGCGGGCGGCATCGCCCGTGCCTTGCCCCATTTGGCCGATGTGTTCTGGCTGGCCGCAGGCGATGTGTTTGCGCCCGACTTTGCTTTTGCCCGCGCGGATTACGAGCGCTTTGCCGCCAGCCCGGCGCTGGCCCACCTGTGGCTGGTGCCCAACCCCGCGCACCACCCGGCGGGCGACTTTGCCCTGGCGCCCGATGGCCTGGCCCACCCCATCAGCAACGCCAACACGCACTGGCCGCGCTACACCTACAGCACCATCGGGCTTTTCAAGCAGGCGCTGTTTGCCGCGCCCTGGTGCAATATCCCTGCGGGCAACCCCGATGGCATCGTCGCCCCGCTGGCCCCCGTGCTGCGTGCGGCCATGCAGCAGGGATTGATCAGCGCCAGCCTCTACACCGGCCGCTGGACGGACGTGGGCACCCCGCAAAGATTGGCGGAGTTGAATGCAGCGCCTCTTGCTTCATCGCATGAACAGGGGTAAAACCCTGCTCCCCGCCTCGGGCGCATCGGCCTGAAATTTGGAACCTGCGTGAAAACACCTGCGATGAAAAGCTGTGGTTTTCATGTTTTTTGATGCCACGCAATGGACTACGAAAAAATCAGCCGCAAACTCGAGGTCCTGGCCGACGCAGCCAAGTACGATGTGTCGTGCTCGTCCAGCGGTGGCAAGCGCCGCAACGACGGGGCGGGGCTGGGCAATTCCTCGCGCGCGGGCATTTGCCACAGCTTCACCGAAGATGGCCGCTGCGTTTCGCTTTTAAAAATCCTGCTCACCAACCACTGCATTTACGACTGCGCCTATTGCGCTTCGCGCCGCAGCAACGACATCCCCCGCGCGGCGTTCACGGTGGACGAGGTGGTGGATTTGACGATGAATTTTTATCGGCGCAACTACATCGAGGGGCTGTTTCTAAGCTCGGGCATTTTCAAAAGCCCCGACTACACGATGGAGCGCCTGGTGCGCATCGCCAAAAAGCTGCGGCTGGAACACAACTTCCACGGCTACATCCACCTGAAAACCATCCCCAAAGCCTCGCCCGAAATCCTGCACGAAGCAGGGCTGTACGCCGACCGGCTCAGCGTGAATATGGAGATTCCCACCGTTTCAGGCCTGAAGCTGCTGGCGCCGGAAAAAAAGCACAGCGACATGACGCAGCCGATGACTTTTGTGCGTAATGAAATCGTGGCCATGAACGACAGCCGCAAAACCATCAAGTCCACGCCCAAGTTCGCGCCGGCCGGGCAAAGCACGCAGTTCATCATCGGCGCCGCGGGCGAAAACGACCGCCAGATCATCCGCGCCGCCAGCCAGTTCTACCGCAACTACCGCCTCAAGCGCGTGTACTACTCGGGCTATGTGCCCGTGCTGGCAGACCAGCGCCTGCCGCCCCTGTCCACGCAAGTGCCGCTGCGGCGCGAAAACCGGCTGTACCAAGCCGATTGGCTGATGCGCTTTTATGGTTTTGGCGAGCACGAAATCCTTGACGACAACCAGCCTTTTCTCGATCTGGACGTGGACCCCAAACTGGCTTGGGCGCTGCGCCACCGCGCGTTTTTTCCGGTGCCGCTGCAAACCGCCCCGCTGGAGGCCATTTTGCGCGTGCCCGGCATCGGCGTGAAATCGGCCAAGCGCATCGCTCAGGGACGACGTTTTCGTGCCATCACCGCCGCGCAGCTGATCAAAATGGGCGTGGCCATGAACCGCGCGCGCTATTTCATCACCCTGCCCGAGCCCAACCGCTACGCCGACCTGATCGACAGCCCGCAGCTGCGCAGCTTGCTGCTGCAAAACACGCCATCCAAGTTCAACTCCAACCAGGTGGTGCAAGGCGATTTGTTTGCCTGAAATTCCGCCCGAAGGACCGCCCCGGCCATGCGCTTCACCTTGCAATACGACGGCAGCTTCGACGGCTTGTTGAGCGCGGTTTTTCATGCTTACGCGCACAAATATCCGCTGGACGAGGTGCACATCAGCTGCGACGCCGGCGACAGCGATTTGTTTGGCCAAAACGAAACCGTTGCCACCAACCCCGAACACGCGCAACGCGTATTCCAGCGGCTGGAGCAGCAAATCGGCCGGCGCGGCACAGTCAAACTGCTGTACGGTTTTTTGTCGGCGGCGCCCGAAATGCCCGACACCTTTTTGCGCATCGTGCGCCTGGCGCTGGCGCAACCCCAACGCGCCGACATCCTCATCGACTACGGGCATTTCGATGTGATGCAATGGGCGCAATGGGTCAAAAGCGTCAGTCACGAAAAGCACCGCATGGAAGGCTTCGTGCGCTTTGCGGAAATGGAAAACGGCATGTATTTCGCACGGATTGAACCGCTATACGACGTACTGCCACTCATCATTCGTCATTTCTGCCAGCGCTTCCCCGCGCAGCAATGGGCGATTTACGACATGCAGCGCGGCTATGGCGTCTTCCATCACTCAGGCGGCTTGCACAGAATCAGCGACTTGGAAGAATCCGGCCTGGAAGCCAGCTACAGCGCGCATGAACGCGCCTACCAGCAGCTTTGGCAGCGTTATTTCCGCAGCGCCACCATTGCTTCCCGCTGCAATCCGCGCCTGCACCGGCAGCAGATGCCGCAGCGTTACTGGAAATACCTGACAGAAAAAAAGCCATTGCCCCCGCAATCGGCCCAACAAGCCGGGCTTGATGCATGACGCTTCAAATCATGCAAAAGCGCTCTGCCACGCACCGCTGGCATTCAAAACAGATCAAAGCCCCAGCCTTGATGGATCAGGGGCATTTTCATCACCAACCGGAACACAGCACCACCCACCATGTCTCTCGCTCACACACGCCCCGCACTGATTCTGATTGATGTGCAGCAAGGCTTTGCGCACGAAGATTTTTTTGGCGGCCATCGCAACAACCCCGATGCCGAGCAGCGCTGCGGCCAGTTGCTGGCGGCCTGGCGCCAGTTGCGCCTGCCGGTTTTTCACATCCGCCACAGTTCGCAAAACCCGCTGTCGCCCCTGCATGCCAGCCACGCCGGTTTTCGGTTTCACCCGGCGGTGCAACCGCAGGGCGATGAGCCGGTGATCACCAAAACGGTCAACAGCGCCTTCATCGGCACCGATTTGAAAGAGCGGCTGGATCAAGCGGGCATTCGCACCGTGGTGATCGCTGGCATCACCACCAACCACTGCGTGTCCACCACCACGCGCATGGCGGGCAATTACGGCTTTGCGGTGTATTGCGTGCACGATGCCTGCGCCTGTTTCGACCGTGCCGGCGCCTTGGGCGAACAGTTTTCGGCCGACACCATTCACCGCACGGCCTTGGCCAATTTGCACGGCGAGTTTGCCCAGGTGATCGACACCGAAGAGGTGTTGCAACAGGTGTTGCCAGCCGCCGCACCGCTGGCGGATTGATGCCACGAAAACGCCTGCCACCCCAAGCCACTTGGCCACTTGCGCGGCAGGCCCGCACGCCAGCTTGCCCCCGAACAGTATCCGAAGCGGATTCAAGCACGGCATGCACGGCCCATGCCGCTTGCATGACGCGCAGGGCCTGCGCTGGCCGTGCTGCCGCCCTTTTCAGCCTTATTTCGCCACGCGATACACCGCCGTGTTGGCCAGCAGATTGGGCAGGCTGCGCACGACCTGGCCGGTTTCGCTCAGGCCGAATCGGTCAAGCACGCGCAGGCCGTTGCGCGCAGCGAGCACGCCAAAGTCGGCAAAGGTGCCCACGCGGATGTTGGGCGTGTCGTACCACTCGTAAGGCAGGCGGGCGTTGACCGGCATGCGCCCGCGCAGAATCGACAGACGGTTGCGCCAGTGCGCGAAGTTGGGAAAGGCGATGATGCCCATGCGCCCCACGCGCACCGTTTCAAGCAGCATGGTTTGCGCGTTGTGCAGGTGCTGAAAGGTGTCGATTTGCAGCACCACGTCAAAGCTCTGGTCGGCAAAGCCTTGCAGGCCCTCGTCCAGATTGAGTTGCAGCACGTCCACCCCGTGCTGCGCGCAGGCCAGCACATGGGCGTCGTTCAGCTCCACGCCGTAGCCGCTGCACCCTTTGTGTTGCTGCAAATGCGCCAGCAGCGCGCCATCGCCACAGCCCAGGTCGAGCACGCGGGCGCCCGCGGGCACCAAGGCGGCAATGGCTTCGATATTGACCAGGCCCTTGCTCATATGGCCACCTCGTTGTAGATGTTGTTGAAGCGCGCGCGAATCAGTTGGTGGTAGCGCGGGTCGTCGAGCAAGAAAGCATCGTGTCCGTGGGATGCGTCGATTTCGGCATAGCTCACGCGGTGGCGGTTGTCGATCAGGGCCTTGACGATTTCGCGCGAGCGCGCGGGCGAAAAGCGCCAATCGGTGGTAAAGCTCACGAGCAGAAAGTTGGCTTTGGCCTGCGCCAGCGTGCGCGTGAGGTTGCCATCAAACGCGCGCGCGGGGTCGAAATAATCGAGCGCGCGGGTGATGAGCAGATAGGTGTTGGCATCGAAGTAGCTGCTGAATTTGTCGCCCTGGTAGCGCAGATAGCTTTCGATCTGGAATTCGATGTCTTGCGTGCTGTATTTGTAGCCGGTGGCGGTGTGGGCCACGGCCTCGCGCAGCTCGCGGCCGAACTTGCTGTTCATCACATCGTCCGACAGGTAGGTGATGTGCCCGATCATGCGCGCAATGCGCAAGCCGCGGGCGGGCACCACGCCGTGCTCGTAAAAGTGGCCGCCGTGAAAGTCGGGATCGGTGGTGATGGCGCGGCGTGCCACTTCGTTGAAGGCGATGTTCTCGGCCGAGAGGTTGGGCGCGCTGGCAATCACGATGGCGTGGCGCATACGTTCGGGGTATTGCAGGGTCCACGACAAGGTTTGCATGCCGCCCAGGCTGCCGCCCATGACCGCAGCCAATTGCTCAATGCCCAGTGCGTCGATCAAACGCGCCTGGGCGTTGACCCAGTCTTCGACCGTGACGACCGGAAAGTCTGCCCCGTATTGCTGGCGCGGCTGGCCGGGCGCGGCATCGGGGTTGGCATCGCGCGGGCCGGTGCTGCCAAAGCAGGAGCCGATGTTGTTGATGCCGATGACGAAGAAACGGTCGGTATCCACCGGTTTGCCGGGGCCGATCATGTTGTCCCACCAGCCGGTGTTGCGCGGGTCGTCGGCATACACGCCTGCCACATGGTGCGAGGCGTTGAGCGCATGGCAGATCAGCACGGCGTTGGATTTGTCGGCATTGAGGGTGCCATAGGTTTCGTAGGCCAGCGTGTAATCGCGCAGGCTGGCCCCGCTTTGCAGGCGCAGCGGCTCGGCAAAGCGCATGGTTTGGGGGGTGACGATGAAAGACATGGACAAGAAAAAACCCGGTTTCCCAAAAAACGGAAAGCCGGGTGTGAGTGTGCGCCAGACATCCGTTTTAGCTGAACTTGTTCAGAAGCTGCATCCGCCGTGCACGCAAATGCAGCATGGCTGGCAGCTTCTCTGCGCCCGCAAGCTGGAAGCAAATCGGCGCAAGACTTGGCAGTATAGCGCCCGGCCCTGGCGGCGACCCTGATCCATCCCATGAGAAAAGGGCCAACACCCGCCGGTGTTGGCCCTTTGTTTGATTCAGACTGAATGGTTTCAGGCTGCTGGCAAAGCAGCCCGCCACTCAAGCCTCAAGCGCCCAAGTGCTGGTCAAGGAAGGCCGCCAGCTGCGCCTTGGGGCGTGCACCGCTGATGGTGGCGACCGATTGGCCGCCCTTGAACAGAATCAGTGTAGGAATACTGCGGATGCCGAACTGGGCCGGCACGGCCTGGTTTTCGTCCACATCCATCTTGGCAATCCTGACTTTGCCCTGATAGGTGCCGGCCAACTCGTCCAGCACGGGGGCGATGGCCTTGCACGGCCCGCACCAAGCCGCCCAGAAGTCCACCAGCACGGGCAGGTCAGACTGCAAAACGTCGTTGGCAAAGGTGGCATCGGTGGTGTGAAGGATGAGATCGCTGGCCATGAGTGGACTCCTCTGTATGCAAAACAAACAAATCAAAAAACCAAGTTGCCGGTGGCGGCGCAATGCCCCAGCATATGGGGCGCAAAGCGCCAAGTACAAGGCTGGCCTGAATTGGTGGCCGAAAAACACCTGTTCCTTTCGGGAAGGGGCGCACGATTGTCGCACGCGCCTCTTTCACGTTCAGCACCAAGCCAGCCGCATCGGCATGACACCTGCTTAGTCATTCAGCGCGCGCAAAACTTGACAGCACCCGCCGCTCCCGGCAGATTTTCAACAAAGGCGGGCTAGGCCTGCTTGCGCACAAACACCAGATCCCAAACGCCGTGGCCCAGGCGCAGGCCGCGTTGCTCGAACTTGGTCAGCGGGCGGTAGTGCGGGCGCTCGGCATAACCATCAGGTGCGGTCGTCGTGTTGGCGAGCAAAGGCTCGCTCGCAAGCACTTCCAGCATCTGCTCGGCATAGGGCTGCCAATCGGTGGCGCAGTGGATGTAGCCGCCCGGCTGCAGGCGCAACGCCAATGCGTGCACCAGCGGCGCTTGTATCAGGCGGCGCTTGTGGTGGCGCTTTTTGTGCCAAGGGTCCGGGAAGAAGATGTGCACGCCGTGCAAGCTGGCCGGTGGCAGCATGTGCTGCAGCACCTCTACCGCATCGTGCGCGCAGATGCGGACGTTGCCCAGCCCCTGCTCGCCAATGCGCTTGAGCAGTGCGCCCACGCCGGGATCGTGCACTTCGCAACCCAAGAAGTTGAGCTGCGGCATCAGCGCCGCAATGCGCGCCGTGGCCTCGCCCATGCCAAAGCCGATCTCAAGCACCAGCGGCGCTTCGCGGCCAAAAGCCTGCGCCACATCCAGCGGCTTTTGCGCAAAAGGCAGCAGATACTGATCGCCCCATGCGGCATAGGCCCTGGCCTGCCCGCTGGTGACGCGGCCTGCGCGGCGCACGAAGCTGCGCACCGTGCGCGGGTGGGCCACGTCGCTGGGCGGGGCGGATTCGGGAGTGGAGAGCTCGGACATGGCAGGGACGCAAATGCGCAGTCAATGAGTTGCAAAAATGGCTGGGGAATTGGCACCCAAACAAAAGCAGCGCATTCTACAAAGCGCCTGCTGCAACACATGGCCCCAGGCGCAGTGAGCCACAAAGCCTCCAGCGCAGCGCACAGCAGCGAAACAAACACCTTTGCCCTCATGAGGAAACACATCCGCGGCAGCTTGAAACCTGCCCGAAATTTCCTCACGGGTGCTTGGAAATGGAGGCAGGCGGTTTGCGGCGTTGCCAATCTTGGCGTTCATCTTGCCCATGTCACTCGGGCCATGCGCTTCACGATGCCCTCGGGTTTGCGCCTAGCGTTCCATTCCGCGCGCTGTCCAACCGCTTCACGTTGAAACTTTGAACCGCTTCTTACCGCTGCCTTATCTGCGACCTGATCGCAGTCAAGCTTGCAGCGCACGCGCAGGCCCCACTTCCCCTTGCGAACGGCCCAGGGCTGCTTGTATCCAGCCCAATTGCATTCCAATGCCGATCGCTTGCCAGCCACTTGCGCTTATCCGCCCAGCCAACGCTGCCGCCAAGGCCCCACCCACTGCGCCAGGGCCTGCTCGGGCGTGGCCGCTGCCACGGCAGGCAAGCCCAGCACCCGGGCGGACGCTTGCAGATTGCGCACCAAGCCAGCCGCATCGCCATCGGGCAAGGCCGCCGCACCGTTTTGCTTGGAAAGCTTGTCGCCATCGGCACCGCGCACCAGCGGCGTGTGCAAGTATTGCGGCGTGGGCAGGCCCAGCGCCTGCTGCAGCACGATCTGGCGCGGGGTGTTGTCGGCCAGGTCTTCGCCGCGCACCACGTGGGTGATGCCCTGGGCGGCATCGTCCACCACCACGGCCAGCTGGTAAGCCCACAGGCCATCCGATCGGCGCAGCACAAAGTCGCCCACGGCTTGCGCCACGATTTGATGCTGCGTGCCCAGGCGCCGGTCGTGCCAAGTCGTGGTGGCATCCGCCGCCAAACCCTGCTGTTGCAGGCAGGCTGCCACGTGCAAACGCCAGGCGCATGCCCGATTGACAGGAGGAGCAGATGCGCAGGCCGCTTTCGGCTCACGCCCAAGCACCGGCGCACCCAACGCAGCCCGACCAGGCCTGCACGTTCCAGGATAGATCAACTCACCGTGGCGCGCGCGCTCATCACCCTGTGCTTGCAGGGCCTGCGCAATCTGGCGGCGCGAGCAGCTGCAGGGGTACACCAGATGCTTCGCCCGCAAGCCATCCAAGGCCTGCTGGTACACGGCGCTGCGCTGCGATTGCACCAGCACCTCGCCATCAGGCCGCAGGCCGTGCTGCTGCAACTGTCGCAAGATGGCGGCGTGCGCCTGGGCGCTGCAGCGGGCGGTGTCCACATCTTCAATGCGCACGCGCCAGATGCCGCCGTGCGCGCGTGCATCGAGCCAGCTGGCCAAAGCCGCCACCAGCGAGCCCGCATGCAACGGCCCCGTGGGCGAGGGCGCGAAGCGGCCCACGTAGCGATTGGTGCAGGGCGCTGTGGCAAGGGGCGAAGAAGCAGCGGCGGGCGGCATGGTGAAAAAGGCGTGGTGCATCACGTATCTGGGCCTTGCATGGTAGCCGAGGCCGTTTCGTGCCAAGCCAGACGCCTCGGCCCAGCACAGCCACCACTTGCAGCCGCCTGCCTACAATGGGCCGCAGCAGCACAGCCGCCAGATGAGACCCATGAGCCACGCACACGACAACACACCCCCCTACATCGCCCCGCAGCCATTCAGCGATGCCGATGCAGCCTTGGCGCAGGTGCAAACCATTTACCAGCAAGCCGTCGAGCATTTGCGGCATGAACTGGCACTCTTCATGGCCGCAGGCGATCTGCCGCACAAGGCCCGCGCCTTTTATCCGCAAGTGCGTGTACATACGCAGGCCGCCGTGGACGTGCCGCGTGGCGAGATCCACCGCACCTACGGTTTTGTTTCCAGCCCCGGCGTGCACCAAACCACGCTCACCGCCCCCGATCTGTTTGCCGATTACTACCGCGAGCAATTCGAGCTGCTGCTGGCCCAGACCGATCTGAGCCTGGAAGTCGGCACCAGCCAGCAGCCCATTGCCCTGCACTTTGCGCTGGATCCCAGCGTGCACCACGAAGGCAGCCTGACGCCCGAACAGCGCCAGCGCATGAAGATGCGCTTCGACTGGCCCGATCTGTACGCCATGGACGACAGCATCGCCAACGGCACGCTGGAGCTGCCACCTGGCGCACCGCAGCCGCTGGCCCTGTTCACCGCGCCGCGAGTGGACTACTCCCTGCAGCGCCTGCGCCATTACAGCGGCACCGACGCGCAGCACTTTCAGAACTTCGTGCTGTTCACCAACTACCAGTTCTACATCGACGAATTCATCCGCCTGGGCCAGCAGGCCATGCAAGATGACGCGAGCGGCTACACCGCCTTCGTGGAGCCGGGCAACGTCGTCACCCACCACATGCGCCACGGCGCCCCTGCAGATTTCGTGCAAGGCACGCACCCCACGCGCCCGCCGCAAATGCCCGCCTACCACCTGGTGCGGCCGGGGCACAGCGGCATCACCATGATCAATATCGGCGTGGGACCGAGCAATGCCAAAACCATGAGCGACCATGTGGCCGTGCTGCGCCCGCACGCCTGGATCATGCTGGGCCACTGCGCAGGCCTGCGCAACAGCCAGCGGCTGGGCGACTACGTGCTGGCCCACGGCTATGTGCGCGACGACCACGTGCTCGACGACGACCTGCCGCTGTGGGTGCCCGTACCCGCGCTGGCCGAAATCCAGCAGGCCCTGCAACAGGCCGTGGCCGACGTAACACAGTTGCGCGACGCCGACCTCAAGGCCGTGCTGCGCACCGGCACGGTGGCCACCACCGACAACCGCAACTGGGAGCTGCAAGACAACAACCTGCCCGTGCGCCGCTTCAGCCAAAGCCGGGCCATTGCCATCGACATGGAAAGCGCCACCGTGGCCGCCAACGGCCTGCGCTTTCGCGTGCCCTACGGCACCCTGCTGTGCGTAAGCGACAAGCCCATGCATGGCGAAATCAAACTGCCCGGCATGGCCGACCACTTCTACCGCCAACGGGTCGATCAGCACCTGCGCATCGGCATCCGCGCGCTGGAGCTGCTGCGCGAAAACGGCGTGGAACAACTCCATAGCCGCAAGCTGCGCAGCTTTCAGGAAGTGGCCTTTCAATAACGCCCGGGCCAGGCAGTGGAGGTGGCGATGAGCAGCGCAAGGGCGCCAGCCTTGCGCGACTCGCTGAGTGCACTTTTCGCTGAGCGCCCCTTTCGCTGATTGCCTGTTTGTATGGGCCGTCTGTACACGCCTTTTGCGCGCGGCGTTTGGCCAGACCCTGCTTGCAAGGCCCCAGCTGCATGCCCAAGCCAGGCGCCACGAAGCCAACGCAAGCAATCACCTGCGCTGCCCGTCTTGCATCGCTCCCAAAGATGAATGCCTGAGCCCGATGCTTGAGCCAGATGCCTGTGCCGCGCCACCTGGCTGGGGCTTCGCAGACAAGCCCTTCATCCCCCCTGCCACAGCTGCCCGCACGGGCAGTCACGGCGCAGCGGCAGCCAACAAGGCCAGCGCCCCCAGCCGATGCCGTTTGCAACTTGTGTGCTTTCAAGGCCGTGGCTGATCTGAGCGCTTCATCTGCGTGGCAACGATGCATCGGCCGTGTCGCATAAGTGCATGGCCTAAGCGCCTGTTCCAAATCCCTGCACGGCGAGCCATCAAGCGGATTGGGGCGGTCTGCGGTGTTGCAAAACTTGCCAATAGCACGCACTGTTCACGCACCATTGGCCGCGTTTTGCGTTTTGCGTTTTGCGCCCTGCATCCCATCCCAAACCGCTTTTTGCCCACTTACGCCGAGATCTTGAACAGGCCCTAAAAGCAACAAAACCTTCGCGATTCACGCACGAGCCGCCCTTTTTCTGTAAACGCAGGTAAGAAGTGCTGCGCTCAGCGCGTGTGCCGTGACATTTGACACAGGGCAGCCCCAAGCGCTCTGCAACAATACCGCGATTCAAAAAAACGAGGTTCCGATCGTGACTGCCATGTTGACGCGCCTGCTGGCCGCCCTGTTGATTTTGCTGACTTTTGGCGTACTGGCCGCCTGGGCCTGGGACCGTTCCGACGCCGATCACCAAGCCGCCGCCATTGCCCCCAACAGCAACATGCAGGCACCCGAGACCCTCGCTCCTGGCGTGCACTGAACCGAGCCCAAACAGCAGCTGCGCTTGCTGCCCCCGTTTGTGCCACTTGCGCCTGCAACATCAACCGTACACAGCGGCGTCAATCCGCGTCAGTCGCTGAAATCATTCACCCCGATCAATCAAAGCGCTTGGCGCAAAGGCTCAATATCCAGCCACCACCTGCCAAACGGCCTGCTCTCACAGCAGGCCGTTTTCATGGCAGCGACATGAAGGTCGCGCCTCCAATTGAACAACGCTGCCGCACACGCGCCGCTTGATGCGGCGGTGACAAAGTCACAGATGCAGAGTCAGCCTGCGTGCAGCACGCCGTCGCGCATGTGCAGCACGCGCGCATTCAGGGCTTGCAGCAAGGCGGCATCGTGGCTGATGGCCAGCAAGCCCACGCCGCGCGTGCGCGCCTGTTCTTGCAAAGCGCGCCAGATTTGCACCTGGGTGATGGGGTCGTGCATGGTAGTCAGCTCATCGGCCACGAGCACGCGCAATTGCGGGATCAGGGCGCGCACGATGGAAATGCGCTGCATCTCGCCGCCCGAAAGTTCGTGCGGAAAGCGCTTGAGCCAAGCCTCGCGAATGCCGAAGCTGTGCAGCGTTTGCGCATCGGGCTGCCAGCCTTCGCGCAGCGATTCGCCAATGCGCCAGCGCGGGTTCAGGGCCAGCTCGGCATGCTGCATCACCAGTTGCACAGGCCGTGCGCCCGTGCTGGGCAAAGGTTTGCCGTCCAGCAGCACCTCGCCACCCTGCATGGGCATATGCCCCGTGAGCAGACGCGCCATGGTGGATTTGCCACAACCCGAACGGCCCATGATGCCCACCGTTTCGCCCGGCGCCACGCGCAGATTGACGCCATTCAACATCCAGGGCCCGTCAGCCTGCCAGCGGAAACGCAGGTTTTTCACCTCAAGCATGGGCGGCCTCCGCTGCTGCTGCGCTGTAATCATGAAAACCGTTTTGCGGCAAGGCGTGATACAGCGCCCGGGTAAAGGGGTGCCGCGCCTGGCCGCTGGCAAAGGTGGCGGCATCTACCGTTTCAACCGTGCGGCCGGCCTGCATGACCACGATGCGGTCGGTGAAGTGGCGCACCGCATCCAGATCGTGCGTGATGACCAGCACCGCCTTGCCCGCATCGGCCAGGCTGCGCAAGTGCTGCAAGGCCATGCGGCAAACTTCCGGATCCAGACCCGACGTGGGCTCATCAGCGATCAGCAAATCGGCCTGCGAGACGGTTGCAATGGCCGTGAGCACGCGCCGCGCCATGCCGCCCGAAAGCTGATGCGGATAGCGCCCGTGCGCCGCCTCGGGCAAGCCGTAGCGCAGCAGTTCTTCGCGCGCGGCCTGGCTGGCTTCGGCCTTGCCTTGAAAACGCCGCGCCGCCGTGGCGGCCCAAGCCACCTGACGCTGCGCCACGGCGGTGGGGTCCAGATAGGTAACGGCCTGCGGCACCAGGGCGATGCGCTTGCCGCGCCAGGCGACCTGTCGCTCGGGCGTGAGCGGCTGGCCGTCAAAACGCATGCTGGCACTGACCTTGGCCGTGCGCGGCAAAATACCCAGCACCGCGTGCGCCAGCAGGCTTTTGCCCGCGCCGCTGGCGCCGATCAGCGCCACCAGTTCGCCGCGCTGCACGCTGCAGCTCACGCCGTTGAGCACCGGCAGCCATTCGCGCCGCAACAAGCTGCAGTAGCGCGCAAAGCTCAGATGCATGTCTTGCACTTCAAGCATCAATCGGTTTCCTTCCATCCAGCCCCATCAATGCAACGGGCCTGAAGCCATCAAACAATAAGAGAGTAAGAGCAGGCGGCTCGAGCGCCGCACGCACGGCATCCCCGGATCACTGAGCGCCTGTTCAAAGTCTTTCCATGTGTGGGCAAGTGCAACAAATGGTCAGGATCACTCGCTGTCTTGGCAAGGGGTGCAACAAAGAGCATGGTTATTTGTTGCACCCCTTGCACAAAGGGTTGCTCGGCAAAGGCTGCATCTGCTGCGTTGCCAATGCTCGCCGGGCAGCTAGCCCGCTTGTGCTCTGTGTTTCGTGCTTTGCGCCTTGCAGCTACTGCTTTTGCCAAGTAACGCACACAACGAGAAGACTTTGAACAGGCTCTGAGCGCACCGCTGCGGCTCAAGCCCATTCCACAACGCACACAGGCACAGGAGCGCAAGCCGGCCAGGCCCCACGGGTAGCGCGTGGGTGGGGTGCAAACGCCGGTTTGCAGCCTCTGCCGGAAGTGCCATGCCGCCAAAACCGGGCGTACGCCGAAAACTGTTGCGCGGCATGCTGTTGATGCACCAGAGGCTGCCGCCATGCCGCTTGCGCGACCGGCATTGCCCCCCTGTGCCTGTGTGCGCTGCTGTGCGGCATGCATGATCGACTTGTGCGATGCATGCCGCTGCCAACAGCGAAAAAATCATCCTTTCATTCCTGAGCCCGGCGCGGATCCAGCATGAGCCGCAGGCCCAGCGCCACCTGCTCGAAGGTCAGCACCATGAGCAGCAGGCACACGCCCGGCAGCACGCCCAGCCACCACCAGCCCGCCGTTACGTAGCGCATCGACTCCGACAGCAGCACGCCCGTGGCCGGCAAATGCGGCTCCAGCCCAAAGCCCAGGAAAGTGAGCGCCGATTCATGCAAGATGGCGTGCGGAAACAGCAGCACCGCGCCCACCAATGCCTGCGGCAAAACATGCGGCAGCACGTGCTTGGCCACCACCTGCCAGCCCGTGCGCCCCAGCAGACGGGATACCTGCACGTAGTCTGCCGAGAGCACCTGGCGCACTTCAGCGCGCACCAACCGCGCCAAGCTTGGCCAGTGCGACACGCAGACGGCAATGATCACGCCCTTGGTACCACCGCCCAGCGCGAACGAAATCATGATGACCAGCACCAGATGCGGCAGGGCCATGGTCAAGTCGATCAACACGCCGATGATCGCGTCCAGCTTTTTGCTCAGCGCCGACAGCACCCCCAGCGCAATGGCGATGAAGGTAGCGCCGATGGAGGCCAGCATGCCCACGCGCATGCTCACGGCCAGCCCCTTGATGGTGCGGGTGAACATGTCGCGGCCCAAAGTGTCGGTGCCGAAAATGTGCTGCACCGAAGGCGGCTGGATGCGGGCGTCCAGCTGCGTGGTCAAGCCGCTTTCAGGCAAAAGGGCCGCAGCGATCAGAATTGCCACCAACACCGCCAGTGCCAAGCCTGCAGCCACCAGGGTCAGCAAACGCGAACTGATCAGCGGCAGGCCGCTGCGCTCCGTCAGGGTTTGGGGCATGGCGACTGCCTGCGCCTGGGGCGCTGCTGCGCCTGCGTGCGAAGACGGCTCAATGTCCATGATGGTGCATCTCCAAGCGGTCCATGCGCGGATCCACCAGGCGGGCGCAAACATCGGCCAAGGTGTTACCTGCGAAAACGAAAATGGCGGCAAACAGCGAAATGCCCAACAGCAGCGCGGCATCGCCCCGCGTGCCGGCCTCTACGGTGGCCTGCCCCAGGCCGGGGTAGGCAAAAACGGTTTCGGCCAGCACCGAGCCGCCGAACAGTTCCCCCGCATGCGCAAAATGCAGCGTCAGCGCGGGCAAGGCGCCGTTGCGCAGGCCATGCCGCCAGGCACGGCCCCATCTGCTCAGGCCCTGTGCTTGCGCCAGTACGGCGTAATCGCTTTGCATCACTTCGCGCACTTTGTCGCGCGTGTGCAGGGTCACCTGTGCAATGCCCAGCATCGACAAAGTGACAACCGGCAGCACCAAATGATGCAGGCGCTGCCAGAAGCTCACCTCATGCGGCAGATAACCCGGCGGGGCCGAGCAGCACACCGGCGCCCAACCCAGGCGCACGGCAAACAGCAAAAGCAGCACGATGGCTACCCAGAAGGTGGGGGCCGATGCCAGCACCATGGCATAGCCCCGGATGATTTTGTCCACCCAGCTGCCTTCGCGCGCACCGGCCAGCAGGCCCAGGCCAAATCCCAGCGCGCCGGCCAGCAACCAGGCCAACAGCATGAGCATGAAAGAATTGGTGAAACGCTCGGTGATCACTTTGGCCACCGGTGCGTCATACACCATGGAGCGGCCCAGATCACCTTGCACCGCATTGGCCGCCCATTTGCCAAAACGCACGGGCGCCGGATCGTTCAGCCCCCATTTGGCAGCGATGCGTTCGCGCTGCTCGGGACTCAGGCGCAGCACCTCGGCCTTGAAGAGGGCCGCCACCGGATCGACCGGCGAAGCCGCAACCAGGGTAAAGGAGGAAACGGCCACCAGGGTGATCAGCACCACAAAGCGGCGCAGCCGGTTCCAGAAAAATTGGGGCCAGGAGTGGCCGCGCACATGGGCATGGCCGTGCATCAAGCCATCGTCATGCGCGTGTTCATGGGTGTGCACGGCCGCAGGCACAAGCTGTGGCACTTCGGCCTGCGGATGCACATGGGCATGTGCCAGCCCGTGATCGTGGTCGCCCCCATGGATGTGGGCGTGATCGTGCGGGCCAGGCACATCGCCATGCGGCGCGGGGCCGTCATGGCGGTTTTGGCGTTGGTCTTCGCCACTTACTGGCATGTCCACTTCCAGTCTTGCATGTTCCAGGTGATGGGATAACCGTGGCCATGCGGCTCGATCTGGCGCGGACCGATTTCCAGACATTTATCGACCAGATAGATATGCTGCAGGTTCACCAGCCAAGCCCAGGCGGCATCGCCCTTCATGCCAAAGCCGGTTTTGCCGTCCCAGGCAGCATTTTTCCAGTGCGGGATGGAGGCCTCGAAGCTGCTGGCCGCTTGCGCCGCATCCATGTGCTGATCCACCGCATCGTTTTTGTAGAAGCCGGGGTTGTAGAACTCCACGCCGGCAAACCTGGAGGAATAGACGCGGTACAGATCGATCGGATCATGCGAGCCCCAGCCCATCAGCACGGCCGAGCTGTGCATGTCGCGCTCGATGTCGTCCCAGCTCTTGCCCGATACGTCCATCTGTATGCCCAGCGGCTTGAGCATGTCGGCCACGGCCACGGCCAGCGCCTGACGCACATTGTCGTGCGCCGGATAGAGCACGGTGAACTGCGCGGGCTTGCCATTTTTCTCGCGCACGCCGTTGGCGCCCACTTTCCAGCCAGCGGCATCCAGCATGGCCTTGGCGCCTTCCATGTCGTTGTCGCCCAGGCGCTGCTCGGTGTTGTCCCAAGGCAGGCCATCGGCCACGCTCCAGGCGGGCGTGCCATAGCCGTTGAGCACGCCCTCGCTCAGCTTCTTGCGATCGACCGCAATGCTGATGGCCTTGCGGATGGCCACGTCGGACGTTACATCGTTGCCGATGGGGCGGCCCGATTCGGTTTTCTTGCCAGCCGGCTCTGTCGGGAACATGATGCCGCGGTTATCCACCGATTCGACCACCATGCGCTGCATTTTTTCGGGCACGTTGTCAGCCGTAGCGGGCGTGACCACGGCCATGTTGACTTGCCCGGCGCGCGCAGCGGCCACCGTGGCGTCTTCGCTGGTGTACAGGAAGGTGATGCGCTCAAACTCGGACTTGTTGCCGTAGTAGTTGGGATTGGGCTCCACGATCATCTGCTGGCCCTTGTTCCACGAAACGAATTTGAAGGGGCCAGAACCCATGGGGTTTTCGGCATAGCTGTCGTTGTAAGCATGCTTGGGCACAATGCCCAAGGTCACCAGCGTATTCACGAAGGTAATGTGCGGCTTTTTCAGCTTGATTTCGAGCGTGGTGGGGTTGAGGGCCTTGATGCTCTCGAACTCACCCATGTCCACCGTGCCGGCAGACTTGGCGCCCTGCTCGTAGGTGAAGACCACGTCGTCGGCCGTGAGCGGCTGGCCGTCGGAGAATTTCACATCGTCACGGATGGTGACGGTCCAGGTTTTGGCGTCTTGCGACAGTTCCCATTTGGTGGCCAGATCGCCATGCAGATCGAGCTTGTCGTCGCGCTTGAGCAAGGTGGACTGGAACAGCGGGTTGCCATAGTGGCCCCAGCCTTTGATGGGGTCGAAACCCTGGCCGGGCTCGCCCCGAATGGCCAATACCAGACGTTTGCCCGTTGCAGCGGCCGCCGCGGGCGCAGAAGCCGTGGTCTGATCGGCCACGGGAGCCGAAGCATCCTGCTTGGCAGGCGCGGAGGCTTGCTGCGAGCAGCCCGCCAGCGCCAGCAAAGAACCGGCAAACAGGGCCGCGCAGGCCTTGCTCAGGGAAGACTGGGAAAAAGAAGTTTTCATGAAGTTTCTCTCCGTTTATGAAGTGAGAGGATGCTAACACGAAGTCATATATTTGCAAGCTATTCAAGCCCGTTCACCCGACAAATACGTGCGAAAAATCCGCTTTTCTTCAGATATCGCTCATGCACGAGAAGCGCATCGCCAGCAGACCAGTGAAAAAGACGCCCGGCGTTGACGCAGCAAAGCCGGGCATCTTTTCGCCATTGCGTCAGTGCGCCATCACTTGCACATCCACTTCCAGTCTTGCACGTTCCAGGTGATGGGGTAGCCGTGACCGTGCGGCTCAATCTGGCGCGGGCCGATGTCCAGGCATTTGTCGACGAAGTACACGTGGTCGAGGTTGACCAGCCAGGCCCAGGGCGCATCGCCCTTCATGCCCAGGCCGGTTTTGCCATCCCACTGGGCGTTTTTCCAGTGCGGCAGCGACTCATCGAAGCTGTTGGCGCGCTCGGCGGCTTCCAGGTAAGCGTCCACTTTCGGGTTTTTGTAGAAGCCCGTGTTGTAGCTGCCCTTGCCAGCCTTGGAGCTGAGGTAGAGGTTGTACATCTCGATCGGGCTGTGCTG
The DNA here is from genome assembly GCA_030529505.1 of Allobrachymonas sp. GTDB lineage: Bacteria > Pseudomonadota > Gammaproteobacteria > Burkholderiales > Burkholderiaceae_C > Brachymonas. The sequence goes on along the minus strand of JAUMWT010000016.1, from coordinate 18,749 downwards.
GCCCCAGCCGTACAGCACGGCGCTGGAGTGCTTGAGGCGCTTGACCTCTTCGCGCGTTTTGCCCGCCACCTCAAACACGATGCCCAGGGGCTTGACCATATCGGCCACAGCCAAGGCCAGTGCCTGGCGCGTGCTGTCGTTCGAGAAATACAGCAGCGGAATACGCGCTTGCACGCCGTTCTTTTCCAGCACGCCGTTGGCGTTTTTCTTCCAGCCAGCGGCTTGCAGCAGCTTCTCGGCGCCTGCCATGTCGTTGTCGCTCAGGCGGTGCTCGGGGTTGTCCCAGGGCAGGTTGTCGGCCACGCCCCAGGCGGGCACGCCGTGGCCGCCCAGCACGCCATCGACCAATTGCTGGCGGTTGATGGCCATGTTGACGGCTTTGCGAATGGCCGGATCGGCCGTGACGCTGTTGCCCAGGTCAAAGCCTTCTTCGGTCTGCTGGCCCTGTGCCGGCACGGTGGGGAACATGATGCCGCGGTTGTCCACGGTTTTGACCGATACCTTGACCATATTGCCCGGCACCTGCCTGGACAGGGCCGGCGGCACGCTGGCCACATTCACCTGGCCGGCATTGGCGGCGGCCACGGTGGCATCGTCTTCGGTGAAGAGGAAAGTGATGCGCTCGAATTCGGGCTTTTTGCCGTAGTAGTGCGGATTGGGCTCCGCAATCATCTGCTGGCCTTTGCTCCACGACACGAGTCTGAAAGGCCCAGAGCCCAGCGGCGCTTCGCCATAGCCGTCGGCATAGGCATGCTTGGGCACGATGCCCAAGGTCGCCAGCAGGTGGGTGAAGGTGACTTGCGGCTTGTGCAGCGTGATTTCCACCGTCGTGGGGTTAACGACCCTGACGCCAGCCAGATTGCCCAGATCCACGGTGGATGCCGCCTTTTGCGCCGTTTCGAACGTAAAAGCCACGTCTTCGGCCGTGAGCGGCTGGCCATCGGCAAACTTGGCATCGTCGCGAATAGTGATCGTCCAGGTTTTGCTGTCTTTGGACAGGCCCCATTGCGTCGCCAGATCACCCACCAGGCTGAGCTTGTCGTCGCGCTTGAGCAGGGTGGACTGGAACAGCGGATTGCCGTAATTGCCCCAGCCCTTGACCGGGTCATAGCCCTGCTGCGGTTCGCCCTTCACCGCCAGGGTCAGGCGCGTGCCGGGCGCCGCCTGATCAGGCGTGGCCGCAGCCGCAGAAGCAGGTGTGGCGGCCTCAGTCGCAGGGGCTGATTCTTTGGCCGGAGCCGACTGGTTCTGCGGGCCGCAGGCCGACAGGCCCAGCGCCAATGCGCTGACAAGAGAAGCCAGCGCCACAGGACGGAAAGGAAGACTTGCATGCATGACGAATCACCTCTTCAGTGTTAATTTGCAAAGGCTTGTTATTACATCACACAAAGCCCAGCCTTCCTCCCCAGCCCTCCTCGCCCAAGCGCCATGCAAGCCCCGCTCACCCACGAGCAGCGGCCCGCCTCTTACCAAGCAGTTCAGCGGACTTCTGCGCCTGCTGGGCCATTTCCCATTCAAGCGGATCGGCACAGCGCCGAAAGACATGGCGGCCAGCAGCTACCGGCAGCAAAAGCCCGCAGCGCCGCGCCACGGCTGGCATTGGCTAGGCACAAGCCAACCGTTTCAACCGCAAAGGGGCGGGGTTCCGGCAAAGCGCTTCTTCCAGCCAGACACTGCCCATGCAGCCCGGCCAGCATAAAAAAAGCCCGATCAGGCGATCGGGCTTCGTCGGCCGATGAGCGGCAATCAACGGGTCGCACGGCAGGAAGTTTCCACCGCATTGCCGTAGGGATCGGTGAAGCTGAAGTGGCCTTGATTGCCTTTTTGGTGCCATTCGGCGCCGCGGCCAAACAGGCCGCTGGTGGCAACGTAACGCTCGCCCGAGCCGGATACGGCTTGCTTGAGCACGGCGCGCTTGTCATCCAGGCGCAGCTCTATCTGACTGCCACCGAGGTGACGGATGTTCACGCTCAAGCCGTTTTGGCATTCGAAGCGTTTGTCCATCGCGGGCTGATGTTGGTGCATATGCCCATGATGATGGTGTTGATGATGCTGATGGTGGTGATGTTGTTGAGGCGGCGTGTAGGGCATGGTGACGCTGCACGCGCTCAATACCAAGGCACCGGCCAAAGAAGCACCCAAAGCGGCTACTTTCATCTCTTCACTCCTTGTTTTACAGAGAATGGAAACCGGCCTCTCGCGTTTCAAACCCACACGGCAAGAGAACGGACCGTATCGACATTGCCAGGCAATCTCGCGCGGCTATTCTTTCATAAAAGCCCTGGTTTCAAGCCACGCCCAGGCCCGGCTCACGGTAACACTTGGTGAACCGCGTGCAATCCGTCACGTTTGCTGCGCGCTGTTTGAGCTGCCGTTCGAAGCGGCGTTGGCGGCAAGGCCCACGGCCCGCCTGCGCACGACCTTCTTGCCAAGCCAGGCCAGAAGCGCGCCAGCAGCCATTGAAAGAAGGCCGGCGCGCAGCTTGTGCAAGCGCACTGAGGCACTGATTCTTGTTATTGGGGCGCTGATCCGGCTGCGTCCGTGTCTTGCGGCGCATCTCTTGGCGCATCTTGCGGCGCTTCTTCGGTATCCACGGCCAGCACCAAGGGGCCTGCGGCCAGGGTCGCATCTTCACCCTCTTCCGCTTCCTCGGCCGCTGCGTCCTGAGACGCTGCCGCTTCGTCCAGCACGGCCACCACGGTACCCGTAACGTCCAAAGCCATGAGGTTGATCTGGCCCAGCCGAATGCGCACCCGGGCCTGGCGCGGCAGCTTGTCGGCGCCCAGCACGTTCACGACCAAAGGCAGGCTGTTGGCGCGCACCAGCCCTTCGCGAATCACGCCGCCTTCCAGCTCGGTGATGCCCTGCTCTTGCAGATAGCGCAGCGTCCAGAACCGCTCCATGCTGGCCTGGTAAGCGCCGTAGCCCGAATAGGCGCTATCGAAAGCCGAGATGATAGCGAACAGTTCCGCATCCTTGGGCTTGAAGGGCGCTGCCAGCGCGGCAGCGGCCCCGTGGCGGATGGCGGCAATCACCTGCCACTGGTTGAGCAAGTCCACATAGCGCCGCAGCGGCGACGTGCTCCACACATAGCAGGGCACGCCAATGCCCGCATGGGGCAAGGGCTTGGCGCCCATGCGCACTTTCACGCCGGGCGCCAGTGCGGCCTGGCTGCGGTAGATGCCCGGCACGCCCTGATCGGCCAGCAACTGGCCCCAGTGGTGGTTGACGAGGATCATCATCTCCGAAACGATCAGGTCCAGCGGCGCGCCACGCTGGCGAATGCCGATCTGCACGGTTTCGCTGCCGTCGGGCGGCGTGTCTTGCAGGGCCTCGTCGCGCAGCAGGCGGAAGGTGAAATCGGGCCGCGTGAAGGTTTCGGGCTTGCCGCGCACGATTTCGCGCTGCGCCTTGAGTTGTTGCGCCAGCCGCCACAAAAAGGCCAGCGCGCCGCGGTGGCGCAGCACGGCAGCGGGCAGCTCCGCTTCAGCCGCTTGCTCAGCTGCATCGCTCGCCCTTGCGGGATCGGCCGCGGGGCTTGCCTCCAGCCAATCGGGGCTCACGATGTCCTGCAAGGCATCGGTGCGCAGGTTGTCCATCACCTCTACCCGCTCGATGACGTTGCGCACGCTCTGCAGGGCCAGCGTGGCCTCGTCAAATGTGGCGTAGAGCGACAGGGCCGGGCGCGGCAGGCCCGCTTCCAGCGTGTAGTGCTGCACCACCTCTTGCGGCAGCATGGTGATTTTGTAGCCCGGCATGTACACGGTCGAGAGGCGCTGGCGCGCCACCTCATCCAGCGCATCGCCTGGCTGCAGCGCCAGGCCCGGCGCGGCAATGTGAATGCCCAGCGTGACGCTGCCGCTGCCCAGGCCCTGCACCGACAGGGCATCGTCAATCTCGGTGGTGCTGGAATCGTCCAGCGAAAAGGCCTGCACCACGGCCAGCGGCAAGCTCGCGTCATCCACCGCCTGCGGCGCTTGCAAAGCCGGAAAGTCCGTACCCTTGGGGAAAAACTCGAACAGGAAGCGCTGCCAGTGAAACTCATAAGGCGAGCGGATGGCGCCGGCCTGCTGCAACAAATCCAGCGGCGGCAGGCGCGTGGCCTTGCTGGCCTGCACCACGGCCTTGTATTCGGGCGCGTTTTTATCGGGTTTGAACAGGATTTTGTAGAGCTGATCCTGAATCGGCTGCGGCGCGCGGCCTTGCGCCAGAGCCTCGGCCCATTCGTCGATCTGCGCCTGGATGCGCGCTTTTTTCTCGATGGCGGCAAGCGCCTGCTGCACCACTTCGGCAGCGGCTTTCTTGAAGCGCCCCTTGGCCCCACCGGCCCGGCGGAAATAGTGCGGCGCCTGAAACAGCGCCAACAGGGTGGCGGCCTGCTGCTCCAGCGTGGCAGGGTCCTGGAAATAATCCTTGGCCACGTCCTGGAAGGAAAACTCGTCTTCAGGCGCAAACTCCCACAGCAATTGCGCGTCAATCTCTGTGACCAGCTGGCCTGCGGCTTGCAGCAAACCGGCAGGCGCGGGCTTGTCGAAACTCAGCACGATTTGCGTGCGCTTGACCTTGACGCGCTTGCCCGATTCCAGCTCAATCTGCGCGGTGGTTTCGGCTTCGGAAAGGATGCGGCCGCCCAGAAATTTGCCGCTGTCTTCAAAGAGTGCATACATGATGGGGCGGTATTCTCCCACGGCTCTTTTGGAACCCGTTCATGATCTCAAGGCGAGGCGATCGGAGCGCGCATGGGATGGGAACGCCAGACGCCCGTCAAAGGAGATGGCACAGCGCGGCGCCCGTGCAGCATGGGGCAAGGCGGATGACACGATTGGCCGCGCCACAAGCAACTCAGCAAAGCGGCTCGCCGCCATCGTTCAAGCGATCGCGAGGAGACTGCGCAAGCTCTGCCGCTCGCAGGCTTTGTGTGCATCAGGCAGGCCTGGCGGTGCGTGTGCGCAACGGCCGCCCGGGTATCGCACCCGCAGCCGTCATGGTCAGCGCCACCGCGCAACTGATGCAAGTCTTGCGGCTCACGTGGCCGGCGCTTGCGACTTGTTGCACACCGATGCCGCCCGCCGGGCCAAGGCGGCATACGCAGCCCCCAACGCCCATCCCGCCTCATCCCTTGCACAACAGATTGGAGAAGGAGGCTCAAGCCCCGCCACAGCCCCGCACGCCCGGTGCACGGCCGACTGCGGCAAGCCCTGCCTTTGGAACACTCCTACCTTTGGAGCACTGGCCGACGCAAGCAGGCATGCAAGCGAAATGGAGCCGCCCCGCCCGAATCAACGATCAGTCGTTGTCTTCGTCCTCATCGTCAAGCACGGAATGCGTGAGCAAGGCCGGATCGGACGATTGCGCTCCGCGCATGACGACGCTGCCCTGATACAGGGCGCCCGGTTCCACCTGCAGGGTTTCGGTGTCGATATTGCCCAGGATGCGGGCCGTGGGTTTGAGCTGCACGGCCTTGGCCGTCACATTGCCTTCCAGGCGGCCAAATACCAGCAGATCAGTGCTCTGCACATCGCCCACCACCACGCCGTGCTCGCCGATGATGGCTTGCCCCTCGGCCTGCAAATTGCCCTGGATGCGCCCATCCATCTTGATCGAGTGCTCCGTCACCACATTGCCCTCGATCGTGCAATGCCGCGAAATGAGGGTATCCACCGGCTGGTTGGCTGCGGGTTGATAGGGTTGTTGCTTCTTGCTGCCAAACATGCGCTACACCATGAAAAAACTGAAACATCAAAGGGGCAGGCCCGGCCGATTGCAAGCCAACCAATGGCTTGCAGCCGTGTGGCAAGATGGCTGAAAAACGCAGCGCCCTGGATCGGGCGCTTCGTCATCGTCCTCTGCCGACCTGAAAGCGCACCGCATGCAGCAGAAAAATGCGGCTGCACACGGCGTTCGGCAAGGATAACGTTTTTTAAGAGAAGTTACAAAAAGATAGGCCCCGAATGCAGATTGAAGCGGTCGGGTGTTGTTTTCTTGTCTGCTTACCTGCTACCAGCCCGTTTGATCTGCGGCGGCTGCGATCGACATTGGCTGCCCGCCCATGCAGGGGCCAAAGCCACTCGTTCAAAGCGGATCGAAGACTTGGATCGCGAAACGCTTATCCAAAAAGGGCAAGGCAAGCCCTTCTGGATCAAAGGCTGGATTGGAGGGCCGCTCTTGCTGCTTGTTTCAAGAGCCTGTTCACGATCTCAAGGCGAGGCGATGGGATATGGGCAGGATGGGGTCAAGGCACAAATCTTTGTATGTGGCGCAGTGCATGGCCCCCGTGCGACATGAGCAAAACGGATGACGAGATTTGCAACGCAGCAGACCGCCCGACTCCATCTTCAAGCGCCCGTGAGGAGACTGTGAACAGGCTCTCAGCCGCATCGCTCAAACGCAAGCGGCGCTTGGCATCACGCTTGGTATCAATTGGCCGGGTTCAGCAGCGAAACATCCAGGCTCAGGTAGTTCTCGGGATCCAGGCGCTCGCCATTGCGCACCACTTCGTAATGCAGATGCGGGCCCGTGGAGCGCCCGGTGGAGCCCAGCAGCCCCACGACGTGGCCGGCCTCGATCGTTTGGCCGGCTTTGACATCGATGCGCGAAAGGTGGCCGTACACGGTTTCGTAACCGTTGCCATGCTTGACGCGCACCACATTGCCATAACCGTTTTGCACCCCGGCAAAGCTGACCTTGCCATTGGCCGTGACGCGGATGTCTTCACCCGTTTTGCCTTTGATATCGATGCCGCCATGAAACTCTGAACCACGGCCCGTGAACGGATTGGGGCGGTTGCCAAAGCGTGATGTCAACGGCCCCTTGTGCGGAGCGCCCAAGGGGGTGCGCTGCACGGCCTGCAACAAGGTCTCTGCCCCTTCGGAAAAGGCGCTGCTGAAGGGCATCTGCTGCACAGGCACCGACAACACCGGGCCACCCGCCGAAGCAATGGGCTTGCCCGGCTGGGTTTCGATCTTGGCGGGCTTGACCGACACCCCGCGATCCTTGAGGTAATTCTGCAGGTCTTGCACCAGTTTTTCGGACTTTTGCAGGGCGTTCAACTTGGCATTGATTTCGGCCGAAGTGAAATTCTGCAGATCCAGCACCTGCTGCTGCAATTCGCGCGTGGTGGTGGCGAACTGCTGGCGCTCATTGAAATAGCGCACGCCCAGCAGACTCAAAGCCGCCAGCAAGGCCACGAGCAACAGGGCCAGCACCGCCAGCAAGGGTTTGATGGCAAACAACAAGCGAGGGTTGATGGAAACGGTTTGCGTCTGGTCAGCACTGACCACGAGCACGGTGGGGGTATCGAAAGAGGACATGGACGATCCAGCCTGAAAACGGTAACTATTCTGTAACGAAAAAAGAAAAAGCAAGAACAATGCCAGTCCGCTTCACATGAGCAAACTGCTCACGGCAGCGGCAACATCAAGCCAACGCGACTGGCTTTGGAAAGTGGCGGCAGAATAGCATCCGCACGGCGCTTTGTCACGCCACGCCCATCAGGAAACTGCAAGATTTTCATTAGAAATCAATAAGATAGAAACAGGCCCGCAGCACCTGAAGGCTGACGGCGGACTGATAGCGAACCAAAAAACGCATGCTTTGGTACGCACCTTTCGCCGCTTTTTCAGAGACAAGCCATGCGCCTCATGAGCACTTAAGCATTCATCAAAAAAAGCGAAATTTGTCAGTCATGCGTGACGCAATTCACGCACATTTATTTACAAAAAACCAGAGGCCTCCATCGCCTTGGCCTTCCTTCAGAGCCTGTTCAAGATCTCATCGTGAAGTGATTGGAAGTGGATCGGGATGGGATGCAAGGCGCAAATCGAAGGGCATAGCCCGTGCTATGGACAAGATTTGCAACGCCACAGACCGCCCGCTTCCATTTTCAAGCGCCCGCGAGGAGATCTTGAACAGGCTCTCAGACAAAACAAAGCCCCTGCCCTGAGTCGGCTTTGGTCTTGGCCCGACATCTTTCTCCAACCACCACGTAATTTGATGATGCAAGCAATCAACAATTGCTATTGGCACGAAACTTGCTGCCCATTGGGGTATAGAATTTTGTAATTTGCGTAACAAAATTACGCTATTAATGGCTTCTGTTCGCCTGGAAAGTCGCCGGCTTCAAATCCAGACTCTTGAGCTCCGGAATGCGCTGTCAGGCGCTTCCTGCCTTGCGTGCCGTTTTTTGAAAGCCGGGCGGCTTCACCGCCCGGCCCCTTTCCCCAGCAGTACCATGTTTTCCAAAATCTCTCTTCTACCTACCCCCACCCCTTTGGTGGAGTTGCGCAGCCTGCCGCAGCATCTGGGCTGCCAGGCAAGAATCTTCCTCAAATGCGATGACATGGCCCCGCTGGGCGGTGCAGGCAACAAGCTGCGCAAGCTGGAATATCTGGTGGCTGAGGCCATCGAGCAAGGCGCCGATACCCTGGTCACCACCGGCTGCCTGCAATCCAACCACGCCCGCTTGACGGCTGCCGTGGCCGCGCGTTTCGGCTTGGGCTGCGAGCTGGTACTGAGCAAACTGGTGCCACGCAGCAGCGAGAGCTACACCAGCAACGGCAATGTGCTGTTGATGCGCAATTTCGGCGCCAAGCTGCACATGCTCGAACCCGAAGCAGACGCCCGCGACTACGCCCGCAAGCTGATGCAAGAGCTGCGCGCGGCCCGGCGCAAGCCCTATTTCATTCCGTTTGGCGGCTCCAGCGTGCAAGGCGCCTGGGGCTATGTGGGTTGCGCGCGCGAGATCGAACGCCAGCTCGCTTCACAAAACCTGCAAGCCGATCACGTGTTTTGCACCACAGGCAGCGGCGGCACCCAGGCCGGCCTGGTGGCGGGCTTTGCCGCATCGGGCGCGCACACGCAAGTGCACGGCATCAGTGTGCTCTACCCGCAAGAACGCATTGCGCCCGTGGTGGCCAGCTTGGCCAACGGCATTTTGATGCTGATGGGCCGCAAGCCCCTGCCGCCGGGCAGCCAAGCCGTGCGGGTGGACGGCGCCCAAATCGGCCCGGGTTACGGTGTGCCGTCCTCTGCCGGGCTGGAGGCCATCAGCCTGGCCGGCCGCACCGAAGGCGTGATGCTCGACCCCGTTTACACCGGCAAAGCCTTCGCCGGCCTGCTGGCCGCCGCCCGCGCCGGGCAATGGAGCAAGCAAACGACCGTGGTCTTTGTGCACTCGGGCGGCACACCCGGCCTGTATGCCTATGCCGACGCATTGGCCGAGCATTTGCAGCAACCTGCCCCAGCGCAGCCAGCAGCGCCTGCCCCGCAGGCCCCCGATCCCTTGCCCCTGGTGCGCATGGACCCCGAATGGGCGCCAGCCGCCAACGACGCCAACGGCCCGCCCACCATCATCGAAGCGGAGCCTGCCCACGACATCTTTGCGCCACCCGCTGTGGCCCACGCCAGGGTGGTCTGAGAGCCTGCTCAAAATCTCCTCGCGGACGCTTGAAAACAGAAGCGGGCGGCCTGCTTAGTTGCAAATTTTGTCAACCGTCTTGCATATGTCACACGGGTCATGCGCTGCGCCACATACAAAGATGTGTGCCTTGCATCCCATCTCGCACTCTGTCCAATCGCCCCGCGTTGAGATCTTGAACAGTCTCTTAAAACGGGCGCGTGTGCAGCGCCACGGCGCGTTTGACTTGGCCTGCCTCCAGCGCCTGGGCGGGCGCCGCGGGCGCGAGCTGCGGTCAAACAGGCCGGATACGCCTTCGGCGGCCAAGCGGTGCCAAGCGGCATTGCCACTTGCCTGCGCTGCAGGCGCTGAAGCCAGCGCCCGCGCAGCCCCATCGCTCGCGGCCCCTTTGAAAAAGAGCATTGCGGCAGGCCCAACAGCCGCTAAACTTCGGCCTGCACCGCAACGTCTCTTCATCTGCCGCACATGCCCGCCACACCCCATCCGCAACTCAACCAGCATGGCGAACTGATCCATTTGCTCTCTACCGAAGGGCTGCCGCGCGACATCATCGTGCACATTCTGGATACGGCCGCCCAGTTCGTGAGCGTCAACACGCGCGAGGTCAAAAAAGTGCCGCTGCTGCGCGGCAAAAGCATTTTCAACCTCTTCTTTGAAAACAGCACGCGCACGCGCACCACGTTTGAAATCGCGGCCAAACGCCTGAGCGCCGACGTTTTCAACCTCGACATTGCGCGCTCCTCCACCTCCAAGGGCGAATCCCTGCTCGACACCATCGCCAACCTCAGCGCCATGGCCGCCGACGTGTTCGTGGTGCGCCACAGCGAATCGGGCGCGCCCTACCTGATTGCGCGCAACGTCGCGCCGCACGTGCACGTCATCAACGCGGGCGACGGGCGCCACGCCCACCCCACGCAGGGCCTGCTCGACATGTACACCATTCGCCACCACAAGGGCGATTTTTCCAATCTGAGCGTGGCCATCGTGGGCGATGTGCTGCATTCGCGCGTGGCGCGTAGCGACATCCACGCCCTGCTCACCCTGGGCTGCCCCGACGTGCGCGTGGTCGGCCCCAAAACCCTGATGCCCGGCAATCTGGCCGAGATGGGCGTGCGCGTTTGCCACACCTTGCAAGAAGGCATTCGCGATTGCGACGTGGTGATCGCCCTGCGCCTGCAAAACGAGCGCATGAACGGCGCGCTGCTGCCTTCGTCACAAGAGTATTTCAAACGCTTCGGCCTCACGCCACAGGTGCTGCAATACGCCAAGCCCAACGTCATCGTGATGCACCCCGGCCCCATCAACCGCGGGGTGGAAATCGACTCGGCCGTGGCCGATGGCCCGCACAGCGTCATCCTGCAACAGGTCAACTTCGGCATTGCCGTGCGCATGGCCGCCATGAGCATCGTGGCCAGCCACGACGCCTGACTGCGAGCCACGCCCCAAGGGAAACCAGCCCATGAACATCCTGATCCAAGGCGGCCGAGTCATCAACCCCGCCAACGGCTTTGACGCCCCGGCCGACATCGCCATTGCCAACGGCCGCATTCTGAGCGTGGGCCCAGCGCCCGCAGGTTTTGTGCCCGACACCACCCTCAACGCCCAAGGCCACCTCGTGCTGCCCGGCCTGGTGGACTTGGCCGCGCGCCTGCGCGAACCTGGCCCGCACGGCCACATGCTCGAAAGCGAAATGGCCGCGGCCGTCAGCGGCGGCATCAGCAGCCTGGTGTGCCCGCCCGATACCGACCCCGTGCTGGACGAACCCGGCCTGGTGGAAATGCTCAAATTCCGCTCGGCCCGCCTGCAACAGGCCAGGCTGTTTCCCCTGGGCGCGCTCACGCAGCAACTGCAGGGCGAGGCACTCACCGGCATGGTGGAGTTGGCCGATGCCGGCTGCATCGGCTTTGGCCAGGCCGACCAGGCCATTCAGAACACGCGCGTGCTGCAGCGCGCCATGCAATACGCCGCCACCTTCGGCTACACCGTGTGGCTGCGCCCGCTGGATCCCTGGTTGGGCAGCGGCGTGGCCGCCAGCGGCGCACTGGCCACCCGCATGGGCCTGGCCGGCGTGCCCGTGCTGGCCGAAACGCTGGCCATCATGACGATTACAGAGCTGATGGAAGCCACCGGCGCGCGGGTGCACATCTGCCGCCTCTCCAGCGCCGCAGGCGTGGAGCTGGTGCGCCAGGCGCGCGCGCGCGGCCTGCCTATGACCTGTGACGTGAGCATCAACAGCCTGCACCTGTGCGAAACCGACATCGGCTACTTCGACAGCCGCGCACGGCTCAATCCCCCGCTGCGCAGCGCCAGCGACCGCGCCGTCCTGCGCGCCGCCCTGCGTGACGGCGTGATCGACGCCCTGGTGAGCGACCACACCCCGGTGGATGCCGATGAAAAAATCCTGCCTTTCAGCGATGCCACCCCGGGCGCTTCCGGGCTGGAACTGCTGCTCTCGCTCACCTTGCACTGGGCGCAGCAGGATCAAATCCCGCTGCCGCAGGCGCTGGCCGCCGTCACCCAGCGGCCTGCGCACATCCTGGCCGCTGGCAGAGCCGAACTGCCCAGCGGCATCGGGCAGCTGCTGACCGGCGGCGTGGCCGACTTGTGCATCGTCAACCCCGATGCCCACTGGCAAGTGCAGGAGCCGCAGCTGCGCAGCCACGGCCAATTCACCCCCTTTGAGGGAAGCACCTTGCCCGGCCGCGTCACGCACACCCTCATCGACGGACGCATTGCCTTTGCCGCAGAGGCCAGCCACGCAGGTTAAACGCCTGGGGCAAGCTGGCGCTCGTCTCTGCTCACGCTCCCAGCACTCTCAGAATCTGTTCAAAACCGCCTCGCGGACGCTTGAAAATGGAAGCGGGCGGTTTGCGGCCTCGCAAATCCTGTCGGCCATTTTGCCCATGTGGCGCGGGGGCTATGCACTGCGCCACATACAAAGATGTGCGCTTTGCAGCCCATCCCACTCCACCCAAAGCGCCTCGCGATGAGATCTCGAACCACTTCTCAAAAACATCAGCAACAGACGCTCTTGCAAGAATCAAACGGACAAGAAAATGGCTGGACGATCGCCTGCCATTTCGAAATTTCATTGGATCAAGCGCAAGGTACAAGGGGTTTTGAAATCCTTGCCGTTGGAGGCCGCCATCGCCCCCATGATGCAAAACCCCAAATGAACAACGCCCGCAAGCGAAAAAGCCCAAAAGCCCGTCCAAAAATGAGCAAAAGAAAGGGCCGCACATACACAATAGACGAGGCTCACCGTGATGGACCAGTTCAGCATCTCCTTGGCCTGATTCTTGACGTATGCATCATGCTCTTTCTTGAGGTAAATGATCAGCCCCGGTACAAACCCGAAAAATATCGAGCCGACCCAGCCCATAACAGCTGCATGGCGTGATTCTTTTGATACTTGGCTTTGCATGATTGACTCCTTAGAGCCTGTTCACGATCTTATCGTGAGGTGATTGGATATGAAGCGGGATGGGATGCAAGGCGCAAATTGCAGTGCATGGCCCGTGCGACATGTGCAAGAGGGTTGACAAGATTTGCAACGCCGCAGACCGCCCGCTTCCATTTTCAAGCGCCCGCGAGGAGATTTTGAACAGGCTCTTAGCTCATTTGATTCAAAAAGGCCGAAAGCGCAGTATAGGGGACAGTTGCGGCTTGCCCTGAAACAAAAGGCTTTTCCGCTTGTTTTCGTCCTGATGCCCCGCCATCATCGCCCGATCACGCCGATCAGCGTTCATTCAAGCAAGGGCGGCACACGGCTCTCCCCTTCAACCCGGTTTTCACAAACGAAAAAACGGCAGGAATTTTCCTGCCGTTTTTTGCTGAGCCTTCGCCGCCCAAAGGGCCTTGAACGCGGGCTTGCACCGCCGCCCAACTCACATCACCGCCAAATGCTCGGTGCCAGCGGCCAGATCGGTGGTGGCCGCGCGCTTGGAGTGCAGCTTGATCTGCAGGCGCAAATCGTTTTGCGAATCGGCGTTGCGCAGGGCGTCTTCGTAAGAGATGGAGCCTTCTTCAAATGCATCGAACAGGGCATGGTCGAAGGTTTGCATGCCAATGTCGCGGCTGCGCTTCATCACTTCCTTGATCTCGCCCACTTCGCCCTTGAAGATCAGGTCGGCAATCAGCGGCGAGTTGATCAGGATCTCCATCATCGCGATGCGGCCTTTGGCGTTTTCACGCGGCAGCAGGCGCTGCGAGATGGTGGCCTTGAGGTTGAGCGACAAGTCCATGAGCAACTGCACGCGGCGCTCGTCGGGGAAGAAGTTGATGATCCGGTCCAGCGCCTGGTTGGCGCTGTTGGCGTGCAAGGTGGCCAAGCACAGGTGGCCGGTTTCGGCAAAGGCGATGGCGTGTTCCATGGTTTCGCGGTCGCGAATCTCGCCCATCAGAATCACGTCGGGCGCCTGGCGCAGGCTGTTTTTCAGCGCCACTTCCCAGCCGTCGGTATCCAGCCCCACTTCGCGTTGCGTGACGATGCAGTTCTTGTGCGGATGCACGAATTCCACCGGGTCTTCGACCGTGATGATGTGGCCGAAAGAGTTTTCGTTGCGCCAATCGACCATCGAGGCCAGCGTGGTGGATTTGCCCGAGCCGGTGGCGCCCACCAGAATCACCAGGCCGCGCTTGGTCATGGCAATGTCTTTGAGAATCTGCGGCAGCTTCAACTCGTCGATGGTCGGAATCTTTTGCGGAATCACCCGCATGACCATGCCCACCTTGCCCATTTGCATGAAGGCATTCACGCGGAAGCGCCCAATGCCCGGCGGCGCCACGGCGAAGTTGCATTCCTTGGTAGCTTCGAATTCGGACATTTGCCGATCGTTCATGATGGAGCGCACCAGCGCCAGCGTATGTGCGGCCGACAGGGGCTGGGCCGAAACCTTGTTCACCTTGCCATCGACCTTGATGGCGGGCGGAAAGTCGGCAGTGATGAAAAGGTCACTGCCATTGCGGTTGACCATGAGTTTGAGCAGCTCGTGAATGAACTGACTGGCCTGGTCGCGATTCATAAGAAGATCCTTTGACGATTAACTGAAGGCATAAAGGCCGGATGAGGCCCCGCACCGTAGCGGCAAAAAGCCGGGAAGCGCAGATGGCATGGCGGGCGAGCCAGCGGTTTGCCAGCATTGCCAGCAGGCCACCGCCGCTCACAGGCGCATCAACCCGGGAAGTTTTCCGGAATCTTGGCTTTGGAGCGTGCTTCGCCCACCGAAATCATGTTGCGCTTGACCAGTTCCGTGAGGTTCTGGTCCAGCGTTTGCATGCCCACATTGTTGCTGGTCTGGATGGTGGAGTACATCTGCGCCACCTTGGCCTCGCGGATGAGGTTGCGGATGGCGGGCGTGCCCAGCATGATTTCGTGCGCGGCCACGCGGCCCTGGCCGTCTTTGGTTTTGCACAGCGTTTGCGAGATCACGGCCACCAGCGATTCGGACAGCATCGCGCGCACCATTTCCTTTTCTTCGGCCGGAAAGACGTCGATGATACGGTCCACCGTTTTGGCCGCGCTGCTGGTGTGCAAGGTGCCAAACACCAAGTGGCCGGTTTCGGCCGCCGTCATGGCCAGGCGGATGGTTTCCAGGTCACGCATCTCGCCCACCAGAATGGCGTCGGGGTCTTCACGCAGGGCCGAACGCAACGCGTTGGAGAAGCTGTGCGTCATCGGCCCCACTTCCCGCTGGTTGATCAGGCATTTTTTGGAGTCGTGCACGAATTCGATCGGGTCTTCCACCGTGAGGATGTGGCCGAACTCGGTCTCGTTCAGGTGGTTGATCATGGCCGCCAGCGTGGTGGACTTGCCCGAACCCGTGGGGCCCGTCACCAGCACCAGCCCGCGCGGCTTGAGTGCCAGATCGGCAAAAATCTTGGGCGCGTTCAATTGCTCCAGCGTCAGCACCTTGCTCGGAATGGTACGAAACACAGCGGCCGCCCCGCGCTTCTGGTTGAAGGCGTTGACTCGGAAGCGGGCCAGACCGTTGACTTCAAACGAGAAGTCGCACTCGAAGTTTTCTTCGTACTGCTTGCGCTGCGAATCGCTCATGATGTCGTACACCATGGCGTGCACTTCCTTGTGCTCCATCACGGGCAGGTTGATGCGCTTCACGTCGCCGTGCACCCGCAGCATGGGCGGCAGGCCGGCCGAAAGGTGCAAGTCCGAAGCTTTGTTCTTGACGCTGAATGCCAGCAGTTGGGTAATATCCACGAGCGTGTTCCTGTTGGTGAGAGCAGCCTGGCTGCCGGGCCTGCAAACAGAATGAGATGGGCACACCCAAGAAACAAGCCTGCCCTTGCCTCTGCCTGCAAACGGTTGATTGATTATGTTGCAATCGTAACAATGCTGTGAACTATTGTGTTGCCAAAATGCCAATATCGCCAGCAATTTCACACAAAATCGCCCTCGCACTGGCACAAGTGCAACAGCGCATCGCCCACGCACTGGAGCAGGCCCGGCGCCCTGCAGGCAGCGTGCGCTTGCTGGCCGTTTCCAAAACCCAGGGGCCTGAGGCGGTGGCCGCCGCCTTTGCCGCAGGCCAAACCGCCTTTGGCGAAAACTACGTGCAAGAGGCCGTGGCCAAAATCACCGCCCTGCGCGCGCAAGGGCTGCACGGCATCGAATGGCACTGCATTGGCCCTGTGCAAAGCCGCAAAACCGCATTGGTGGCCAGGCACTTCGATTGGCTGCACAGTCTGGATCGGCCCGACATCGCCCAGCGCCTGAGCCGCCAGCGCCCGGCCGACTTGCCGCCGCTGCAAGTCTGCCTGCAAGTGAATATGGATGGCGGCGCCAACAAATCAGGCGTGCCGCCCGAGCAAGCACTGACTTTGGCCCGCGCCGTGGCCGATTTGCCCGGCCTGCAGCTGCGCGGCCTGATGAGCATTCCCGAACCCTATGCCGACGAGGCACGCACCCTGGCCGTGCACCAACGCACCCGCGCCTTGTTCGATGAACTGGGCCAGGCCCTGCAACTGCCGCGGTGGGATACCCTCTCGATGGGCATGAGCCACGATCTGGAGGCCGCCATTTGCGCGGGCAGCACCCTGGTGCGCGTCGGCACGGCCATTTTTGGCGAACGTCCAGCCAAGGGAGACTGAGGGCAACTCGGAGACTCTGTTGAATCATCAATCGCAACACTGCCCCCCGCCCCGCTCGAATCCACGCGCCAAGCAACGCCAGCAAGCATTGCCCCTCACAGGCAAACCAAGGCTCATAGACCATTGCCCAAACCATGAGCGAATGGCAACGGGCACTGCATATTCAGGGCCTATCACTCCTGTATAGATCAAATGACAGATAGCCATCACGCTTCAGCCGTCGCATGGCCGCCTGCTGCCTTGGCGTCTTCCATCGGGCAAACCCAAAGCACCGCACGCCACACCCCAGCGTTAGCGCCCACTTCGGCCATCTTGTTCATGGAGCTGTGGCGCAACTTGAATGAGATGGCTGTAGCCATTGCAGAACAAGCCGCTGCGCTGCTGCAAATACCGCACGCACCCATCACAGCCACCAAGCAGCCCCCCCACAAACCCGCAGGCTGCAAGCTGCTTCACCCAGCGCCCCAAGCCCCGCCACGGCCCCCTGTCGCGCACCCCGCGCCACACCCCGCCTCGCTACAATTTCGTGCATGACTGCCCCTGCCTCTGATACGCGCCCAGCCGCGCCCGCCCAGCCTTCATCCCCCAACTCGCCGCGCGCCCTGCAATGGGTGCAAGAAACCTTTGCCATTGAGGCCGCTGCACTGCAACAAGCCGCCGCACGCTTTCAGCAACCCGCGGCCGCTGCGCAAATGGAGCAAGCTGTGGTCACCATGCTGCGCGCCACGGGGCGCGTGGTCGTCATGGGCATGGGCAAAAGCGGCCATGTGGGCCGCAAGATCGCGGCCACGCTGGCATCCACCGGCACGCCGGCTTTTTTCGTGCACCCGGCCGAGGCAGGCCACGGCGACCTGGGCATGGTCACGCCGGCCGACGTGGTGCTGGCCATCAGCAACAGCGGCGAAAGCGAGGAGCTGGCCCGCGTGCTGCCCGTGCTCAAGCGCCAGGGCGTGCCGCTGATTGCCATCACCGGCAAGCCCCAATCCAGCCTGGCGCGGCATGCCCACATCGTGCTCGACAGCAGCGTGGAAAAAGAAGCCTGCCCGCTCAACCTGGCCCCCACGGCCAGCACCACGGTGCAAATGGCGCTGGGCGATGCGCTGGCCGTGGCTTTGCTCGATGCGCGCGGTTTTCGCGCCGAAGACTTTGCCCGGTCCCACCCCGGTGGCGCGCTGGGCCGCCGCCTGCTCACCACCGTGGCCGATGTGATGCGTGCAGGCGACGCCGCACCGGCCGTGCGCGAGCACGACAACTTCAGCGAGGTGATGCGCGAGATGAGCGCCAAGGGCCTGGGCGCCACCATGGTGGTGGATGCCAAAGGGCAGCTGCAGGGCATCTTCACCGATGGCGATTTGCGCCGCCTGATCGAAGCAGGCGCTGACTTGCGCACGCAAACCGCGGCCAGCCTCATGCACGCACAGCCGCGCAGCATCCGCGCAGACGCCTTGGCCGCCGACGCCGCCCGCCTGATGGAAGAACACCGCATCAACAGCCTGCCCGTGGTTGATGCCCAGGGCGTGCTGATAGGCGCCCTCAACACGCACGACTTGATGCGCGCCAAGGTGATTTGATCGTTCGCCCATTACGGCTGTAGCGACCGTGCAGTGCGCACAATGGCCACGGGCGCTGGAAAAGCATGCAGGCCAACCCCGTTTCCATTGTCTGCACCTGCCCCATCTGGCGGCCTCGATTTGACAGTCCAACGACGCCGATAACGCCCCATGTAGCGCCCTACGCGGCGCCCGCCCGCATCAAAAGCGCAAACACGGTGCCGCAGCCAACACCTTGGCCCCTCATCTGCAAAGCCTGCGTTTGAAGCGCTGCACTTCTTGCATGGAGATGCGCCGGACTGGGCAAGGGCCAAGCGCCACACGCTAAGATCAGCAACAGCGCCACGGAGCCACAGTGCAAAGACCCGCCCCATCACCGCACCCCGGCCCGTTTTCTTTTTCTGCCCCAACCGCTTGCAAGCCCGCCACCATGCCCGCCACGCCCGACACCCGCCCCGCCCTGCGCTTTGCGCCCGAACTGCTGCTGCGCGCCCAGGATGTGCGCGTGGTGTTTTTCGATGTGGACGGCGTGCTCACCGATGGCAGCCTGCTTTACAGCGAAGCGGGCGAAACGCTCAAGCGCTTTCACACGCTCGACGGCCACGGCTTAAAGCTCTTGCAGCGCGCGGGCATTACGCCCGCCATCATCACCGGGCGCGATTCGGCCCCGCTGCGCA
>JAUMWT010000056.1 GCA_030529505.1 Allobrachymonas sp. | reverse complement strand
GCCACTTCGGCGCCAGCGGCTTGCCAGTCGGTTTGACGGGTGATGACGATGTTGCGCCGACCCGGCAAGGGGCGGAAGGCCGCGGGCAAGCTTTCCCACGTTTTGCGGCCCATGATGACAGGCTGCCCCAGGGTGGTGCGTTTGAAGTGCGCCAAGTCTTCGGGCAGATGCCAGGGCATGCGCCCGTCGCGGCCAATCACGCGGCCGCGTGCCTGTGCATAAATAAGGTGCAGTGCTGTCGTCATGGCTGAGCGTTTATTTCCTCTTCTTTATTTGGCAGCAGCGGAAGTTTTGCCTTTGGCCGATGAGGGCGCGGCCTTGCCAGTTTCGCCCTTGATTGTTTCGCTCAGCAACTGCGTCATGCGCCGGGTCACGCGCGGCAACAGGCGTTCACGGCTGATTTGCATGGATCGCTCCAGCACTTGCGGCATTTTTTGCAGCATGGCCTGTCCGGCAGGCGAGCGATAGAAGGCCAGCATGCCGTCGATTTCTTCTTGCGTGAACGACTCTTTGTAAATCTGGCGATAGATGGGTTGAATGTTCTCCCAAGCCATTTCTTCACGCAGAATTTGCACCATTTGGCGCTGCATGCCCTGTATGCGTTGGCGCGTTTCGGAAGAGACTTCGCGACGGCCAGCCATCATGCTGTTCATGTTCATGACCACGTCTTTTTCCATGCCTTGCATCATGGCATCGGTCTGTTCACGCATGCGCGCTACCTAGATCAGCTCGTCGATTGAAGCATCACTGGGCGCTGCCGCCAAGGCAGTGGTGCTCAGGCTCATGACGGCCAGCAGCAAGGCGATTTTTCGCATCCACATGGTTTTTCCTTTTGTCTGAAAACAAGATGCGGCATTCTACGGCGCACGTTTTCATGCGCGTTGCCGCATACGCCCACGTCCGCATAATCGGCAGGCTTTTCTTTTTTGCATTGACAGACACCAATAATGAATCAACTGCTACAAGCCCTGCAACAAACCCTGGGCGAACCCTATGTGCTCACCGGCCCTGACTGCGCCCCGTTTTGCACCGATTGGCGCAAGCGCTACCACGGCGAGGCCCTGTGCGTGGTGCGCCCAGCCAACACCGAAGAGTTGGCCCAAGTGGTGCGCCTGTGCGCAGCCGCGCAGGCCGCCGTGGTGCCACAAGGCGGCAACACCGGCCTGGTGGGCGGGGCCACGCCTTTGAGCAGCCCGGCCAGCGCAGGCCGCCCCAGCGTGATCGTGAGCCTGCAGCGCATGAACCGCATCCGCGCCATTGACAGCGCCAACCAGACGCTGACGGCCGAAGCCGGCTGCACCCTGCAACAAGTGCAGCAAGCCGCAGCCGATGCGGGCTGGCTGTATCCGCTGCGCATGGCCAGCGAGGGCAGCTGCACCATCGGCGGCAATTTGGCCACCAACGCCGGCGGCACGCAGGTGCTGCGCTACGGCAATGCGCGCGAACTGTGCCTGGGGCTGGAAGCCGTGACGCCGCAAGGCCAGATCTGGCACGGCCTGCATGGCTTGCGCAAGAACAACACCGGCTACGACCTGCGCCACCTGCTCATCGGCAGCGAGGGCACGCTGGGCATCATCACCGCCGCCACGCTCAAGCTGTTTGCACGCCCCAGCTTGCAAACCGCCGTTTGGGCCGCCGTGCCCACATTGCAAGCCGCCGTGGATTGGCTGGCGCTGGCACGCCAGCGGCTGGATGCGGGCTTGACTGCGTTTGAGCTGATGAACGCCCAATCCCTGCAACTGGTGCAGCAGCACCTGCCCCAGTTGCGCGTTCCCCTGGCCGATGCCGCGCCCTGGTATGTGCTGCTGGAGCACTCTGCTTTCGAAACTGGCGAAGCCGCGCAACAACCCCTGCATGCCTTGCTGGAATCCGCCTTGGAGCAGGACCTGCTGCTGGATGCCGTGGTGGCCGAGAGCCTGGCGCAAACGCAGGCGCTGTGGCAGCTGCGCGAGGGCATTCCGCTGGCGCAAGCGGCCGAGGGTCTGAACGTGAAGCACGATATTGCCGTGCCCACATCGGCCATGCCTGCTTTTGTGGAAACCACGGCAGCGGCCATCGCAGCGGCTTTTCCTGGCGCGCGCCTCATCACCTTTGGGCATTTGGGCGATGGCAATCTGCATTACAACGTGCAAGCGCCTGCGGGCAGCGCCCCCCAAGCGTTTTTGCTGCAGCACGAGGCCGCCATCAACGCCCTGGTGTTCGACGCCGTGCAGCGCTTTGGCGGCAGCATCAGCGCCGAGCATGGCATCGGCCAGCTCAAGCGTGATGTGCTGCCGCACTACCAAAGCCCCGTGGCGCTGGAGATAATGCGCGCCATCAAACAAGCCCTCGACCCGCACCACATCATGAACCCGGGCAAGGTGTTGTGAACATGGATGATGTGCAAGCGCGGACAAGGCAGCCTGGCCTGCGCCCATCGGTGGCAAGCATTACACTCCGCAATCCCTTGCCAAAAAACCGCCTCGCCGCATCAGCACACATCGCGCAACCATGAATGCCCCCTCCAACCAGTACGAAACCCTGCTGCGCCACGTGTTTGAGCACGGCGTGGAAAAGGCCGACCGCACCGGCACCGGCACGCGCAGCGTCTTTGGCTACCAGATGCGCTTTGATTTGCAGCAGGGCTTTCCGCTCGTCACCACGAAGAAAGTTCACCTCAAAAGCATCATCTATGAGCTGCTGTGGTTCTTGCGCGGCGACGGCAACGCGCGCTGGCTGCAAGAGCACGGCGTGACGATCTGGGATGAATGGGCCAACCCCGAGACGGGCGACCTGGGCCCCGTGTACGGCGTGCAGTGGCGCAGCTGGCCCACGCCCGACGGGCAGCACATCGACCAGATCGCGCAAGTGATCGACACCCTCAAAACCAACCCCGACTCGCGCCGCATCATCGTCAGCGCCTGGAACGTGGCTGAGCTGGACAAAATGGCCCTCATGCCCTGCCACGCCTTCTTCCAGTTCTACGTGGCGCAGGGCCGCTTGAGCTGCCAGCTGTATCAGCGCAGCGCCGATCTGTTTTTGGGCGTGCCTTTCAACATCGCGAGTTACGCGCTGCTCACGCACATGGTGGCCCAGCAATGCGATTTGCAGGTGGGCGATTTCATCTGGACCGGCGGCGACTGCCACATCTATAGCAACCACCACGAGCAGGTGGCGCTGCAACTCTCGCGCGACCCGCGCCCCTACCCACAGTTGCAGATCAAGCGCCAGCCAGCCGACATCTTCAGCTACGCATTTGAAGACTTTGAAGTGATCGGCTACGACCCGCACCCGGCCATCAAAGCGCCGGTGGCGGTGTGAGTCCTATTCAAAGCGCTTGACGGCATTTGCTAGCAGCCGCTGGCGCTGTTGGGCCAACCTGAACGAGCAGCAAGCCCCCTCACCGTTTGGGTGGCCGCTACTCAAACCGCACTGTGTCGTGTGAAAAGCGCAGCGTGCAAACAGAAGAGACGCTGCCCGTATCGCGCACGTCGCAAGCCAAGCACCCAAGTTCGTACTGGGCAAGCACGCAACAAGACGGGAAGCCGCCTCTGCTGACACTCCGTCATTGACCCCACCGCACCACACCCAACGGCACAGCAGAGCCGTGGTCTTTTCGGGGCGCCATGCTCCCAGCGCTCAGCCCTGCTTGCTATAGTGGCGGCACGATGACACCCACGCCCGCCCAACGCCCGGCTCAGGCCGCGTTTTCTGCCGAAAGCAACACCCTGTTTTTGCAGGGCGACTGGACGTTGCCGCACTACGCCAAGATGGAGGCGCTGCTGCCCCAACTGGCCGCACGCCTAAATGCCAGCACCACGGTAAATGCGGCAGCCTTGGGCGCGCTGGATACCGCCGGGGCCCAGCTTTTGCAACAACTGCTGGGCGAGGCGCGCCTGCAAACCCTCATCGCCGAAGATTCGCTCCTGCCAGCCGAGCGCCGCGCCCTGCTGCAAGCCGTGGCGCAGGCCTTGTCGCAAACGCAGGCTGCCCCGTTGCCGCCCAAGCAAAACCTCATCACCCGCCTTACCGACCATCTCGAGGCGCTGGGCCGCCTGACGCTTGCGGGCTGGCGGCACGTTCACAATCTGCTGGGCTTTGCCGGCCTGGTGCTGGAAGGCATGGCGCGTGTGGCCTGGCGGCCCGCGCGCTGGCGTGTCACCTCGTGGATGGCGAATCTGGATCAAACCACCTTGCGCGCCGTGCCCATCGTGGCCTTGATGAACTTCATGGTCGGGGCCGTGGTGGCCTTTCTGGGGGCCACGGTGCTGCGCAGCTTTGGCGCGAGCATCTTCACGGTCAACCTCGTGGCCTTTGCCTTTTTGCGCGAATTTGGCGTGCTGCTGGCGGCCATTCTGGTAGCGGGCCGCACCGCCAGCGCCTTTGCCGCGCAGATCGGCTCCATGCGCGCCAATGAAGAGGTGGACGCCATTCGCGTGCAGGGGCTGGACCCGGTGGAAATGCTCGTCATTCCGCGCGTGCTGGCGCTGCTGCTGGGCCTGCCGGTGTTGACGCTGATCGCCGTGCTCTCGGGCATTTTCGGCGGCATGGTGGTGTGCGCGCTGGAGCTGGACATTTCGATGCAGCAGTTTCTTGCCATCGTGCAAGACAGTGTGCCGCCCCGCCACTTTTACCTGGGCCTGGGCAAAGCGCCCATCATGGCCTTCATGATCGCGCTGATCGGCTGCGCCGAAGGCTTCAAGGTCAGCGGCAGCGCGCAATCGGTGGGCGAGCACACCACCTCGGCCGTGGTGCAGTCGATCTTCACCGTCATCCTGATCGACGCGCTGGCCGCGCTCTTTTTCATGGAAATGGATTGGTAAGGAGCGCCACCGCATGACTACGCTCCCGGCCAGCCCCGCCAGCTCTACCCGCCCGGCCCGCAACATCATCGAACTGCGCGGCCTGCGCAACCAGTTTGGCAGCCACGTGGTGCACGAGCACCTCGACCTGGACGTTCGCCAGGGCGAAATCCTGAGCGTGGTTGGCGGCTCGGGCAGCGGCAAATCGGTGCTGCTGCGCACCATCGTGGGGCTGAACCGCCCCGCTGCTGGCAGCGTGCGCGTGTTCGGCAAAAACCTGCTCACCCTGCCCGATGCCGAACGCCGCCGCGAAGAGCGCCGCTTCGGCGTGCTGTTTCAGCGCGGGGCGCTGTTCTCCTCACTCACCGTGACTGAAAACGTGGCCCTGCCCCTGATTGAGCACGCGGGCCTGTCGCGCCAGCAGGCCGAACGCATCGCCGCCACCAAAATCGCGCTGGCCGGCCTGCCCGCCAAGGCCGGCAACGATTACCCAAGCGATCTGTCGGGCGGCATGGTCAAACGCGCGGCCTTGGCGCGCGCGCTGGCGCTCGACCCCGACATGCTTTTTCTGGACGAGCCCACCGCCGGGCTGGACCCCATTGGCGCGGCGGCCTTCGACCAATTGATTCTGACCCTGCGCGATGCGCTGGGCTTTACCGTGTTTTTGATCACGCACGATCTCGATACCATCTACACCATCACCGACCGGGTGGCCGTGCTGGCGCACAAGCGCGTCATCATCAACGGCACGCTGGCCCAGGTTGAACAATTCGACGATCCCTGGGTGCAAGCCTACTTTCACGGCCCGCGCGGCCGCGCTGCTGCGCTGGCTGCCCAATCGAAATCGCCTTTTGCGGAGAAATCTTGATGGAAACCCGAGCCCGCCATGTGCTGATCGGCCTGTTCACCCTTGCTGCCGCCGTGGTGGCCGTGCTGTTTGCCCTGTGGCTGGGCCGGTCTGACAGCGAGCGCGACTTCCACCTCTACGACATCGCGTTTGAAGAAGCCGTCTCGGGCCTGTCGCGCGGCAGCACGGTCGAATTCAACGGCATCCGCGTGGGCGACGTGGTCGATCTGCGCCTCGACCCCCAAAACCCCCAGAACGTTTACGCCCGCGTGCGGGTAGAACGTGCCGCACCCGTGCGCACCGACACCCAGGCCACGCTCATGCCCGTGGGCATCACCGGCACCTCGCTCATTCGCCTGACCAGCGGCAGCGCCCCCGACTCCCAAATCTTGACGAGCGACAACCGCAACATCCCCGTCATCCACGCCAAGCCCTCCCCCATGAGCAAGCTGCTGGCCGGCGGCGAAGACGTGCTCTACAACTTCAACGAACTGCTGGTGAGCGCGCACGATCTGTTCTCCGACGACAACATCCGCCACCTGAGCCAAACGCTGAAAAACATCGACAAAACCACCAGCGCCCTGGCAGGCCAGCGCGACAGCCTGGGCCAAACCATCCGCAGCTTCGAGCAGGCCGCGCGCCAGGCCAAAACCGCCTTTGCCGAAATGAACCAGATGATGCGCGCAGGCAAACACGCCGCCTCGGTTGATTTCAAACAAACGCTGGATCGCGCCGACAAGGCCTTCGTCGCCTTTGAAAAAAGCGTGGGCGCGCTGGAGGCCACGATCGAAGAAAACCGCGGTTCCATCCGGGGTGGCGCACGCGGCCTGAACGAAGTCGGCCCCACGCTGACCGAACTGCGCGGCACCCTCAACACCCTGCAAGGCGTGCTGCGCCAGCTGGA